>NZ_JASGDO010000015.1:0-220367 GCF_047607225.1 Microbacterium sp. | reverse complement strand
GCCGGCTGGGGGCGGGGCCGGGCCGGCTGGGTGCGGGGCGGGCCGGCTGGGTGCGGGCGTCTGGTGCGGCGCTCGTGTGGGCCACCTCCACCGGCCGCCCCCGAAGCACCGCCTCCGGGACACAACGGCGGATCAGACACGCGACACCCCGATGGAATCAGCCCTCCACCGGGGTGTCGCCCTGCCCGGTCCGCCGTTGTGTCCGGTGCACCCGGTCCGCAGTTGCGCCCGGTCCGCCGTTGTGTCCGGTGCACTCCCGGTCCGCAGTTGCGCCCGGTCCGGCGGAGCATGCGCGGTGGGTGCGCCACCGCCGGGCCACACCACAGCCACCACCGACGGTGTCTGTTGCTACTTCAGGCCCGCCATCTTGATGTTGCCGATGATCTGGCGCTGGAAGATGAGGAAGAGGATGATCACCGGTGCCGCGGCGAGGGTCGACCCCGCCATCAGGAGCCCCAACTCACTCGCCCGCTCCGACCGGAAGGTCGCGAGGTACTGCTGCACGACGAAGCGCTCCGGGCTCGTGATCGTGAGGATTGGCCACACGTAGGAGTTCCAGTACGCGAGGAACGACGTGATCCCCATCACGACGAACGGCGGCTTGGAGAGCGGGAGGAACAGACGCCAGAAGATCGCGAACCGGCCGCAGCCGTCGAGCATCGCCGCCTCCTCGAGGCTCGACGGGATGCTCAGGTAGAACTGGCGGATGAAGAAGATGGTCGCGGCGCTCGCGGCACCGGGAAGCACGAGTACGGCGAGACTGTCGAGCATCCCCAGCCGGGTGACGACGATGAAGCTCGTGAGGAGGATCGTCATGCCGGGGATGAACATCGTCGTGATGATCGTGACCCACAGCGTGCGCTTGAAGCGGAACTCGAGCCGGGCGAACGCGTAGGCCGCCAGCGAGTTGACGCTCAACGCGAGGAGCGTGAACAGGACGGCACCGAAGAACGTCCACGTCATCGTCCAGGCGAAGGTCGGATCGGCGAGGATCTGGACGTAGTTCTCCCACTTCCACACCTCGGGGAAGAACTGGAACGGCGTGGCGACGACCTCGGTGCGGGTCTTGAAGCCGGCGATCACCATCCACGCGAGCGGGAACAGCGCGAGGAGCACGAAGACCGCCCCGATCAGTCCCTTGCCGACGGCGTAGAACCACCAGCTGCCGGTGCGCTGCGGGCGGCGGCGGACGGGCGCTGCCGCGGAGGCGGTGTCGCGGGCGACGTCGGTGACGACGGCCATGTCAGTCCACCAGCCTTTCGGAGTTGACGAACTTGAACACGAGCGCCGACACGCTCCCCAGCACCACGAACAGCAGGAGTGCCGCGGCGATCGAGTAGCCCGCGTTGATGTCGTTGCGGAAGTGGTTGAAGATGAAGAGGTTCGGCAGCGTCGTGGAGTCGAGGGGCCCGCCCTGGGTCATCACGAGGGGGAGCTCGAACTGCTGGATCGCGGCGACGAAGCCGGTGATCAGGAGGTACAGCAGGATGTTCTTCAACTGCGGGATGGTGATGTAGAAGGTCTTCTGCCACCAGTTGGCGCCCTCCATCGCAGCCGCCTCGTAGTACTCGCCGGGGATGTCGACCATTCCGGCGACCATGATGAGGGAGGTCAGACCCATCCCGAGCCAGATGGCCGGCACCGCGATCGCCAGCAGCGCCCACGATGGGTCGCCGATCCAGGCCACCGGGTCGACGCCAAACGTCGCCAGGAGCGCGTTGAGGAGCCCTCCGGAGTAGTCGTAGATGAGCGCGAAGACGATCGAGGCGATGACGGCCGAGATGATCGTCGGGATGTAGATACTGACCTTCAGCAGGCTCGCGAAGCGGCGGGAGACCGCCACGACGAGACTCGCGAAGAGGAACGCCAGGACGAGCATGACCGGCACCGTCATCGCGACGAAGGCGAAACCGCGACCGATCGAGGCCCAGAACAGCGGGTCGGTCAGGACGTTGACGTAGTTGCGCCAGCCGACGAACTCCGGGTCCTTGTAGAAGCTCCACTCCTGGAAGGAGAGGAAGGCCGCGTAGATGGCCGGCCAGATCACGAAGATCCCGAGCATGACGACGGCGGGAAGGATCATCAGGTAGGCGATCCTGCCGTCACGTCGCGTGGGCCGCACCGGCGCGGCCGTGCGCCGTCGCCCCGTGCGCGTGGCGGGCATGAGTGCCACCTCGGCGGCGGGCGTCGCCACTTGCTGCGTCCCGGTCATCTGTCACCCCATCCGTGAGTCGTTGCGGTCCGGGGGCCGGCGCACCGGCCCCCGGACCCGTCAGACGCTAGTTCTTCGGTGCCTTGCTGGGAAGGTCCTGCTGCTGGATCACCTTGGCGATCGCGTCCTCGGCCGTCTTGACGGCGGCTTCGGGTGTCGCGGCGCCCTTCATGACCGACTCCATCGCCGTTCCGACGGCCAGCGAGACGTCCCACGGGTAGGTCGGCTCGGGGATGGCGGTCGGGGCGATGTCGTTGACGATGACCCCCGACCACGGCGCGTCGGCGGCCTCGTCGCTGGCGGCGACAGCGTCCTGCACCGAGGTGCGCACCGGCACCTTCGTGAACTGCGTGTCGACGAAGAAGGGCACGACGTTCTGCGGGTCACCGGCGATCGCCCACTCCAGGAACGCGCCCGCGGCGTCGGCGTTCTTCGACTTGGCGTCGACGACCCACTTGAAGTTGCCGAGGGTGGTGGCGGTGCGACCGGTCGAGCCCGTCGCGTCGGGGAAGGCGCCGATGCCGGTCTTGGTGAGCAGATCCGGGTAGTCGGAACCGATCTCCGACATCATCCACGAGCCCGAGACCTTGAAGGCGACCTTCTTCTCGCCGAAGTCCTTGCCCTCGACGTAGGCGGCGAGCGCCTGCTTGGGCATGTAGCCGTTGTCCCAGAGCTTCTTGTAGTTGGCCATGAGGTCGGCATAGCCCGCGTCGTTGATGTTCGGCGCGGTCCAGTCGTCGGTGAGTGCGGTGTGCCCGGAGAAGTTGAACTGCTGTCCGACCGTCGACCACGCGAAGGTGACGGCGTCACTGGCCGGAGAGATGCAGTACTGGCCCTTGTCGAGGGTCGGCTGGATCGCGGCGCACGCGGTGAGCAGCTCGTCCCAGGTGGCGGGACCCTTCTCGGCGTCGAGGCCCGCGGCGCTGACCATGTCCTTGTTCCAGAACAGCACGGTCTGCGGCTCCAGCAGCAGCGGGTAGGCGTAGTACTTGTCGCCGATCGCGGAGACGGGCTTTGCGGCGTCGATGATCTGGCCGAGGGCGTCGTCGGAGACGATCCCGCCCAGCTCGTGCAGCTGCCCCGCGTTCACGGCATCCTGGATCGACCCGGAGTGCGTGTAGATGTCGGGCGCCTTGCCGGCCGCCTGCGCGGCCTTCATCTTCTGGTCCCACGCGTCGGCGGGCACCTCGGTGTCGACGACCTTCACCTTGTCCTGCGCGGCGTTGAACTTCTTGACGATGCCGGCATACCACTCGTTCTCGGCCGGCGTGAACGTGCGGTGCCAGAACTGGATGGTGGTGACGCCGTCGGAACCGGTGTCGCCGGGGTTTCCTCCGGCGCACCCGGCCAGCAGCGTCCCTGCCGCGACCGTCGCGACGAACGCCGCCGCGAGCCGAGCCTTCCTTGTGTACATTCGCTCCTCCTCAGGAACTCGACGCGCCCATGCGTCGTTGCTGTGTCCGGCATCGCTGTCGATGCGGTGCCGAGGCGGGTAGTCGGGCGGATCGCCGTCGACCTCGTCGAGAGCCACCATAGGCGAAATCGATTTCAAGCGCAATCGCCCTTCCTGGCAGTCCTCCGAGTGACCCCGGTTCAGTCCGCTCGATCGAGGTCGAGGCCGAGGTCGAGGTCGAGGTCGAGGTCGAGGGAGAACCAGAACACGTTGTACGGCTCCCAGAGCGACATCGTGAAGTAGAGGCGCCGTCCCCCGTCGTCGACGTAGCGAGGATGCAGGTACGGCGCGTAGAGACCGGGGTACTCCGACGGCGAGGCGATCGGGATCGGCTCGCCCCACGGACCCCATGGCGACAGGCCTTCGCGGATGTAGGCGCTCCCGCCGTCCGAGTAGGTCATGACCCACCGCTCGAGGTAGCTCGACCACATCACCGACAGCTCGCCGATCGAGCCCGGGAGCACGGTCTCGGCCGCCTCCTCGTGGGGCGACCAGCGGACCCCGCCCTCCCCGTCCGTGCCGGCGAAGTACTGGTACGCCGACGGATCCTCCACCTCCGCCGTCGTCGCGCGCACCCGCATCAGCTGCACGGCACCGAAGCGCCCCGCGGGGATGCCCCAGAGATACACGTAGTCCGCGCCGCCGTCGGAGACCAGAGCCGTGGTCACCTGAACGAAGTTCGAGGTCCCCGCCCAGCGAGGCGCTGCGAGAGCCTCCCACGAATCACCGCCGTCGGTCGATCGAGCAAGGCCGGCATAGGCCGCATCCCAGGCGCCGGGCTCTCCCCAGAACGACACCGACATGTAGGAGAGGTAGAGCGTCTCGCCCACGGCGAAGCCGCCCGTGGGGATCTTCGTCACCTCGCCGGTGCCGTCGTTGGCGTCGTGCTCGCCCTCGACCAGCGCCTCCGCGAGCCCGAGATCGTCGGCGGGCGCCCACCCGTCGAAGGTGATCCCGTCGGACGGGTCGTCGTCGGTCGTCCACGCCGACACGTTCGACCGCCAGAAACCCCCCTGCGCCCCCACCGCGTCGGGCGCGCGGTCTCCGAACGTGTCGCCGAAGACGAACAGTGTGCGGTCGCCGGCGGCCAGCATCCAGCCGAGATCGGTGCCGGCGACCCCGGCCGCGGCGGTGTCGTTGATCCCGTCCGGTCCGGTCAGCTGCGCGATCTGGGTGACCCCGCTCACTCCCGCCAGCACGAACGGGGCGTCGGGGTCGGCGCGCAGCGGAACCGGGTCGTCCGGCGACGGGGCGCAGGCGCTGATCGCCACCACCAGCGCCACCGCCCCGATCGCGGCGAACCGCCGCCGCCGACGGTGGCGCGATCGGCGAGGTGGGCGGGACGTCGGGCCGGCAAGGAACTGCTCGTGCATCCGCATGCGGGCACGCTAGCATGAAATCGATTCCATCCATCCCGGCCCTCGGAGCGACATGTCATCGTCGACAGAACCGACTCTCTCCTCTTCCTCCTCCGCCGACTGGATCCGCCCCGACGGCGGCCCCGGCGGCGAGCCCCGCTGGGGACTGCCCGGAGCGCTCCAGGTGGGTCTTCCGCCCATTCCCGGGCCGCGCGGACTGCTGCGGATCTTCACTCCCTACCTCGACCACCCGCACGAACGGCTGATCAACTTCGTCGCGATCGAGCCCATCCCCGACGGCGCCTCCGCGCGAGGGTTCTCGGAGCTCGAGCCGAGCACCCTCGACCCCGGACGGCCCGGAAAGCGGCTGTGGTCGGCGGATTCCCTCGAGAGCGCCGCCGTTCCGGGCGACCCATCCGCACCGGCGCCGGGCGTGATCGAGGAGGTCGACGGGACTTCGCGTCTGACCCTCTGGGTGGGCGTCGAGCGCTTCGACAACGGGGCAGAGGTGGCGGTGCGCGTGCGCCTCCACGCCGACCGACCGCACGAGGTCGAGCTCGCCGGGTTCGCGCGCGAGACATCGGTTCCCCTCGCCCACCTCGTCCTCACCGCGACGATGGGCAACTGGGCCCGCCTTCGTGAACTCCACCTGGCTGATCGCGTCGTTCACCCGAGCGAGCTCTGGCCCGGCTTCACGCGCACCGACTTCACCGAGCACGCCCGGTTCCCGCTGTCGCTCCTCGCGCGGGACGGCGACGCCGCCGTCGTCACGGCGACCGGCGACGAGGGCGATCCACTCTCGGCGACCTATGCCGACGACACCCACGCGCACTGGCACTTCGAGGGACGGCGCGCCGCGCAGGGGTGGCGCGTCGACGACCCGCATCCCGCCCTCGTGGCGCAGGTGAACGGGCGCTGGGCGTACTGGGCGAGCACGTCGCCGATCCCCGGGGGCGTCGCCTACGAGAACGTCGAGATCGTCGAGCCGTTCCGCCAGGGTGCCGCGCTCCGGTTCTTCGTCGATCCCCTCGACGACACCGCCTCCTGACACCGGCACCCGCCCACCACTACCTCGCCGGCACGAGCTCGCCGTGCACGACCTCGCTGTGCACAGCGGCGGATCCGCCAGCCGACGCGCCGGCTCGCCCGGGTATTCGTCCGGCATGTCGCCCCTCACATCCGCCGTTGTGCAAAGGGAAAGGGGAGAAGGGCGGCAGGGGGAAGGGGCGGAGCTACTCCTCGAGGGGCGGGCGCCAGACGACGACCTCGGTGGCGCGCCGCACGCGGGTGCCGTGGCGGAGGGTGACGACCGAGCCCGTGGCGCCCGCGGCGAAGACGCGCGCGCCACGGCGCTGATCCACCTCGTCGCGAAGCCGTTGCTCGAGGTCGTCGACGTGCCGCCGGAGGGTGCGCACCTGGTTCTCGAGCTCGATGATGCGGGAGATGGCGGGAAGGCTCATGCCCTCGGCCGAGAGGGCAGCCACCTCACGCAACTGCTTGACGTGACGGAGCGAATACCGGCGCGACCCGCCCTGCGTGCGACCCGGCACGACGAGCCCGAGACGGTCGTACTGCCGAAGGGTCTGCGGATGCATGCCCGACAGCTCGGCCGCCGCCGCGATCGCGAAGATCGGCGTCTCTTCATCGACGTCGTCTGTCATGATCGCCTCCTCCTGTCCAGTGTGCCTGCCCAGCGTGTGCCTGCGAGAAGCGCAGCCGCGGAACGCGGAGTCCCTGCGCCTACTCCCTCGCCTTGCTCATGAGGTCTGCGCGCGGGTTCTCCTTCGGCTCCAGTTCATGGAACCTCTCCAGCGCCTCGCGTGCGCGATCGTCGAGGTGCGCCGGAACGGCCACCTGCACCTCGGCGAGGAGGTCGCCGGTCCCCTTGGACGACTGCACGCCGCGTCCCTTGACGCGCAGCACCCGCCCCGAGGGGGTTCCCGGCGCCACGCGCAGCTTGACGGGATCTCCGCCGAGCGTGGGCACTTCGATCGTGGCGCCCAGGGCCGCCTCGGTGAAGGTCACCGGCACGGTCACGCGGAGGTTGAGCCCGTCGCGCGTGAACACCGGATGGGGCCGAACGGTCACCGACACGACGATGTCCCCCGATTCGCCCCCGTCGGGCGACGGGCGTCCCCGTCCGCGCAGGCGGATCTTCTGCCCGTCGGAGACGCCGGCGGGGATCTTGACCTTGAACGGCTTGCCGTCCTCGCCCTGCAGGGTGATCGTCTCGCCCTTGACCGCCGTCTGGAAATCGAGCGTCGTGCGCGCGGTCACGTCGGCCCCGCGCTGCGGCCCGCCGAAGCCGCGGAAGCCGCCCGTGGGCTGCCCGAAGCGGCCCGACCCGAAGCGACCGCCGCTCTGCTCGCCGAACATCGCGAACAGGTCGTCGAAGTCCGCTTGCGGAGACCCTCCCCGCCCGAAGCGACTGAAGACGTCCTCGAAGCCGCCGGCACCGCCGGGACCGGGCGCCTGGAACCGGGCGCTGCCCGATCCCATCGCGCGGATCTGGTCGTACTCCTCGCGCTGCTCCTTGTCGCTCAGCACGGCGTAGGCCTCGCTGATCTCCTTGAACTTCGCCTCGGCCGCGGGGTCTCCCTGCGTCGAGTCGGGGTGGTACTGACGCGCCAGCTTGCGGTACGTCTTCTTCAGATCGGCGTCGGAGACGTCCTTGGCGACACCCAGAACCTTGTAGAAGTCCTTGTCGAACCAGTCCTGACTGGCCATACCCCTCCTCTCGACCTACTCGGCCGGAACGGCGACGACGACCTTCGCGGGCCGAAGCTCGGTGGCACCCAGGCGGTAGCCGATCTCGACGACCTCGAGGATCGTCGGGGTCTCGGTACCGGGGGTGGGCGCCTGGAAGATCGCCTCGTGCTGCTGCGGGTCGAACGCCTCACCGGCGGCGCCGTAGGTCTCCACGCCCATGCGGGTCACCACGGCGCGGAGCTTCTCGGCGATCGCGAGGAGAGCGGAACCCTCCACGAGGTCGCCGTGCTTCTCGGCGCGGTCGAGATCGTCGAGCACCGGGAGGAGCCCCTTGGCCACGGCGCCCTTGGCGCGCTCGACCTCGACCTCGCGCTGTTCCTCGGTGCGGCGGCGATAGTTGGCGTACTCCGCCTGGAGACGCTTGAGGTCGAGGAGGAGATCGTGGTCCTCCTCGGGCGCCTCGGCCACGGCCGCCTCGTCGGACTGCGCCGTGCCCAGGATGTCGTCGATCGTCAACTCGTCCGCGTCATCCGCGTCGCCCCCCTGCGGGGAAGGGGCCGGCTCCTGGCCAGCCCCTTCCGCCTGGGAGGACTGCGTCTCGTCGCGGGCGCCTGCGGCGTCCTCGCTCGGCGACTGATCGTCGCCGGCCGACTCGTCGAAGTCCTTGTTCGTCATGATTACTTCTTCTCGTCCTCGTCGTCCACGACCTCCGCGTCCACGACGTCCTCCTCCGAGGAAGCCGCGTCGGGGGCCGGCTCGTCCTGCGGTGCCGACGCCTCGGCCTGCGAGGAGGCGTAGATCGCTTCGCCGAGCTTGGTCTGCGACGCGTTGAGCTTGTCGAACGCGTCCTTGACCGCATCGTCGTTGTCGCCGGCGAGCGCCGTCTTGAGCGCGTCGACGTCGCCCTGCACCTCGGTCTTGACGTCGTCGGGCAGCTTGTCGGCGTTGTCGGCGATCAGCTTCTCGATCGAGTACGCGAGCGTCTCGGCCTGGTTGCGGACCTCGGCGGCCTCGCGGCGCTTCTTGTCCTCGGCCGCGTGCTCCTCGGCCTCGCGGACCATGCGCTCGATGTCGTCCTTGGCCAGCGACGAGCCGCCCGTGATCGTCATCGACTGCTCCTTGCCGGTGCCCTTGTCCTTGGCGGACACGTGCACGATGCCGTTCGCGTCGATGTCGAAGGTGACCTCGATCTGCGGGATCCCGCGGGGCGCGGGCGCGATGCCGGTGAGCTCGAACGTGCCGAGCGGCTTGTTGTCGCGCGTGAAGTCGCGCTCACCCTGGAAGACCTGGATGGCGACCGACGGCTGGTTGTCGTCAGCGGTCGTGAAGGTCTCGCTGCGCTTGGTGGGGATGGCGGTGTTGCGCTCGATGAGCTTGGTCATGATGCCGCCCTTGGTCTCGATGCCGAGGCTCAGGGGGGTGACGTCGATGAGCAGCACGTCCTTGCGCTCACCCTTGAGGACACCGGCCTGCAGGGCGGCGCCGACGGCGACGACCTCGTCCGGGTTGACGCCCTTGTTGGGCTCCTTGCCGGTCTCGCGCTTGACGAGCTCGCTCACGGCGGGCATACGGGTCGATCCACCGACGAGCACGATGTGGTCGATGTCGGCGACCTTGATGCCGGCCTCGCGGATGACGTCGTCGAAGGGCTTCTTGGTGCGGTCGAGGAGGTCCTTGGTGAGGTCCTCGAACTTGGCACGCGTCAGCGTCTCCGACAGCGACACCGGGCCCGAGTCGGTCAGCGACAGGTAGGGCAGGTTGATGCTCGTCGAGGTCGAGCTCGACAGCTCCTTCTTGGCCTGCTCGGCCGCTTCCTTCAGACGCTGGAGCGCGATCTTGTCGCCCGAGACGTCGACACCGGTGGTGTCCTTGAACTGCTTGATGAGGTAGTCGACGATCCGCTGGTCCCAGTCGTCGCCACCGAGGCGGTTGTCCCCCGCGGTCGCGCGCACCTGGATCGTGGAGAAGTCGTCGTCCTTGCCCACCTCGAGCAGCGACACGTCGAAGGTTCCGCCACCGAGGTCGAAGACGAGGATGAGCTCGTCTTCCTTGCCCTTGTCGAGCCCGTAGGCGAGGGCCGCGGCGGTGGGCTCGTTGATGATGCGGAGGACGTTCAGTCCCGCGATCTCACCGGCCTCCTTCGTGGCCTGGCGCTCGGCGTCGTTGAAGTAGGCCGGAACGGTGATGACCGCGTCGGTCACGGTGTCGCCGAGGTACTGCTCGGCGTCGCGCTTGAGCTTCTGGAGGATGCGCGCCGAGATCTCCTGCGGCGTGTAGTTCTTGCCGTCGATCGACTGGGTCTTCCAGTCGGTGCCCATGTGGCGCTTGACGGAGGTGAGGGTGCGGTCGACGTTGGTGACGGCCTGGCGCTTGGCGGTCTCGCCGACCAGCACCTCGCCGTCCTTCGTGAACGCGACGACCGAGGGGGTCGTGCGGAAGCCTTCGGCGTTGGCGATGACCTTGGGCTCGCCGCCCTCCAGGACGGAGACGACGGAGTTGGTGGTTCCGAGGTCGATGCCTACTGCACGTGCCATGGGTGTTTCCTTTCGTGAAACGGAATCTGAGAAGCCTGTGGAGATTGAGCCGTGCCGACTCAACTTCGATCCGTGTTCCACGATAACCCCGGCACCCCCCGGTGTCAAACCAACTTGATACGCCTCATATCAACTTTCCAGCTCCCCTCCCTCCCCCCCCAGACGCCGAGTGTCCACGACGCGCCGCGACGGGATGTCCCGGGGCGGCGTGTCGTGGACACTCGGGGAGGGTGGAACGAGGGGTCAGCCCTTCACGCCGGTGGAGGCGATGCCCTGCACGAACACGCGCTGGGTGAGGAGGAACACCAAGAGCGTCGGGATCGAGGCGATCAGGGTGCCGGCGAGCACGACGTTGCGGTAGTCGAAGCTCATCGTGTACGCCATGAGCCGGTTGACCGTGAGCACGACGGGGTACAGCTCCTCGGACTTCAGCAGCGAGACCGGCCAGAGGAAGTTGTTCCAGGCGTAGACGAACATGAACACCCCGAGGGTCACCAGCGCCGGCTTGATCAGCGGCACCACGAACTGCACCACGATGCGCACCTCGCCCGCTCCGTCCATGCGCGCGGCCTCGATGAGCTCGTCGGGGACGCCCATGATGAACTGGCGCATCAGGAAGATGCCGAAGGCGTTCGCCAGCCACGGCAGCATGACGCCGAGATGGGTGTCGGCGAGCCCGAGCGAGCTGACCATCGAGTACAACGGCACGAGGGTGACCACGGGAGGCAGGAACATCGTGGCGATGATCGACCAGAACAGCGCATCGCGGCCGCGGAAGGAGTGCTTCGCGAACACATACCCGGCGAAGACGCTCGTCACGAGCACCGACAGGGTGCTCCCGCCCGCGATGATGATGCTGTTGAGGAGCGACTGCCCGAAGGGCGCCTCGGTGAGGGCGACGCCCATCTGCGACAGCGTGGGGTCGGACGGGAACCACGTCGGCGGGATCTGCGAGAACTCCTGCGGCGTCTTGAACGAGGAGATCACGAGCCAGTACAGCGGGAACAGCGGCACGAGCACCACCCCGACGAGCACGGCGTAGAGCACGACCCGCTGGACGACGGCCTTCGGCGAGCGCCGCCGGGCGGGAAGCGCGGGGCCGGAGCGACGGAGCGCCGAGCGTCGGCGGTCACGCGGGCGGAGGAGCGTCTCGGTGGCGGTCATTTCTTCCTCCGGGTGACGATGACGACGACGGCGCCGACGAGCACGACGATCATCAGCAGCGAGACCGACAGGGCGGCCGCGTCACCGGCCTTGTTGTACTCGAAAGCGGCCCGCTGGATCTCGTATGAGAGCACGTTGGTCGCGTTGGCGGGGCCGCCGCGGGTGAGGAGATAGATCGGGTCGAACACCTGGATCGAGTTGACGATCGTCATCAGCACGACGAACAGGAGCGTCGGCTTCAGGAGCGGAATCGTCACCGACCACGTCTGCCGGAGGATCCCGGCACCGTCGATCTTGGCGGCCTCGTACAGCTCCTCGGGGATCTGGGTGAGCCCAGCGGTCAAGAGGATCACGTAGTAGCCGAGCATCTGCCAGACGTTGAAGACGACGACCGAGATCAGCGCGAGCTTGGGATCACTGAGCCATCCCGGCGCGGGAAGGCCCACGGCGGTGAAGGCCGCCGAGAACGGGCCGTAACCCGGCGCGTAGAGGTTTCCCCACACGATCACCACCGCGATGGTGGGGATCACGTAGGTTGCGAACAGCGCGACCCTGACGACTCCCGCACCGCGCAGCTTCGGGAAGTACAGCAGCATCGCCACGAGCGCGGCGAGCGGCACCGTGAAGACGACCGACAGCACGACGTAGGCGATCGTGTTCCAGATCGCCTGCATGCGCGTCGTGTTGGCCAGCAGCGACTCGTAGTTTCGCAGGCCCACGTACTCCCAGTCGCCCAGCGGGCGGAAGACGGACCAGTCGGTGAAGCTGATCACCACGGTGATCAGCAGCGGCACGACCGTGAACACGCCGATGATCAGCAGCGTGGGGCTCAGGAACAGCCCCGACCAGAAGTGCTCGACCTTCCGACGGTGGGTCAGGGTACGCCCGGGGCGCGGCGCCCGGGCGCCCTGCGGCCGTCGAGCCTGGTCGTCCCGCGGGGCCGGAGCCTGCGGGTCGGGATGGAGGGTGGCGGAGACCATGGGTGAGACACCTCGGAGATGGCGGGAGGGGCGCAAGCCCGTGGCGATGCGCCCCTCCCGGGTCGGGCGGGATCAGCGAGCGGCGGTCAGCGCCGCGTTGACGGCGGCGTCGGCGTCCTTCATCGCGGTCGCGGCGTCCTTCTGACCGTTCAGCAGCGCCTCGAGCTCGGTCTGCAGCGCGGTGGTCGCCTCGGCGACGCCGTCGACGGTCGGGAAGGGGGTGGCCGTCGCCTGGGCGGCGACGTAGGAGGCCAGGAACGGCGTGTCCAGGGCCGCCTTGTGGGCGTCGAGGTCGCTCGTGCGGCTGGGGAGGATGCCCATCCCCATCAGGATGTCTCCCATCGCCGACGATCCGTCGGCCCCCGAGTCGGGACCGTTCAGGTAGGTCAGGAAGTCCCAGGCGGCCTTCTGCGTGGCCTCGTCGGCCTGGCTGCTGACGACGTTCGCCCACGTGTAGGAGATCGACGAGGACGTGTCGCCCGACGGGCCGACGGGGATCGGAGCGCTCGCGACGTCGGAGAACGCGTCACCCATCGCCGACTCCAGCGTGGACTTCCACCAGTTGGCCATCACGATCATGCCGGTCTGGCCCTGCGAGAAGCTGTCGAGGTAGGGGCCCGTGGTGTTGGCGTCGGCGGTGGAGAGCGAGATGTCGGTCAGGCCGCCCTTCACGAGCGACTCGTAGAACTCGGCCACTTCGAGCGCCTCGGGCGAGGTCAGGGCGGAGGCGCTGCCGTCCTCGGTGAGGAATGAGCCTCCGTTGGAGGCGAGCAGCGACAGGAACGGGTGGACGACGCCGTTGCCCCACGCGGTGATGAAGCCGACCGGGTTCTTCACGCCGGCGTCCTTGAGGGCGGTGGCGGCGGAGGTGACCGACGCCCAGTCGGCGGGCGGGGCGCTGATCCCCGCGCTCTCGAACAGCGCGGTGTTGTAGTTCAGCTGGTACAGGGCGACCTCGTTCGGGATGCCGTACACCGCGCCGTCGTTCGAGGCGGCCGAGGCGAAACCGGCCGCGTAGTTGTCGGTGACCTCGGCGGCGATGGCGTCCGGCGCCGGGGCAATGACGTCGTCGGCGGCCAGTTGCGGGAGCCAGGCGGTGTAGATGTTGGTGATCGTCGGCCCATCGGGCCCGGTGCCCTGCGTCGCCAGCGTCGAGAGCAGCTGGTCGAACGGCACCGACTGGATCTTGATGGAGACGTCGGTGTGGTCCTTGCTGAAGGCGGTGGCGGCCGCTTCCAGCTGCTTGGTCTGGTCGGGACCCCAATGCGTGAGGTAGGTGACGGTCACGCCGTCATCGGAGGAACCGGGGTCGGCCGTGCCGGAGCAGCCGGCGAGGGTGAGCGCGGCGACGATGCCGATGCCCATCGCCGCGATGCGGGTGGTGCTGTTCATGGTTTGCCTTTCTTGGTGCTGACGTGAGAGCGGGTGCGGGTGAAGAGGCGGTGCGGGTGGAGAGGCGGTGCGGGTGGAGAGGCGGTGCGGACGGGAGGAACGGGATCAGGGACCGGCGAGGACGAACTTCTCGGTGCCGGCTGAGCGCAGGGCGACCGCGCGGGCCGCCCCCGCCAGGCAGCCTTTGACCTGCATGAGCGCCGAGTAGTAGTCGATGAAGCGGAACCCGTAGGTCTCGCCGCGGGCGAAGGCGTGCTCGCTGATACCGGTCAGCCAGCGCTCGAACGCTTCGTCGGGGATCTCGATGTAGGTGTCGGCCTCGAAGCCCTCCATGTCCTCCCAGTTCTCGGCGTGGAGGATCGTGGGCACGGTGTGGCGGGGCGCGGCGATCTCCTCGCGCGGGATGGAGGCCAGGAAGGCCCCCCGCAGGGCGGCCTGGGCAGCCCGCTCGTGGTCGCGGTGCATCGACGACGTCCAGTGCGTGATGAGGACATCGGGGGTCGTGTCGCGGATGATGGCGGAAATCTGCTCGGCGACCTCTTCGCTGTCGGGAAGGAAGCCGTCGGAGTAGTCGAGCACGTGGAGCTCGGCGCCGATCGCATCGGCGAAGTACCGCGCCTCGTGCACCTTCTGCGGGCGGTACTCGCTCGGCGTCAGTCGCGGATGACCGCGCTCGCCGTAGGTGCAGTCGACGATGATGGCGCGCCCGCCCTCCAGGGCGACCTTGGCGAGGACCGGACCGGCCATCAGCTCGGTGTCGCCGATGTGGCCGCCGACGGCGAGGACTGTTTTCGTCATCGTGGTGCTCTCCTTCAGAGTTCCGCGCGGAGGATGTGGAAGGACCGGGTAGCGGTGAACCCCGTGGTGGCATACAGGCGAGAGGCGACCGACCCCTCGTCGGCCCACAGGAACCACGCCGAGTGGGCGCCGAGCGCGGCCATGTTCTGCAGCGTGAGGTGGAGGATGACCTTGCCGAGCCCGGTTCCGCGGCTCGACGGCAGGACCCCGAACGGCCCGAACCGGTCGATCACCTGTTCGTAGGTGCCGTGCTGCGCCCAGCCGATCATCTGCCCGTCGGGATTCTTGGCGATGATGATCCGCTCCAGGGGCAGCGACCCGGAGACCACGCCCTCGCGGATCGCGCGGGCCCAGTCGGAGTTGAACTGCGTCCCGGCGAGGTCGATGAGGGCGACGAGGTCGTCAGAGTCGGGGTGTCCGAGGTACCAGCCCTCCGCCCGCAATGCGGCGACGCGCTCTGCCACCTCGTCGGGAATGCGGTAGCCGATGAGGGAACGGTCCATGGCGCTGGGGTGCTCGATCGTGGCGAAGCCGAGCGAGCTCAGCAACGCGTGCGCCTCGGGGTAACGGTCGGCGTCGAGGCCGGGCAGCACGTAGTTGGGGGTGTAGCTGGAGAAGACGACGTGTCGCCGGCCCTGACCACGCAGCCAGTCGAGGGCCGCCGTGACGAGGGCACGACCCGTGCCGCGCCGGCGCTCGCCGGGGATCACGAAGAAGAACGGGATCCACCCGGTATCGGGCTCGAGGTCGTCACCGGCGTGAGCGACGAGCCGTCGCACAGCGTACGAGGCGCCGACGATCCGGCCGTCGCGTTCGGCGAGGAAGAGGCCCTCGGCGTCGAAGTTGCGGTCGAGCAGCACGAGATCCCGTAGCCGCGTCGGCGTGATGGCGTCTGCCGGCGCGGCCTCGGTCCAGGCGGCGGCCAGAGGCCGGAGGTCGCCGTGGGCGAAGCGCCGGAGCGTCATCTCTCCTGAACTCACGGGGTGTTCCTCTCTGATGGGGAAGCGAACGTCACCCCAGTATGACAAGAATGTTCAGAGAGTGCGAGATTGGCGGAGATGTTTTACAGAATCGAAATCATGAGCGTCCGTGCTCGGCGTCAGCGATCGCCGCGCGCGTGACCCGAAGGGCCTCGATCGTGTGGGCGTACTGCCGCTGGGCCACCGCCATGAACAGGCAGTCGACGACGGCGAGCTGCGCAATGCGGCTGACCATCGCCCCCACCCGGAAGTCGGTCTCGCGGGCCTGGGTGGTCAGCACCGCATCCACGCCCCGGCCCAGGGTCGAGTCGCGCACGCTCGTGAGGCCGATCGTGGCAGCTCCGGCCTCTCGGGCGATGCGGACGAAGCGGCTCGATTCCGCCGTCTCGCCGCGGTGGGAGAAGGCGACGGCGACGGTCCCCGGTTGCGGAAGCGCCGCGCACGCCCATGCCTCGTGGGGATCGCTGAGCACGAACGCGGGGCTGCCGATGCGCAGCAGCTTGTGCCCCAGGTCGGCGGCGATGAACTGGCTCGCCCCCACGCCGTAGAGGAGGATGCGATTCGCCCCGTCGAGCAGGGTCGCCGCCCGCTCGAGGGCGTCTACGTCGAGGCTCGCGAGAGTCTCGTCGATCGCGAGCATCTCGCGGGAGCGGATCTTGGCGACGATGTCGGGGAGTGCGTCCGCGTCCGTGATATCGGAGCCGAAGCTCATGCCGTCGCCGAACTGCGCGCGCTCCTTGCCGATCTCCGAGGCCAGGGCCATCCGCAGCTGGGCATAGCCGGTGAATCCGATGGCGCGGCAGAATCGCACGATGGAGGCCACCGACGTCTCGCACAGGTCGGCCAGCTCGTTGATCGTGTTGTCGACGACGACCGCGGGATCGGTGCGCACGAGGTTCGCCACGCGCGCGAGCGACGGCGACAGCGTTCCCACCGCCGCATCGATCGTGGATTGGATGCTCATCGGACCTCCCGCCCCAGTATGTCGCGACGGTGTTCCCGTTCGTCGCGATGGAAAGCAGTTACGCTCTCGCGCCCCCCAGTGTAGAGTTGTTACAGACCGTCGGATCGCCGACGCCCCACACCGTGACGCATGTCCGTAGGAAGAGCCCCCATGACAGCCCGCACCGTCCTGGTCGCCGACATCGGCAAGTCGACGACCCGACTCGCGCCCTGGAGCGAGGGGACGGCGAGCGCTCCGGCGACGGCGGCCGGGATCGCCGGCCTCGCGACGCCCGGCGGGGCCGAAGACGCGATGAGCCGCCTGCAGGAGTGTCTTGATCGCCTCGAATCCGCGGGCTTCGACGGCCGGACTTACGACGCCGTCGCCGTCGGTGTGGCAGGCGCTCTCGCCGCCCCCGCGGCCGCCGACGAACTGGCTCACGCCCTCTCATCACGCTGGCGGATGCCGGCCTGCGTCACCTCCGACGTCGTCACCGCGCACCTCGGCGCGCTCGGTGGTGCCGCGGGCACGATTCTCGTCGCCGGCACCGGGGCGGTCGCCTGGTCACTCTCTCCCGACGGCGAGGCGCGCCTGGCCGACGGCCTCGGGCCCGATGTGGGCGACCGGGGCAGTGGCTACTGGATCGGGCGCGCCGGGATCTCCGCGGCGATCGGCGACGCAGGATCGTCACCGACGACGCTGACGGGGCGCTGGCGCGCGCACACCGGAGGCCTGGACACCGGGGGCCCGGGCACCGGAGGCCCGGACAGCGGGGGCCTGGGAACGGGAGGCGAGCTCGACGAGCCCCTCACCGTGGCGGCGGTCGCCTCCTTTGCCCGCGTGGTGCTCGACGCCGCCGACGACGCCGACCGGGTCGCCGATGCCATCGTCGCCGGGGCGATCGACGAGCTCGTCGCCACCGCATGTTCCGCCTCGAACGCGGGCGACCCCGTCGCCTGCCTGGGCGGACTCACCCAGCACGCATCGTTCGCGCGCCGACTGCACACCGCGCTGCAAGCGGCGGGTCGACGGCCGCAGCCTCCCGCCGCCACGGCGCTCGACGGCGCCGCACGCGCGGTGACCGTCGACGGCCTCCCCCACGAAAGGCTCCTCCACCGTGCCCTCTGACACCCTGCCGCCCGACACCCTGCCGCCCGAGCCCGCGCGCCTGGGGGCCCTCATCGCGGAGCTCGACACGCTCACCACCGAGTCGTTCGACCGCGACCGCTCCGATCTCGACCTGCTCGACACCCGCGCTCTCGTGACGGCGATGAACGCCGAAGACCACCGTGTCGCGGACGCCGTCGCGGCGTGCGGAGACGACATCGCCGCCGCCGTGGACGGCATCGTGGCGCGCCTGCGCCGCGGCGGACGTCTCATCTACCTGGGGGCCGGCACCGCGGGCCGAGTAGGCATCCTCGACGCGAGCGAGTGCCCTCCCACCTTCGGCACTCCTCCCGAGCTCGTCATCGGACTCATCGCGGGCGGGGAGACGGCCATCCACACCGCCGTCGAGGGCGCGGAGGACGACCCCGACGGCGCACTCGCGGACTTCGATCGCCTCGGACTCGACGAGCGGGATGCCGTCGTGGGCATCTCGGCCTCCGGTCGCACCCCGTACGTCCGCGGCGCCCTCGCCCACGCCCGCTCGCGCGGCGCGCTGACGATCGCGGTGGCCGCCAACGCCGACTCGGTGATCGCCACCGTCGCAGACATCGCGATCGAGACCGTCGTCGGGCCCGAGTTCGTCGCCGGCTCCACGCGGCTGAAGGCCGGCACCGCGCAGAAGCTCGTCGCCAACATGCTCACCACCCTCACGATGGTCAAGCTCGGCAAGACCTATCGCGGCGTCATGGTCGACCTGCTCGCCACCAACGACAAGCTGCGTGCGCGGTCCATCCGCACGGTCGCGCTCGTGACGGGGTGCGATCACGCCCAGGCGGAGCGGGCGCTCGGCGAGGTCGGCGGCGGCGTCAAGCGGGCGATCCTGCGGGTGCTGACGGGGATGGACCCCGCCGCCACCGCGCGCGCTCTCGACGACGCCGACGGCTTCCTGCGCGTGGCCCTGACCCTCGCCCTCCCCGACTGACTCTGCGCCGAGTGTCCACGACACGCCGCGCGGGCGGCGCTTCCTCCCGCGTGTTCTGGACACTCGACGGCTCGTGACGGCGCGGCGGCACTAGCCTGACAGGACGCACGGGCGCGGAACGGGATCGGACCGCACTCGCGGCACCGCCCGTTCACGGAGGAGTCCTAAGGTGACCGACATGTCGCTGCCCGATCAGCCCGCCCCCGACGCCATCCGCGCCGCCGCGCGCGGAGCCGCCGACAAGACCCGCAAGACCGGAGTGCTCGCCTGGGCGCTGTGGGACTGGGGTTCGGCGGCGTTCAATGCCGTCGTCACCACCTTCGTCTTCTCCACCTACCTCTCCAGCAGCTACTTCATCGATCCCGCGATCGTGGATGCCGCGGCCGGCAACGACAAAGACCCGGCGCTGGTGGCCGCCGAGGCCGCCAATGCCTCGCTCATCGGGGTCGCCCTCATGATCGCGGGCATCCTCATCGCGGTGCTCGCCCCCGTGCTCGGACAGCGCTCCGACGGCTCGGGCCGGCGCAAGCTCTGGCTCGGCATCAACACCGGCGTCGTGGTCCTCGCGATGGCGGCGATGGTCTTCGTCGAGGGCGCGCCGCAGTACCTGATCCTCGGAGCCACTCTGTTGGCGGTCGGCAACGTGTTCTTCGAGTTCGCGAGCGTCAACTACAACGCGATGCTCGTCCAGGTCTCCACGCGCGAGAACATGGGTCGCGTCTCCGGGTTCGGCTGGGGGATGGGGTACGTCGGCGGCATCGTGCTGCTGATCGTGCTGCTCGTCGGCTTCATCGGACTCTCCTCGAGTCCCGGCCCCCTCGGGATCACGACCGACGACGGCCTGCACATCCGCCTCGCCGTGTTCGCCTCGGCGATCTGGTTCGGCATCTTCGCGATTCCGGTGCTCCTGCGCGTGCCCGAGATCCCCGCTCGTGCGCGGACCAATCGCGTGGGGTTCTTCGCGTCGTACGGCGTGCTGTTCGGGACGATCCGCAAGCTCTGGCGCGGAAACCGGCAGGTCCTGCAGTTCCTGCTGGCCAGCGCGGTGTTCCGCGACGGACTCGCCGGCGTGTTCACCTTCGGCGCCATCATCGCCGCGCAGGTGTTCGGCTTCAGTTCGTCGGAGGTGCTCTACTTCGCGGTGGCCGCCAACGTCGTCGCGGGCGTCTCGACGATCATCGCGGGTCGACTGGACGACAGATTCGGGCCGAAGAACGTGATCCTCGTCTCCCTCGTCGGCCTGCTCGTCGCCGGCACCGCCGTGCTGTTCATCGGCACCGCCCAGGTCGGTTTCTGGATCGTCGGGCTCATCCTCACGATGTTCGTCGGGCCCATCCAGTCGGCATCGCGCTCGTTCCTCGCCCGCATCACCCCCGAGGGCCGCGAGGGCGAGATCTTCGGCCTCTACGCCACCACGGGCCGCGCGGTGTCGTTCATGGCGCCGGGGCTGTTCGCCCTGTTCGTGGGACTGTCGGGCGACACCCGCCTCGGCATCCTCGGGATCGTCTTGATCCTGCTCGTGGGGCTCCTGCTCATGCTGCCGGTCAAGGCCCAGCAGACCGAGATCGACTGAGCTCAGCCGCCGGTGCGACGACGCCGGAACCGCGGGAACATCACACCGCGTTCGTTGGGCTCCTCGACCTCGAGGCCGTAGCGGTCGCCGATCTCCTGCACGAACTCCGCCCGCCGCGCGCGCTCATACGCGCGTCGCTCCCGCTGGAAGGCGACGACGGTCGCCCAGCAGATGAGGAGCATGACGATGCTGAACGGCAGGGCGATGATGATCGCGGCGGTCTGCAGCGCCACGAGTCCGCCGGCGATCAGCAGGGCGATGGCGAGGATCGCGGTGACGAAGGTGAACAGCGCCCGCACCGGCCGGTTCGGCTCCGGGTTGCCGCCCGAGGCGATCATCCCCATGACGAGCGCGCCCGAGTCGGCCGAGGTGACGAAGAAGATCGCGATGAGGATGATCGCACCCACGGTCAGCAGCAGCGTTCCGGGCAGGTGCTCGAACAACTGGAAGAGCGCGCCCTCCACGTCGACCGATCCGTCGCTGCCGGTCATCGTGCCGGGCCGGTCCATCTCGAGCTTCACCGCCGATCCGCCCAGCACGGCGAACCAGAGGATGCCCACGAGGGTGGGCACGATGAGCACGCCCATCGTGAACTCGCGCACGGTGCGCCCCCGGCTCACCCGCGCGATGAAGATGCCCACGAAGGGGGCCCAGGAGATCCACCAGCCCCAGTAGAACGCCGTCCAGGCCGCCTGCCACTCCTGACCCGGGACGCCCTGGAAGGCACTCACACTGAAGCTCAGCCCGATGTAGTTCTGGAGGTACGCGCCGATCGACTGCACCCATTCGCGCAGCAGGTACGCCGTGTCGCCGGCGACGAGGATGTAGACCAGGAGCAGGCCCGCCAGCACGAGGTTGATCGAGGACAGCCACTTCATCCCGCGTCCGACGCCGGAGAGCACCGAGAACAGCACGCCACCGGTGATGATCGCGATGATGACGATCTGTTCGACCAGTCCCGGCTCGCTGATGATGCCGGCCGCCTCGAGTCCGGAGCTGATCTGCATGACCCCGAGACCGAGGCTCGTCGCGACGCCGAAAAGCGTGCCGACGAGGGCCACGGCGTCGATCGCGTGACCCCAGCCGCCGCGAACCCGGCGTCCGAGCACCGGCTCCAGCGCCCACCGGATCGACAGCGGACGCCCGCGGCGATGGATCGCGTAAGCCAGGGCGAGACCGACCACGACGTAGATCGCCCAGGCCTGCACGCCCCAGTGGAGGTAGGTCTGGGTGAGCGCCGACTGCGCGAGCTGAGCGGGGGTCCCCTCGACGCCCGGCTTGGGCGAGACGAAGTGGCTGAGCGGCTCGCTCACGCCGTAGAAGACGAGGCCGATGCCCATGCCGGCGGCGAACAGCAGCGCGAACCACGCCGGGGTGGAGAACTCGGGGGCGTCGTCGTCCTTCCCGAGCTTGATGTCGCCGAAGCGGCTGAACCCGATGAACAGGCAGAACGCGACGAAGAAAGCCGTGATGAGGACGTAGTACCAGCTGAAGCCGTCGACGATCGCGGTCTGGATGGTGCCGAAGAACGTCTCCGCCTGGCGCGGGAACGCGATCGCGAAGGCGCTGAAGACGAGCGTGACCACCGCCGCCGGAACGATGACCCAGAGGATCGGCCCGGTGCGGAACGGGCTCTGCGGGGCCTCCGTGGAGGGAGCGGCTTCGGCCGCGGCAGTGGCTTCCGAAGGGGACACGGCGTCATCGGCGGGTTCTTTGCTCACCCGCCGAGCCTACCGAGGCACCCTCCTCACGTCAGGCCGCCGCCGAGTGTCCACGACGCGCCGGGCGGGCACGGTCGCCGTCGGCGCGTCGTGGACACTCGGCTTCGGGGTTAGCGGGTGGGCCAGGCGGCGGCGAGCTTGGTGAGGAGTCGGGCGAGCTCCGCCCGCTCGGCATCGGTGAACCCCGTCAGCGCCTCCTGCAGCTGCTCGCGCCGTTGCCCGCGGAAGCCGCGCACGAGCCGGCGGCCCTCGTCGGTGAGGGCGGTGCGGGTGCGGCGCGCGTCGTCGGGGTCGGCCTCCCGCTGCACCAGTCCATGCTCGACGGCCTGCTGGATGAGGCGCGAGGCACGCGGCTGATCGACGCCGATCGCGTCGCCGACCTCGCTCACGCTCAGGGGATGCGACGCGGCCGCCAATGCGTCGAGCAGCCGCATCCGGGCGGGCCCTCCGGCGAACCGGACGTGGGGCCCGAAGCCGGGGCCGGGAACGCGCCCCCTTCCGAACGGTCCGGGATGCTCGTGGCCTCCGCCGAGAGGGCCCGGGGGTCCGGGCGGACCGAACGGCGGCCGACCACCGCCACGCAGCTGGCCCAGCGCGGTGACGATGGCGTCGAGGTCAGCGGCGTCTGTCATGCCTCAAAGATACATGTGGGTTGACATGCATTCCGATTCCATGTCACACTGCATGTACATGCGAAATGACATGCAATCCATGGAGGCCGACGGAGCCTCCACCGAAAGGACCTCTCATGACTGACACTCCTCTTTCTCACGACCGCCCGCTCGGGTACTGGCTGCGTTCGCTCGACGCCCTCCTCACCCGCGAATTCGCCCGCGTGCTCCACGCCGAGGGCGTCGACCGTCGCGACTGGATGATCCTCAACGTGCTCGACGACAGCGTCGACGCACCCCCGTTCGCCGAGCGCGTGCAGCGGGGCGGCAAGCGAGTCCGCGCCCTCGCCGAACGCGGCTGGGTCACCGAGTCCGACGGTCGCTGGACGCTCACCGACGAAGGGCGCGCCGCCAAGACGCGGCTGTCGGAAGCGGTGGACGGCATCCGCGCCACCGTGGCCGGAGCCGTCTCACCAGACGACTACGCCACCACGATGGCCTCCCTCGAGGCGATGGCCAGAGCGCTCGGCGCGGACGACGTCGACGCCGAGTCCCCGCGCGGGCGCGACGCTCTCGGCTTCGGCCCGCGCTTCGGCCCCCGCGGCTTCGGGCCTCGAGGCGGCTTCGACCCTCGCGCATTCGGGCCCCGGGGATTCGGGCCCCGGGGATTCGGGCCCCGGGGATTCGACCCCCGCGGCTTCCGCGCCCCGGGATTCGACGGCCCGGGGTTCGAGGCACACGGGGACGGCGCCCACGGTGACGGACGCCACGGTGACCGACCCCATGGGTTCCCGCCTCACGCGTTCCCGCCTCACGCGTTCCCGCCTCACGCGTTCCCGCCTCACGCATTCCCCCCGCACGCGTTCGGCCCGCACGACCGCGATCGCCGCGCCGACCGCCACATCGAGCGCGCCTACGAACGTGGTTTCGAAGCGGGGTTCACTCGCGGCCGCGAGTCCTGACCATTCCCACCGAGTGTCCACGACGCGCCGATCGCCACAGCGATCACGCGGCGCGTCGTGGACACTCGCGCGTGGGGGAAGGAAAGGGGGCGGGGGATCAGCGGCCGGGCGCGCCGGCGTCGGTCGCCCCCACGTCGGTGCGGTGGAAGTTCTGGAAGGAACGCGATGCGGTCGGCCCCCGCTGTCCCTGATACCGGTTTCCATAGGGACCGGAGCCGTAGGCTGACTCGGTGGCCGACGACAGGCGGAAGAAGCACAGCTGTCCGATCTTCATTCCCGGCCACAGCTTGATCGGGAGCGTCGCGACGTTCGAGAGCTCCAGCGTCACGTGCCCCGAGAATCCCGGGTCGATGAACCCCGCGGTGGAATGGGTGAGAAGGCCCAGCCGACCGAGCGACGACTTGCCCTCCAGGCGCGCGGCGACGTCGTCGGGGAGGGTCACCTGTTCGAACGTGGACCCGAGCACGAACTCGCCCGGGTGGAGGATGAACGGCTCGTCCGGCGCCACCTCGATCAGATGGGTGAGGTCAGGCTGGTCCTCAGAGGGATCGATGAACGGGTACTTGTGGTTGTCGAAGAGACGGAAGTAGCGGTCGAGGCGCACGTCGACGCTCGACGGTTGCACCATCTCGGGGTCCCAGGGGTCGAGACCGACCCGGCCGTCGGCGATCTCCTGGCGGATGTCACGGTCACTGAGCAGCACGCGGCAAGCCTAGCGGCGCGAGACCCCGACGATCACCCCAGAGGACGACGCCATCTCCCCCCTGCGGCGGATGTCTTCGCGGGCGCCGATCCGTAGCGTGAAGGTATCGGGGCAGGCTTCGCCTCGACGGAGGGGCAAGGCTTCGCCTCTCGGGTGCAGGGCCGGGCGGTCGGGGGGCTGTCCGGCCCGTTCCCGTCTTCGCGGCCGTTTATCCCTGGCTGCCCTATCGAGCGCCGAAAGCGTGGGACCGCTACCATGCGCCTATGCACACACCTTTTACTCGGCGCCAGAGGATCGCAGCGCTGCTCCTCACCGCCGCTTTCGTCTCTGCCGGGGCGATCGTCAGCGCCCCCGCCACCGCCGCCACGCCGAGCACTTCGGCAATTGTTGCCCCCGCGCCGGCCGCAGCAGCAAAGAACAAGATCACCTTCGGCAAAGTCACCGCGAAGACGGCGCCGTACAAAGGGAAGTCCACCGTCAAGCCCAATGTGAAGACGACGGGCAAAGTCACGGTGAGCAAGAAGACCCTCACGGTGAAGAAGGGCTCACGGACCGTCGCGAAGAACAAGACCTCCGTCAAGCTCCCGGCCGGCACCTACCGCGTCACTCAGAAGGTGACCTACCGCACCTACTCGACGAAGACCACCACCACGAGGGTCAAGAAGAAGGTCGTCGGCGTCGAGGCGTATGACGGTGTGACCGTGACCTGCGTCGCGTCCGCCGTCACGCCCGAATTCGAAAGCGGAGAGACCGAGCCATGGCGCGCGGACATAGTCGCCCGATGCACCTCGCCCCGATTCGACGGTTCGATCACCTTCGACGGCTTCCTCGAAATGGACGACGACGAGTGGTGGGGCATGAGCGATGACTACGTGTACTCGATGGCGGTGGTCGCTCTCCCCTCGGTGGGAGTCAGCTTCACGGGCGACCTCGACGCCGACCGCGACCTCATGAAGACCACGTACGTCACGCAGAAGAAGACGAAGAAGGTCTACTCCGGCACCAAGACCAAGACGTCGAAGGCGCAGACCCTGGTCGTCAAGCAGAAGAAGAAGCCATCGTCGGTCTGGGGAACGGGCGGATACAACTGTCCCGCCGGATACCCGATCAAGGGCAATGCCGACAGCATGATCTATCACGTGCCCGGCGGCGCCTACTACAGCCGCACCATACCCGAGGAGTGCTTCGCGACCGAGGCCGCCGCCCGCGCGGCCGGATACCGGAAATCGAAGCGCTGAAAAGCGTCGCATTCCTCGCAGGGACGGCGGGCAGTCGGGGGACTGCCCGCCCTCGTCTGTTTAGGCCCGGCGACCGGATTCGGATAGTGACCTGACGGACCGCTAGCGTTCGACTATGCACATACCTTTCTCCGGCCGCCGCAAGGCTGCAGCGCTGCTCCTGACGATTGCGGTCATCTCGGGTGGGGCGCTCTCCGCCACTCCCGCCAATGCCACCTCCACTCCGGCCGCCCATTCTGTCCCTGCCGCGTCGAAGAACTCCGTCAGCTTCCTCAAGATCCCAGGCAAAACGGTGTCGGCAAAGGGAACGGCGAAGATCACTCCGAAGATCAAGAAGACCGGGAAGGTGGAGGTCTCGAAGACGACGCTGACCGTGAAGAAGGGATCGAACACGGTCGCGAAGAACAAGACATCGGTGAGCCTGCGCCCCGGCACCTACAGCGTCACGCAGAAGGTGACGTACCGGACCTTCACGACCAAGACCACGACGACGAAGGTCAAGAAGAAGGTCGTCGGAGTCCCTGCCGAGACTCCGGTCGAGGTCACTTGCACCGCCAGCTCGCTCGAGCCCCAGTTCCTGGACGAGACAGAGGTCGAGCCGTGGGCCTACCTCGCTGAGGTCTCGTGCACCTCGCCGAAGTTTGACGGACCCCGCGTCCTGGAGCTCTTCTTCATCGACGTTGACGGCCAGTGGGGCGGGATCACCGAGACCTTGACGGATATCGTCATCACCGACCAGCTCCCCTCCGCCGGAGTCGCTTTCGGTGCGGTGTACGTGTCGCAGGACGACTTGATGAAGACCACGTACATCACCAAGAAGACCACGAAGAAGGTGTACTCGAAGGTCATCACGAAGACGTCGTCCACGCAGAAGCTGGTGATCAAGAAGCGTCGCTGATCGGGGTGGGCGCCGCAGACGCGACGCCCCGGTGAACGCACGCCATGACCGACATCATCACTGAGAGGGCTACCGCGAAGGACAGGATCTTTGCGGTAGCCCTCTTCGCGGCGCTCTACGTTGCCCTCACCGTCTGGATCTTGATCGGGGCCGACCTCGTCGGCGACGGTGCCTTCCGGCTCGTCAAGAACCTCGGATACGCCGCAATCGTCGCTGAGGTGCTCGCGAGTGCGGCCTCTCCCCTCGGAGGCGTGCTGTTCGTGGCGATCGGCCGGCTCGTGGCACCGCTCGTGGAGGAGCTGGTGTTCCGCGAGATCCCGTTCGGGCGCCTGCGTCATCGCCTCCCGACCTGAGCGGCCTACGTGCTGACGTGCGCGGTGTTCGCCGTCATCCACCTGCGCGGTATCGAGGAGTGGCCGCTCGCCGTGCTCTACGCCGGGTTCGCGGCAGCCCTCGCGACGACGTATCTGCTGACGCGCCGGAACATCCTCGCGTCGATCGCCGTCCACGCGATCTGGAACACCACGGGCCTCGTCGCCCTGCTCCTCACCACGACCGCGTGACTTTGGCGCACCCGCGTCGAGCGAGTAGGCTTGCGACACCTCGTCCGACCGCAGGATCCTGCGGGAGCCGGGGTTCGGGGCTGTAGTTCAATGGCAGAACTTCTGCTTCCCAAGCAGACAGCGCGGGTTCGATTCCCGTCAGCCCCTCCAACTTCTCCTTGACATGGTCAAGGAGGTCGCGCGGACCCGACAGAAGCTGCGACACTACGGCACATTCGAACGTGGTGGGCAACCACAGTGGCTCCGTCCACTCGCACCGCTGCCGAAGTCTCCGCCGCCGGGACCTCAACCCTTACCGACACGTCCAGCCGCCGTCACTACGTTGGCAAAGCGAGCGACGCTGAGAGCAATGATCGACAGGGAATCTCGAACACCGCCCGCGCGGCCGCCTTGCCAACATGGCTCGACCACGACAATCTAGACAGAGCCCACCTTGGCATCGGAGACCACACCCCCATCGACCGAATCAACAACGGTCGAGGTCAGCACAGGATCGCTCGCGCTGATGAGTGGAGAGTCCGCGTCTTCGGATCCGGTCGTCTCCGTCACTTTCGCGAAGACCGCGGAAGGGTCCCACGCGAGGTCGTTCGCTCCCGCACGTGATCACCAGCTAGTGAAGGCCTTCACCTCGCGTCTCTTCGTACGCCACAAGCAGGGTCGGTGCGGAGTAGGTCATTTACGAAGCTGTGCACCTTCGACGGCATCTCGTGAAGGGCGCCGCTCGCCTCGCAAAGTGCGCCGTAGCCGAGGATTCCCGCCACAAGATGCTGGGCGAGCGCTGCTACGTCGGTTCCGGATGCTAGATTCCCATCCTCCAGCGCCTCCGAGAGCAGTTGCTCAAGAGACGATGTCCACGTCGCGAGTGGATTATTCTCCGGGTTCAGGTCCGGCCGCTCGGCGTGGAGGCGGAGCGCCGCTCGCGCGGAGGCGTCTCCGGCGTAGCGATCGGCCGCAACCTCGCAGGCGCGACGCAGCTGCCGGATACCGCCAGTCATTCCCGCCAGTACGGCGACGAAGTCACCCTCGGTCATCACCTGACGAGCGAGTTCTTCCTTGGTTCTCGCATAGTGCTGAACGTAGGAACGTCCTTTCCCGAGCCTGGACGCGATTCCGGCGAAGGTCGCTCCGTCGAAACCTCTGAAGGCGAACTCTGCGGCGGCTGCTTCGAGAAGCTGTGTGCGGGGGGTCACGCGACCACGTTAGCCGCGCACCCACATGGACGCGAGGAGGGAGGGCAGCTCAGCGATCCCTCCCTCCTCTCACGTGTCAGCGGGCTAGTGCCGTCTCGTTCAGCTCACGCTGCACCGCTGCCAGACGTCGCTGATGGAAGGCGATGAGGATGACGCGTCGCCAGTATGGCTCCGCGAGAAGGCCGGGGTGGTCGACCTGCAGCATGGCCGAGACGAGCAGGGCAGTAACAGCCGCCGTGAGGGCGAAGAGGGGGCCCATCCAGACGGCATGACTGCCAACGGCCACAGCGACCACGACCACCGAGACCGTCGTGAGAGCGCCAGACAGAGTACCGAAGACGCGGTACCGCCCGGCCGGTGCCGCAAACGCCATCCCGGCCGCGACACCCAGGAGAGCGGTCAGCGCGTACACCACCAGCTCAGGAAAGTCGGTCATCTCAGTCGTTCCTCTCAGCGCTGAGCGAAGTCAGCACTTCACACGCCAGATGCTACCGGGCGCCGGGACGACGTTGAAGAACAGGCACGTGCGTGGGCTATCTCCCTGCGCGAGATTCGCCTGCAACTGCACGTAGGATCCCCACACGGAGCAACCGACCGTGAAGCCGGGAGCGCTTCGCGCGAAGATGCCACACATTCCCACGGCCGCAGCATAGTCGCGGGACCGTGAGGTCTCTGTCCGGGTCAGCTTCATGCCCCACCCAGCACCAATCCAGACCCAGCTCGGGTCAGCGACAATCGGGTACACGGTGTCCGTGGTGGGCTCGACCAGCTGGACGAGCTTCCCACCTCGGACCTCGTAGGAGGTCGGCACGTCGTTCCCGTTCGCGTCACGAGCCCACGCAGCGGCGACCGGAACAAAGTTGCCATCCGCCTTATAGAACATCGCCTCGCCGCGGTCGCTCACCGCTGGCATGTATCCGCTCAGGCTGTAGCTGAACTCATGAGGACTGTCGGCACCAGCGATAACGGTCTGCACCCGTGTGCTGCCGTCGGAGAGCGTCTGCACGGCGACCGCATCCCCGGGCTGCGTCGCGTCGGCGTATACGACAGTGCCGTCGTCCGCGACCACACCCTTGCCAACTGTGAGCTCGTCCGGCAAACCGAGGGAGACCCTGTTGCCTGCGTCGTCACTGACGACGATGTCGCTTTCCGGGTTCAGCGGAACCCGCGTCGTGATCCCGTCCACATGGACGCTCGACGCGGACAAGTTTACGACGCCTCGCGCTGCGAGCTTTGCGCCCGGGGCGACCTCCTGGATCAGCGCGCTCACCTCTTCGACATCAGCCTGCCCGTCCAACGCGTAGACCGGCGCGGTGAAGCTAATGATCAATGCGGCAGCCAACGACATTGCCGCGACCGGCCAAAGACTCCGACCTCGAATGCGAAGTGACATGTTCCTGCTTTCGTTCAAGGGTCGGACGGTTCCTACCCCTTCGGACACTACGGACCGGCTTGCTGTACGTCTGTAGGCCAAAGAGTGGACATTCGTACAGATCGCGTCGTCCCGGCAGAACGCTGATAAGCGTCGCGCCTCGGTCGACCGACCCAAGGGGCTACTGCCACCTGCGTGCCGCGCCACCAAACGGCCTTCCGCCGAGACGAGCTCGTACGGGGCGACCAAGCCGATATGAGAGCTCAGCTGGATGCGAAGGCCCAGGTGTTCTTCCCCGTGGGGTTGTGAACGCGGTCTGACCGCATGCCCCCACCGAGTCGCTCCTCGCCCCGTTCTACGACCTCAACACCACCCTCCCCTTCCAGTTGCCCGAGGTCGTGCGCGCGAAGGAGTACCACGCGTATGACGGCGTCAGGCTCGCGTTCGCGGTGGAGGAAGCGGACACGATCGGGTCGTTCGGGCTGTCGCACCTGCGAACGGTGGAACGAGACGCCGGGCTCCCTCCGGGACACCTCGAGGACTTCGCCACTCACGTCGCGGTGAACATTCAGGCCGCCGTCGCAGACGTCGTGGGCACGCTCCCCGCCGCTCTAAAGCGGATGCCCGCTGTAGGGCTGTACCCGTACGCGACGTTCGCGCAGATCGCACGCGTACGAGACGTGCTGGCGGGCTGACCGCCCCTGGCCCGCCCGCGCCCCTCAGCGCCCGGCGCCGCCGACGATGGTTCCGGCGTGGTCGGCGATCCACTCCATGAGCGGGAGCATGCGGTCCATCAGTTCGCGACCGAGCGGAGTGAGGCTGTACTCGACGTGCGGCGGGACGGTCGGGAACGACTCCCGGTGCACGAGGCCGTCGGCGCTCAAGGTCTTGAGGGTGGAGGCCAGCATCTTCTCGCTGATCCCGGGAACGCCGCGCTTGAGCTCACCCCATCGCTGCGTGCCGTCCGACAGCGTCGACAGCACCAGCACGCCCCACTTGCTCATGACGTGGTCCAGCACGACCCTCGTCTCGCACTGCTCCGAGAAGACTCCGGGGATCGTCTCCCGGATCTGCGCATAACTCACTGCCACGTGGGTACCTTACCTGAAAGTGGGTATCGCCGTTCGGGAAGGTAAGCAGTGAGCGTGAGCGTTGACCCTGACGTCCGTTCACGAAAGGAACACCATGACCGTTCTCATCACCGGTGCCACCGGTCACCTGGGCCGCCTCGTCGTCGAGAGCCTCCTCACCCGCGGCGTCGCCGCCTCCGACATCGTCGCCGGCGCGCGCGACACCGCCAAGGCCGCCGACCTCGCCGCCCGGGGCGTCACCGTCGCCCCCCTCGACTACACGCAGCCCGAGACGATCGCGGCGGCCCTGCAGGGCGTGGACAGCGTGCTCCTCATCTCCAGCTCCGAGGTGGGCCAGCGTGCCCCGCAGCACCAGGCGGTCATCGATGCCGCCGCCGCAGCGGGTGTGGCGAAGTTCGTCTACACGAGCGCCCCGAAGGCGACGACGAGCGACCTCGTGCTCGCTCCGGAGCACAAGGCCACCGAGGAGGCGATCGCCGCCGCCGGCCTTCCCGCGGTGATCCTCCGCAACAACTGGTACACCGAGAACTACGCCGCCGACGTGGCGCGCGCCCGTGAGACCGGCGTGATCGCCGCGAGCGTCGGCGAGGGCCGCGTGGCATCCGCGAACCGCGCCGACTACGCCGACGCCGCCGCCGTGGTGCTGATCGAAGACGGTCACATCGGACAGGTCTACGAGCTCGCCGGCGACGTGGCGTGGACCTACGCCGAGCTCGCCGCTGCTGCCGCAGAGGTGCTGGGCCGCGACGTGACCTACCAGAACCTGACGCCCGAGGAGCACGCCGCCGCGCTCGAGGCAGCCGGGCTCGACGCCGGCACGGCCGGCTTCGTCGTCGCGCTCGACGCCGGCATCCGTGGAGGCGCCCTCGCCGACACCGACGGCACCCTCTCGCGCCTCATCGGACGGCCCACCACCCCGCTCGTCGAGGGGCTTCGCGCGCTCGTCTGAACCCACCGCCTCCAGGGATCTGGGACCGCGGGGCGCCGACCGGCCGATCGGCGCCTCCGCGTCCCGAGGAAAATGAGGCAACTCGCGAACTTCTCCCCCATTCGCACTAGCGCCCCCGAACCGCTTTATGAGAGCCTTCTCATAAATGGCGGACTGGGGATGACCATGATCAACACGCGCTCGCGTATCGGCGCACTCGCACTATCGCTCGCGCTCGCAGGGGCGGGGACTCCTGCTATGGCAGAGGAGACCACTCCCGAACCGGAGACTCTCCTCACCTTGAGCGACCCGAAAGCCGTCCTCTCGCTGCCGGCCGGAGATGGCGTGCGCGACAGCGCGAGTTTCGCCCTCACGGCAGACAGGGCGACAACGGTCTCGGTCGATATCGTCGGGCAGGACGGCAGCACCGTCATCAGCTCTCTGGCACCGATTTCCCTTACTGAGACGGCACTGACGGCGAACGTCACGGTGAATGTCGCCGGATTGCCCGCGGGTCTCCTGTCGGTCAAGGCGACCCCCTCCCTGGGCGCGCCGGTCTTTTCGCCTCTGCGCGTCGGGTCCGGAAAGCCGACGAAGGCCACGGTGTCACTGAACCCCCGCACCATCCACACGTGGAGCGGAAGCTCGGCACGATCGACCGTCGCGACCGTGTCCGCGGTCGACGAGACGAATCTCACGATCCCGTTCACGGGGACGGTCACGGCCGTCGTGGGCTCGGCGAAGTACTCGGTCGCCGTCGCGTCGCCCCGCGGTGAGACAGTTACGGCGACGATCCCCGCGTCCAAGCTGAAGGCGGGGAGCGGAAAGGTGACCGCCTCGGTCACTGCCAACGGCGGAAAGGCGACCTCGAGCGCCGTCTCGCTGACGGTGCGCGCGACGGCGATCGCGTCCACGAAGGTCGCTCGCTCGACGTCGGTGGTCTACCCGACGAAGGACGGCTACAAGGACAGCGTCAAGCTCACCGCCACGTCGACGACGACCACGGGCTCGGCGATTCCTGTCACCGGAACGGTCAAGATCCTCAACTCCAAGGGCAAGACCGTCAAGACGTGGAAGCTGTCGTCGAGCAAGACCTGGTCGGGTGTCTGGAACGGCAAGACCGGTTCCCGCGTGGTCTACGGAAAGTACACCGTCAAGACATCGCTCAAGGGCCCCGAGGGGACGACCCGGACCGCGAGCACGACCGTTCAGGTGAAAAAGGGAAAGCTCGTCTCGAAGTCGCTCAAGACGACGGTCAAAGCGAACAAGATCCTGACCGCTTACATCGATCTCGGGGACTGGGACTACAACGACTGCTGGCAGAACTACTACGTGCTCGGTGACATCTTCTGCGACGGTGACGATTCGATCGACGGCCTCTCCCTGATGGCCAGTGGTACCCGCACCGTCCCCACTGCCGTCGTGAACGCGCAGAAATACGGGGGCGCGAAGGTGCGTATCACCGCGAAGGTGTCGAGCCTGTATGGCGATGCCGCCTGGGGCTATGCGCCCGTGGGCAAGGACCTGTCCACCTCCGCCGCGATCCGTTCGACGGGCAACAATTCTCCGGGGTGGCTCTCGCTGCCGGCAACGACCAAGAAGCTCGATGTGCTTCTCGGTCTGGGCGAGTACAGCTTCGTCGGGATCCAGACCTTCACGGTCGAGTACTCGTACAAAGTGCTCTCGACGAAGTGATGCCCGTCGGGGTGTGACCACTGCCGCGACATCGCTCTAGCGGGCGCAGAGGACGCGCCCCTATGCTGACCTCAGCGCGCGGGGGCGCGCCATTCACACTCGAAGATCTGGGGACCTCGTGATGAACAAACGTGCCGTCGGCCGCGTCCGGAACAAGTGGGCCGCCGCGGCGCTGGCCGCCGCCCTCACCGTGAGCGGCGTCGCCGTCGGCGTCTCGTCGGCTTCCGCCGCTCCCGTGGGCGCCAGTGCGATCGCGGGCGCGATCGTCGCTCCGCCGGCGCAGGCCGCCAAGAAGGTGATGGTGACCACCGCCGATCTCAACCTGCGGAAGTCGCCGTCGACCAAGGCGAAGATCCTGACGACGTTGAAGAAGGGCACCAAGGTCACCGTCATCGGGTCGAAGAGCTCCTGGCGGAAGGTCACCGCGGGCAAGCGCACGGGATGGGTCTCCGGCAAGTTCCTCGCGGCGCCTCCCGCCAAGACCTCCGTGAAGATCGCGAGCATCGTCCCCGTCGAGGGCTCCACCGTGATCTCCGGAAAGCAGGTGCGGGTCTCCGGATCGGCATCCAAGAACCTCGCCGGAAAGAAGCTCACCGTCAAGGTCAAGGTGGGATCGGGCTGGCAGACGCTGAGCGCGAAACCGAAGGTCACGAGTGCCGGGAAGTTCACCTTCACCGTGAAGGCAATCGGGATCGGCAAGACGACCTACCGCGTCGTTTTCGCCGCGACGAAGACCGGCAAGAGACTCGCCGCCTCCAGCGCGTCGCGCGCCGTGACGGTGTGGAAGTGGCTCCCCCTCGCCGGCCAGCGGATCGTCGACTCCGAGGCCGCATGGGGATGGTGGGAGCCCAACCCGTCCGTCGTGACGATGGCCGGCACCACCTACCGGGACGGACTCCTCGGTCGCTCCCGCGGAGGCCGCGTGACGTGGTCGGAGTTCAACACCTCGTTCCAGTGCCGGACGTTCACGGCCCTCGCCGGCGCCGATGACAGCTCGTCGGGTGCGGCCGTCGGAACGAGCTTCGCCTCCGTCGACGGATCCGACGTCGCATCGAGCCTGGTGGATCTGAAGCTCGGCAAGCCGACCCGCATCACCGTCGACCTCACCGACGTGATGCGTCTGCGCCTGAGCGTGTTCGGCTCGTCGAGCACCGCTGTCGCCGCGGCGTGGGGCGACGCGCGCATCCTGTGCAAGCAGGACGTCAACCCCCGCGACTGAGCTCTTGCGGGCGCGACGCTCGGTCGGAATCAGTCTCGGCCGGACAGCACCGCGCGGTAGCCCGTGCGGTAGTCGGGATACTCCAGCTCGCCGAGGAGCGAACGCAGGAGGCTGCCATCGAGTTCGATCCCGTCGCGGCCCGGCTCGGCAGCGGGAGGAGGGGCGACGTGCAGTTCGGCGGCGAGGAACCTCACCACGTCACCGAGCGGAGCGGGCGCCGCGTCCACGGCGTGCACCAGGGCGGGCGGATCCGCCAGCGTGAGCAACAGGTCGAGAGCTCGCACCAAGTCCACCTCGTGGATCCGATTGGTGCGGCGGACGTAGTCCACCGGTGCGGCGGCGCGCACCTGACGAAGGAGGTACTCCCTCCCGGGCCCGTAGATGCCCGCGGGGCGGACGATGATCGCGTCGAAGAGCTCGACCGCGGCCCTCTCCCCCGCGAGCAGCTCCCGCGCGCGGTCCGACGCCGGCTGCGGGAGATCGCGCTCGGTCAGCGCGTGGCCCGGGTCCTTGCCGTCGAAGACCCCCGTCGACGAGACGAAGATCACCCGCGACGGACGCTCGGGCAACGCCGCCGAGAGGTGTTCCAGCTGCGCGCGGTACCCGGCGCCTTCGCCGCGCCGAGGCGGAAGCGTGACGACCACCGAGTCGACCTGCGGAAGGGGTTCGCGCGCCGGAGCGTCGAGGTCGACGGCGACCGCTTGGAACACGGGCGGGAGACCGTCGGTCGTCCGTCGCAGTGCGATCACTGATTCTCCGCGCGCGTACAGCCGGAGACCGAGCCGTACGCCCACCTTCCCGCACCCGACGAGGAGAGTCGCCCCCGGTCGCCGATCGTGTCCCGTCATCCGTCGCTCCCGCCCGCGCCGCTCCACGTCATGAACACGTCGACGTCGTCCTCGCTGTCGACGACGAAACCGTTCCGCTCGTAGAGGCGTCGTGCGGGGCTGCCCTGCAGGACGTTCAGACGGGTTCGACCCTCGAACGGTTCGGCGAGGACCGTGCGCAGCACCCGGGAGCCCGCTCCGCTCCCCTGGCGCGCCGGGGGCAGGTAGAAGTGCTCGATCCAGCGGACGGAGTCTTCCGGCCGCACCGTGATCGACCCCGCGTCCTCCCCGTCGCAGACGATGATGCGCGTCCATCGGGGCTGGAAGGCGGCGCGCATCCGGTCGCGCACGCGCACCTCGTCGAACCGCCCGAGCCGTTCGAGATCAGAGCGGAGGACGACGGCGCGCAGCTCCACCAGCCAGTCGATGTCTCCCGCGACGCTGTCGCGCAGCCCGATCTCCATCCGCTCAGCCTAAGCAAGCCGCCGAGTGTCCACGACGCGCGGGATGCGCTGCGCCCGAGGGCGCGTGTCGTGGACACTCGGCGGTGGGTTACTTCGCGACCCGCTTCGGGGCAGAGGTCTTCGTGACGCTCTGGTACCCGCTCTTGCTCACGGTGATGGTCACCGTGAGCTTCTTGCCGGCGTCGGCCTTCTTCACCGTGTAGGTCGAGCCCTTGGCCCCGGCGATCGCCGTGCCGTTGCGGTACCACTGGTACTTCTTGGTCGCAGCGGGGCTGACCGTGAGGGACGCGGTGAGCTTCTTCCCCACCTTGGCGGTACCCGTGATCTTCGCCGGGCCCACCTTCGTGAACACCTTGGCGACGGTCACCGGAGCCGACGTGACGGTCACCGACTGGTATCCGCCACGGGAGACGGTCACACGCACGGTGAGCTTCTTGCCGGCGTCCGCCTTCTTCACCGTGTACGTCGCGCTCTTGGCGCCGGCGATCGGCGAGCTGCCCGAGAACCACTGATACGTCTTCTTCGTGGGCTCGGGGCTCACCGACACCGTCGCCGTCAGCTTCTTGCCGACCTGCGCGGTCCCGGTGATCTTCGGGGTGGAGACGCGCGTGAACACCTTCGCCACGGTGGTCGGCGTGGAGGTCACGGTGACCGCCTCATAGCCGGCTCGGGTAAGGGTGACCGCGACGGTGAGCTTCTTCCCGGCGTCTGCCGCGCGCACCGTGTAGGAGGCCGAGGTGGCCCCGGCGATCGCCTTTCCGTCGACGGACCACTGGTACGCCTTCGCCGCATCCGGGCTCACCGACACCGACGCGGTCAGCTTCTTGCCGACCTCGGCGGTGCCCGTGATCTTCGGGGCGCCCACCGACGCGAACACGCGGTCGACCTTCACCGACCCGGATGTCGCCGATGCCGAGGTCCAGCCGGCACGCGACGCCGTGACCCGCACCGAGAGCTCGGCACCGCGGTCGGCCGCGACCACGACGTACGAGCTCGCCGTGGCGCCCGAGATGGCGGCACCGTCACGGAGCCACTGGTAGTCGACGTGATCCACCGCCGGCGTGAACTCCCCCGCCGAGGCGGTGAGGGTCTGCCCCACGCGGGCGGTGCCGCTGATGGTGGGAGCTGCGACGACCTCGAGCACGGGCTCGACGATCTTCTCCAGCGCGGCGATCGCGTCGGTCACGAGAGTCGTGGCCGCGTCGGCCTGCTCCGCCGAGGGCGCAGAGGCGGCCAGGACGATGCGCGCCTTCTCGACGGCTCGATCCAGCACAGACAGCGAGGCAGCCGTGTAGAGCGAGCGGTCGATGCCGTCGGCCTCGTCGACGAGCGCGGCCAACGACGCGGTGTCGACGGTCGAGGGCGCATACGACACGAGCGCGAAGTCGTCGAAGGTGCCCCACGCGCCGGCCGAGGCGTTCGTGAGCGAGCCGGAGATCTGTGCTTCACCGTTCGCCCCCACCTGGACGACCACGCTGGAGGGGTTGTGCTCACCCCAAGCCGTGAGCGACAGCGGCGTCTCGAACGTGCCCTCCGACGTGACCGCCCGCAGCGTCGCCGCGCCGGAGGTGAAGGCACCGCCGTGCGCGACGGCCGACAGCTGGTAGCTGCCCGGCTCGAGGCCGGTCACCGTCTGGCTGACCGCCGTGGAGAACGAGTTGCCGGAGTAGAACTTGAAGGCACGCGTGCCGGACGAGGCATCGGCCGTCGCGGCGATCGACCCACCGGTTCCGGTCACGGTCCACGGGGTGGTTCCCGATTCGAAGCCGGGGTTGGCGACGTGGTTGGTGGTCGACGCGGTGACCGTCACGGTCGCGGTGGCGGTGAGCCCTCCCGCGGCGACACCCGACACGCTGTAGATGCCGGGGCTCGTGATCCACGACACCGCGTCGGACCACTCCACGTCCGCGGATCCGGTGGACCCGTCGTTGTACTCGACGGTCACGGTGGCAGGCAGGGCCACGTCGGATGCGCGGGAGAACGTGAGCGACACCGGCTGGACGGCGACGACCTCGCGGGGCGCCGTGGTCCCCGTGTAGACGTACTCGAACGTCGACAGCGACGACAACGGCGTGCCGTCGGCGGCGAACAGGGCCTGGTTGTCCCATGCCGAGCCGCCGTAGTAGACGCCCGCGTCTGCGGGGTCGTACTCCGCGGCCGCCGAGCTCGCCCAGCCCGAACCGTCCCGCTCCCACAACGCCTTGTTGGCCTCCAGCGCGCTGGGCGGACCGACCGGAAGCCACGCGGGCTCCCAGTAGTAGACGCCGAGCCCGGCGCCGTCGTCGACCCGGCTGACGGCGGCGATCACGTCGCGGAGTGCGCGGGACTGCCCCTGCACCGAGACCGGGTACTGCGTGGCCGCGGCGGCGGTGCGGATGACGTTGGGGTGGCCGTCCGCGTCGTCGAGCGTGTACGCCCACGAGGTCTCGGCGACGATCACCTTCTTGCCGTACTGGTTGACGATCTTGTTGAGCTCGTTCGTGAGGTTGGCGAGCGTGCCGTGCCAGAACGCGTAGTAAGACGAGGCGAAGACGTCGTAGTCCACGCCGTAGTTCTGGAGCGACGCGGCGAACGTCGTGTAGTTGGCCCGGTTGGGGTTGGTGAAGTGGACGGCCACGAGGGCGTCGGGGAACACCTGCCGAACAGCCTCCGAGCCCGCCTGGAAGATCTGCGCGATGTTGGCCCACGAGGTCTCCCCCGCGACACCGTTCGTGGTCTCGTTGCCGACCTGCACCATGCGCACGTCGACGCCCTCGTCCTTCATGAGGGTGAGCGCGTCGATCGTGTAGGCCTTGGCCGCCGCTGCCTTCTGCGCGATGCCGAGCCCTGTCCACGCCTTGGGTGCCTTCTGCTTGCCGGGGTCGGCCCAGAAGTCGGAGTAGTGGAAGTCGACGAGGACGCCGAGCCCTGCCGCCGTGGCGAGCTTGCCCATCTCCGTGGCGCGCTCGGCGTCGACCGTGCCGCCGCCGTAGCCGGCGCCGGTGGTGGAGTTGTACGGGTCGTTCCACACCCGCAGCCGGACGTCCGTGACGCCGTGGTCGGCCAGCACCTCGAAGAGGTTGGCCGGCTGACCGGCATCGTCGCGGAAGACGACTCCCGAGTCGATCAGCGAGAGGTAGGAGGAGATGTCCACGCCCATCGTGAAGTCGGGCGACAGTCCGTCGACCTTCTCCACGTAGATGTCGGCGTCGACCGGGCCGGTATCGGCCGCCATCGCGGGAGTCGCGCTGACCCCCAGAATCAGAGCGGCGGCTGTGCCGAGGGCGGCCAGACGCACCCAGTGCTGTCTCACGTTGCTGTCATCCCATCTTCTTCGAGGGGTCCGAGTGTCCGAGCGGCGACCATGCTGCACGCGGAGGAACTGTGACCGGTCACAGTCTGTAACCGGTCACAGTCTAGAGCCACCGCCGGACGTCCTGCAACGGCCGAGTGTCCACGACGCGCGGAGCGGGGGCTCCTCGGATGCGCGCGTCGTGGACACTCGGCGGGGGTGGGGCGGGGGCGGGGCGGGGCGGAGGTGGGGTGGGGGGGTGGGGGTCAGGAGGAGAAGTCGACGCGGATGCCCTCGCGCTCCGATTGGGCGGCGGCGGCGGCCAACCGGTGCACGGTCAGGGCTTCCTCGGGTGTCGCGCAGCCGAACCGGTCGCCCAGCTGCCCGGCGCGCTCGGCGAGGAAGGCCGCCCACATCTGGAGGATGGCGTCGGAGAAACCCGACTCGAAGATGCCCCCGGTAACCGTCGGCCACACCGACTGGCTGCCGACCTGCACGCGCTGCCACGTCTGCTCGCGGCCGAGCCCCGGGACGTCGGCGATCGCGAAGTAGTCCACCGTCTTCGGCAAGGCGGTGGAGAAGCGCGCTCCCCCCGACATGCCGACGACGTCGAGATACCAGGTGTTCTTCTCGCCCGGCGCGACTCTCTCGACGCGGACATCGAGCGGGAACCCGGCCTCGGCCGGTCCGGCGTCGGCGTGGAAGGCGGCGTTCTCCCACGTGTCCACCCGCACCGGCTCGCCACCGGGCCCAGGACGAGTGGCGACCAGGTCGGACAGCTGCGCCGTGAGCCGGCGCGGCGTCCACCCCAGTCGCAGCGGAACGTGCCACGCGTGCATGCCCAGGTCGTTCATGACCCCGACCTCTCCGCAATACTGCGCCTGGCGCTTCCAGTTGATGGGCTTGGCGGCATCGAGGTCGCTGGAGTGCAGGAACCCCGACCGTACGCTGATGAGCCGACCGGCGGCACCCGACCGCGCATAGTCGATCACGGCCTGCGCACCGGGGAAGAAGGGCATCTCGCTGGAGACCCGCACGAAGGCTCCGGCGCGGTCCGCCTCGGCGATCACCCTCTCGGCAGCACCCTGATCGATGCCGAACGGCTTCTCGGCGAGCAGGTCCTTCCCGGCGTGGAGGGCACGCGTGTACAGGCCTTCGTGGAGGTCGTGCCGCACGGCGATGTAGACCACATCGATGTCGCTGGCGAAGAGCTCGTCGGCATCCGTCGTCAGGGTCTGGACGGTCTCGATCTGGCGGAACCACTCCAGCGCATCCGGGTTGATGTCACAGACGGCGGTCAGCACTGGGCGCGACGGATGGTCGATGAGGGCGGGCCAGCGACGGATCGCCGCCGCGATCTCGCGCCCCATGAGTCCGCCGCCCACGATGCCGATCTTGACGACGTCGCTCATCGGTCCGACTCCTCGAGCTCGGCGAGAGCGTCTTCGGCCGTCGCACCGTCGTGCAGCACACTCAGGAGCGCGCGGGTGACGGCGGCCGGGCGGGGGTGCTGGATGATGTTCCGGCCGTAGACGATGCCGCTCGCTCCCTGTTCCAATACGGCGACGGTGCGCTCGAGCAACGTGCGGTCGTCCACGCGCCCTCCTCCGCGCACGAGAACGGGCACGTCTCCGGCGACCTCGATCACCCGGTGGTACTCCTCGATGCGATCGGCGGGGTCGGCCTTGATGAGGTCGGCGCCCAGTTCGACGGCTTGGCGCACCAGGGTCACGATCTTCTCGATGTCGCCATCGACCCCGTAGCCGTCGGCCTCCGCCCCCTGCATCACGAGCGGTTCGACCATGAGCGGCATCCCGTACCGCGTGGCCTCGCGACGCAGTTCGATGATCGAGCGGATGCAGGCCTCACGGATCTCCGGCCGACCGGGAAGCTGCATCAGGTTGACGCAGACCGCGACGGCGTCCAGCCGCACCGCCTCCTCGATGGCGTGGGGCACGTGGTGGCTGAAGATGTGGGCATCGAGGGGCCGGCCGTAGACGTTCGCGACGTCGGTGCGCATCACGAGCGCCGGCTTCTGCTTGCCCGGGATCGACTGCAGGTGTCGGGCCTGGCCGAGGGTGAGCTGCACCGCATCGGGGCCGGCGTCCACGAGCGTCGCGATGACGGAACGCATGTCCTCGATGCCGTCGAGGAACGACCGTTCGCCGAAGAACCCGTGATCGACGGCGACATCGAGAGCGCGTCCCGATCGGGCGTCGAAGAGTCGATGGAGGCGAGGGAGCATCTGTGATCCGTCCTTGTGATGTCGTGGGAGTGGTGGAACGGCTGCAACAGTAGTACGGTGAGACAACGTTGTCTAGCACCTCGATGCCGAGCGCTGGACTGTCCTCAGCGCGATCGACACACGAGGAGCACAATGCGCGCCATCGTCGCCGGGCACATCTGCCTCGACTTCACGCCCCGCCTGCCCGCCGGAACCGACATCCGTCCTGGAACCCTCCGCGAAATCGGACCGATGGCGGTGTCGGCCGGCGGCTGCGTCTACAACACCGGGAGCGCGATGGCCGAGCTCGGCGTCGACGTCCGGCTCGCGGCGGAGATCGGCGACGACGTGCTCGGCGACCTGCTCGAGAGCCAACTGACGGCGGAGCACCTGCACGTCGACCTCCTGCGCAGCCAGACGCACGCGACCTCGTTTTCGATCGTGGTGGAGCGGCCGGGCGAGGACCGGTCGTTCTGGCACCACGTGGGCGCATGCGGCGACTTCGACGGCTCGGCCGTCGATCTGTCGGAGGCGGATGTCCTGCATCTCGGATACCCCTCGCTGCTGCCCGCCCTGAGCGCCGACGGAGGACGAGCACTCACTGCGCTCCTCCGACGCGCCCGCGCCGCCGGGCTGGTCACCTCCGTCGATCTGGCCGTCGTCGACGACTCGTCCTCGCACACCGACTGGCCGGCGCTGCTCAGGCAGGTATGCGCCCTCACCGACGTGCTGACACCCAGCATCGACGACTTGCAGTCCGCTTTCGGCTCCGCGGAGACCGCGGGGCCCGAGACGGTGGTCGAGCGAGCGGAGTGGGCGATCGCGCAGGGTGCTGCCGTGGTCGCCCTGTCTGCCGGGGCGCGCGGCAGCTACCTGGCCGTGGCCGACCACGCGCGTCTCGACGCCGCTCCGGACCTCCTCTCCCGGCACGCGCCGCACTGGTCGGGATACCGCGGCTGGATCGCGGCACCGCCCGTGGGTGATGTCGTCACGACCAACGGGGCCGGTGACGCCCACAGCGGCGGCTTCCTCGCTGCGCTGATGCGAGGCCACGATCCACTGACGGCGGCCCGATACGCCGCCGAAGCGGCGCGGGCTAGAATCCAAGGACTTCCGATTCGCGAATCGATTCCGCTGTGAATCACTCCGTCGCGAGCTTCCCGTGGACGAGAGGTGTCGATGGCAGACATCACGCGACGTCGGCCGACCATGACAGACGTCGCTGAGCGTGCGGGCGTGAGCCTGAAGACGGTTTCGCGAGTCATCAACGGTGTCACCACCGTCGACGAGCAGATGGCGGATCGCGTGCGCGCCGCCGCCGCTGAGCTGGGATTCCGCCCGAACCAGATGGCCGCCACCCTGAAGTCGGGTGCCGCAACGGCGATGATCGGGCTGGTGATCAAGGACATCTCCAACGAGTTCTACGCCTCGATCACCCAGGGGGCGGTGGAGGTATCGGCCCAGCGAAAGGTGCAGCTGATCACCTCCAGCAGCACCGATGAGGACGTGAGCGACGAGAGCGAGCTCGCGACGATCTTCGAGCTGTGTCGCAGACGCGCGGACGGCCTGATCGTCGTCCCGCGTGGCCACGACCAGTCGCCGCTGGCCCAGGAGATGGAGATGGGCACACCGATGGTGTTCGTCGACCGCGAGCCGGTGGGCCTCGACGCCGACAGTGTCGTGGTCGACAACGTCGGCGGTGCGGCAGCGGTGATCGACGCGCTCGTGGCCGAAGGGCACACCCGGATTGGAATGGTCCTGGACTCCCTGGAGATCGCGACGCTCCGCCAGCGGCACGACGGCGCCGTCGCGGCGATCCGCGCACACGGGCTGTCGGTCGACGAATCGCTGATCCGCTCGGGCGCACACGGGCCGGAGGCGTCGGCTGCCGCCGTGGCGGCCCTGCTGGATGCACCCGAACCGCCCACCGCGATCTTCTGCGGAAACAACCGCGCCACGATCGGTGCCGTCGAGGAGATCTGGCGGCGTCGCTCCGACACCGCCGTCGCCGGATTCGACGACTTCCACTTGGCGCACCTCATGCCTTTCCCCCTCACCCTCGCGTCGTACGACGCGACGGAGCTCGGGCGCCGGGCGGCTCAGCTGCTCTTCTCCCGCATCGACGGATACCGCGGACCGGGACGCAAGGAAGTGCTCCCCGTCACCGTCGTGCGCTCAGGTATCGGAAGCGAGGCTCTCTCATGACACTCTCCCCCGTCGCCCTCCCGGCCAACCAGCCGCGCGACCGGTTCTACGCCGGCGGCGAGCGCATTGCGCGCTTCCGCGGCGTCGGTTCGGCGGCCCCTCACACCCCGGAGGACTGGGTGGGATCCACGACCACCCTCTTCGGCGACGCGCAGATCGGGCTGACGCCGTGGGACGGCGGCAGTCTGCGGGATGCCGTGGAGGCCGATCCGCTCGCCTGGCTGGGTGAACGCCACGTCGCGCGGTACGGAGTCGACACGATGCTTCTGGTGAAGCTGCTCGATGCCGGCCAGCGCCTCCCCGTTCACGCCCATCCCGACGATGCGTTCGCGCAGCGCACCCTGGGCCGGGCGCACGGCAAGTCGGAGGCCTGGTACATCCTCGAACCGGGCGAAGTGTTCCTCGGTCTGCGTCGCGACGTGGATGAACGCGAGCTCGCGGCCCTCGTTTCGGCGCAGCGCGTCGACGAGTTGCGCGATCTCCTGCACACCCGCCGGGTGGATGCCGGCGACACCGTCTTCGTTCCCGCCGGCATGTTGCACGCGATCGGCGCGGGAATCCTCCTGGTCGAGGTACAGCAGCCGGAGGATCTGTCGATCCTGCTCGAGTGGCGCGACTTCGACATCGACGGCGCCGCGGCAGGCCATCTCGGTCTCGGGTTCGAGGTGGCACTCACGGCGGTGACGATGTCGCAGACGTCCCCGGCGGCCATCGATGCGCTGATCTCGCGCGATCACGCGCGGTCGTCGGCTCTGGTCGGCGAGGCGGACGAGTTCTTCGTCATCGAGCGCTTCGCCGCCGGCGAGGCGCCGCTGGATGCCGGCTTCGCCGTGGTCGTGGTTCTCGACGGCGAGGGCGAGCTGCACACCGAGGCCACCTCGCTCCCCCTGTCGCGGGGCGCCACGGTGCTGCTGCCGCACGCCGCCGGCGCCGTGCGCATCTCCGGCGACGTGCACGGTGTCGTGTGCCGCCCGCCGTCTCCCTGACGGACGACGCACGGCACCCGCCCCGCTCCCCGTTCAGGACAGCGGGGTGTCTCCGCAGAGAAACACCGGCACCCCGAGCGCGTCGAACAGCGCCGCTTTGGCGACGAGGGCGCGATCGGCCGCCGCAGCGTCGGGCGCATAGGCGACCTGGACGTGGTTGGCGGGATGGCGACCCATCATCTGGTCGCGGGAGACCCCGTGCAGCACCGCGTGCATGATCGGCCACTGTGACGTCGTGGCTTCCCACCGCCGCTGCGTCTCTTCCTGGGGCAACTCGACCACCGTGGCACGACCGAGGTCGACCCGCACCTGCCCTGCCTCCACGTAGACGCGCGACCAGACGATCTCGCCGGGCTTCGAGATGCCCTTGATGGTGCCCCCACCGAGGGGGAAGTAGCTGGGGCGCTGGCGTTCACTGACCGCACCGGCGTAGCCGTCCACGAGGTGAGCGGGCGGAACGGCCCCCGAGATCTCGAACACCCAGACGAAGTCATCGCCGTACTGCTCTCCCCAACGGATGTCGTGCAGGGTGTTGGCGGGGTCGAAGCCGAGGCCGGTCCAGATCCGCTCGGTGAGGAGGGCATCGACGGCCACGCCCTCGTCCACCTCGTTGAAGTGCGGCAGCATGCGGCCGTCCCAGAGCACCCGCTTGCCGTCACGGCTGCGCACGGGCGGTCGATCGGGGTCGTTGAGCAGCCCTTCCGCCAGATCGCTGGCGGGAACGAGATCCTTCAGCCCCTGCTGGTACTGGATGCCGACGGCATCCAGTCCGAAGTCGTCGGCGATGCGGAGGGCGGCGACGTACATCTTGAGCTGCTGGTGGATTTGCGCGTCGGTGAGCTCAGTGGCCTCGTCGGTGCCGATGTCGAAGCGCATGCCGCGGCGATCGAGCCAGGCCCGCACCTCGTCGGCATCGGCGTCGCTCGTTGCCCGCATCTCGGCGTAGAGGGCGCTCTGCGAGAGGCGCTCCTTGAAGATCCCGAACGGGTTGAGCAGCTCGTCGTCGATGATCGCGTTGTACATGCCCATGCAGCCCTCATCGAACACGCCCACGATCGCCTTGCGATCTCGGAGCTCGTCGGCCAGGCGTCGTCCGAGCTCCCGCTCGGGCGAGTCGGGGAGAACGCCCAGGGCGCGCACGTGGCTTTCGTCGGCGACGACGACGCCGGTGCGCAACCACGTCGACAACCCGTGGAGGAACCAGGCGTCGTCGAATCGCTCGCTCCACAGGGTGGAGTACGCCACACCCGCCTTGCGGAGCCCGGCGTTGAGGCCGAGCATCCCGACCAGCCCCGGCCACTCGCCCGAGAAGTTGGCGACGGTCAGAATCGGTCCGCGGTGAAAGCGCAGCCCCGGGAGCACATGATGGCTGTACTGCCAGATCGACTCGGCGACGACGACCGGGGCGGTCGCCGGGATCGAGCGGAACACGTCCATGCCGAGGCGTTGACTGTCGAGGAAGCCGTGCCCCTTCGTCGCGTCGTATTCGTGGGCCCGCACCAGCTCCCACCCCTCCGCAGCGAACGCGGCCGAGAGCGCCGCCTCCATGGCGACCTGGGTGGGCCACCCCTCGCGGTTGGCGGATTCGCGGAGGTCTCCGCTGGCCACCAGGTAGGCGATGCGGCCCTCGGCCGCGGGGATCGAGGATGTCATGGTCTCTTGCTCCTTCGCGTTCAGTGGGTTCCGGTGGTGGTCGCCACGGGGGCGGGCGGAGCGTTCCACGCCCGCACTTCCCACGCCGTGTGCTCCCACGCCTCGTCTTCGTCGCCGGCCGCCAGCACGATCTCGCGTGACTGTCCCGGCGGCACCGACACGTTCGCGTTCCGCCCGAACACCCGGGGCCGGCTTCCGCCCGGCCCGGTGACCTCACAGAACACCGCCAGCGCCTCGCCGTCGTTGTGGATCGTCACCGGCACGGTGCGCAGCCCCGTGGCATCCACGCTCTGCTCACCCCGCTCGGCCCGCAGCCGCGTGGGCGTCAGGGCGTGGTCGAGCTCGCGGTGGTCGCGCACGAGGAGCCCCGGGGCGTCCACCCGCACGCCGGGGTCGGCGTACAGCTCCACCTCGTCGAAGGCCACGAACCGCTCGGTGTCATCGCGACCGGAGACCACGAACCGCCAGTACTCCGCACGGGTCTCGGGCACGTGGACCTCGAGCGACCAGGCGGGCCGATAGGCGGAGCGCCGCCCGAGCTGCTCCCCGAGCCCCGGGTTCGAACGCTCCTCCGACGTGCGGGGGCGGTCGCCGAGGAGTGAAGCGAGGCGGTCGGCCTCCACGATCCGCGTCCAGGACTGCGCGTCGTCCGACACCTCGACGGCCAGGCGGTCGAGCGTGCGATCACCGTGCGTGCCACTGCGGTCGCGTCCGAGCACGATCCGGGTGATGCCGGTCGAGCCCTCTGCGGGACGGAGCACGAACCACCCCTCGCGGGTGGGCGACTGCCACACCGCTCCCGAGCCGAAGCCATCACGCGCGGTGCAGTAACGGCCGTCGATGAGGCCGGCCACCGGATCGTGGTCGCGCACCTCGGCGCCCGAGACGGCGTGCACGCGCCCGCCGTTTCCGCTCCACGCGCGGTTGTCGGCGTTGGCAGGGTCGACGCCGGCGGCGGCGATCAGGTCGGCGGCCGGCTGCCGCCCGGCGGGAAGGAGTGCAGCCAGCGGCGCGCGCACCCCAGACGCCCCGAACACGTGCAGACGTTCCGCGACACGCTCGCCACCGACCAGCGTGGCCACCCGCACGAAGAGCGGGCTGCCATCCCCCGGCTGCACCAGGCTTACCGTGGCCACCTTCTCCGCCTGCTGCGGCGACAGGTCACCCGCAGCACCCGACTCGCGCGAGAGCGACCTGCCGGTGATGTCGAAGGTCTCCACCTCCCAGCCCACCTCCTGCACGGTGTCGGCGGCGTCGCTGACCACCCGAACGGCGACGGGGAACGTCGATCCCGGTGCGTGGAGGAGGTCGTCGTAGACGAGCGATGCCACCGTGGGGGCCATCGCCTGGGCGAAGAAGTCGAAGGCCATCACCGCGCGCCCGCCGTGATCGATCAGGAAGCTGCCGGCCGCGTTGGACCACGGTTCGTTGAAGTCCCACGTCGTGAATCCGCCGAGCGACCCGCCGCGAGCCCGAAGGGCGTCGACCGCATAGCGGATGCCCTCGGCGCCCAGGAACTGTCCCGCCCGCAGCAGATCGGGCAGCGATCGCGACGTACCGAACATCTCCTCGGTGAGGGGGACGGTCAGCCAGAAGTCGTCGGAGAACACGGCATTCGTGGCGTTCTTGCGCACGAGCACGGGATCGTCGGCCGCCGCCAGCGGCCATCGCGACGCCTCGGGGATATCGCGCTCCCACACGTCGAGCAGCGCCGGGGTCTGGGTGCCGAACTCGCCGTAGCGCATCAGCGGGTTCTCGCCGAGGTTGTCGGTCATCGACGTGTCGTCGTAGTGCGCGTAGAACCACGCGTGGTCGTAGTGCCACGGCGAGTGACGCGAGCCCTCCATCGGGCAGGTCGCACGAAACAGCCGCGTGTCCTCGTCCGCGATGGCCTTGCGCATCGCCTGGAGCGCCGGATGGTCGTCGCGCTGCAGCCAGTGCAGCTCGTTGCCGCCGGACCATTCGATGATCGACGGATGGTGGCGCAGCTGACGCACGATGCTGCGCACCGTCGCGTCGAGGTTCTCGAGGAAGTCCGGGTCGCTCTCCATCAGGCAGTTGCCCACGGGGAACTCGTGGAGGATGAGCAGGCCCAGCTCGTCGGCGAGGTCGTACATGGCGGGAGGCAGCGTCACCCCGCCACCGTGCACGCGCACGGCGTTCATCCCCGCCTCGACGGCGGCGCGGATGAACCAGTCGCCCGACCGCTCGTTGCGACCGAAGAGGAGATCCGGCGACACGATGTTCGAGCCCAGCGTGCGCACGCGCCGGCCGTTGATCACCAGCATGAAGGGGTTGATGAATCCGTCGTCTACCCCGTCGACCTGCTCCCAGCGCACGTCGCGCAGACCCACCCGGTGCTCGGCACGGTCGGAGACCGCCCCGTCACCGGTGACTGCCCGCGCCTCCACCCGGTAGAGCGGCTGGGCGCCGTGCCCGACGGGCCACCACCGCTCCGGTCGTGCGACCTCGAGGTGCAGCGCGGCGTGACCGTCCACAGCGTCCGTCCGGCCGGTGGCCACCGTGGCCCCGTCGGGGGCGATCACGTCGACCTCGACGCCGACCGGCGCAGACGACGTCGGCCGGTCCCCGAGATCGAGCGCGACAGACACCGTGAGCGCGGCGCGCTCGGCAGACACGTCGGCGTCCACGCGCAGATCCTCGATGCGCGCGGATCCGGTGCCGCGGTGCTCGACGTCACGCCAGATACCCAGCGCCCAGGTATTCGTGGCCCAGTCGTAGCTGCACGTGGCGGGGCTCTTGAGGTCTTTCAGGGTGCGGCGGATCTCGTTGTTCGCGAACACGAAGAAGCCCGGCGTCTCGGCCCCGGACTGTGCGCCGTCGGCGGCTTCGAGCACCGGCAGCAGCTGCTTCGGCATCGGGTCGATGTCGACGTGGAGGAGCACACTGTCGCGCCCTGCCGCAGCGTCGGTGATCTCGACCGTGAAGCGTCGGAACATGCCCGCGTGCGTCGCGACCTCCACCCCGTCGACGCTCACCCGACACGAGAAGTCGACGCCGTCGAAGGTGACGAACTGTCGCGGGGCGGAGGTGAGCGTCACGCGTCGCTCATACCGCCAGCCGGTGAGGGCAACGTCGTGCCAGCGCGGGTCGCCGAGTCCGACCGACAACGGCGCCAGGAGGCCGGCACGCTCCAGATCGTCCTGCACGTTGCCCGGCACCCGCGCTGGCACCGCCCCGTCGACGGGGAAGCGCGGGTCGCCGGTGGGGCGGAGGGTCCACTCGGATCCGTTCAGGAAGTGGCGGGAGGAAACAGACACAGCGAGGTGCTCCTGTCGATGAGGGGGAGGAGGGTGGGGAAGCGACGTGGGCGCGGTCGCCGCCGGTCATTCTTTGACGGCGCCGCCGAGGCCGGTGGTGGTGAACCACCGCTGCCCGAGCACGAACAGCACGACGCTGGGAAGCATGAGCAGTGTCGCGTCGGCCATGATGGCGCCGGTGGGGTTGTCGAGGCGCTGGATGATGTTCGACTGGAACGAGATCAGCGAGACCGCGAGCGGCTGCATCTCCTGCGCCTTGGTGATCAGGAACGGCCACAGGAAGTCGTTCCACGGCCCGACGAAGGACAGCACCACCCCGGTCACCAGGGCCGGTCGCGTCAGCGGCAGGATCACGTACCACAGCGTGCGCACGTGGCCCGCACCATCGAGCTTGGCCGCCTCGATCATCTCCACCGGAATGGTGAGGAAGAACTGCCGGTAGATGAACACCACTCCGGCATTGATCGCGAACGGCAGGATCATCCCGGCGTAGCTGTCGCCGAGCCCGTAGCTACGCGTCACGAGCACGTACAGCGGGATCAGCAGCACCTGGAACGGCACGATCTGCAGCAGCAGCACGGTGGCAAAGACCAAGCGGCTGCCGTGGAAGTGGATGAACGCGAGCGCGTAGCCGCACAGGAGAGCACCCACTTGAGTGAGGATGACCACTCCGCCCGCGAAGATCGCGGAGTTGAGCATCGATCGGCCGACGTTGGTCGACTCGAACAGCTCGGCGTAGTTGTTGAGCGTGAGCTCTCCGGGAACGAGCACCGACCAGTCCGCCGTCCAGTTCGGGCTGAACGACACGACCAGCATGTAGTAGAAGGGGAAGAGGAAGACGAGAGCGCCCAGGGCCAGTGACACGACCTGGACCACGCGGGTCAGCGTGCGGCGCCGACGAGCGCTGGTTCCGACCCGACGGCGAGGACGGGCGCGCCCGGTGACGATGAGTTCGGTGGCGGTCATCAGCTGCTCCGGAAGATTCGTCGCTGCAGGAGCGAGATCACGAGGACGAAGATCCCGATGACGATCCCGAGGGCGGACGCGTAGCCGGCGTTGCCCTGTTGGAATCCCTGCTGGTAGATCAGCAGACCGGGGGTGGTGGATGCGCCGTCGGGCCCGCCGCCCTGCGTCATCAGGTAAGGCTCGGTGAAGATGTTGACGCAGGTGATCGTGCACAACACGATCACGAGGGTCGTCACCGGCGCGACGCCCGGCAGGGCGATGTGGAAGAACCGGCGTACGGCTCCGGCACCGTCGACCTCCGCCGCCTCGAAGCGCTCGGTCGGAATCGACTGCAGGGCCCCGAGGTAGAGCAGCACGAAGAACCCGAGCTGCTTCCACGCGACGAACAGCGAGATGATCGGCATCGCCCACACCGGGCTCATGAGGAAGCCGTCCTCCGGGGCGAAGGGACCCAGCAGCGAGGTGAGGAGTCCGTCCGGCTGCAGGACGAGGATCGCCACCTGGATGAGGGCGACCGCCGCGGTGATGAACGGCAGGTAGTAGGCGGTGCGGAAGAACCCCCGCCCGCGCAGCGGCGAGTTCAGCGCGAGCGCCAGCAGGAGCCCCACCCCGATCGTGACCGGCACGGTGATCGCGATCGCCAGGAGCGCGTTGCCGAAGGACTGCAGGGTGCGGGGGTCGGTGAGGATCTTGCCGTAGTTGTCGAGGCCGATGAAGGGGAACTCGATCGAGGCTCCGGGAGCCGTGAACCGATAGGCGAAGAACGAGATGTAGACCGCCGTACCCAGGGGAACGGCGAAGATGAGGATCGCGTAGAGCATGAAGGGGGCACTGAACAGCGCCCCGGCGACATGCTCTGCGCGCGTGCGCCGAGTCGCTTGGACTCCCCGGCGCACGCGCGCAGCGATCGAACGATCGATCGTGGTCATGAAGTGGCTTTCCGGTTCACTCCGCCAGCAGTGGCTTGGCGGCCTCGTCGGCAGCCGTGAAGGCGTCGGCGACGCTCACGGACTGGTTGAACACCGCCTTGATGAAGTTGTCGCGGAACGCCTGCCAGACCGCCACGCCGTTCGGGGTCACCGGAACGTCGGTGGTGCGGTCGGCCTGCTCGGCGAAGGTCTTCACCACGGGCTGCTCCTGGAACACCGCGTTGTCGAGGTCTGCCATGCCCTTGCGGAGCGGAATCTGCCACGCGGCCTCCAGCAGCGCGACGTCGTTCTCCTCCGACATCGAGAACTTCAGGAAGTCCCAGGCACTCGCCTTGTTGTCGCAGTTGCTGAAGAGCGACACGACCTTCGCATCGGCGAACGTCCAGACGTCCGACTGCGAGGAGCCGTCCGGCAGCGGCACCGGGAACGCTCCGAGGTCGGTGACCTTCTCGGAGTTGCGCAGCGCCGAGACCGTGTAGGACCCGGTGATGAACATGGCCGCGTTGCCCTCGCCGAACGGCCAGGTGTTCGGCGGGATCTGCTTGGGGATGGAGCCGTCCTCCACGAGCCCGCGCAGCAGCTCGCCGGCCGCGACGCCCTCGGCAGAGCCGAACTTCGGGGTCCCATCGACCACGGCCTGCTGACCGCCGGTGGCAGCAATGTAGAGCGGGTACCAGTCCCACCAGTTCCAGAAGTACTCGCCGCCCGTTCCGAGGGTGAGCGCGTAGTCGGCCGCGCCGGAGTCGACGATCTTCTTCGCCGCGGCAGCGAACTCCGAGTAGTTCGTGATGCCGGGGTTGTCGGGGTCGAGCCCGGCCTTGGCGAACACGTCCTTGTTGTAGAGCACCATGTCGGGGTTGGACTTCCACGGCACGCTGTAGAACTGGTCGCCGAAGGCGTAGCCGGTCGCCCGGTCGCTTCCCGTGCGCTCGTCGATGAATGCGTCGGCATCGTCGAAGGTCTCCGACAGGTTGACGACGCCACCGGTGGCGACGAACTGCTGGATTCCGGCACCGTCCATGTTGTAGACGAGGCACGGGACGTTTCCGGCGACGATCGCGGCCTGCACGGCGGCGTTGGAGTCAGACGTCTGCGGCAGAGCCTCGCCCGTGACCTGCTCGTCGGGGTGGTCGGCGTTCCAGGCCTTCATGACCTGTTCGGCCCAGACCTTCTCTTCGGGGACGTTGGAGTACCACAGCGTGAAGTCGCCGCGGGACTGCTCGGCGCTCGGGGTGGGCTCTGCGCCACCCGAGCACGATGTGAGCGCGAGCGTCGCCACCAGGATGGCTGCTCCGCCGCTCAGGAATCTCTTGTTCATGAGGCCTCTCGTCTCTTCGTTGAGTGATGGGTGAAGGGCTGTCGCACCGGTGGGTGTCCGGCGCGGGGTCTACGTCGCCGATAGGTCGACGCGGACAGTGGTGACCGATCCGGTTCGTCGCTCTGCGGGCACGGTGACACGCAGAGTGTCGCCGTCGCCCCGGAGGTCGACCGGTACGGGTTCGTGGTCGTGGAGCAACGTCGCCGTCGCTCCACCAGCGTGCACGCCGGCGGGGAGATCGACGAGGAACGACGTCGGCACGTCGCCGTCCAAGAGATGGATGTAGTGCGTGAGGTTACCGCGCGAGGTGACGGCCAGCGACGAGGTCAGGGGTGCGGTGCCGTGGCTGTCGGCGACGACCACGCGACCGGCGCGTGTTCCGTAGACGCTCTCGCCGTGCGTGCGCAGCCACGCACCCAGCTCGCCCAGGCGGGCGCGTGCCGGCAGAGGGATCTCGCCGTCGGGGGTCGGTCCGACGTTGAGGAGGAAGTTCGCCCCCGCGCCCGCGGCGCGCAGCAGCATCGCGAGCTGCTCCTGTGCCGGGCGGTAGTGGTGGTCGTCCTTGTGGAAGCCGTAGCTGTGCGTCATCACCGTCTGGCAGGTCTCGCGCACGTCGAGGATCGGTGCCGTGCGGTTCATGCCGGCGTTCGTGTTCTCGCCGGGCACGTCGCCTTCGAACCCCTGGACGTCCTCACCGGGAAGCGGTTCCAGATGGTGGTTGTTCATCACGACGGCGTCCGGCTGCAGGCGGTGGATGGTCTCGTACAGCTCGGCGAAGTGGAAGTCGCCGCCGGGGGCGAACCAGTTGGGGAAGCGGGGAATCGGCCATTCGGCGGGCCAGTAGCCATCGAGCCAGAACGAGGCGATGTCGCCGTAGCGTGTGCACAGCTCCTCCACTTGCCCGTGGAGGAACGCGACGTAGTCGTCCCACGCCATCCCGCTCCGCTCGCGCAGCACGGCGCGATAGGCGGGATGGTGCCAGTCCAGAAGCGACACGTAGAAGCCCAAGCGCACTCCGCGGTCGCGGCACGCCTCGGCGAGCTCGGCGATGGGGTCGCGGCCGAACGGAGCGCGGGTCACCTTGTAGTCCGACAGCGACGTGTCGTACATCGAGAAGCCATCGTGGTGGCGCGAGGTGATCGTCAGGTACTTCTGTCCGGCATCGGCGGCCGTGTCGGCCCACGCGCGGGCGTCGAAGCGGGGCGCCTCGAAGCGATCGGCCAGGCGCTCGTAGTCGACGACGGACCAGCGATCGTGGAACATGGCCCACTCGTTGGCGCCGATCAAGGCGTACAGCCCCCAATGCACGAACATGCCGAACCGGTCGTTCTGGTACCGATCCAGGCCTGCCGTCGAGGCTTGCAGCGCGCTCACGTCCGTTGACTCCTTCGTCATGTCGTCTCCCACCGCGATCATCACGGCGTCTGCGTCATGCTAGACAACGTTGTCTCATGCGTCAAGCCCCGAGTGCCAAGTGGGGGGATCGCTCGCCCCTTTTGCACAGACAACGTTGTCTGTAGTCTGATCGAACCAGTGTCAGTCATCAGAGAGGATGCGTCGTCATGTCACAGTTCGGATGCCATGGATCAGTGTGGTCAGGCAGCTTCGACACCGAGAGCTTCCGCCGAGCGGTGCGCCAGACCGCCGAGGCCGGATACGACCTCATCGAGATCCCCCTTCTGGACCCGTACTCGTTCGACGCCGCGCAGGGTCGCGCGGTCATCGACGAGTACGGCATCGGCATCAACGCCTCCCTGGGCCTCGGCGACGCCACCGACATCAGTAGCGAAGACCCGGCCGCGATCGCCGCCGGCGAAAACCTGCTCAACCGCGCCGTCGACGTGCTGGCCGAACTCGGCGCCGACTGGCTGGTGGGCGTGGTCTACGGCGCGCTGAAGAAGCACATGGCGCCCGCCACCGCGCAGGGACGGCGCAACGGCATGGAGGTCATGCGCCGGGTGGCCGACCGCGCACAGTCGCACGGCATCCGCGTCGGGCTGGAGGTCGTCAACCGCTACGAGACGAACATCATGAACACGGCGAGAGAAGCGATCGCCTACGTGACCGAACTCGATCACCCCAATGCCTACATCCACCTCGACACGTACCACATGAACATCGAGGAGTCGGACATGATGAACCCGTTCCTGGATGCGGGCGACCGGCTCGGGTACGTGCACATCGGCGAGAGTCACCGCGGATACCTGGGCTCGGGATCGGTCGATTTCGACACCGCGTTCCGCGCTCTCAACCGCATCGGCTACGACGGCCCGATCGTCTTCGAGTCCTTCTCCTCGGCGGTGGTCGACCCGGTGCTCAGCAACATGCTGGGGGTGTGGCGCAATCTGTGGGACGACAACGTCGACCTCGCCCGCCACGCCAACCAGTACATGCGAGGCGCCGTCCGCGCCGTCGAGACCATCGCGATGCACTGAGCGGCCCGGCGCCCGGATCGATGTCCGCGCTCTCCTCTCCCCCCGGTGGAGCCGCGTCGATGCGAGCCGTGCAAACCGACTGGGTCGACACCTTCCTCGCCATCGCGCACCACGCCGGCATCCGCTCGGCGGCCCACGCCCTGCACCTCAGTCAGTCGCGCGTGAGTGCGCACCTCGCGGCGCTGGAGCGGGTGGTCGGGGTGCGCCTGGTCGCCCGCGGCCCGCGCGGCGCGCATCTGACTCCGGCCGGCGACGCCTTCCTCGCCCACGCCCGGCTCGCCGTGGACGAGCTCGATGCCGCAGTGGCGGCCGCGCGCGACCGAGACCGCTCGTCGGCACGGGTGGGCATCTGCCTTCCCGTGCCGCCGGCGCTGCTCGCCGCCATCGAGTGGCCGGCCGGCGTCCGTCCCTCGTTCTCGGAGATCTCCGCGGATGCCGTCGACGCGGCGCTGCAGTCCCACGCGATCGATGCGGCGCTGGAGCCGGTGATCCGGCGCCCCGGCCCCTCGGACACCCAGCAGGTGCTCTGGGAGGAGACGGTCGTGACCATCGAGTCAGCGCTCCCGTGGCCACCGGCCGACTCCGGCCCGGTGCTCGTCGTGGCATCCGAGCTGCCGCTCCTCCTCGCCGCCGACTATCCCTTCTCCGGCACACCCGAGCCCGTCGCTCACGTGGGGATCGTTCTGGCGATGGTGGCGGCAGGCCAGGCCACGGCGGTGATGTCGGAGGGGGCCGCGCCGCCGCCGTCGCCCCGCTTCACGGCATCGATCGACGACCGCGCACCGCGGCTGCGCTATGGCATCAGAGCCTCGGTCGACGGACCCGAGTGGGTGGGCGCCGTCACGTGCCGCCGCTCCCCCGTGCGAGCGATCCCCGAGCGTGTTCCGCAATCCGGATCGGGTGGTGCGGTTTTCGCCGGCGCCCCCCAGCGCGTGGCGGTCTAGTTTCGGCACGGAGAGCCGTCGACGACGACGGCTATCGGCCAACGAAGACCGAGACACAGGAGACGAACCGACATGACCAGAAGACGATGGACCATCGCCGGCGGCACAGGTGCAGCGCTGGCGGCGGTGATCGCAGCGACAGCCCTCGCCGCGCCCGCCACCGCGAGCCTTCCCACCCCGGGCGAGTTCAATGTGGTGGACGACTGCGGCGCCGTCGCCGATGGCGCCACCGACAACCTCGCGGCGCTGACCGCCTGCATCGCCGACGCGGAGGACGAAGGAAAGACGCTGTACTTCCCGCCCGGGGCGTACGCGATCGACGGCGCCCTGGAGGTGTCCAAGGGCGGCTACACGTTCTACGGCAACAACCGCGCAACGGTGAAGATCATCCAGCAGGATGCCGCCGCCGACATCTTCGACGTCGATTCCGGCACGGGCGCCGTCGTCAACCAGCTCACGCTGCGCGGCATGGAGTTGTCGTACGCGTCGACGTCGGCGACGGGCACGGCGTTGGACTGCAAGAACTGCTGGCGCGTGTACGTGCAGTCGATGGGATTCGGCGACAACGCGAACCCCGCGATCACGAAGATGGGGGCCTACGGCATCAAGGCCGACGGCGGTGGCCAGCTCAACATCCTCGACACGGTGTTCAGCTACCCGGTCGACACCGCGATCTACGTGGTCGAGATCGGCGACGTGCTCATGTCCGACCTCGAGGTCAACCTCTCCAGCAACACGACGGACATCGGCATCCACCTCGACACCAACGTCGGCGGCGCCTACCTGACGAACATCAACGTCAACGGCGGGGGCACCGGGCTGCTGACGACCAACTCGCGTAACGGCGTGCCGCCGAACTACCTGTTCCTCACGAACTTCCTCGCCGACACCCAGGCCGTCATCGGGATGGATCTGCAGTCGGCGCAGTCGGTCGTGATGACCAACGGCTGGGCGGCCAGCGCCGGACAGACCGGCATCGTGATCGGTGACGTGCTCGGCATCACGATCTCGGCGAGCCGCATCTACAACAACGGCGGTGTCGGCATCGACGTGACCGACGGCGCGCAGGACGTGAGCATTCAAGACTCGCGGATTGCCGGCAACTCCCGCCTGTTCGGCTCGGGGTCGCGCAAGCCGGCGATCGTGCTGCGAGACGGCGCCGACGGCGTGATGATCCAGAACAACCGCATCGGGCCGCTGGACTCGTTCGTTGCCTCACAGTCGTACGCGATCCACATCGAGGACGGCTACGGCGACGTGCTGATGATCACCGACAACAACCTCCTCGGCAACGTGTCCGGTGAGATCGACAACGACGCCACTGTCGGCACCCACTGGGTGGTGGCCGACAACCTCTAAACGCCCCCCTCCCCCCTGCGGCCGAGTGTCCACGACATGCCGCCCCCGGCGGCTACGCCTGCGCGCGTCGTGGACACTCGGCGGCAGGGTTGACGTTCTCCGCGCGGGTGAGGATAATTCTCGGCGGGACGCCCGTCCCACGTGAGGATTGCTACTGCACGGCAGGCGAGACCTCCATCACGATCCGTTCGTGGTGTGAGGTCTTTTTTGTTGCCCGCAGGCGAGACTTCCGCAGATCATCCAATGAAGGAGGAGCCGTGGTCACCACGGACACGGATGCGACTCTCGCGCGAACGATCGGCGATCTCGTCGGTGGAGCCGAGAACGTCGCGTCGGTACACAACTGCACGACCCGACTGCGCTTCGTCGTGCGCGACGAGGGCAAAGTCGACTTCGACCGGCTGAACGACACCCCCGGGGTGCTGCAGACGGTCCGCGCGGGCGGACAGGTGCAGGTCGTCATCGGCACGCACGTCGACCAGGTGCGTGACCGGCTGGTCGCACTGCCCGGCTGGTCCCGCCTCGACGACACCGCCGAGGCGACGGGGAAGCGCCGACCGCTGGACGTCGTGTTCGACTTCCTCGCGGCGACGTTCCAGCCTCTGATCCCCGCGATCACCGGCGCGGCCCTCGTGCAGGTGCTCGTGCTGCTGCTCACCCAGTTCGGCGTGCTCGCGGCCGACAGCCCGACCGCGGCGGTGCTCACCGCGACCGGAAACGCGGTGTTCTTCTTCCTCCCCGTGTTCGTGGGCTTCACCGCGTCGCGCAAGCTCGGCGCCAACCCGTTCGTCGGCGCCGCGATCGCCGCTGCCCTCCTCCACCCCGCCTTCACCGCGATCGGCGAGCAGGGCTCCGTGGCACAGGCGTTCGGGCTGCCGCTGTTCATGTACTCGTACGCGAGCTCGATGTTCCCGGCCCTGCTCATGGCGCTGGCGCTCGCGGGCTTCGACCGACTGCTCAAGCGAGTGCTGCCGCGCGCCCTGCAGCAGGTGTTCGTGCCGACCCTCGAGCTCCTCATCCTCGTGCCGCTGACGGCGCTGGTGTTCGGGCCGATCGGCGTCGTCGTCGGACAGGGGATCGGCGAGGGGCTCGCCTGGCTCAGCACGAACGCTCCGCTCGTCTTCTACGTCGTGGTTCCGGCGCTCTGGGTGTTCCTCGTCGCGATGGGCATCCACTGGGCGCTCATCTCCATCGCGCTCGTGGAACTCGCCGCGGGCAGCAGCGTGATCATCGGCGCGGCGTTCGGGTACCAGTACGCGATCTTCGGCGTCGCGCTCGGCATGGTCATCCGTGCCGCACGCGAGCGCAACGGGAAGCTCCGCGACACGGCCGTCGCCGCCACGATCTCCGTCGGGATCGGCGGCATCACCGAGCCCACGCTCTACGGCCTCGTGCTCCCCTTCCGTCGCGTGCTCATCATCCAGATGATCTCGGCCGCCGCATCGGGTCTCGTGCTCGGCATCTTCGGCGTCTACGGCGTCGGGTTCAGCCCTGCGCCGATCCTGGCGCTGCCGCTGCTGGTGCCGGTGGTCGGAGCCGTCATCGCCCTCGTCGTCGGACTCGTCGTCCCGATCGTGCTGCTGCAGGTGTGGGGTTACCAGAAGAAGGGCACGGCCACCGTGGAGTCCGCCGACGCTGAGGCCACGCCCGCTCCCGTCGCCGGCTCCGGTTCCGGCTTCCGCGGCCTCGTCGACGGGGCTGCCCGCACCGCCACGGTCGCGGTCGGCGCGCCCCTGGCCGGCACGGTGCTGGCGCTCGCGCAGACTCCCGACCCGATCTTCTCGGGAGGACTCATCGGACCGGGCGTCGCGATCGACCCCACGGGCGACCGCGTCGTCGCTCCCGTCGGTGGCACCGTCGTGGCCGTCCCCGCGACCGGTCACGCGATCGGCATCCGCACCGACGAGGGCGTGGAGCTCCTCATCCACGTGGGGATCGACACCGTGCGCCTCGAGGGCACGCACTTCACGACCCGGGTGGTGCAGGGGCAGCGCGTGGCAGCCGGCGATCTCCTCATGGAGTTCGACGCCGCCGCAATCTCGGCGGCCGGCTACTCCCTCGTCACCCCCGTGGTGGTCACCAACCTCGGCGGCGACCAGCGTGTCGACCTCCGCGCCGATGGGGCGGTCGCCGAGCGCGCCCCTCTGTTCACCATCCACCCGGCGGCCGACTAGCCACCCTCTGGTGGGGCCGGCGACCCGACGCCGGCCCCACCCCATCGCAGGCGAGAATCCCATGCGCACCATCACCAAGATCTTCAACAACAACATCGTCAATGCCGTCGACGCCGACGGCGAGGACGTCATCCTCGTGGGAGCCGGCGTCGGCTACCTCACGAGCAAAGGCAAGCCGGTCGACGAGTCCCGCGTCGAGCGCGAGTTCCATCTCACCGGCGTCGGACGCAGCGGCGCGTTCCGCGTGCTGCTGGAGGTGCCCTATCCGGTGCTTCGCGCGACGACGCGCGTGTCGGAGCTGCTGTCCAAGACCTACGGCATCGAGCTCCCCTCCCCCGTGGAGGTGGGCCTCGCCGACCACATCGCGCAGTCCATCCGGCGTATCGACGACGGCATCCCGCTCTACAACTCCATGTTGTGGGAGACGAAGATGACCTACCCGAACGAGTTCGCGATCGCCCTCCACGCCCTCGACGTCATCCATGCGGAGCTCGGCCGCAAGCTCCCCCTCGACGAGGCCGGCTTCATCACGCTGCACCTCGTCAACGCCGGGCTCGTCGGCGATCCCGGCCGCGCGATGACCCTGGGGACGACCATCCGCGCGCTCATCGACATCGTCCGCGAAGACCTCGGCATCGAGGTCGACGGCTCGACGACCGCGAGCGCACGCTTTCTGACGCACATCAAGTTCGTCGTGCAGCGCTTGACCCGGCATCGCGTCCACCACGGCGCGGCCGACGAGTACTACGCCGCCCTCATCGCCGACAACGCGGACCTCTACGCCTGCGCGGAACGCATCGGCGCGTACCTGGACTCCGCGTTCGAGGCGGGAGTGACCGACGAAGAGAAGATCTACCTGCTCCTCCACCTGATCACGCTGCGCGACGAGCAGCGTCGCGACGTCTACACCGCACCACCCGCACCCGCAGCCGCACCCGCTCCCGCACCCGCACCCGCACCCGAGAAATGAGACAGTCATGACCGCCCTCATCGTCCAAGCCGACGACATCGCCATCACCCACGGCTCGACCCTCGGGATCCTCGACGCGATCTCCACCGGGATCGTCCGCGCCACCGGCATGTTCACCAACTGCCCGGATGCGGAGTTCGCCGCGCAGCGGCTCCGCGAGCTCGACGGCGTGGACGTCGGGATCGACCTGAACTTCGTGACAGGCGTTCCGCTCCTTCCCGCGGCCGAGGTGCCGGGACTCGTGACGCCCTCGGGGCGCTTCCGTTCGTCGGGCGAGATCCGTGAGGCACATCGCGTGGTGGGCGGCGACGCCGTGTACACCGAGTTCGCGGACGAGCCTTTCGACCCGGAGCAGACCGCTGCCGAGGCCGCCGCGCAGATCGAGCGGTTCTTCGAGCTCATGGGGCGGGCGCCCGCCTACGTGCACCACCACTCGCTCGTCTCGCCCGTCTCCGACGAGGTGGTCCGTCGCGCGGCGGACGACCTGGGGGTGCCGTTCGTCGACGATCTGTACCGCACGGGCGGTCTGCCGCTCCTGCCCAACGACTGGTACGCCAAGCCGTTTCCGCTCCCCGATCAGGCCCGCGCGGACGCGGTGGGGGCCATCGACAGGCTGCTGCCGACGATCCTCTCGCACGAGGCGAGCCTGCTGATCGTCCACCCCGGCTACGTCGACGCCGAGATCCTCGAGCTCAGCAGCTACTCGATCATCCGCGCGCGCGACCTGGAGCTGGTGACCTCGCCCGCCGTCCGGCGCCGCCTCGACGACGCCGGCGTGGAGATCATCCGCCTCACCGACGCGCTTCCCGCTTAGCGGCCGACCGGGGGCGCGTGCGCCGGTCGGTGGGGCGCGGTGGACTGGCGCGGGATGAGCGAGGGCAGAGCGACCAGCGTCTGCGTCGAACTCTCCCCGAGCAGGAGCTCCACGGCGTTGGCGGCGATCTGGTCGAACGGGGTGTGGACGGAGGTCAGCGGCACCGGCAGCTGCGCGACGAGCGGGATGTCGTTGTACCCGACGATCGAGAGCTCTTCACCGATACGGATGCCCAGGGAGTACGCGACGCTCAGCACCCCGACGGCGAGGTTGTCGTTGGCGGCGAAGATCGCGGTGGGCCGCGAGTCCCCCGCGAGCAGCTGGCGCCCGGCATCGATGCCGTGCTGCAGCCCGTACCCGACGGCGAGGATGCGCTCGTCGGCGAGCGCCACTCCCGCTTCGGCCGCGGCACGGGTCGCGCCCGCGCGACGATCGCGCCCGCTGGAGGTGAACCACGGGCCCGTGATGACACCGATGTCGCGATGACCGAGGTCGAGCAGGTGCCGGAGAGCGAGGTATCCGCCGGTTTCGTCGTCTCCGAGCGATGACGGACTCACGCGGTCGGTGCGCAGCGCCAGGACGTGCGGCACCCCGCGCGAGCGGAGCGAAGCGGGCAGCTCGTCGTCGAGACGCGCGGTGGCCAGGATCAGCCCGTCCACGCCGCGATCGAGCAGGGTCTCGGTGGCGCGGCGTTCCGCGTCGGGATCGTCGCCGCAGGTCGCGACGACCGCGAAGTAGCCGCGCTGGCGGGCGACGCGCTCGATCGCCTCGAACATCATCGCCATCACCGCGTCGGTCAGGCGGGGAACGAGGACCCCGATCGTGCCCGTCGCACCCCGGCGGAGGTTGGAGGCGAAGACGTTCCGGCGGTATCCCAGCTCGTCGGCGACGGCGCGCACGCGTTGCGCAGTCTCGGACTTCGACGGCGGCGTCCGTTCGTCGAGGATCCTGCTCACGGTGGAGATGCTCACCCCTGCCGCCTCGGCGACCTCTCGCAGGGTCACCGGCCCCCCGTCGCGATGGCGCGATCCCGGCCCCGCGTGCGGTGTGCTCATCGATGCGCCCTCCCCGTCGCCGCGCACAGTCTAGCCAGACCTCGAGTCGGCATCAGACCCCGCGAGCCTCGAAAGGGTTGACAGGAACTCATGTCCCCACGATACTTGCAAACGTTCATGCAAACGTTCCCGCCAACGTTCTCAGTTCGGTGGATCTCGACGAAGAGAAGGAGCCTCCCATGGTCCTCGACCTCCGCGGCCTCAACCCCGCCCCCGTCACCCCCTTCACGGAAGACGGTGACGTCGACTACGCAGCGATCCAGCGACTGGGATCCTGGCTCGGCTCGCTCGACGGCGTGAAGAGCCTCGTCGTGCTCGGTCACGCCGGCGAAGGCACCTTCCTCACCGAGGAGGAGCAGCTCGACGTCATCCGCGCCTTTCGCGACTCGGTCGACGACCGGTTGCCGATCATCGCCGGCATCACCAAGGAAGGGAACCTCACCGCCGCCAAGGAGGCCAAGGCTGCCGCCGACGCCGGAGCGAAGGGTGCGCTCGTCTACCCCTCGCACGGCTGGCTGCGCTTCGGTTTCCAGCCCGGCGCACCGCAGACCCGCTACCGCGCGATCTGGGAGGAGTCCGGCTTGGAGGAGATCCTGTTCCAGTACCCCGACAACACCAAGGCCTCCTACGACCTCGACACCCAGCTCGAGATCGCAGGGCAGGAGGGGGTCAACCACACCAAGAACGGCGTCCGCAACATGCGCCGGTGGTACACGGAGATCCCCGCCCTGCGAGCCGCCTACCCCGAACTGCAGATCCTGTCGTGCCACGACGAGTACCTGCTGCCGACGATGTTCGACGTGGACGGCCTGCTCGTCGGCTACGGCAACATCGCGCCGGAGTTGCTGATCGAGCTGATCGAGGCGGGGAAGGCGCGCGACTACGCCGCCGCCCACGCGATCCACGAGCGCCTGCTTCCCGTCACCAAGGCCGTGTATCACCGCGGATCGCACATGGAGGGCACGGTCGCCCTCAAGTGGGGACTCGTCAACCGCGGCATCCTCGACCACGCGACGGTGCGTACGCCGCTCCTGCCGCTGGAACCCGGAGCGGACGCCGAGATCGCCGCCGCCTTCGCCTCGGCCGAGCTCGGCACGGTGACCGTTTCGGCGTGATCCACCTCCGGGCGGGGGCGTGTCGCGGACGCCCCCGCCCGGAACTCGCGGTCCTCACCCTCGGAGCACCGCCCCTCAGTCAATGACGACGATGCGGCACCGCCGCCCTCCCACGAAGGAGAACCATGAGCACCGACCGCCCCTCCGCCACCCGACCGCCCGCCACGCCTGCCACTGGACACGGGCGCATCTCGACTGAGACAGTGAGGTCCATCGTCGAGTCCCGTCACACTCGTCGCTCCTTCTGGCGACAGCTCACTCTCATCGGCCCCGCTTTCGTCGCGGGCGCCTGGCAGTTCGGCCCCGGCAACCTGACCACGGCGATGAACGCCGGCGCGCTCTACGGCTACACCCTCATCTGGGTCATCATCGTCTCGACGATCCTCATGGTGTTCCTCACCGACATGAGCGTGCGGCTCGGGATACGGACTCCGGTGTCCCTCATCGCCTCCATCAAGGAGACCCTCGGGGGATGGGTCGGCGTGGTCGCCGGGTTCGGCGTCTTCCTCATCACCCTCTGCTTCTCGGTGGGCAACGCGGTCGGCTCGGGAGTCGGCCTGTCGATGCTGATCCCGGGCACCTCGCCCGTCATGTGGACCATCATCTGCTCCGCTGCCGTCGCCACGATCCTGCTCCTCAAGGGCATCTACCGCGTGGTCGAGAAGGTGCTCATCGTCATCGTCGCACTCATGGCCGTGTGCTTCATCGTCTCGGCCTTCGCCGCCAACCCGGACTGGGCCGCGGCCGGCGCCGGACTCATCCCGGTCGTGCCGGACGGTGCGTGGCTGCTGATCATCGGGCTCGTCGGCACGAACTTCTCCATCAACGCAGCCTTCTACGCCTCCTACGGCACCAAGGCCCGGCGCCGCACCGAGGCGGACTATCGCGACATCACGATCGTCGACACGATTCCCGGCATCATCGCACCGGGGATCATGACCGCCCTCGTGATCGTCGTCGCCGCGGCCGTGCTCCACGCGACGGGCACCGACGCCCCCGGGGCGTTCGGCGGGCTGGCGCGGATCTTCGAGCCCATCGCGGGCCCCGTCGGTGCATGGATCTTCGCCCTGGGGTTCTTCGGCGCCGCCTTCTCGTCGATGATCCCGAACTGCGTGGCCGGCGGAACGATGATCTCCGACGCTCTCGGGCGCGGCGGCTCCGCGGACACGACGACGGCTCGTCTCGGCAGCGCCTTCATCCTGGCCTTCGGCCTCGCGATCACGCTGGTCTTCTCGGGGTCGTCGCCGGTGGAGCTGATCGTCATCGCGCAGGCCCTGACCGTTCTGTTCGCCCCGATCCTGGCGGCGCTCATCCTCATCATGGCGAACAACCGTGCCCTCATGGGGAGCCTCCGCAATCGCTGGTGGCAGAACGTGATGGGGGTCATCGGACTCGTGTCGGTCGTCGCTCTCTCCATTCGGCTCGCCATCAGCCTCCTCACCTGACCCCACCCTGCGGGCGCCCCCGTTTCCGCAGCCCCCATCGAACGCCCCGCTCGGGTCCGCGTCTCCGACGTCCGGCCCGGTGCGGGGCGTCTCGGTCTGCGGGCGAAGTCGGCGTGGCGCAGCGGGGCATCGTGCGCTAACATCGTGAAAAATCGATTGCGCATGGTGCTCTCCCGTGCGCGTTCCCCGCACACCGTTGTGCCCGACAGACCCACGGATGCCCGATGACCGCCACCGTCGACCTGCTCTCCCTCATCGAACGCCCTCCGCCCCTCGGAGGGATGGGCTTTCGCAACCGCTCCGGTGTCACGGTGGCCATCTGGGCCGACGGCGATCCCACCGACGCGCTCGTCGGGCGCCGGATCGTCCACGCCCGCACGCTCCGTCTTCCGGCACCCACACCGCTGCAGACGCTCCGGGTGCGGCCCGGGCGCGGCTATCACAAGTGCGGCAGTGAGGATCAATGGGACGCGGTATCGGCGTTCCGCGTCCGGGCTCTCACCGGGGCCGGGTGGACGACGCTCCTCGATGTCACCGACCTGCCGATGCCCACGGGCGGATCGGCGCCGCCCGTGGAGTTCGATCTCGGCGGCGTGAAGACGGCGGCCGCGGTGATCGAGGTGCGCCGGAGCGCGCTCGATGGACCGTGGACGCCCTGGAACCTCGCCGACGACGCGTTCGAGCTGATCGGTGACGACCCGGTGGCGCCGACCCAGGGAGAGACACGGTTGCGGAACGGGGGCGTCGATCTGTCGGGCCTCCCCGACGGCGTCTCGGCCGAGGTCGATCGGGGTGAGGTGCGCTTTAGCACCGACCGTTACGCGGTCGGCTTCTCGCTCGGTCGCGCCGGATTCAGTTTCCTCGCCGTCGACGACGAGGGGCACGGCCGCGTCGAGCGCGATCTGCTCCTGCACCGTCCCGGCGTGAACCTGCAGGGAGTCATGCTGCATCCGGTCGGCGGCTCGTCGCTCGTCGGACCTGCCCTGCGCTGCCGGGTGGAGGGAGAGGTACGCGTGAAGGGCGCGACCGTCACGTACGACCTCACGATCCCCGATGCCGGCCAGCGCCTGCGGCTCGCCTGGACGATGACGCCCGAGGGACTGGAGCTCGAGGCGACCCGCACGTCCGGCCGCACCGTCGAGGCCTGGGAGAGCGCCGTGTGGCAGACCGCGTTCGACCCGGGTGCGGCCGCCACGACGACGCTCGGCACGGCGCGTCGCGTCGGCCGGACGGGCCTTGTCGACCTCCCGCTCCTCCTCCACGTGCCCGGCCACGGCTCGTTCCATCTCGTGAGCGACAGCGCCGATGCCGCGTGGCGCTCCGATGCCGATCGGGGCAACGGCTGGCTGCTGGGCGAGCTGAGGCTCGGCGAGGAGCCCACCGATCGCGGCACCGTCGTGCTGGCCGAGGGCACCTTCCACGCCCGGGTCTCGTGGCGCGTCACCGACACGGGCGTCGAGGCGCGCGCCGATGCTCCGGAGCAGATCGCGCGCGCGATCCGCCGCACCGCGCTGACGGGACTGTCGTATCGCGCCGACACGGGCACGTACAGCAACAACAGCGTCTCCATCCACTGCCCGATGAGCATGGACACCTGGTCGGCTCTGGCGATGCGCTGCGGCGAGGTCGCCCCGGGGATCGACACACGCACCATGCTGCGCGACTCGCTGGAGCGCTGGCTCGACGGCGGACCCGGCTATGCGAGCGGCACCCTTCGCGACGGGCCCCTGCTGCGCCCAGCGGAGGACGAGTACCTGATCTCGGGAGTGGGCACGCTGCTGGGGCTCGCCGAGTACCTCGAGGGATCGGACGACGCCGCCTGGGTCGACGCCTACCGCCCTCGCCTCCGCGCCCACCTCGATGCGCTCGCGGCGCGGGATCTCGACGGCGACGGCCTCATCGAGAGCCCCCACCGCCGCGGCGTCAGCGGCGAACACGACTGGAGCACCAACTGGTACGACGTCGTGTCGTTCGGATGGAAAGACGCCTACGTCAACGCCCTCCTCTTCCGCACGCTGCGCCTCCTCGCCGTCTCCCTGCCGCGGCTGGGGGCGGGCGACCTCGCCGAAGGACTGGCGGAATGGACGGCGCGGCTGCAACGCGCGTTCCTGCCGGCCTTCCACAACCCCGACACGGGGTGGATCGCCGGGTGGCGGTCGGCCGACGGCGCCCTCCACGACTATGCATTCCTGGCCGTCAATGCGATCGTGGCGACGAGCGGCGTGCTGCCGCCCGAGCGCGAGCGCGCCGTGATCGCCGCCCTCTGGGACGAGTACCAGCGCTGTGGCGCGCCCGATCCGCGCTGGGGGCTCCCCAACAACCTGTGGTCAATCCCCGATGCCGACCTCACCGCCCCCATGCAGGGCTTTCCCCACGGGTTCTACCTCAACGGCGCCCTCTCTCATTCGCAGTCGCGTCACTTCGTCGCTGCGCTGTTCCGTGTGGGGATGATCGCAGAGGCCGAGTCGCTCCTGACATCCCTATGCGAGACGCTCGCCGACGGGAGCGCGTTCGGCGGATCGCAGACCGGCGTGGACTGGCGGTACTGGGACGGAGCGACCTGCGGGTACGAGGGCCAACTCACCGAGCAGTTCGGCATCCTCGCCGTCGCCCTCGACCGCTACGGGAGCGACGTTCCCGAATCCCTGCGGACCGCGCGACCCTGACCCTCCGCCGGCGCCGGCGCTTTCCCTCCCGAAAGGACCTTCATGCTCGACCGACGTGACCGCGTGCTCGCCCGTGCCGCCCGGGCGGTGCGCGACGGCCTCCTCCCCGCGGTCCACCTCGACACCGTGCCCCTCAGCCTCGCCGTGTGGGCGACGACCGACCCCGTGCCCTTCCCCGTGGCGGCGCAGCAGGAGTACACGACCGCGCAGACGGGAGCTCCCTGGGGAGCACCGTGGAGCACGGCCTGGCTGCGGGTCTCGGGGCGCGTGCCGGACGAGTGGGGAGACGACCCCGAGCGTCGCACGGAACTCAGCATCGATCTCGGGTTCCTCGACTGGCGGCCCGGATTCCAGAGCGAGGCGCTCATCTGGACCGCCGACGGGCGCCCCGTCAAGGGCATCGAGCCCGCCCAGCGCGTGTTCGTGCTGCCCGAGGGCCCGGGCGAGGACCTCGTGTACTTCGTCGAAGCGGCGGCGAACCCCGATGTCGCCCAGCACTTCCGCTTCCTTCCCACTGCCCTGGGCGACCGCGCGACCGCCGGCGACGAGCCGCTCTACCGCTGGGGACCGATCGTGCTCGCCCGCCGACACCTTCCCACCACGGAGCTGCTGCGCGACCTGCAGGCCCTCAGCGGTCTCGTCGCCGAGGCGGGCGACGCCGACGCGCGCCGGGAGGAGATCCTGACGGCGATCGAGCGCGCCCTCGACCGGATCGACCCCGGCGACGTCGCCGGTTCTGCCGCGTCGGCGCGCGGCGAGCTCGCGGAGGTGCTCGCACGTCCGGCGCACGCCTCGGCGCACCGGATCCACGCCGTCGGACACGCGCACATCGACAGTGCGTGGCTCTGGCCGCTGCGGGAGACCCGACGCAAGGTCGCCCGCTCGTTCGCGAACGTGCTGGCCCTCATGGACGCCGACGCCGGGTTCTCGTTCGCCGCGACGTCGGCCCAGCAGTTCGCCTGGGTGAAGGAGGACTACCCGGACCTCTACGCGCGGGTCGCCGAACGAGTCGCCGAGGGACGGTTCATCCCGACCGGCGGCCAGTGGATCGAGCCGGACTGCAACCTGCCGAGCGGTGAGTCGCTCGCCCGTCAGCTGATCGAGGGCAAGCGGTTCTTCCTGGAGGAGTTCGGGGTGGAGACCGAGGATGTCTGGATCCCCGACTCCTTCGGCTACAGCGGCGGGCTGCCGCAGATCGCCGCGGCGGCGGGCGCCCGGTACTTCCTCACCCAGAAGATCTCGTGGAACGAGACCAACACGTTCCCCCACCACAGCTTCCTGTGGGAGGGCATCGACGGCACCCGGCTGTTCACGCACTTCCCCTCCGCCGACACGTATCACGCCGAGGTGTCGGCGTTCGATCTGCGCAAGGCGGAACGGCAGTTCGCCGACAAGGGCGCCACGAACATTTCGCTCCTTCCCTTCGGGTGGGGCGACGGCGGAGGCGGACCCACGGAGGAGATGCTCGCCTCGGTCGCTCGCTACGCCGACCTGGAGGGGAGCCCGCGCGTCATCCCGTCGACGCCGGCGCGCTTCTTCGACGAGGCGATGGCCGACCTCACCGACCCGCCCGTATGGGTGGGAGAGCTCTACCTCGAACGGCACCGCGGTGTCGCCACGACACAGATCGCCCTCAAGCGCGGCAACCGCACCGCCGAACGCCTCCTGCGGGAGGCCGAGCTGTGGGCGACCGTCGCCGCGGTGCGGGCGGGTGCGCACTACCCGCACGAGGCGCTGCGCCGGATCTGGCGCGAGGTGCTCCTGCTGCAGTTCCACGACATCCTGCCCGGATCGTCGATCACGTGGGTGCACCGCGAGGCGCAGGAGGCGTACGTCCGGATCGAGGCCGAGCTCGAAGAGATGATCGCCGCGGCGTTGCGCTCCGCGATCCCCGAGGATGCGCCTACGGACTCGTCGGTCTTCGCCGTCAACGCCTCGCCGCTGACCGAAGCGGGAGTCCCTGCCCTGGGCGGCGGTGCCCGGGTGTCGGACTCCGGGGCGCCTGCCGTCGTCGCCGGGGCCGTCGGAGACGGCGCAGCGATCGACAACGGACTGCTCCGGGTGGCCGTCTCCGCCGGCGGGGAGATCTCCTCGCTGATCGACCTCCGCGCCGCTCGCGAGCTGATTCCGTCCGGAGCCACGGCGGGGCGTCTGTGCCTCTTCCACGACACCCCCACGACGTGGGATGCGTGGGACCTCGATGCGCACTATCGCTCTCGTCCCGTGCCGCTGCGCCCCCAGGTGAACCTGACGATCATCGACGCCGATGCCGACACCGCAACCATCCGCGTGCATCGGAGCACCGACGCGTCGACGATCGCGATCGACTACACGCTCCGCCGCGGCGAGCCGCGGATGGAGATCGCGATCGACCTCGACTGGCACGAGGACCAGAAGGTGCTGAAGCTCTTCCTGCCGCTCGACGTGCACGCCGACGAGGCCTCCTTCGAGGTGGCATACGGCCACCTCCGCCGCGCGACCCACACCAACACCAGCTGGGAGGAGGCCCGATTCGAGGTCGTCGCCCACCGGTGGCTCCACGTCGGCGAGCCGGGATACGGAATCGCGCTCGCGAACGAGGCGACCTATGGGTACGACGTCACCCGGGAGACCTTCGCCGGCACTCCGGCCACCGTGGTGGGGATCTCTCTGGCTCGCGCGCCGCGGTATCCCGACCCGACGTCCGACCGCGGACGCCACCGCATGCGATTCTCGCTGCGGCCCGGGGCGGGAATTCCGGAGGCCGTCGCCGAGGGGTACCGCCTGAACGTGCCGCTCCGCGCGGTGTCGGGCGCCTCGGCGGAGCTGCTCGAACCCCTCGTGCAGGTGACGGCTCCGGGGGTGATGGTCGAAGCGCTCAAGCTCGCCGACGACGGCAGCGGCGATGTGATCGTGCGCCTGTACGAGGCGTGGGGCCGTCGCTCCCGCGGCGCGCTGACGACTGACCTCGCCCTCAGCCGCGTGGTCGAGACCGACCTGCTCGAACGCCCGGTCGACCCTCGCGTCGTTTGCGGCCAGGCCGACGCGACCGGGATCCCGCTGGAGTTCCGGCCGTTCCAGCTCGCTACGCTGCGTCTGGCCAGGAAGGATCTCGCATGATCGAGCTCATCTCCGCACAGGCGCGGGTGGTGCGGGTGCAGACGCGCCTTCCGTTCCGCTACGGGATCGCCGAGATGACCGTCGCGCCCCACACCGTTGTCGAAGTGACTCTCCGCATCGACGGGGCCGAACCGGTGACGGGCTGGGCATCGGAGCAACTGCCGCCCAAATGGTTCACCAAAGACCCGACGACGTCGTTCTCCGACGACCTCGAAGGCCTCGTCGGCGTCGTGCTCCATGCCCTCGCCGCTGCACGAGGGCTCCGCGGCGAGACCGCGTTCGACCTGTGGCACCACCTGGATACGCGACAGTCGGCGTGGGCATCGGCCGAGGGCGTGCCGGGGCTCCTTGCGGGCCTCGGGACGGCCCTCGTGGAGCGCGCCGTGATCGATGCGGTGTGCCGGGCCGTCGGCCGTCCGTTCGTCGAGTCGCTGCACGACGGCACGCTCGGGTTCTCGCCCGCCGACCTCCATCCCGAGTTGGCCGGCACGCACTGGAGGGCGCACCTTCCCGGCGCCCCCGCACCGCGCCTCGCGGTGCGCCACACCGTGGGCTTCGCCGACGCCCTCAGCGACGCGGAGTGCGTCAATCCCCCGCAGGATGGCCTTCCGGTGAGCCTGGAGGCCGTCCTGCGCGAGACGGGGGTGCGGTTCCTCAAGATCAAGACCGCAGGAGACCCTGCCGCCGATCGCGTGCGTCTGGCGGGCATCTTCCAAGTGTGCGATGCCGCCGGCGTCACTCCGCAGCTCACGATCGACGGCAACGAGTCGATGCGCGACGGTGCGCACCTGGAGCGCTGGATCGGCGAGCTCCGATCGGACCCCGAGGTCGGTCCGCGCCTGCGCGAAAGCCTCATCGCCGTGGAACAGCCGGTGCACCGCGATGTCGCCCTCGACCCGGCCCTGACGGGCACGCTCGCCCGCCTCGCCGCCGACGGCATCGCGGTGATCATTGACGAGTCCGACTCCGACGTGGGCGCCGTGCGGCGAGCGCTCGATCTCGGGTACGCCGGGGGCACATACAAGGGCTGCAAGGGCGTGTTCCGCGGTCTCGCCAACGCCGTGCTCACGGCCCACCGGACGGCGGACGACGGGCGCACGCGGCTCATGACCGCCGAAGACCTCTCGACGCTGCCGCCGCTCACGGTGTCGCACGACCTCGTCGTGGCCTCGGCGATGGGCCTCACACATCTGGAGCGCAACGGCCACCACTACTTCGGACGGCTCGCCCCGCTCGGTGCGACCATCGTCGACGAGGCCCTGGCTTATCATCCCGACCTCTACCGCGCCGACGACAGAGTGGGCGCGCGACTGCGGATCGACGGTGGAGACGTGACCTTTGCGAGCGCCCTCGCGGCACCGTTCGGGTTCTCCCCCACCCTCGATATCGGCGACCTGCCGGAATTGACGCTCGAGACGGCACGCGCCCTCATCTGATGGTGACCATGTCGGCGGACGATGGCATCGCGTCCGCCGAGTTCGGCCGCCGACGACCCGGCGGTCACATTCTCGCCGGTTCGCGCGACGGGCGCCGCGGGAGTACGGTTCCCTCATGATCCCGGTCGAGAACCTCGTTTCTTTCGCCGTGGCGTCGATCGTGATCATCGTGATTCCCGGCCCCAGCGTGCTGTTCGTCATCGGACGCTCGATCGCATTGGGGCGGCGCGCCGGAGTGCTCAGCGTCGTCGGCAACGCGCTCGGCACGGTGCCGGCGGTCGTCGCGGTGGCGTTCGGCGTCGGGGCCATCGTCGCCTCGTCGGTCGTGGCGTTCACCGTCATCAAGATCGTCGGCGCGCTCTACCTCGTCTATCTGGGAATCCAGGCGATCCGGCACCGTCGCGCGCACGCGACGGGAGCCGAACCCGTACCCACGTCGTCCTGGCGACTCCTTGGTCAGGGCTTCATCGTGGGTCTCACCAACCCCAAGACCATCGCGTTCTTCGTCGCGGTGCTTCCGCAGTTCGTCGCGCCGTCGGCGGGAATGGTGTGGGCGCAACTGCTGCTGCTCGGCATCGTCTTCCAACTGCTCGCGCTCATCTGCGACAGCGTCTGGGCGCTGGCCGCAGGCACGGCACGGCTGTGGTTCGCCCGGTCGCCGCGACGCACCTCGACGCTCGCCGGCGCAGGGGGCGTGATGATGATCGGCCTGGGCGGCACGCTCGCCCTCACCGGCTCCAAGAGCTGACGCCGCCCGCTGGACGACGAACCCCCTATATCGAGGGGTTGTGACCTCTCATATGCCGGTCGGCTCCGCGTGCCCGCCATCGAGCGTCTACCGTGAGAAAGATCGTATCCCTCACCCGAAAGGAACCCCGTGCGATTCTTCGACACCATCACCCCCATCTCCGCCACCGAGTACCACGGTTTCTGGGGATCCTTCGGCGACCTGATCTGGTGGTTCCTCACGGTCTTCCTCTTCATCAGCTACTTCTTCGTGCTGTTCGCCGTCATCGGCGACCTGTTCCGCGACCGCAAGCTCAACGGTTGGGGCAAGGCGATCTGGATCGTCTTCCTGCTCTTCTTCCCCATCGTCACGGCGCTCGTGTACCTGATCGCCCGCGGTCGCGGAATGGGAGAGCGTAGCCAGGCCCAGGCGGCGAAGATCCAGGAGGCACAGGCCGACTACATCGCGTCCGTCGCCGGTCGCGCAGCGAGTCCCGCCGAGGAGATCGCCAAGGCGAAGGCGCTGCTGGAGGCCGGTACGATCTCGGCGTCCGAGTTCGAAAGCCTGAAGGCCAAAGCCCTCGCCTGATCCGGCGCCCCGACCGGGTATCAACCGCCGGAGGTCCGGTCGGCGCTCTCGGCGCGTGAGCCGTCCTCGGCCAAGACGAGCCGGCGCGGCCCGGAAGCATCCTCGATCAGCACGGACACCGCCGCTCCCCGACGAGGCGGCAGGCATCGGATGGTGATGTGCCCCTCTCCGACGTCGGCGATCGCCTCGGTGATCGCCGACGCGAGGGGCGCCCCGATCACTGGCCTCGGGTCGTCGGGCTCGCCGATCAGGACGACCGCGACCCCTCTCCTGCGGGCGGCATCCACCCCGTGCTCGACGGCGCTCTGGCGCAGGCGGGCGACGCGGATGCGATCACGGATCGCGGCCTCCACCAGCTCCAGCTCGGGGCGGAGGCGTTCCGAAGGGGTCGTCCCTTCGGCGATCGTCACCAGCAGGGGCGATGCGAGATCGGTGATCCCTGTCAGCTCCCGCTCGTTCGCCGACAAGCTCTCGCGGGCGATGTCGGCCTCGAGTGCGGCCCGGGCGGCAGCGGCCCGGAAACGCGCCTCGCGCGCGCCGAGGTAGCGGAGGGCGACCGACCAGACGACGCCGGTGCACACCGCCATCGTCGGCACCGTCAAGAGCGCGACCACCGCACTGGCCGGCGCGTGAGCGATCAGCCCGGCACCCACGCCGATCGCCAGCAGCGCGACGCTCGACGCCAGTCCCGTTCGTGGATTGCCGCGCACGATCAGGAGACCGGTCAGGTACGACGAGAAGCTGAACATCCATACCTCGCCGGGAACCCCGACGGCTCCGAGCATCAGCGCCGCCGAGGTGAGCGCGCACGCGGCGACGAGGAGAGCGCGCCGGGGCGACAGCGCATCGCCGCCTCGCGTGGTCAGGACGATCACCCCGGCCAGCACCACGAGGAACGCGAGGACCATCGTCGGCACGATCGGCACCAGCGAGCCGTCCATCACACCGTTCACGACGAACAGCGCGCCCGTGGACACGATCGCCGCGCGAGCGGAGCGTGACCCGATCCCCGCTCCCCGCGGGCGCGGGCGCGTCACGCCGACCATGCGAGCCTCACCTCCGTCCCCTCGCTCGGCGCGCTCTGGACGAGGGCGGAGCCCCCCACCGAGCGCATCCGGGAGATGATCGAGTCCCGAAGGCCCAGCCGCTCGCGCGCGACCGCATCCGGGTCGAACCCGACGCCCGTGTCGACGACCGTCACCACGACGGCCCCGGCGCGGATAACGATGGTCGTCGTCCGGGTCGCCCCCGACCCCGCGTGCCGCACGCTGTTGCGCAGCGCCTCGGTCGACGCGTCCGACAATGCCGCCGCCGCCCCCATCGGCAGATCGCTGTCGTCCACGTCCACCTCGATGCGGCACCGCACGTCGACGGCGCGCAGGCGGCGGCGCAGATCCCGGGAGAACTCGTGAGCCGTGACGCTGCCCCACGGCTCCTCGAGAAGCGCATCGCGCGGCCCCCGGGTGAGGAGCACGGCGCGGGAGGCCGCCTGCTGCAGCTCCGCCGGCGGGAGCCCCGGCAGGGTGAGCGCCGCCGTCAGGACCGAGAGCACATGATCGTGCACGATGCGGGAGAGCTGCCGCTGGCGGGCGACCTCGGCGCTCACCCGCCGCTCCCGCTCCCGCTCGCGCATCGCCGCGGTCTCGCTGCGCCGCGCGTGGAGGACCTGCGTGCGAATCCCCTGGAAGACGGCAAGGAACCCCACGTACGTGAGATGCAACGGGATGAGCTCCACCGCCATATCGGGAACGAACCCGAGGAACAGCAGCCCCGAGAGGAGCGGCAGCATCGTCACGATCACCACGCCGACGACGGCGCCCCACGGGCTCACCCACAGGAGCAGTGTGCTCGCGCCCACGGCGTCGAGCGTCTGCGGCCACGACACCATCGTGTGCGCGCTCTCGCCGCTGTAGCCGGCGAAGGCCGTCAGCTGCACCGCCGCGTTGCCGATGGGCAGGGCGAGCCAGCCCGCACGCAGGAGCGCGAAGGGGAGGACCCACCCCGCCACGGCGAGAGTGAGCAGAAGGACGACCTGCACAGCGCCGAGCAGATGCCACCATGTCGGGTGGTCGCCGCCCGGGGCGTGCACGATGGCGGGGACGGTCCGCCCCACCAACAGCACCGTTCCGCCGATGGCCATCAGCCAGCCGACGAGGCGATCGGTCCGCTGCTCGTCCGACTCGGTCAGGAGCTGCGCATCTGCGTCTCTCACGTGCGCGGCAAGATGCCGTCCTCCACGGCACGGTGATAGAGGTCGATCTTGCTGGGCGCCGACCGATCGAGGGCCGCGTACTTCGCACGGATGCGACGGATGTGATCGAGCACGGTCTGCCGGGAGACGAACAGCGCCTGCGCCACCTGCTCGGCCGTCTCGCCCGAGGCATACCGGGAGAGCACCTGCGCCTCGCGCTGGGTGAGCTGAACCGAGACGAACTCCTCGTCGGTGTCGATCGCGGCCGCCCAGTCGGTGGTAGCCGCGACCTCCCCCCGCAAGATGGCGACGATCGCCGCGACGAGGCGATGAGGCAGCTCCGACTTCCGGATCATGCCCATGGCACCCGCGCGCCCCGCCTCGCGGATGAGGTGGGGCTGGTCGCCGGTGGTGTAGACGAGCACGGGGATGCCTCGCTCGGTGAGCGCCCGCACATTGGCACCGGGCCGCGACCCATCGCCGAGCGAGAGGTCGAGGAGCACGAGGTCGAGATCGGAACCACCGCTCAGCAGCTCGGTGACGGTGGCGCCAATGCCGTTGACGATCAGGCTCGGCTGCGCGTTGATGACCCCCGCGACCCCGAGGACGATGGCCGGATGGTCATCAACGATTCCGATTCGCCGACGCATCGACCTTCCTCCTCTTCCAGGCTCCTGTCGATCAGAATACGGGTGCGCTCCCCGCGCGCCGCGGAGGATCGCACAGCCGATTTGCGCGATCGCCCGGCACCCGATCGCACGCCCGTCCCCTACTGCTGGTGGATGCGCCGACGCTCCACCGCCGTGAGACCCCTACATGCAGGGGACGTGACGTTTTCGAGTCGTGATCGTGCGACAGAGGTGGGATGCTCCTGACGGGCGCGGAAATCCTCACGTCCGCCCGCGGGGTCCCGCCCGCTGCAGCACCCGAAGTCGGAGATCGGCGATGACCCAGACACCCGCGGCCCACCTCACGACCGACGACCCGCCGGCGTCCGCCTTCATGAAGCTGCTCGTGGTCATCATGCTGTTCCTCAGCTACATGCTGTTCGCCGTGGCGTGGAACTGGGGCGATCTCTACGTCCGCAGTCTCGGCTTCAGCGCCTCGCGCACCGCACTGATGACAAACGCCATCACGATCGCGCAGGTGGTCGGCAGCTTCTTCGCCGCCAACGTGATGCTGCGCGTCGGCCCCCGGAGGGCGTTCACCCTCGCCTCGGCGCTCATCATCTTCGGCGGGATCGTCGCCCTGACCGACGCCTTCCCCCTCGTCTTCTTCATCCGTTTCGTGATGGGGCTCGGCGGTGCGCTCATGGTCGTGCTCGGCTCCGGCATCCTCGCCCGCCTCCTCACCGGCACCGCACTGCAGGTCGCCAACGGGATCAACTCGGTGGCGTTCAACACCGGCCTCGCCGTGGCACTCACCTTCGGCATGCAGATGAACGACGATCCGGCCTTCGCCGTCGCCCTCGCCGCCGGTCTGTCCGCGACGATCCTGATCCTCTGGCTCGTCATCTCTCGATCCGGCCTCCGCGGGATGGCGCCGGTGAAGGCGGTCGACCGCTCGTACACCATGCGCGACGGGTTCAGGGAGTGGTTCAACTGGGTGTACGCGCTCGCCTACACCGGCCTGCTGTCGTACTACATCGTCGCGTTCACCTTCATGAACGCGGGCACGGTGCGGTGGGTCGTCTACGCCGGCATCGTCGGCGCGCTTTCGGGGACGGTGGTCTCGGCGCGGGTGGCCGAGCGCCGGAAGCCGCTGATCGTCGTGATCTGCGCCGCCCTGCAGCTGATCGCCGCAGCCCTGGTGCTCGCGATGAGCGGGCACCGGCTCGAGATCCTCATCGGCGTGATCCTCGGCCTCGTCATCTTCTTCCCGATGCCGTTCTTCGTCCAGACCGCCTTCATCCGCCCGGAGATCACTCCCCGCCAGATCGCCGTGACCTTCTCGATCTTCTGGGCGGTCAGCTACGCCGGCTCGGTCGTCATCATCCAGATCTTCGCCTGGATCGCCGACGCGACGGGCGGGCTCGGCCCCGACAACGTGCCGGTGTCGGTGGCACCCATGATCTTCATCGTCGCGATCGAGGCGACGTTCCTCATCGGGACGTTCCTGATCTGGCGGTGGTTCGCCCGCCAATGGGCGGCACGTCCGGTGACGAGCGCCCCGTGAGCCTGCATCCCGCCTTCCAGGAGTACCTCGACTGGCTGAACCCGCTCGTCGAGGAGGCCGCACGCAACGGGACCCAGGCGACTCCCGAGTCCGCGCGCGCGGCGCTGGCCTCTCTCAACCAGTACGCACTGCCGAGCGAGCCGGTGCAGGAGATCCTCGACACGTCGGTCCGCACCGAGCGCTCCACGACTCCGGTGCGCGTCTACGTTCCCCGCCCCGAGGAGCCGAGCGACATCGTGCTCTTCGTCCACGGGGGCGGCCACGTGGCCGGCGATCTCGACGTCTACGATCACCAGGCCCGGCGCACGGCGGTCGCCTCAGGCATGGTCGTGGTCTCCGTCGACTACCGACGGGCGCCCGAGGCGCCGTTCCCGACGGGCCTCGAAGACGTCATCGACGTGCTGACCCACGTCGACGAGGCCACCCTGGGCGTCGCCACGACCGGGCGCGTGCATGCCGTCGCCGATTCCGGCGGGGGCGCGATGGTCGCCTCGATCGCCCAGCGCGCCGCCGCCGGCACCCTCGAGTCGCCGGTCGAACGCCAGGTTCTCCTGTATCCCAGTCTCGACTACACGATGAGCGGCGAGAGCATCCGCGAGTTCGGCAGCGGCTACTTCCTGTCGGCCGAGCGGGTCGCCTGGTACTTCGAACAGTACTTTCCCGCGGGATCCGACCGTGCGGCGGCCTCGCCCATGCTAGGCCCGTTCTCTTCGCGGATGCCGAAGACCCTCGTCATCGCGGCCGAGTACGACCCGCTGCTGTCGGAGGCGCGCACGTATGTCGAGCGCGTCCGTGCGGCGGATGCCGCCGCCGATCTGCTCGTCGCGCCCGGCATGATCCATGCCTTCGCGTTCTTCGAGGCGATGATCCCCGACGTCTCCGATCAGCTGTACCGGATCGTCGGAGACTTTCTCGCTCGCGGATCCGTACCGACCACATGGCCGGAAACGCAATGAGGACGGCGGGAATCCACGAAGGCGGTCGCGACGTCGGCGGCGCGTCGATCTCATCCATCGGCGGCATCTTGTGCTGCGACGCTTCATACCCGGAACGACGAACCGTCTCTTCCGGGACTCGACACGACAGGCTGGTGTCCTCTTGATCCGCTTCCTGATCCGGCTCAGCATTTCGATCGCATCTTCGGCCCTCGGCCTGCTGGTCGCCGCGCTCGTGGTCGTGGGCTTCCGCCTTGAGCTTGGCGGGTTCCTCGTTGCCGTGATCGTCTTCGCGATCGCACAGTCGGTGCTGACGCCGTTCGCGTTCAACCTGGCGCGCAAGAACGCGACCGCGCTGCTCGGAGGCATCGGCCTCATCTCCACTCTCCTTGCTCTCCTCATCGCCTCCCTCTTTCCGGGCGGTATCCGAGTGACCGGCGTCACGGCGTGGATCGTCGGTGCTCTGGTCGTCTGGCTCGTCAATGCTCTGGGGGGATGGCTGCTCGCTGCCCTGTTCCTGAAGAAGCGCGTCGTCACGAAGCGATGACGCCGAGACGAGAGGCGAGCTGACGCCGAGCGTCGCCTCACGACCGCATCAGAGCGCGGCGAGGGGAGAGTCCGCGCTCGCCCCTCACCGCGCTCTGTCGGCGCTGGGCAAGATGATCGGTCGTGCGTCAATGAGCAACGGATTGCGCACCTCGATGCGGCATCTGTGAACAAACGGTTGCGCGCCTGTCGTTCCCTGTGATTTGATTCCCCCAGAACGAAAGGTGAGCAGTGACGCTCCAGCAGTCCGACAGCGCGGCCGAGGCCGCCCGGCAGATCATCGCCCGGGGCGCCGTGATCCCGGCGCACCCCCTCGCGCTCACGGCCGACCGGCGCATCGACGAGCGCCGCCAACGCGCCCTCAGCCGCTACTACCTCGACGCCGGAGTCGGCGGGCTCGCGGTCGGCGTGCACACGACCCAGTTCGGTATCCGCGCCGCGGGCCTCTTCCCCGACGTGCTCCGCCTCGCCGCCGAAGAGGCGGCGACCTGGGCCGACCGGCCCGTCGCGCTGGTGGCCGGTGTCATCGGCGACACGCGACAGGCCGTGGCCGAAGCGGAGCTCGCGCTCTCGACCGGGTACCACGCGGTGCTTCTCAACATCGCGTCGTGGCGCGGCGCGAACGAGGCGGACATCCTCGCCCACTGCCGTGCCGTGGCGGAGGTGGTGCCGGTGATCGGCTTCGCGCTCCTCCCCGAGGTCGGCGGAATGCACCTGAGCTACGACTTCTGGCGAGGGTTCGCCGAGATCGAGGGGGTGATCGCGATCAAGATGGCACCGTTCAACCGCTACCGGACGATCGACATCGTCCGCGCCGTGGTCGACGCCCGCGCCGAAGACCGCATCGCCCTGTACACCGGCAACGACGACCACATCGTGCTCGACCTGCTGCAGCCGTTCGCGATCCGTCGCGACGACGAGACCGTGACGGTTCGGATCGTCGGCGGCCTCCTCGGCCACTGGAGCGTCTGGACGCGCCGGGCCGCGGAGCTGTTCGACGAGCTGCGGACCACCGCTCGCGACGACAGCGTACCCTCCCGCCTCCTCGCCCTCGACAGCCAGGTGACCGACGCGAACCGCGCGGTCTACGACGCCGTCCACGACTTCGCAGGATGCATCCCGGGCGTGCACGAGGTGCTCCGCCGCCAGGGACTCCTCGAGGGCGTGTGGTGCCTCGACGAGAACGAGACCCTCTCCCCCGGACAAGCCGACGACATCACCCGCGTACAGGCGTCCTACCCGCACCTGACCGACGACGACTTCGTCGCCGCGCACCGAGACGCGTGGCTGACGTGACCCTGGAGGAACACCCGATGACGACGACCGCCCCACCGCTGCTGCTCGATCGCGATCCGCTCCCCGATCGGTTCGACGACGTCGACGCGCTGGACGAGTTCCTCTCGCGCCCCACGTCGGCGACCGTCGCGGACCTCGCCGCTCTTGACGGCGACGTGATCGTGCTGGGGGTCGCCGGGAAGATGGGACTCGGCCTCGCCCGGCTCATCAAGCGCGCCGCTCCGCACAAGCGCGTCGTCGGCGTCGCCCGCTTCAGCGACGCGGGCTCGCGCGAGTACCTCGAGGAGCACGGCGTGGAGGCGATCACCGCCGACCTGCTCGACCGCGAGGCCGTCGAGGCGCTCCCCAAGCTCCCGAACGTCATCTACATGGCGGGGCTGAAGTTCGACTACCGCGGGCGCGAGGACTTCCTGTGGGCGATGAACACGCTCGTCCCCGGCTACGTCGCCGAGGCATTCCGCGACAGCCGCATCGTGGCGCTGTCGACGATCCACGTCTACCCGTGGTCCGATCCGCGGCGCGGCGGCGTGACCGAAGAGGTGCCGCCGCTGGCGCGGCCCGGCGAGTACGCCAACTCCGTGGTCGGGCGCGAGCGGACGTTCCAGTACTTCTCCCGCATGCACGGAACACCGGGCCGCATCGTGCGCTTCGTCTACGCGATCGACATGCGCTACGGCGTGCTGCAGGAGATCGCGCATTGGGTGAAGACCGGAACCCCGATTCCGCTGGCCACCGGAAACGTCAACATCCAGTGGCAGGGCGACGCGATCAACCAGTTCGTCCGGCTGCTCGCGCACTGCGAGACTCCCGCGACGCCGATCAACATCGGCGGCCCGGAGTGCGTGAGCGTGCGCCATGTGGCCCAGGAGTTCGGCCGGAGGTTCGGTGTCGCCCCGGTGTTCGAGGGCGAGGAAAGCGACAGCGCCCTGTTCGTGAACTGCGAGCGCGCGCAGCACCTGCTCGGCAACCCCGTGGTCGGGGTGGAACGGATGATCGACTGGGTCGCCGACTGGGTGGGGCGCGGCCAACCGCTCTACGGCAAACCCAGCAAGTTCCAGGTGCGGACGGGGATCTTCTGATGCCCGCGACCTCCGCGGCGGGCCCGGGGATGCTCGCCGGCATCCGGGTCGTCAGCTTCACCCACTTCCTGCAGGGGCCGTCGGCCAGCCAGCTGCTGGCCGACCTCGGCGCCGACGTGATCAAGATCGAGCCGCGATCGGGCGCGTTCGAGCGCTCGTGGACCGGGCCGGGGACGTTCCTGGAGGGGCACAGCCCCTTCTTCGGGCTCGGCAACCGCAACGTCCGGAGCATCGTCGTCGACCTCAAGCACCCCGACGCCGCCGAGCCGCTGCTGCGCCTGCTCGACAGCGCCGATGTGATGATCGAGAGCTTTCGTCCCGGCACCCTCGACCGGCTCGGGTTCGGCTGGGACGTGCTCCATGCCCGGAACCCTCGCCTCGTCTACGCGTCGCTGTCGGGCTACGGGTCCGACGGACCCTACGTCGACCGTCCGGGGCAAGACGTGCTCATCCAGGCGATGTCGGGCCTCGCGATGGCGACCGGCCGCGCCGACCAGCCGCCGCAGCCGACGGGAGCGTGCATCGTCGATCAGCACGGTGCCGTGCTCGGCGCCTTCGGCATCCTCGCCGCGCTCCACGGACGCGAGCGGACGGGAGTGGGCACCAAGGTCGAGAGCAATCTCCTCAACGCCGCGCTCGACCTGCAGATCGAGCCGCTGACCTACGCGCTCAACGGCTTCCGCGGCGAGCGCTCGGCGAGCGGGGTCTCGAGCCCGTTCTACACCGCGCCCTACGGGGTCTTCGGCACCGCGGACGGGTGGATCTGCCTCTCGCTCACGAGCCCGCAGAAGCTGCGGGAGGTGTTCGACGACGAGGGCTTCGACGGCATCGAGCCGGGTGAGGCGTTCGCCCGCCGGGAAGACGTCAACGCGCGGGTCGCCGCGCACCTGTCGAGGCGGACGACCTCCGAGTGGGCGGAGGTCTTCCGCGCCGCCGCGATGTGGTGGGCGCCCGTCAACGACCACGATGCGGTGATCGCCGACCCGCAGGTGCAGCACAACGACAGCTTCGACCAGTACGAGCACCCCGATGCGGGCACCGTGCGGGTGCTCAAGCATCCGGTGACCTACGACGGCCTGCGCCCGGGCGTCCGGACGGCACCGCCCGAGCTCGGCCAGCACACCGCCGACGTCCTCACCGACCTCGGTTACGGCGCCGACGACGTGGCGGCCCTGCGGGGTGCGGGAGCCGTGGCATGAGCACCGGGCTCCTGGTCGACGCGCGCGAGGGTGTGCTCCATGTGCGCCTCGACCGCCCCGAGAAGCGCAACGCGCTCACCCGGGAGATGCTCGACGGTCTCCACGCCGCACTCGACCGGGCCGAGAACGAGCGACTGCCGGTGATGGTGATCTCGGCGAGCGGTGCGGCTTTCTGCGCGGGCGCCGACATCGCTACCTACGCCGACAACCTCGACGACCTCGACGCGCTGGCCGCCTTCGGCGCGCGCGCGAAGTCGCTCATGCATCGCCTCAGCACGAGCCCCACGATCGTCGTCGCCGCGGTCGACGGCATCGCGATGGGCGGCGGGTTCGAGCTCGTGCTCGCCGCCGACCTCGTGTTCGCGAGTGACCGCGCGCGCTTCGGCCTTCCCGAGATCACGCTCGGCCTCATCCCCGGCTGGGAGGGCACGCAGCGCCTCGTCCGCCACCTCGGTCCCACGCGGGCGAAGGAGGCGATCCTCACCGCGCGCGTGCTGTCGGCACCCGAGCTGGAGGCCGCGGGGCTCGTGAACGCCGTCACCACGCCGGAGCTGCTGCGCCCGCTCGTCGACGAGCGCGTGGCCGACCTCACCTCCCGCGCCCCTCTCGCCCTCGCGGCGGCCAAGAGCGCGATCGGCGCCTCGTACGAGACCCACGGGCGCTCTCCCGGCAGTGAGGAGGAGACCCGATCCCTCCTCGCGCTCTTCGCGAGCGCCGATGGCCGGGAGGGCGTCCGTGCCTTCGTCGAGAAGCGCGCGGCACGGTTCGAGGGCAGGTGACCATGCCGCCTTTCGCCTCTCCCCTTCCACACGGCGCCTCGTGGCAGGAGCGCAGCATGCTGCCTGTCGACCACGGCCTCCCGGTGCTCGCCGACGTGGACGTCGTCGTGGTCGGTGGGGGCGCCGCGGGAGTTGCCGCCGCGGTCGTCTGCGCCGAACAGGGGCTCGACGTCGTGCTGGTGGAGCAGTACGGCTTCGCGGGCGGAGCCGCCGTCGCCGGGATGAGCGGCACCATCTGCGGCATGTACCTCGCCGGCGACCATGAGGTGCCGCAGCAGGTGGTGCACGGCTTCACGGAGCGGTTCCGCGTCGCGCTGCACGATCGCGGCGGGCTCACCGCACCGCAGCGTTACGGCCGCACGTGGGCCTCGGCGCACGATCCGCTCGTGTGGCGCGAAGCGGCCGACGATCTGCTGGAACGCGCCGGGGTGCGCGTGATCTTCCACGCGTCGGTCGTGGCGGCGATCCTCGACAGCGACCGGCACGTGGGCGTCGCGATCGAGTCGAAGGCAGGCCGCACCGCGGTGCATGCTCGGAGGACGATCGATGCCTCCGGCGATGCCGCGGTGCTCGCCCGCGCCGGCGGGCGTTACCGCTACGGCGACGACGGCCGCATCCAGAACCCCACGATGTTCTTCCGCCTCGGCGGCGTCGACACCGACGCGTTCTGGGCGGAGTTCGGCGGCGACACCATCAGCCCGCCCGCCGTCTCGCAGGCAATCGTCGCCGCGCGTGAGGCAGGCGCCGATCTCCCCCGCGACAAGATCTGGATCTTCGCCACCACGCGCCCCGGCGAGCTCATGGTCAACGCCACGCGCCTCACCGCCGCCGACGGCCGCATGCTCAACGTCGTCGACCCCGAGGACTTCACGATCGCCGAGATCCGCGGGCGCCGTCAGGTGCGCGCGTACGCCGACTTCCTGCGCGAGTCGGTCGCCGGATGCGCCGACGCGTTCGTCGTCGACACCGGCGTCGAAGCCGGCATCCGCCAGACGCGCTCGATCGAGGCGGTGGAGATGCTCACGAACGACGACGTCGTCGCCTGCCGGAAGCGCCCCGACGGCATCGTCCGCTCGCCGTGGCCGATCGAGCTCCACGACGGCGCCGCGCCCAAACTCCACTGGCTCATCGACGACTGGTACGACGTGCCCTACCTCAGCCTCGTCCCCGAGGCGGGAGAGAACCTCATCGTCGCCGGGCGATGCTTGGGCGCCGAGCACGAGGCGCTCGCCTCGGCCCGCGTGACGGCGCAGTGCTTCGAGTACGGGAACGCGGCCGCCCTGGCCACGGTGCGCTCGCTTCGCAACGACCTGCCCTACCGCGCCATCCGCGGCGAGGACGTCCGTGCCGACCTGGTGGCGTCGGGCAGCTCGATCTAGGTGCATTCGAGACCCCACGAGAGGCTGCGCAATCGATAGGATCAGCGGCATGGCCCGCCTCAGAGACGTCGCGGCGCGTGCGCAGGTGTCGCTGAGCGTCGCCTCCCGTGTGCTCAACAACGACACCGAGGCGCGGATCAGCCCGCAGACCCGGGAACGGGTGATGGCGGCCGCCGCAGAGCTCAACTACGTGCCCGACCACCGCGCCCGGGCGCTCCGGCTCTCGCGGGCCGGGGCGATCGCGCTGATCGTCCCCGAGGTCAACAACGCGATCTTCTCCAGCCTCCACCAGGGGGTGCAGGAAGTGGTGCACGATCGGCACTCGTCGGTGTTCCTCGCGCAGCTCGACACCGACTCCGCCGATGCGCGATCGGTCGCGGAGGTCATCGGTCACGGCCGGGTCGACGGGGTGATCCTGCAGCGGAACGAGCACCTCACCGACGACGACCTCCTCGCCGCCACCCAGCTCGACGTGCCCGTCGTCCTCTTCAACACCCGGTTGGAGGGGCACGTGGGATCGGTGGCCCTCGACGATCGCCGTGCCGTGGCGATCGCGATCGACCACCTCCGCGACCTCGGTCACGAAGACATCGGCTTCATCGCCGGAGCGCCCCGCCACGACGCCGCCCTCCGGCGCCTGGAAGGCTTCCGCCAGTCCATGACCGCCGCCGACCTCGCCGTGCACGAGGAATGGATCGTCCCCGCCGGATGGGAGGCCCCCGCCGGCGCCGCGGCAACCCGCGCGGTGCTCGCGCTGTCCTCTCGGCCGACGGCCCTCGTCACCGCGAGCCTCAATGCCGCCATCGGTGCCCTCCGTGCCGCGCACGAGGCCGGCGTCGCGGTGCCGTCGGAGCTCAGCATCGTTACGATCCAAGACGCGTGGATGGCCCGCTACACCGTCCCCACGCTCACCGCCGTCGCCATGCCCATGCGGCAGGCCGGCGCGCGCGCCGCGACGATGCTCCTCGACCACTTGGGCGGCGAGCCGCTGTCGAACGAACTGGTCGCCGACCCCGCCCCGGAACTCATCGCGCGGGAGTCCACCGCCGCGCGCTGAGGTCGAGAGCGCTGACGGGCTGAGTTGCTCGGAATCGCCACTTCTCCGCACGAATGTGTGGAACAATAGGAGACGCAGACCCCCCCGCAGCAGTGCGGATCAGGGGGTCTCGCTGTTGCTGGAGCTAGACCGCGACGGGCGATCGCGCCGGATCTCGCGGAGATATGTACCTGTCGTACCAGGCCTCTGCGAAGCGATGAGCGGGATGACGCTCGATGCTCACGAATGCGCACCAGGCAACGAGGTCTGCCATCTGGATCAGTTGTGATACCGACGACTGGACCATGATCGGGTCCTCGAGGATGCGACGCTCATCGAGCTTGAGCGCACGGTGTGCGGTGCGATAGTTGGCGTCAGACCCGTCGCCATCCACGAACAGCATGGCGTACTCGTGGCGGGCAGCCAACTCCGACTCCCACCGCCCGATCATCGCGCGATACACCCCGACCTTGTCCGACGCGGTGGGGTGAGGATCGCATCGGCGGTACACCGCACCCGCCGTCAGGCCCTCGAGACAACTGATCTCCTCGAGCAGCGTTCGGGCCACGTCGCGACCGAGATCTTTCCAGAAGGTGACCCCGTCATGGACGTACCGTGCCGGAGCGCGATCGGTGACACGCCTTCGCCCATTGATGTAGTCCGTCGAGTGAAGCTCGGTCTCGACATGGATGCCGAACTCCCTGTAGAGCCGCTTGCGGATCTCGAGCCAGCGGCGCAGGACGACGGGCCAGTGACTGGGGCTGAAGTGGACCCAGCCGTAGACGACGAGACCGCTCTGTTGATGGCCTGAGTCGTCGATGTAGGCGACGCGGGCAAGCGGGTCTGGCACACCCTAAAAGTAGCCGCGAGATGTCTCGGTCGAGCGGGTTGTACATAAGGCCCCGTCGTCACACCCCGCCACAGCCGCCGTCAGCCGCGCAGCACCTCCACCACGGCGTCGCCCGGGATCGACCCGTCGAACACGGCGATGCGGTGGGAGAAGGAGATCTCGCCGCCGGCGGGAACGACCAGCCCGCGGTCGTAGGCCACGGCGAATCCGGCGAGCGAGAAGGGCTCGAACCGGTACAGCCATCGCCGCTCCCCCGCGCTCTCTCCGGGGCCGTAGTGCATGCCCACCGTCACGGCCTCGCCGGCGGCGGTACGCCCGTCGATCACGAAGGTGTCTCCGGCCGCGCCGGAAGCCTCCACCGGTTCACCGTCGGCCGTCAGACTCGCTGCCGTGAAACCTTCGGCGAACCGCAAAAACCAGCCGCCGTATCCGCCGTCGGGGCGGCCGCGCTGAGCCGGCGTCTCGATCGCCACCTCATCATCGGTGGCGTTGCGGAGCGCCGTGTCGAGCTGGAGGAGCCAGCCCGTGGTCTCGTCGGCAGATACGCCGTGGAGTCGGTACGACCGCTCCTCCGTCAGCAGCGGCTCACCGTCGAGCCCGAGCCAGGAGAGGGTGTGCGAGAAGCGGCCCCCGTCGACCTCTCCCCACGCGTCGTGGCGGATGCGCCCCTGGTCCTCCACCACCTCATAGCCCCGCTGGGGGCCGAAGTAGGTGCCGCCGCCCCACAGGTTGTGGGCGCCGACCCGGGGGAAGGCGAACTCCAGGCCGTGGTGCCACGGGTGGTCGTCGGGCGCGAACCCGGTGACCACCACGCCGCCGACGGTGCGCAGCGGATGGAAGTACGGCTTGGGCGTGTTGACCGCGGGGATGGTCTCGTCACTCGCGCGGTAGAGACCCACCTCGCTCACGTCCACCGTGAGGTGCAGGTCGTCGCCGTCGCGGCGGATGGAGACGTCAGACACGGGCGTGCACTCCCTTGCGGTCGGGTCCGGCGGCGTCGAGCGCCTCGTAGAACGGGTCACCGGCGCCGATGTCGCCCCGCGCGACCGGGGCGCCGGTCGCGGAGCTCTTGTACAGCGCCGTCAGGAACTCCAGCGTCGCACGGGCCTCGCTCGCCGTCACCTCCGGCACACGGCCCTCGCGCCAGGCGGCCAGGATCGCCCGCAGCTGCGAGCGATGCGCGTTCACCTCGAGCGGCGGCTCGGGCTCCGGCCACGAGGCGTCGACCACCGTCTGCCCCTCGTCGTCGATCCGCCGGAGCGACCACTCGTCGCGCTGCGGCAGGTAGAGGGTGTCGAGGTCGACGGTTGCGCGCTCGGCGATCACCTGCAGCCGCGTCTCTTGCTTGCTGCTGAGCACCGTCGAGAGGAGCGTGGCGATCGCGCCCGACTCGAACCGCACCACTGCGGCCGAGGCGTCTTCCACCTCGATCGGCCGGGCGAGGGTGTCGGCGATGCCGCTCACCGATGCCCAGTCGCCACCCATGAGCCACAGGAGCAGGTCGACCGCGTGGTAGGCCTGCGTGGTGGTGGCGCCAGCGAACTCGGTCGCGAACTTCCCGCGCCACGGGATGTCCCAGTACTCCGGCCCGCGGTACCACGTGGTGTGTGCCACGCCGATGAGCGGTCGCCCCCACCGGTGGGAGCGGAGCGCCTCGTGCGCCTGCTGCGATCCGCCCGCGTAGCGGAACTGCGAGACGCTGATCGTCCACTGCCCGGTCTCGGCTTCGGCGGCGACGATGCGATCGGCGCTCGCGAGCGACCCCGTGAGCGGCTTCTCGCAGTACACCCACGCTCCTGCGCGCATCGCCTGGATCGACAGCGGCTCGTGCAGGTGCGGCGGCGTCGCGATGATCACGATGTCGGGGCGCTGCTCGGCCTGCATCTGTGCCATGTCGGCGTACAGGCGGTCGCAGCCGAACTGCGCACCCGCCGCGGCGCGCCGGTCTTCGTCGAGGTCGACGATGGCCACCAGCTCCGCCTCGCCCGCGAGCGAGGTGACGGCCGGGAGATGGGCGGCGGCTCCGATGCCCCCGGCGCCGACGACGGCGACACGGGCGAGGGGATGAGAAGACATGGACGGGTTCAGCCTTTCAGACCAGTCGTGGCGATTCCGGAGGTGAGGTACTTCTGCCCGGCCAGGAAGAAGCCGAACAGCGGACCGAGCGAGAGCACGGCCATGGCGAACATCGGGCCCCAGGCGCTCTCGCCGCTCGCGTCGAGGAAGGCGTTGAGGCCGAGCGGCACGGTGTACATGCGCGGATCCTGCAGGTACAGGAGCGGGGTGAGGAAGTCGTTCCACGTCCAGATGAACGTGAAGATCGCCGTCGTCGCGAGGGCCGGCAGTGTGAGCGGCAGGATGATCCGCCAATACGTCTGCCAGGGCCCCGCGCCGTCGATCATCGCCGCCTGATCGAGCTCCCGCGGAAGCCCGCGGAGGAACTGCACCATCAGGAATATGAAGAAGGCGTCGACGGCGAGGAACTTCGGTACCACGAGCGGGAGGAAGGAGTTCACCCAGCCGAGGTTGGAGAACAGGATGTACTGCGGCACGAGGAGCACGTGCGTGGGCAGCATGAGGGTCGCGAGCATCGCGGCGAAGAAGAACTTGCGCCCGCGGAACTCCATCCGCGCGAAGGCGAAGCCGGCGAGCGAGCACGCGAACATGTTGCCCAGCACCGACAGGCCCGACACGATCGTGGAGTTCAGGAAGTACGTGCCGAACCCCACTCCCGAGCCCTGCCAGCCCTGCCGGTAGTTCTCCAGCGTCACCGGGTTCGGGAACGGGCTCACCTCCGAGAAGATGAACTGGCTCTCTTTGAACGAGGCACCGAGCATCCAGATCAGCGGGTAGAGCATCAGCACGCCGAACCCGATGAGCATGAGGTGGGCCAGCGGCCGCTTCCGCGGCGGCCGGACGTTCTCGTCGCCCCGGCGGCGGCGGCGCCCGGCGGGAGTGATGAGGGCGGCGGTCTCAGTCGTCATAGTGCACCCAGTACCTCGACAGCCAGAAGTTGACGGCCGTCACGATCGCGATGAAGAAGAACAGCACCCAGGCCATGGCGCTCGCGTAGCCCATCTCGAAGTTCGCGAAGCCCTTCTGGTACAGGTACAGCGTGTAGAAGAGGGTGGAGTTCACGGGGCCGCCGGTGCCGCCCGAGACGACGTAGGCGGGGGTGAACGCCTGGAAGGCCCCGATCAGCTGCAGCACCAGGTTGAACAGCACGACCGGCGTCAGCATCGGCAGCGTGATGTGCCAGAACGCCTTCCACTTGGAGACGCCGTCGACCGCGGCGGCCTCGTACAGGTATTCCGGCACCTGGCGCAGCGCCGCGAGGAAGATCACCATCGGCGACCCGAAGGTCCAGACGTTGAGGATGATGAGCGTGCCGAGGGCAGTATCGGGGTTTCCGATCCAGCTCTCCCCGACGATGCCGAACCAGTCGAGCACCTGGTTGATGAGCCCGTTCCGGCCGAACATCTGCCGCCACAGCACCGCGATCGCGACGCTGGCTCCGATGAGGGAGGGGAGGTAGTAGATCGAGCGGTACAGTGCGAGACCGCGCAGGCCGCGGTTCAGGAGCACCGCCAGCAGCAACGCGAACGCCAACTGCAGCGGCACCGAGACGAAGACGTAGACGAGGGTCACCCGCACCGATTCGAGGTACTTCGGGTCGTCGGTGAACAGCTCGATGTAGTTGTCGATGCCGATCCACTCCGCCGAGCCCAGCAGGTTGAAGTCGGTGAAGGAGAGGTAGAACGAGTACAGCATGGGGCCGAGCGTGATCACGAAGAACCCGATCAGCCAGGGCGTGAGGAAGAGGTAGGGGGCGATCCGGTTCCGCCGCATCGCCCGTCGGAGCGACGCGGACCGAGCGGGTGCGGACCCTTGCGGGGCCCGCACCCGGCCCCTCCCCGGGCGCGCCGGGTCGTCGACGACGGCGCGCTCCGGGTCAGTGGCGTGGTCGGTCATCGGATCAGCCGAGCTCCGACTCGGCGGCCTTCAGGAACTGCGCGGCCGCATCGGTCACGCTCAGCTGGCCGAACTGCACCTGCTGGGCGTACTCGCTGAACATCGTGTTGACGGCGGCCGATCCGACCGGCGCGGGCACGGGCGCCGGGGAGCCCTTCTCGCGCACCGACTCGAAGATCTTCGCCGCCTCTGCCGACGCCCCCTCGAGGCCCTTCGTGGCGGCAGGGAACACGTTGGTGTTGGACGGGAACCCGCGGTCGGTGCCGAGCAGCTCGTTTCCTTCCTCGCTGTTGAGGAGGAAGTTCACGAGGCGCGCCGCCTCTTCGGGGTGCTTCGACTGGCTCGACACGGTGAGGTTCATCGCCGAGCGCAGGTACTGGCCGGGGGTCGGGTTCTCGCCCGGCATCCGCGCGATCGAGAGGGTCGACGGCGTGCTGTCGGCCACCGAGGCGAACTGGTTCGTGAAGAGGAAGGTCGAGGTGACCACGCCCTGAACGACCGCGTCGTACGGGGTGCCGAGGTACTCGGTCGAGACGTCCGGGCTGGGCACGGCGCCATCCTCGCGCATGTCTGCCCAGTACTGCCAGAACGACTCCAGTGTCTTCTGCGTGAAGCCGATGCCGTCGGCGGTGAGGTACTCCTCACCGTTCTGCTTGGCCCACACCTCGAAGATCTGGTAGCTGTGCGACAGGTCGGTGGTGCCCCAGACCTTGCCGTCGCTCGCCTTGGAGATCGCCTCGGAGTAGGTCTTGAGGTCGTCCCAGCTGTAGCCCTCGGCGGGCGCCGTCACGCCGTACTTCTCCGACGCGGTCTGGTCGAAGATGTAGGCGTGGGTGGTCGAGCCGAAGGTGAGGGCCGCCAGCTCGTCGCCCACGGTGGTCGTGTCGACGACGTCTTGCGGCCAGCCCTCCAGCGACAGCGTGCCGGAGTCGACCGCCTTGTTGAGGTCCCAGAGCTGCCCGCGGTCGGCGAACTCGACGAGCACCTCGTTGTAGAGCTGGATGACGTCGGGCGAGTTGCCGCCGGCGTACTGCGTGGTGATCTTGTCGAGGTAGCCGTCGAAGCCACCGAAGTCGCGCACGACCTTGATGTCCTTGTTCTCGGCCTCGAAGGCGTCGAGCGCCTTGTTGGTCAGCTCGTGGCGAGCGTCGCCGCCCCACCACGTGAACCGGATCTCCACCGGCCCTTCCGGCTTCTGCTCGGCCTGCGAGGCGCACCCCGCGAGCCCCACCGCGAGGGCCGCCGCAGCGAGTCCCGCGAGGATGCGTGTCTTGCGTCCTGTGAACACTGTGTCTTCTTTCTCTTCATTGAGAGTTGCTGAACTCTGGCCGTCGCTCCACGGGTTCGACGTGTCAGGGGCGCCGTGTCATCTGAACAATCGATTTCACTGCGGCTCGAGGATCACTATAGAAGTTGCCACACGATCGGTCAACGAGATGTTCACGACCGATGCGCAATCGAATGTTCACTACGAACTCGATGACAACGACGTACCCCCGCGGAGCGAGGCTCACGCGGGGGTACGGACCGATCGCTCACGTCCGCTGCGGATGCGCTGGGGGAGGCATCGCGACGGCCCCGCGAAGGGGCGGACGAGAGGACCGAAGTGCTCAAGGATCGGGGCACTTCTGGCTCGATGATGGCGCAGCCCAGGCCGCTGACTCGGCCGCCGCGCAGACTGCGACGGCCGGCGCGCGAAGTGCGGCATGGCGCACCCCTCCGCCCCGGAGACGCCCCGGAGACGAGGTTTGCACGCACAGAACGCCCGGCTCCACCAGGCAATCGCGCCATCTGCAACTCGTCATGCGCGAACTGCGGCACTTCGTTGCACCGCCACCTCGCCATAATGGCGTGAACGGATGCCCAACGGCGTGCCCGAGAGCATGTTCAGGACGGAGACCCATGAACGAGTCGAGCGGCACCGCGCCGGGAGCGTTCTCGCCGGCACAAGAACGCCGCGTCCGCCGCGCGCACGTCTTCGCCGAGAAGGACTTCCACCGGCTCGACATCCACCTTTCCCATCCGCGCGAGCTCCCCCGCGCGCAGCGAATGGCCGACTACTTCTACACCGCCAATATCCGCTTCCTGGAGCTCGACACGGGCGCCCCGCTCCGTGCCCGCGCTGCGCAGTTTCCGGGGATGACCTTCGTCCACGCCGTGGTCCCGCCCTTCACCCTGCTCTGGGACCGCGACGAGGGGTCGATCGACCGCGCGGCCCTGCTCCTCGTCTCACGAGGACACCTCGAGGTCGACGGAGCCGCGCGCACGACCGCCGGGCCCGCGGGGGCCCGCCTGCTCCTCCCGGGAACCGAGCCGGTCGTGATGCGGTCGTCCAGCACCCCCACCGAGGTGGTGTACCTGAGTGTGCCGGCGCGGATGTGTGAAGGGATCCCCCCGTCGATCACGCCCGACGAGACCCCGGGGCTGCCCGGCGCCTTCCTCCCCGCCTACGCCTTCGCCGCGGGCGTTTGCCGGCTCGACCCCGCCGACCTCGCCGACTCCGAGCCCATTCGCACCGCCGCCGAAGAGGTGGCCCGCACCGCCATCCAACTGCTGGCGAGCCGCGAACCCCGCCAGCGACTGACCCTGTTCGGCGCCGCGATGGAGATCGTGATGGACGAGTACCCCAACCGATCCATCGACACGGCGTCGGTCGCCGCCCGGCTCGGCGTGTCCCGGCGCAGCCTTCAGGAGGCCTTCCGCACCGAGGGCACGAGCTTCGCGGCGACGCTCCGCACCGTCCGCGCCGCCGCCGCGGGCCGCCTGATGACCGAGCGCCCCGAGCTCACTCGCGCCGCAGTCGCCGAAGCCGTGGGCTTCGGTTCCGTCGACTCGCTGCTGCGCGCCCTGTGAGGGTCGGCGGCCGGCGATGACGGTCGCCGAACCGGAATACTCTCCGCCCTCCGCGCGCTGGCCACGGGAGACGACCCAGGACGACGCACGAGACGGAGACGATGTTGCGCGCCACGCCCTCCACGGAGCCCGACGCCCGGGCCTCGCTGACCGCCATGATCTCCGCCGACCCGCAGCGCCTGCGCCGGCGCAGCATCTCTCTCGGTGTTCCGCTCGATGACGCCGACGACGTCGCCCAGACGGTCCTGCTGCGCGCCTGGCGTTCTGTCGAACGGCTGGAGAACGTCACTCCGGGCGGGATGTGCTCGTGGCTCGACACGATCGCCCGAAACGCTGCGGTGGATCTCGCGCGGTGGCGCGCTCGGCGGGAGGAGTCGCCGTGGGAGGAGGACACCACCGACGCGCACAGCGTCGCCGAAGAGGTGGAGGCGCGGGTGGTGTTCGACGCAGCGGTCCGCGCTCTGCACGATCTGCCCGACGCTCTGCGCGAGCCCCTGCTCCTGAGCGCGGTCGACCAGTTGAGCGCCGAGGAGATCGCGCTCCGGCTGGGTCTCACCGCCGCCGCCGTCCGTCAACGGATCAGCCGCGCACGCCGGGCGCTGGCGGGCTGTCGGCGCAGCGGCATGCTCACCGACGACGAGATCGCGTCGTGATGTCACATTCCTGACGCCGGGGCGTCTTCCTCTCTGGAGCGCGCGATCACGCGCCCTCCGGAAAGGACACAGTCATGACCGTCACCGAACTCGACCAGCTCAACCTCGCCTTCGCCGAGCGCTTCAACGCCCGCGACCTCGAGGGCCTCATGGCCCTCAACACCGACGACGTGGTCTTCGTCCCGGCGCCCGGAACGCCCGTCACCGGCGCCGAGGCGGTCCGCGGCGCACTGGAGCAGTTCCTCGGCCTGCAGCTTCCGATCGAGATGACCGTCCGCCACACCTTCCGCAGCGGCGACACCGGCCTCGCGATCGCGGACTGGAGCATCACCGGCACCGGTCCCGACGGCAGCGAGGTGGCCCTGTCGGGCACCACCGCCGACGTCGCGGTGTTCGACGAGGCACACGGGTGGCGCTACGTGGTCGACAACCCCTTCGGCACCGCCTGATCCCCACCCTCCCACCGCCGAGTGTCCACGACACGCCGCCCGGGGCGCCCCGCGCCCGGCGCGTCGTGGACACTCGCGTCAGCCGACGGGAGGGAGAGGCGCGTGGCGGGCGGTGGAGCGCACGGCTCCCATCGAGGCGGCGATCACCACGGCGATCCCTGCCACCTCGAGCCACGAGAGCTTCTGCCCGAGAAGCACCAGGCCCGCCAGCGCCGCCGTAGCGGGGGCGAGGCTCATGAGGATCGAGAACGCGGACGCGGGAAGGCGCCGAAGCGCCATGAGCTCCAACGCATACGGAATGGTCGAGCTGAGCAGGGCCACCGCGGCGCCGAGCGCCACGATGTCCACCCGAAGGAGCGCGCTGCCGGCAGCGACCACACCGAACGGAAGCGACAGCACCGCGGCGACGGCCATCGCCAGCGCCAGCCCGTCGAGACGGGGGAACTCCGCCCCCACTCGGGCCGAGGACAGGATGTAGAACGCCCAACTGGCCGCAGCCCCCAGGGCGAACAGCACTCCGAGCAGATCGAGGCGGTCCCATCCGCCACCGCCCAGAGCAACCACTCCAGCGAACGCCAGCGCCGCCCATCCCCACGCGGAGGCCCGACGGCTCACGACGATCGAGAGCACGAGGGGCCCGAGCACCTCGATCGTCACGGTGACCCCGAGCGGAAGCCGCTGCAGCGCGAGGTAGAACAGGGCGTTCATCAGGCCCAGCACCACGCCGAATCGCACGACGGCCGTCCAGGCCTCTCGCGTGTAGCCGCGCACCCGAGGGCGTGCGATCAGACACAAGATGAGCGCCGAGAAAACGAGGCGGAGCATGACGACCCCGAGCGGCCCCACCTCAGGGAACAGGTGCACGGCCGCCGCCGCACCGACCTCCTGGCAGGCAAGGCCGACGATCACGAACGCGGACGCCGCACCCGCCCGGCGGTTCACGGCAGGGGACAGATGGCCGCGTCGACGATCTTGTCGGCGTACGTCTGCGGCTCCCACGGCAGCCGGCCGCCCTCCGGAGCCTTCTCTCCCGCTGCGGCGGGCGCCTTGGAGACGATCGCCGCAAGCTCCCAGGCGAGGTCGCGGGCGTTGACGCCACTTGCCCGAGAGTTGTTCAGCACGACGACGACCGACATCCCGGTCTCGCGGTCGGCGAAGGCCGCGGTGAGGTAGCCGGGCACGGCTCCCGCCTGCCCCACGAGCGTCGCCGCCTGCACCGCGCCACCGCGAGCCGTCAACCACGTGGGCGCCGTCGTCGAGGTGGGCAGCGGGTCGGCGAACCGTGCTTCGGTGTCGAAGGAGCGCGTACCGAGGGCGAGCGCTTGCACATAGTCGCTGAGGTCGTCCACGGTCGAGAACACCCCCGCTGCGGTGAACCCGGCAGACCCCGAGACCGCGGTGACGTCGACAGGAGCAGCGCAGTCGATCTTGCCGTCGTCGCCGTTCACCGAGCGCTGACCGGTGAGCATGCCGGCGCCGGTGCGGGAGCCGGAGGTCAGCGAACTGGACTCCATGCCGAGGGGCTCGAAGACGTACTCATCGAACAGGTCGGCCGCGCTCTTGCCCCCAGCCCGCTCGAGCGCAAGGCCCAGCAGCACATAACCGGTGTCGGAGTCGCGGTAGGCCGCTCCCGGCTCGCCGTCGAGGCCTGTCGACATGCCGTAGGCCACCAGTTCCTTCGGCTTCCACACACGCTCCGGAGTGACGTACCAACGGTCGGAGATCTCTTTCGCGTACGACTTCAGCCCGCTCGTGCTGTCGCACAAGTCACCGAGCGTGATGCCCTCCGCCGAGGGATATCCGGACAGCCAGCGTGTGAGGTGATCGTCGATACGCACGATCCCCCGATGCGCCATGCCGTAGAGCACGTCGCAGGTCATGGCGCGAGTGATGGGCCCCGCTTTGAAGGCGAGGTCGGGAGAGACGGCGCCGCCTTTCGGCGTCTGCGTCCCGAGGGCTTGTCGCCATACGCCCGCCCAAGGCGCCCGCACCTCGACGATCGCCCCGGTGGAACCGGTGGCCGCCATGGCCGTCTGCACCGCCGTCGTGAGCTGGTCTTGGATCGCAGACGGGAAGGCCGCGTCGACCTGCGGAAGGGGTTCGTGCTCGACGGTGGGGGAAGGAGAGCAGCCGGTGATCACCGCGATCGCCGACGCCGCGAGAACCGCCCACACACCGCGCGCGCGCCGGTTCCGCCTCATCCCATCACCCCCCCGAGTGTTCCTTTTCCAGCCTACGTCATGGCTTCGCGGGCACCCGGACGAGCGGTCCCCTCGCGAGCGTCAATAGGGTGACTGTCATGACTCACGAATTCGACGAGACCACGCTGCGCGGCGTGCTGGGGCACATGAACAACGACCACGTCGACGACAACGTGCTCATCACGCGAGCGTTCGCAGCGGTGCCCGATGTCGTCTCCGCCGAGATGGTGCACTTCGACGGCGACGGTGGCCGCTGGCAGGTGGTCACGGCAACAGGGAGCCACGAGACGGTGACGATCCCCTGGCCGGGAGGACCGATCACGGAGCGCCCCGAGGTGCGACGCGAGGTCGTGGCGCTGTATGACGCCGCCTGCGCGCGCCTGGGCGTCACGCCGCGTCCGCACGCCTGAGGCGCGCCGCCTCCCGCAAGGAAACCTTCAGGTTAGCTGTACCTAACTTCCGCTATGCTCATCGCATGGCCGAGTTGATCCCGTTCTCCACCGCCCTTCGCGAGCGCTCCTCCTCCGCCCATTCGGGCAGCGAGCACGCCGGCTTCATGGCCGACCTGATGCGCGGCCGCGGCACCCGCGACGACTACATCGCGCTCGTCGCGCAGCACTGGTTCATCTACGCGGCGCTGGAATCCGCCGCCGAGCGGATGAAGGCCGACCCGGTGGCCGCGCCCTTCATCAGCGAGCGGCTCACGCGGCTCCCCGCGCTGGAATCCGACCTGGAGTTCCTGCTCGGAGAGGACTGGCGGGAGCGGATCGAACCGCTGCCGACGACGCGCCGTTACGTCGAGCGCATCCAGCAGGTCGCGGCGACGTGGTCCGGCGGCTTCGTCGCTCACCACTACACGCGCTACCTCGGCGATCTGTCCGGCGGGCAGTTCATCGGCAAGCTCATGGCGCGGCAGTTCGGGTTCGAGACGAACGGCATCGGGTTCTACCTCTTCGACGACATCGCCGACCCGGCCGCCTTCAAGGAGGTCTACCGCGAGCAGCTCGACGCCGCACCCTGGGATGCAGCCGAGCAGGAGCGCGTGATCGAGGAGGTACTGGTCGCCTACCGCTTCAACACCGAGCTGTTCGACGACCTCGCCGCAGCGAAGGAACGTTCCGCCCAGACCGCCTGACCCCTTCCCCGCCCGCCCCTCCTGCACCCTCTCGCGAGAGCACATGCTGTCACCGAGCGCACATGTCCTCGCCGCCGATAACGTAGGCGCTCGCTGAGAGCATGTGCTCTCGAACAAGGGGACGGAAGGGGACGGGGTGGGGGGCGACGAGGGCTCAGCCTCCGGCGGCGCGGACGGCGGCCATGAAGCGGCGGACGTCGGCGTCGACCAGGATGTCGCTCGGTCGCAGCGGGCGCGACAGGTACAGGCCGTCGAGGCTCGTCAGGCGGGACAGGGCGACGTAGGTCTGCCCCGGGGCGAAGGCACCTGATCCGAGATCGATGATGGCGCGGTCGTACGTCTTGCCCTGCGACTTGTGAATCGTCACGGCCCACGCCAGGCGCAGAGGGAACTGGGTGAACTCGGCGACGATGTCACGGGTGAGTTTCCGGCTGCCGGGGTCGTAGGCGTAGCGGAACCTCTCCCAGACGGTGGGCTCGACATCGTGCTCCTCGCCGTCGAGCTCCACCCGCACCGTACCGCCGGCGATGCGCGTGACCGTGCCGATGGACCCGTTCACCCACCGCGGACCGTCGCCTTTGCCGCCGAGATCGTTGCGGAGGAACATCACCTGGGCGCCGACCTTCAGCTGCAGCTCGACGTCGGCCGGATACGCCTCGCCGCGGCCGAAGTCTCCCGTCACGTCGGCGCGAGCCCTCTGCACCGGGCCCGGAAGGGCGTCCAGGTGACGCTGGTTGATGCGGTTGACGATGTCGTTGCGCGTGGCGAGGGTGATGATGGGAGGCTCGCCATCCACGGGCTCGGGCACCGGCCGGGCGCCCGCGGCGTTGAGCTTTCCGGCGATCTCGGCGGTGACGATCCCGTACCGTACCGCGTTGAGCATCATCTTGAACTCGGGATCGGACTGCCGATGGATCTCGCGGAGCTCGCGGATGTGCAGGGGCGCACCCACCCGTCCGAGGTCGAGCAGCCCGTCGGAGCGGATCGCCCCCGCGTCGCCGCGAGGGCCTGCCCACACCTGGGCGTCGAAGAACCAGAACGAGCGGTAATGGTCCTGGATATATCGCAGCTCATCTCCCCGGGGCGGCACCGGCGAGAGCTGATACGGGTCTCCGAACATCACGATCTGCACGCCGCCGAAGGGCTCGGACCGGCGGCGGCGCGCCTGCCGCAGCGACCTGTCGATCGCGTCCATGAGATCGGCGTTGACCATGGAGATCTCATCGATCACGAGCGTGTCGATCGCGTTCATGATCTTCCGCGCCGGCTCCGACTGCTCCAGCTCGCTGTCGGCGATCAACCCGATCGGAAGACGGAAGAGGGAGTGGATCGTCTGCCCCTCCACATTGAGGGCGGCCACACCCGTGGGCGCACACACGGCGATCTGCTTCTCCGTGTTCCAGGCGAGGTGCTGAAGGAGCGTCGACTTCCCCGTGCCCGCACGACCGGTGACGAACACGTGCTCCCGCGTGTCCTCGATGAGTCGGAACAGCTCTTCCTGCTCAGGCGACAGGGCCCGCACGGAGGACGAAGCCGGGGTGCTCACCGGTCCCATGGTAGTTGTCGGGCGTCGGGGGGAGTTGTCAGGGACGGTTTCCTAGACTGAAGCGGTGGAGCGGGACGAGAGCGACGAGCAGGCCGGGGAGGCCGTCGCCGCCGCGCCACGCCGACCTCGACGCCGACGCAGCCTCGCCTTCGACCTGACGGCCCTCGCCGTGGTGGGAGTGCTGCTGGCCGGCGCCGTCTACGCCGCGGGCGCCGTGGCATACGACCGGCTGTACAGTCCCGCCGCGTTCGTCACCCGCTATCTGGACCTCCTCTCCCAGGGTCGCGCGACCGATGCTCTCGCCGTTCCGGGCGTGCGCGTCGATGCCGCCCAGTTCGAGAAGGCCGGTCTTCCCACCGACGCCGCCGATGCACTCCTGCGACGAGACGCCTTGGCGCCGATCACCGACATCGAGGTGCTGAGCACCAGCGAGAAGGACGGCGTCACCTCGGTCACCGTCGGCTACCAGGCCGGACCGCACGCCGGAAAGACCACGTTCGCGGTCGAGCGTGCCGGCACCATCGGCATCGCCCCCTCCTGGCGATTCGCGACGAGCCCGTTGGCCGTGATCGATCTGACCGTGCGGGGCGCGATGCAGTTCGAGGTCAACGGCTTCGAGATCGACAAACGCCAGGTCTCGCCCGACGGCAACGACGCCGATCCGCTCGATCCGGTGTCCCTGCTCGTGTTCTCCCCCGGGCTCTACTCCATCTCCGTCGACACCGCCCTGTCGGCGAGTCCCGGCGTCGCGGTGCTGTCGGACAAGCCCCGCGCCGAGATCCCCGTGGACGTCCAGACGCAGGCGACCGACAAGTTCGTCGAGGTCGTGCAGGAGAAGGTGGAGGACTTCCTGGACGAGTGCGCGACGCAGCGCGTGCTGCAGCCGACGGGGTGCCCGTTCGGCCTCACGGTGCGCAACCGCATCGTCGGGGAGCCCACCTGGTCGATTGCGGACCAGCCGACCGTGACCCTGGAACCGGACGGTGCTGACTGGCGGATCCGACGCACGCAGGCCGTCGCGCACATCAAGGTGGACATCCAGTCGATCTTCGACGGCTCGGTCCGTTCCCTCGACGAGGACATCCCGTTCTTCATCGACGGAGACATCACGATCCTCCCCGACGGCAGCGCCTCGATCAACGTGGGCTCCGCCGACTGACGCGGCTCGCGCAGCCCCGCTACCGGGTGACGAGGTGACGGGGCGGGCCTTCGATGCGGGCGACGGCGATCTTGACCTCGACGAGCTCGTGCTCCACCCGCTCGATCCGTTGACCCAGTCCGCTCTCCACCCGATCGATCCGCTGACCGAGTCCGTGCTCCACCCGATCGATGCGCGCATCCATCCGGCTCACGAGCCAGCCGAAGGCGGTGACGAAGCCGAGGAGGAGGGTCGCGGCGCTGATGACGATCGTGAGGGTGTCGACGGACACGTTCGGGGTCCTCCTTCGGTCGTCGTTCATGAGTGGTCGTTCGCGGACGAGCCGCCGGGATCTCACCCCGTTCGTGGACGAGCCTAGGCGACCGCGCGGAGGAGAGGAGGATGCTGGGTCGAGCCTGGGGAGAATCCGCCCACGCAAGCCGCGGGGGAGGCGCACATCAGCGCCGTGTGTCGCGCGCGGCGAGGGCAGCGAGTCGGGCGTTGTAGGCCTCGAGCTCGGCGTCGCCGCTCCGATCGGCCTGACGATCCGACCGTCGCTGCGCACGCTCGTCGGAACGGCTCCATTGGACGGCGACCACGATCGCGAGGATCAGCGTCGGGATCTCGCCGATCGACCAGGCGATGCCTCCGCCGGTGTACTGATCCACGAGAGGCGGATCGCCCCACGTCCGTCCCATCGAACCGAACCACTCCGCCACGAAGAGTCCCGACGACATCATGATGGCGATGCCGAAGAACGCGTGCATCGCCATGACGCCGATGAGGGTGAGAAGGCGGAATGCGTGCGGCAGACGGTAGGGGACCGGATCGATACCCACGAGCGACTGGACGAAGAGGTAGCCGGAGATGAGGAAGTGGGCGACCATCCATTCGTGCCCGAGGTGGTCGTAGAGGGACCAGCGGAAGAGTTCGCTGTAGTAGAACGCCCAGAGCGATCCGATGAACATGGCCGCCGCGAAGAGGGGGTGGGTCACCACGCGGGCGAACGGCGTGTGGACGGCCCACAGGATCCACTCCCGACCGCCGCGCGTGCCGTCGTCACGCTTGCGGATCGCGCGCGCAGCGAGCGTCACGGGCGCGCCGAACACCAGACACATCGGGATCGCCATCGACAGCAGCATGTGTCCGACCATGTGCATGCTGAAGAGGTAGTCCTGGTAGGCGTTGATCGGCCCGCAGGTCACCCAGAACAGCAGCACGAGACCGAGCACCCACAGCACCGTGCGATGGATCGGCCACCGATCACCGCGACGCCGCAGGCGCCAGACGCCGGCGAGGTAGAAGAATAGTCCGAATCCGACCGCGAACGCCCAGAGCGCGTCGACATCCCAGGTCGTGAACCAGCGCTCGAGGGTGAGCTCGGGGGGAAGCGGTGCGCCGGTGAGCCACTCGGCGGGTGTACGCACTTCGGGAAGGCCCGTGTCGACGGCCGGCGGGGTGCGGGACAGGGCGACGGCAGCCCCGCTCGCGATCCCCATGAAGGCCAGTTCCAGCGCGATCAGGGCCCAGAAGGTCCGGGAGACCGCCGCCTGCGAGATGCGCGAGATGAGACGGCCGCGGTACCAGGCGCCGAGGAGTCCGATCGCGATCAGCGCGAGGACTTTGACGAGAAGGAGCGTGCCGTAGGGGGTCGCCAGCTGCGTGAAGCCGATTCCCCCCGCCACCGCGCGGGCCGTCCCGGCGAGGGCGACGACGAAGAAGGCCGCGAGGGCGATGCTGGAGTACCGCTCGAGGATCCGCGGGATGTCCCCCCGTTCCATGACGGGTCGCACCACCACGAGCAGGACGAGTCCGCCCAACCAGACCGCCGCGCCGATGATGTGGAGGGCCAGGGCCATCACGGCGGCGTTGTGGTTGGCGTCGTCTCCCGAGTGCCCCTGCGTGGCCATCGGGACGAGAGCCGCCAGGGCCACGAGGGCGATGAGGAGCGTGGTCGTCCAGCCGCGGACCGCGAAGGTCAGGACGGTGAGGACCGCTCCCGCGATCGTCGTGATCGTCCAGGCGCGGCCCGGTTCGGTGCCGATCAGGTACTGGCCGAGCTGCTGGCCGAACTGGGCGTCAGGGCTCGGCGTCGCGTTGTAGATGTTGACGAACGTGAGGAACGTCGTGACGGCGGAGCTGACCGTGAAGACGGCCGCAGAGACCGAGGCGGTGTCCAGCGCCACGTCGAAGGGCCGCTCCCCGGCGCGGAGGGCGAACAACGCCAGCACGAGAGACCCTGCCATGCCCGCCGCCGAGAGGTTGACGAGGAGCTTGGCCGCGGGCAGTCCCCACCGGACGAACGGACCGGGGTCGAGCAGGAGGAGCGGGGCGGCGCCGCCACCCAGCAGCAACCCGAGCAGAAGTGTCACCACCGCCGCCGCGACGAGGATTACCGGCCCGGCGAGTCGAAGCGCGCGGGAGTTCACTCCTCCAGCCTACGGCGGACCCGCCGCCGGGAACGACGAAGGGGGACGCCTCTCGGCATCCCCCTTCGGGCGGTGTCGTCTTACTTGACGGCAGCCTTGAGCTTCGAGCCCGCGGTGACCTTGACGCGCTTGCCCGCGGGGATCTTGATCTCCGCACCCGTCTGCGGGTTGCGGCCGGTGCGAGCCGAGGTCTCGACCTGCTCGAACGCGATCCAGCCGGGGATCGTGACCTTGTCACCCTTGGCAACGGCCTCGGAGACGGTCGAGAACAGCGCGTCGAGCACGCCCGAGACAGCGGACTGGCTCTGGCCCGTCGCGGAAGCGATGCTGGCGACGAGCTCGGTCTTGGTGATAGCCATGGGGTTGTCCTCCAGACGGCGAAGGCCGTCAGTTACTTCGGACCGGAGACGGGAGTCGCCGGCTGGTCGGTTGGACCGCCCCCGAATATACCTACGAAGCGCGGAAAACCGCGGATTTCGGGACATCTGGCGTCGTTCTCACGGCGTGTCGGGGCCAGATCCGGTGCAGATGTGACGGATGTGACGTCATGTAGCCCCTCCCGCCCGGCGCGGAGACGCGCACGTCACGCCCGGTGGGCGTCGATGATGATGCGCGCGGAGTGGGCGAACGTAGGCGCGATGCGGTCGGATCCGTCGAGATAGCCACCGACCAGAGCGGCATCGCGCAGCAGCACCAGCGCGCCGGCGACCTCGTCAGGGTCTCGCAACTGCGCCGCCGCGGCCAGGTCTCTGAGCGTTGCCCGGAACCAGTCGCGGTGCTGCGCGATGAGCTCTCGGACGGGGCCTTCGTCGGGATACTCCGCGGCGGCGTTGATGAACGGACACCCTCGCGTATGACGGTGGGCGATGTCGGCCTGGATGCCCCCGACGACGAGATCGAGCAGTCCGTCGGCAGCTCGCCCCGACGCCGCAACATCGTCGAACATGCCGCGGAGAACCGCATCCTCATTTCGGAGGTAGGCCAGCACGAGCGCCTCCTTTCCGGCGAACTGCTTGTACAGGGTGGCGCGGGTCACCCCGGCGACCTCGATCACCCGATCGACCCCGACCGAGTGGATGCCCTCGCGGTAGAACAACGCGGTCGCCGCGGCGAGCAGCCGGTCGCGGGCGGGGAGTCCGGAGGTGGCGATCTCGTCCACGGCGACGGCTTCGGGGCTCATGGTCACATTCTCCGTCATGTCGGGAATACTCTTGTGTGGATAGAACGTTCGGTCTACCATTCGATCATAGCCGCTGCACGACCCACTGAGGAGAACGACATGTCCACCACACGCAAGACCCCGATCGTCCTGATCCATGGACTATGGATGACGCCGAAGAGCTGGAACACCTGGGCCGAGCGCTTCCGGGCGGCCGGCCACGAGGTCATCGTGCCGGGCTGGCCCGGAATCGACGACCGTGCCGTGGACGACATCCGCCGCGATTCGGAGGCCCTGAAGGGCGTCGGCATCCACGACATCGTCGACCACTACGAGCGGATCATCCGCGCCTTGCCCGAGAAGCCGATCATCATGGGCCACTCTTTCGGCGGGCTGTTCACGCAGATGCTCGCCGACCGCGGTCTCGGGGTCTCCTACGTCGGAGTCACTCCCGGTCAGCCGGCCGGCATCACGACGCTGCCCCTGTCGACGCTCTGGACGGGGACCCCGATCCTGTCCAACCCGTTCGGCCGCAATGGGGCCAAGCCGCTGTCGAAGCGCCACTTCCACTTCACGTTCGGCAATGACCTCGATCGTGCCGCCTCCGACGCCCTGTGGGAGGAGTACGCCGTCAACTCCTACAACCGTGTCTTCTTCGAGGGGGTGGCGGCCGCCTTCAACGAGAAGGGCGGCGCATCGCACGTCGATTACGGCCGGAGCGACCGCGCTCCCCTGCTGATCATCACCGGCGAGATCGACCACGTCGTGCCGCCGGCGATCGGCGAGGCCATCGTGAAGAAGTACCGCTCCACAGGCAGTCCTGCCGTCGTCGACTATCGCGAGTTTCCCGGCCGGACGCACCGCATCGTCAGTCAGAGCGGCTGGGAGGAGGTCGCCGACTACGCGCTCGAGTGGGCGACCGCACACGCCGCGGCTTGACGAGACCGCAGGAACGACGAAGGCCGGAACCCCCGAGAGGATTCCGGCCTTCGCGTATGCGGTGTGCTTACCAGCTCGACTTCGTGACGCCGGGCAGCTCGCCCTTATGCGCCATGTCGCGGAAGCGGACGCGCGAGATGCCGAACTTCGACAGGTGGCCGCGCGGGCGGCCGTCGATGGCGTCGCGGTTGCGCAGGCGCACCGGCGACGCGTTGCGCGGGAGCTTCTGCAGACCCACGCGAGCGGCCTCGCGGGCCTCATCGGTGGCGTTCGGGTCGACGAGGGTCTTCTTCAGCTCGGCACGCTTCTCGGCGTAGCGGGCGACGACCTCTTCGCGCTGCTTGTTGCGCGCGATCTTGCTCTTCTTAGCCATGAGATCAGCGCTCCTCTCGGAATTCGACGTGCTTGCGGACGACCGGGTCGTACTTCTTCAGCACGATGCGGTCGGGGTTGTTGCGGCGGTTCTTGCGCGTCACGTAGGTGTAGCCCGTGCCGGCGGTCGAGCGCAGCTTGATGATGGGACGGACGTCCTGAGCCTTCTTCGCCATTAGAGCTTCACACCCTTCGCGAGGAGGTCCTTGACGACCGACTCGATGCCGCGGGCGTCAATGACCTTGATGCCCTTGGCCGACACGTTCAGCGTGATCTTGCGACCGAGCGAAGGAACGTAGTAGGTCTTCTTCTGCACGTTCGGGTCGAAGCGGCGCTTCGTCCGGCGGTGCGAGTGCGAGATGTTGTGACCGAAGCCGGGAACTGCTCCAGTCACCTGGCACACTGCTGCCATAGTGATTCTCCTTAGTACCGTGACACCGGACGGTGCCACCCAAGATCCCTTGTCTGCATCCACGCCTCATCCGGCCGTTTCGGGCCTGAGGTGAGGAGGGGATACGAACTGCGTGCTGGAGTGCGCGCAGACAAAGAGTCAGTCTAGCACGCGCGTCGGGTGACTCATGGACGGGCTCGATGCCGGGCGGCGAGCTCGTCGGCGAGCCGCACATAGTCCTCGTCGATCGTCTGCGCGTCGGGGTGGGCGTCGTACCAATCGACGATTTCCCGAGCGCCCTCGGGGATGCGCACCGTGGTGCGGAACTCCGGCACCCTCGACCGGAGCTTCGACGTGTCGAAGAGCATGGAATGCGCCTTGTCGCCGAGGAGGGCTGCTCCCCATTCGGGATCGACGGCGGCGATCGCGGCCGACGGGACGTGGACGAGGTCGGGCTCGGCGACACCGGCCGCCCGCGCGATCTCGGTGTAGATCTCGTTCCACGTCGGAGCGTCGTCGCCCGTGATGTGGAAGGCCTCGCCGACGGCGTCGGCGCGCCCCAGCAACCCGACGAATCCGCGTGCGAAGTCGGTGTGATGAGTGAGGGTCCACAGCGACGTCCCGTCGCCGTGGACGATCACGGGCTCCCCCGCACGCATCCGGGCGATCGCGGTCCATCCGCCGTCGATCGGGATGAGGGTCGGATCGTAGGTGTGCGAAGGCCGGATGATCGTCACGGGGAAGCCGGCCTCCCGATAGGCCGCGACGAGGCGGTCCTCGCAGGCGATCTTGTTCCGGGAGTACTCCCAGAAGGGGTTTCGCAGTGGAGTGGACTCCGTCACGGGGAGCCGGGTCGGCGGGGTCTGGTAGGCGGAGGCGGAGCTGATGAAGACGTACTGGTGCGTGCGCCCGGTGAACAGGCGAAGGTCGGTCTCGATGTGCTCCGGGACGAAGGCGAGGAACTGCGCGACGACGTCGAACTCCTCGCCTTCCAGCGCACGTCTGGCCGACACCTCGTCGCGGATGTCGCCGCGGTGCACGATGACGCCGTCGGGGACCGCGCGACGCTGCTCCCGCCCGCGGTGGAGGAGGTGCACCTCGTGTCCCTGACGGACGGCCTCGGCCACGCACGCCGTGCTGATGACACCCGTCCCGCCGATGAACAGCACGCGCAACGCCGACATGTCGTTCCCCTCTCGAGGGCTGAGCCTCGTGGTCAGTATCACATGGGCGATGTCACACCGGGCGCTCGCGTGCGTCGCGGGCGAGCTCGGCGGCGCCCCGTCCCCATCGGAACGGCGACACCGTGGGGTCGCCCGTGATCCAGAACCGCCACGGGAACGCCTCCGTTCCCGCGATGCCCGCCACCCCGACGCGCGGTCCCGTGGACACGCCCGACGGTGGCGTCTCGGGGAGGAAGAGGCGGGCGACCGCTCCCGCCTGAGGAACGCCCTGGATCGCATCGATCCCGTCGTGCACGGGGTGGCGGAGCCCGATCGCGTCACCGAGGCGCCCCGGGCCGCGGGCCAGTTCGCGGGCGGCGCGGGCTGCCGGACGCCGGAGTGCAGCCGCCTCCGCCCCTTCGACGATCTCGCCCGCCCGCAAGAGCACTCCGCCGGCCACTCCCTCGGGGCCGCACACGACGTTGACGCAGGAGTGGATGCCGTGGCTCAGATACACGTACAAGTGGCCCGGCTCGCCCCACATCGTCGCGTTTCGTGCCGTGCGACCCATGCGGGCGTGGGAGCCCGGGTCGGCGTGGTCGCCCGTCCCCTGGCCGTGGTAGGCCTCGACCTCGGTGAGCCTCACGGCCACCTCGACACCGTCGACCATCGTGCGCAGGAGGGCTCCCAGAAGGGACGGCGCCACCTCCCGCGGGAGGGCGGTGAGGGCCTCACGGGTCGCGGGCACGAATCCGGGAGCGCTCATCCCCGCGGCGCCCCCTGGCACCAGGAGATGTCGAACCCGCGGAGCGCGACGACCTCTTTCCCGTCAGCGAGGGAAACGACGTGGGTCTGCAGGCGCTGCGGCAGCGGAAGGAGGTATCCGTCGTACGGGTTGTCGACGACGTTCGGCGCGACCAGCAGCGCCGCGTAGCGCCCGCTGGGCGAGATGCATGCCTGGAGCAGTGCGTCGTCGGGCGGCACCGTGAACACCGAACGCGCGCCGGTGCCGGCGGCGTCGACCACGGCGACCGAGGTCTGCTCCACCGTCACCCCGTCCGCATCGAGGCGGGTGAGGAGCCGGAGGGTCGAGCCGTCGGCGAGCGCGAGCACCGACGACGCCTGACCGAGCCCGGGGTCGGTCGGAGCCACCTCCTTCTCCTCCGCCGTGGCGAGGTCGATGGCGAGGGGGCCGTCGGCGCGCTCCACGATCGCGACGGTGGAGCCTCGAGCGATGCTGTCGATCGCCACGGCGTTGCCGAGCGCGACCGGGTCGGCGGTCCGTCCCGAGGCATCGGGGGCCGAGACGAGGGTGAGAGCACCGTCGAAGGTGAGCATGAGGATCGTGTCGGTACCGGGGACGAAGCGCCAGTCGTCCACGCGCGAGTCGCCGCCGGTCCGCTCGATCGGCGTCGGGGGCGTCTGTGCCTGCGAGGCGGAGAGGGACGCGGTGAACAGGGCGCTCTCGCGGCCGACGTCGGCGCCGATGTCGGCATCGGTGAAGGTGTATCCGATGAGGTTTCCGCGGTCGGCGCTCTGTAGATCGGTGACGCTTCCCGTTCCGGGCAATGGCAGCTCGCGCTGACCGGCCCCGTCGAGGTCGGTCACGATGAGGTGCGACTGTCCGTCCGCATCCACCGTCGAGACCACGAGGTGCGAGGCCGTCGCACGGAAGTCCTCGATGTGGTCGTGCCGGAAGACGGGGACCGCAGCGTCGCCCGCGAGATCGGAACGGAAGATCGTGTCGCCCGCGTCGGACCTTTCGAGCAGGTAGACCTGGAGGGCGGGAGTGGTGAAGGAGTCCTCGATCGTCGCCGGGGGTCCGCCGCCGAGGCCGGCGACCCCGGCGATCCGCACCGTGTAGGTCGTGTCGTCCCACAGCGGGAGCGAGAAACGCAGGCCGACGGTGCGGCCGGAGGTGTCGACGGTGAAGTCGGCGGCGGGGCTGACGCTGACCTGCGACGGGTCGACCTCGGCGAGCGACTGCGTCGTGGTGAACAGGAGGCGTGAGCCGGAAGCGGTGACGGCAGCAGCGGGGTCAAACTCGGTGGCCGTGACGCGGGGTCCCTGCACGGTGGTGAGCGCGGCACCACCCAGGCCGATCGCCGCGAGAACGCCGAGGACGATCACGAACGATGCCGTGAATGCGCGTCCGCGGCGATGACGCGCCGAGGACCGGCGACGCTCCCCCTCGCGCGCGCGGCGACCGTCAGTACTCATACGGGTCCTTCGGCTGCGCGACGGGCTCGACCCTGCTCGCCGTGACCTGGAGCCGGCCATTGACGTCGCGGATCGTGCCGGTGACGGTGACCCACTGCCCCGTGTCGGGGGCATCACCGGCCGCGATGGGGATGCTGGCCGGCTGCGCATCGATGACACAGTGCGTGATGACGAGCCGGGTGAGGTCGAAGCCTCCCTCGCCCGGCGTCGCGAATCCGGTGAGCGTGACCTTCTCGCCGTCGAACGTCTCCGGGTTCGTCGCCGTCGCGAAGACACTCGACCACTCGCCCACTCCGAAGGTGGACGTGTCGCCCATGGCGGCGAGCGCGACCGTGTCCGCGCCCTGGAAGAGCGGGGCCGATCCGGTCTCCCGCGACATCGCGAGCTCCGCCGACAGCGTGGCCGGCGGCACCGTCACGATCGCCACGACGATTCCCGTCGCCACGAGTCCGCCCACGGCAGCGCCGACGCTGCTGCCGGTCACCCTCGACGCCCGGGAGCGATGGACGGCGCGCGCACCGTGATCGTGGTCATGCTCGGCGAGGCCCTGGCCGCGGTCGTCGTCGTGGTCGTGACCGTTTCCGTGGTCGTGACCGTGGTCGGCCTCTGCCCCCAGGGGCAGAGCGAAGCTCACGGCGGCGCCCACGAGCACGAGCACCGCCATCGAGATCGCGAACCAGTTGGAGGACGGGCTGATGTACAGGGCGAGCTGGTCGGTGAGGGCCAGCGCGATCGTCACGGCGGCGAGTCCCGCAGCAAGGCCGACACCGAGGAGCCGTGTGCCGAGGGGTCCGATCCGATCACGCAAGGAGATTCACCGCCCCTCCGATCGCGACGGCCGACAAGACGACCACCGCGACGATCCCCGCCAGCGCGCGGCTGCGGAAGGTCGTCCTCAGCAGGGCCAGCATCTTCACGTCGACGAGGGGGCCGACCAAAAGGAACGCCACGATCGACCCGGGCGTGAACGTCGAGGCGAACGACAGGGCGAAGAACGAGTCGACGTTGGAGCAGATCGAGACGATCATGGCGAGAGCGATCATCGCAACGATCGACAGCGCCGGGTTCGAGCCGATCGCCAGGAGCGCGTCGCGCGGCACGAGCACCTGCACCGCCCCCGCGACGCCCGAGCCGATGACGAGGGCGGGCATGACGGCGCGCAGCTCCACGACGAACTGGGCGAGGCTCCGCCGTGCCCGTCCGCCGCCCTCGGTCTCGACGATCTCGCACGTGGCCCGGAAACGATCGGTGACGAGTCCGTCGGGATCGGGGTGTCGGCTGTAGAGCCACCCGATGAGGTTGGCGATCGCATAGCCGCCGAGGAGTCGCGCGATGAGGATCCCGTCGTCGAACCCGAAGGCCTGGTGCGTGGTGATGATGACGATCGGGTTGACGATCGGCGCGGCGATCAGGAACGTCAGGGTCTCGGGCACGCTGAAGCCGCGCATGAGGAGCCCCCGGGCGAAGGGCACGTTGCCGCACTCGCAGACCGGGATGAGCATGCCCAGGAGCGACAGCACCGCGCGGCGCCCCCAGGCATTGCGCGGCATCCATCGTTCGATCACTCCCGGCGGCACCCACACCTGCACGACGATCGAGAGGATCACTCCGAGCACGACGAAGGGCAACGACTCGATGAGGACGCTGACGGCGAGGGTGAGGCCGTCCTGCGCTCGGGTGGGGAGCGCAGGACCTGGAGCGAGCAACGCGACGACGATGAGCGCGGCGACCAGCAACACTCCCGCCGCCACGGCGAGGATCTTCTTGCCCGGTGCGGGCTCGCCGACGCCGACGGGCTCCGTTCGTCGCGTGACGGTCACGCGCCCCTGCGGCGGTCCGGCGGGGCGGTCGGGCTGCGCGCGGCGCAGGTCGGCACGGCGCAGGTCCGCACGGACCACATCGGTCCGCGGCAGATCGGTCCGGGTCGGGTCGGAGGACCGCGGCTCGCTCAACGCTCGGCGGCCCCGGCGGCCGCGCACGCGGCGCACAGTCCGAAGATGTCGACGACGTGCTCGGCACGGGTGAACCCGTGGGCGGCGGCCGTGCGCTGTGCCCACTCCTCGACGTCGGTCGCCTTGATCTCGACGGTGGTGCCGCAACTGCGGCAGATCAGGTGATGGTGATGGCCCTCGCTCGAGCACGCCCGATAGATCGCCTCGCCCTCGGGACTCTGCAGCTGATCGGCCTCGCCGCCCGCCGCGAGGGTGGCCAGAGCGCGGTAGACGGTCGCCAGACCGATGCCGGTGTTCTCGTCGCGAAGGGTCGCGTGGAGATCCTGCGCGCTCACGAACCCTTGAGCGTCGGCGAGCGCCGTACGCACGCGATCGCGCTGCCAGGTGTTCCGCTGGGCCATGCCCCCGAGTCTACTCGCGCGGCTTCGGAGCGGGCTGGGAGCCGTCACGCTCGCGCGGCGCGAGTGACGCGTCCGCGGCGCGCACCGACAACCCGGCAGACGAGGTAGATCGCAAACGAGATGGTGGTGATGTACGGGCTCACCGGCAACGTGCCCATCACCGCGAGGAGGATCCCCCCGACGGCGGCGACGACCCCGAAGAGGGCCGACAGGACGGGGACCGCCAGGGGTCCGCTGGCGATGCGCAATGCCGCGGCGGCGGGGGTGACCAGGAGCGCCATCACGAGGAGCGCACCGATGATGTGCACGGCGACGGCGACGACGAGGCCCAGCAGCAGCATGAAGCCGAGCGAGACGACGGTCGTCGGGACGCCGCGCGCCGCCGCCGACTGCGGGTCGAGCGAGTCGAAGCGCAGCGGGCGCCAGATGAGGAGGAGGGCGAGCAGCACCGCCGCCGAGATCCCGATGAGCCATCCCAGCTGAGCGTTCTGGACCGACACGATCTGGCCGGTGAGCAGGCTGAACCGGTTGGCACTGCGTCCGTTGTAGAGCGAGAGGAAGAGGATCCCCAAGCCCAGGCCGAACGGCATGAGCACGCCGATGATCGAGTTGCGGTCGCGCGCCCGAGCGCCGAGCGACCCGATGAGCGCCGCCGCGATGAGGGAGCCGACGACCGAGCCGGTCACGACGTCCGCGCCCACCAGGAGCGCCGCCGCGGCGCCGGCGAACGACAGCTCGCTGATGCCGTGGACGGCGAAGGCCATGTCGCGCTGCATGACGAAGACGCCGATGAGCCCGCCGACGAGGCCCAGGACCGCGCCGGCCCACAGCGAGTTGGAGACGAGCGCGAGGATCTCCCCGTAGTCGGCCAGTCCACCGAAGAGGGCGTCGCCGATGTCGGCCCAGTTCACGCGGCACCCCCCTCGTGGAGGTGGTCGTCGTGATGGTGGTGGGAGGCGTCGGCGTCGGGAGCACCCACGACGACCAGGCGGTCTCCCGCCCGTAGGACGAAGACCGGAGCGCCGTAGAGGTCGGTCAGCACGGGCGACGTGAGGACGTCCTTCGGGGCCCCGAGCGTGAAGCGTCCGTTCGCGATGTAGAGGATGCGGTCGACCTTGCCGAGGATCGGATTGATGTCGTGGGTGACCAGGAGCACGGCGGCACCCGTCTTGCGGTGATCATCGATCAGGCGGACGACCGCCTGCTGATTGGCGAGATCGAGACTGGTCAGCGGCTCGTCGCACAGGAGGAGCCGCGGGTCGTCTGCCAGCGCCTGCCCCACGCGCAGGCGCTGCTGCTCCCCGCCGGAGAGCACACCCACGGGCTGATCGGCGAACGCGGAGGCGCCGACCGCCTCGACGAGGGCGTCGATGCGAGCCCGGTCGCCGCGCCGGGGGAACGGGAGCCCGAAGCGGTGACCGTCGACCCCGAGGGCGACGAGGTCCCGACCGCGCAGGGCCGTGTCGGTCAACGGACGGGCCTGCGGGAGGTAGCCGATTCGACGATTGCCGCGGCTACGGACCCTCTCCCCCAACGCCGTGATGGTCCCTTCGGAAAGAGGTTCGAGGCCCAGGATCGCGCGCAGCAGGGTGGTCTTCCCCGACCCCGAAGGACCGAGGACGGCGACGAGCTCCCCCGGACGGACGTCGAGGTCGAGCCCGCTCCACAGTTCTCGCTGCCCGCGCCGCAAGGCGGCTCCCCGGATGCGCAGCACCGACTCCGGCTGCGGGTCGTGCTCGGGGGTCACCGGTTCAGCGTAGCGGCGAGCGTCGCGATGTTGTCGGCCATCCAGGTGAGGTAGGTCTTGCCCTCGGGCAGGATCTCGGTGAACTCGATCACGGGGATGGCCGCCGCCTTGGCGGTGTCGATCACCTGCGTCGTCTCGGCACCGCCGGTCTGGGCGTTCGCGATGACGGCGCGGACGTCGCCCGCCTTCAGGAGCTTGTCGGCCTCCAGGAGAGTGGCCGGCGGAACGTCCTGACCCTCTTCGACCGCTTCGCTGAACGCCTCGGGCGTCACGTTGGTGAGCCCCGCCGCTGCCGTCAGATACAGCGGAACGGGCTCGGTGACGAAGATCTTGTCGCCCTCGTGCGCCGCGGCCACGTCGGCCAGCGACGTCTCGAGCTCGCCGATCCCGGCGACGAAGGTGCTGAGCCCCTTCTGGAATGTGTCGGCATCGGCCGGGGCGAGCTCGGTGAGCTCCTCGGCGATCGCCTCGGCGAGGTGCTCCATCGTGTGCGGGTCGTACCAGACGTGCTCGTTGAACCCCTCGATGTGATTGTGGCCTTCGTGATCGTGACCGTGGTCGTCGGCCGCATCGGTCTCGTCGCCGTGGTCATGATCGTCGGCGGCATCGGTCTCGTCCGCGTGATCGTGGCCGTCGCCCTCGGTGTGGTCGTGATCCTCGTTGCCGGGCCAATCGTGGGAGAACTCGGCCGCCGTGATGACGTGCGCGGAACTGCCCGTCGCCTCGATGAGACCGTCGACGAACGAGTCGTAGCCCCCGCCGTTCTCGATGATGAGATCGGCCTTGGAGACCGTCAGCTGGTCGGCCGCGGAGGCCTCGTAGGAGTGCGGGTCTTGACTGGTCGACGCGACGATCGAGGTGACGTCGACGGCGTCGCCGGCGATCGCCTCCACGATGTTGCCGTAGACGCTCGTCGAGGCGACCACCTGGATCTTGCCGTCGCCGTTTCCTCCTGTCGCACCGCCGGGTGTGGACGAACAGCCTGCGAGGACGAGGGCGGAGGCTCCGAGGAGCCCGACGAGGGCGAGAGGCGTGCGGGTCATGCGCTCAGCGTACGCCTACTGATAATCGTTATCAAAATCGGGAGGCGCCCCGGGGTGACGCTTCGGGGGTGGCGCTCCGGGGTGGGCTGCTTGTCGAGCACAACGGCGGACCCACGCGACGACATGCCGTCCGAACCCAATAGGACCGCGGCGTGTCGGCAGCACCATCCGCCGTTGTGCACCCACCCCCATGTCCTTGTGCACCCGCACCCCTGCCGTTGTGCACCCACCCCCATGCCGTTGTGCACCCGCACGCAGTCCGCCGCACGCTCCATCCGCTGATCCTCACCCGCCGGACGCACGGACACACGAGCGGACGGGCACGACGGCGGACAGGCACAACGGCGGGACCGAGCGGCGACACGCCGCCCGAGACCACCGCGATGACGGCGTGTTGTCCGCAGCATCCGCCGTTGTGCGCGGCCACGCGGCATCCGCCGTTGTGCTCGGGTGGTGCACCCATCCGCCGTTGTGAGACCGAGTGAACTCCGACGACGGGAGCGCACCGCGGATGGCATCATGAGAGAGCTCACATAAAGTGGAGGATTCGCGATGATCGCACACCGCTGGCGCACCGCAGCACTCTCGGTCACCGCCGTGCTCACGGTCGTTGCGGGGCTCCTCACATCGCCCACCGCCATGGCCGTCGGCGCCGACCCCGTCTCCGGTTCGTCGGCAGCCACCGCGGAGTCCGCCGCGCCGACGATCGCGGGCGACGCGACCACCGCGGGAACACTGTGGGTCGTCCCGGGCAGTTGGCCCGACGACACCCGCTTCTCCTACCAGTGGTACGCGGATGGCGCCCCCATCGACGGAGCGACGGGGAGCAGTTTGCGGCCGAGCTACGAACACGAGGGCATGCGGATACACGTCGTCGTCACCGGGGCGCTGCCGTCGGGTGAGAGCGAGTCCCGCGCCTCGACACCCACGGCGCGTGTGGGCGTCGTCCGAACTCCCGTGATCTCCGGCTCCCGCAAGGTCGGCGGCACGCTGCAGGCCACCGCCGACTGGACCTCCGTCTACACGCTGACGTACCAGTGGCTCATCGACGGCGCGCCCGCCGGTGGCGCAACCGGGCAGACCTACGTGGTGCCGGCGAGCGCCGAGGGGGCGAAGATATCCGTCCGGGTCACCGGGACGGCGGCCGGCTACGCGACCGGCTCCGCCACCTCTGCGGCGACCGCGCAGATCCTGCGCGTCGGAACGGTCACGATCGAGGGCGACGCCGTCGTCGGACGGACGATCGTTGGCGTGCCGGGAACATGGACCGACGGCACGAGTCTGTCGACGTCGTGGCTGGTGGATGGACGCAGCATTCAGCATCCCGGACGCGAACTGCTCATCACCGCGTCGATGCTCGGCAAGCGCGTCTCGTTCAGCGTGAGCGGAACGAAGGGCGGCTGGCACACCGGGTTCTCCTCGGCGACCACGGGCGAAGTGATCGCCCCCGGTAGCGTCGCCATCGCGGGAACAGCCGCCGTCGGACGGACGCTCACCGCAAAGCCAGCCGGCTGGAACGCGGCAACCACGTTCACCTATCAGTGGTCCGCCGATGGTGTCGACGTATCCGGAGCAACGGCGTCCTCCTTCCGTCCCACGGCGGGGCAGGCGGACAAACGGCTCACCGTTCGCATCAGCGGAGCCATGTCCGGTCGGTCCACCCTGGTCTCCGTCTCCGCGCCCACCTCGCGGGTCATGACCCCCGGGACACCGAAGATCAGCGGAAAGACCGTCATCGGCTCGGTCCTCACCGCCTCTCCGGGCACGTGGGCGCCTGGGACGACGCTGTCCTACCAGTGGTATGTCGGAGACATGGCAATGGTCGGCGCGAACCGGCCGACCTATCGCCTGGACGACCGGGCAGTCGACCAGCCGATCCGCGTGAAGGTGACCGCCAAGCGGGCAGGCTACGACGCCGTGTCGGTGACGTCGGCTCCCACTCAGCGGGCTGTGCGGATCCCGCAGGCCACTGTGTACGGAGACATGGCCGTGTACGGCACCGTGGCCGTCGATTTCGACAACACCTGGCGAAAGGGCACCACGCTCAGCTATCGATGGCTCCGCGATGGGAAACCGATCTCCGGCGCGTCCTCGTGGCGGTACGTCCTGAAGAAGTCGGACCTCGGCCACCGCGTGACTGCTCGGGTCACGGCGAAGATCCCGGGCTACGGCACGGTCGTGAAGACGACGCCGTCGATGGGCAAGGTCGGGACGAGCTACACGCCTCGACTCCGAGGGACTGCGCGGGTCGGGGCGACCCTGCGCTTCGAGATGACATCGTGGATGCCCGGCACGCGGTACTCCTACAAATGGATGTCGGACGGACACCCTGTGCCGGGTGCGCGGTCGAAGACCCTCGTGCTCTCGCCCGATCTGGTCGGCACGCGGATCACGGTCGTCGTCACCGGCAGGACACTTGGATACGCAACGGCCTCGGCCACGTCATCGCAGACGGCGAAGGTCGCCCGCACCGCGAAGCCGACGATCGGCGGTGTGGCGAAAGTGGGACAGCGACTGACGGCGAAGCCCGGCAAATGGACGACGGGAACCACCCTTCGTTACCAATGGCGAGCCGATGGGAAGGCGATTCCCCGCGCGACGAGGTCGACGCTGACCGTGACGACCTCTCTGCGGGGGAAGAAGATCACCGTCACCGTCGTCGGGACCAAACCGGGGTACACCACCGTCGCTCGCACATCGTCGGCCACACGCGCCGTCCGCTGATCCTCACCCGCCGGACACACGGACGGACGCACGGGCACAACGGCGGATCGGCGCACGGGCACAACGGCGGATCCGAGCGGCGACACGCCGCCCGAGACCGCCGCGACGACGGCGTGTTGTCCGCAGCATCCGCCGTTGTGCTCGGTGGGGCCTGCGGCGCGCGACTCAGTTAGGAATGCTGAGATCGCCGGGACTTGAGCGGTCCGCATGAACGCGAAGCTCGCCAGGTCGACGCCACCCGTCGCGGGAATCGAGTTCCGCGCGGGCGAGCAAAACGTTCCGGTGTTGGGTGTGAGACAACGCCGTGAGTGTGGCGGATGATGATTGAGGCCGTCTGCGGTACGGAGATCCGCGTTACTGGGCCGTCCACGTACGAACTTGTCGGCCTACCTTCGCTGCACCGCAGGGTTTACCTCATGCAGGGGGCAGTCTTTGCGCCACCGAACGAGATGCTGCGCTTCCGCGAAGGGTTCGACTCGGACTATGCCGAGTACTGGAGAGACTTCATGAGGCGTCCGGAGCCAGCGAGCCGTCCGCCTGGAACGCAACTCGCCGATGCCGGGGCAGAGATGGAAGCGACCGGCACGAATAGCTGAGCTACGTCGACGGCAGGATGCGAAGCTGAGGACACCCGTTCACCACACCGAGGGCGTGTCTCCTAACCGTTTGAGCCAGAGGACGATTGCTCGGAGGACGGCTGCTCCGCGGTAGGTTGGCAAGCCACCCCGAGAACGGTCGATCGCGTGATCAGGAGGCTCCCACCGCGGATTCCTGTGATTCGGGAGATCCGATTTTCAGGAGCAACTCGAATCCGGCGAGCGCAATCCCGCCGGCGGCGACCGTCAGTCGAGCAGGAGGGCGGGCTCTTCCAGGATGGAGGCGACGTCGGCGATGAAGCGGCTCATGCCGTCGCCGTCGATCACGCGGTGGTCGAAGGATCCCGAGACGGTCGTGACGAACCGCGGCCGCACCTCGCCGTCGACCACCCAGGGCTTCTGGCGGATCGTGCCCATGGCGACGATGCCCGACTCACCGGGGTTGATGATCGGCGTTCCCGCGTCCATCCCGAACACACCGATGTTGGTGATCGTGATCGTGCCGCCCTGCTGGTCGGCGGGCGAGGTCTTCCCCTCGCGCGCCGTGAGCGTCAGCCGCTCCAGAGCCCGCGCCAGCTCCCGCATGCTGAGATCCTGCGCGTCCTTGATGTTGGGGACGAGGAGCCCTCGCGGAGTGGCGGCGGCGATACCGAGATTGACGTAGTTGCGGACACGGATCTCGGCCGAGCCGTCTTCGCGGTCGATCCACGCGGCCCCCACCATCGGCGTCCGGCGCACGGCCCAGATCACGGCACGCGCCATGATCAGCAGCGGCGACACCTTGATGTCGGCGAAGTCGGGCGAGGCCTTCAGCCGCTTCACGAGCTCCATCGTGCGCGTCGCATCCACGTCGGTCCACACCGACACGTGCGGCGCCGTGTAGGCCGAACGCACCATCGCCGACGAGGTGGCCTTGCGCACGCCCTTGACCGGAATGGCCTCCTCGCGCCCCTCGACGAGGGCCGGAGGGGACACCGGGGAGGGCGCTTCGGGAGCGACGGGGATCGTCCGCTCACGTTCGGCGGGAAGATCGGGAGTGGCGATGTTGCGGAAGACGGAGGCCTGGTCGGCGTGGCGGACGACGTCGTCGCGAGTGACCTCTCCGGCGGGACCGGACGGCACGACGTCGGACAGATCGACACCGAGATCGCGGGCGAGCTTGCGCACGGGAGGCTTGGCGATCACGCCGGCCGAGGCGCGGACCGCCTCGGCACGCACGGGCTTCTTGGACCGGCGGCTGGAGACCGCACCGCCGGTTCCGTAGCCGACGAGCACGGAACCCGCCGCGTCCGCCTCGGGCTCGGCCGGCTTCTCGCCGTGCTCGCTCTGCCCGGCAGCCGCATCGGGCTGGGCCGCCTCGCCGGCGATCGTGATGATCGGGGCGCCGACGGTGACGGTCTCGCCCTCGGCGACGAGCAGTTCCCCGATCGTGCCGGAGAAGGGCGACGGCAGCTCGACGAGCGACTTCGCCGTCTCGATCTCCACGATGACGTCGTTGACCTCGATCTGGTCACCGGGCCCGACGCGCCACTGCACGATCTCGGCCTCGGTCAGCCCCTCGCCGACATCCGGGAGGTGGAAGGTCTGGTTGCTCATAGCGGCTCCAGTCAGTAGGCGAGGGCGCGGTCGACGGCCTCGAGGATCCGATCGGCATCGGGAAGGTACTGCCCCTCGAGCTTCGCGGGAGGGAACGGAGTGTCGAAGCCGGACACGCGCAGCACCGGCGCTTCCAGAGCGAAGAACGCCTTCTCCATCACCGTGGCCGCCACCTCCGAGCCGAGCGAGGTGAATCCGGGCGCCTCCTGCGCGTAGACCATGCGGCCGGTGCGGCGCACGGAGTCGAGGATCGGGCCGTAGTCGATCGGCGAGAGAGAGCGGAGGTCGATGACCTCGCACGACGTTCCCTCGCCCTCGGCGAGAGCCGCCGCCTGCAAGAGCGTGGTGACCATCGCACCGTGCCCGACGAGGGTGACGTCTGTGCCCCGGCGGACCACCCGCGACGCGTGCAAAGGCAGGGCGCGGGCGGTGGTGTCGACCTCGCCCTTGAGCCAGTACTTGGCCTTGGGCTCGAGGAACACCACCGGGTCGTTCGAGGTGATCGCGTCCTGGATCATCCAGTACGCGTCGTTGGGCGTCGACGGAGAGACCACGCGCAGGCCCGGGGTGTGCGTGAAGTACGCCTCGGGGCTCTCCTGGTGGTGCTCGACCGCGCCGATGTGGCCGCCGTAGGGAATGCGGATCACGACCGGGAAGGACATCGCGCCTTCATGCCGATTGGTGAGCTTGGCCAGCTGCGAGGTGATCTGATCGAAGGCGGGGAAGACGAAGCCGTCGAACTGGATCTCGCAGACGGGGCGGAAGCCGGCCATCGCGAGGCCGATCGCGGTACCGAGGATGCCGGACTCCGCCAGCGGTGTGTCGAGCACGCGTCGCTCGCCGAACTCCGCCTGCAGTCCTTCGGTCACACGGAAGACGCCCCCCAGGCGACCGATGTCCTCACCCATCAGCAGAACGTGATCGTCGGCGGCCAGGGCGGCCCGCATGCCGGCGGTGAGGGCCTTGGCGAACGGAAGGGTCTCGCGCGATGCGGGGGCCTCGTCGGCTCGCTCGGCCTGCGAGGGGTCCGTCTGGGGAGAAACGGCGATCCGGTCCATCAGTTGCCTCCCTCGAACGACGCCTCGTAGTCGGACAACCACCGTCGCTGTTCGTCGATCAGCGGATGCGGCTCGCTGTACACGTGGGCGAACATCACGTCGCGATCGATGTCGCCGAGGGCATTGGTGCGCGTGCGAATGTCATCGGCGTAGGCCGCGGCCTCGGCATCGACCTCCGCGAAGAAGGTGTCCGCGGCCCCACGGGCCTGGAGATAGGCGCGCATCCGCGCGATGGGGTCGCGCTCCGCCCAGGCCCGCTCCTCGTCGGAGGTGCGGTACTTGGTGGGATCGTCGCTGGTCGTGTGGGCGCCCATGCGATACGTCAGCGCCTCGATCGCGCGGGGCCCACCACCGGCGCGCGCTTCGTCGAGGGCGACGCGGCTCACGGCGTAGCTGGCGAGCACATCGTTCCCGTCCACCTGCACCGAGGGCATTCCGTATCCGTCGGCGCGGCGGAACAGCGGCGAGCGCGACTGCGTCGTCACCGGCACCGAGATGGCCCAGTGGTTGTTCTGCAGGAAGAACACCTGGGGCGTGGCGTAGCTGGCGGCGAACACCATCGCCTCGTGCACATCGCCCTGACTCGACGATCCGTCGCCGTAGTAGACGATGACGGCCTCGTCGCGCTCCACGTCGCCCGAACCGGATCGTCCGTCGAACGCGAGGCCCATACCGAACCCGGTGGCATGCAGAGTCTGCGACCCGAGCACCAGCGTGTAGATGTGCGTGTTGCCGTTCTTCGGATCGGTCGGATCCCATCCGCCGTGCGTGAGCCCACGCATGACGCGGATGATGTCGATCGGATCGACGCCGCGGATGGTGCACACGACGTGCTCGCGATACGAGGGGAAGAGGTGGTCTTGCGGGCGCGCGGCGCGGGCGGAGCCGACCTGAGCGGCTTCCTGCCCGAAGGACGGCGGCCACAGGGCCAGCTGCCCTTGACGCTGGAGGTTCGTGGCCTGCCGGTCGAAGGCGCGCACCACGACCATGTCGCGGTAGAACGTCTCGAGTTCGGCGTCGCTCAGGGCCTCGATCAGGGGGACGTAGCGCTCGGCCTCCGCAGTGGGGGCGAACGTCCCGTCCGCCGCCAGAACGCGCACGAGAGCCGGGTCGTCAGACGGGGTCATGTCTCCACGCTAACGCTCCCCCCATGCGCCGGACCGCATGAGATCGACAACGGAAGGGCCGTTTCGCGGTGTCAGGCGGACAACTCGCGCGTGCACGACGGCGGATGTCGGCGGGCACGGCGGCGGGTCCGACGGACCATTCCCATGCACAACGGCGGACGAGGCATGCGCTCCCCCGGCGTGTTGCGCGCGGGGTGCGGCGTGTTGGAGCCCACATCCGCCACTGTGCACGTCCGCCACTGTGCACGTCCGCCGTTGTGCACGTCCGCCGTTGTGCACGTCCGCCGTTGTGTGCGTCCGCCACTGTGCACGGATCCGGGTCAGGGGGCGGGGAGCACGTTCCGCTGGGCCAGGTCGCCGAGCCAGGCCAGGCTCGGCTTGGGCGTTCGGACGAAGGTCTCCCGATCGACCCCGATCAGGCCGAAGGTGGGACGGAAGGACCCCCACTCGTAGTTGTCGAGCAGCGACCAATGGAGATAGCCGCGCACATCACAGCCGTCGGCGACAGCGGCCGCCAGACCCTGCAAGGCGCCCGTCGTGTAGTCGATACGGCGTGCGTCGTCGGCGGTGGCCATGCCGTTCTCGGTGACCATCATCGGAATGCCGCCGGTGACCTCGCGCGTATGCCGCAGGGCGTGGCCCAGAGCCTCGGGGTAGTACTCCCATCCCGTGAGGGTGCGCTCGACATCGTCGGGGAAGGGAACCGGGCCGTCGGCGCCGATGATCGTGCGCAGGTACGACTGCACTCCGATGAAGTCGTCGTCCCGAGCCTGCTCGAGGTAGTAGTCCTCGCGCCAGTACCCCCACTCGTCCCGCTCCTTCTCGAAGCCGGGGACGGCCTGGAACACCTGGTTGGCGACCGACCAGCCCGCCTTCACGTGACCGAGACCGCGAAGCACCTCGACCGACGCGTGGTGCGCCGCGGCGATCACCTGGGCGACGTGCGGCGAAGGGCCCGGGAAGTTGACGCCGTTGTCGGTGTCGATCTTCGCCTCGTCCTGATTGACCATCATGTTGGGCTCGTTGATGGTGACGACCCACTCGACGTCGTCGAGGATCGCGGTGGCCGTCTCGGTGTAGCGGCGGAAGCGATCGACCACGTCGTCGGCGTACCAGCCGCCGTCGCGTCCCTGCCAGCGCGGAACGGTGAAGTGGTGGAGGGTGACGATCGGCTCCACCCCGGCATCGCGGCACGTGTCGATCATGCGGCGATAGTGGTCCAGCTGTGCGCGGGAGACGACACCCTTCTCGGGTTCGATGCGTGCCCATTCGATCGAGAACCGGTAAGCCGTCAGGCCCCCCGCGGCGAGCAGGGCGATGTCCTCGGGGTAGCGGTGGTACGAGTCCACCGCATCGCCGGAGGGCTCCTGGACGGTGGTGTTCTCGGAGTACTCGTACTCCCAGTGGCTCGTATTGACGTTCTGCCCTTCGATCTGGTGCGCCGCCGTGGCAGCACCCCAGATGAACCCCTCGGGAGCGGGGACGGTCTCGCCGGAGTACGGGGTCGTGGCGGTCATGCGCTGTTCCTTTCGCTGGAGTCACGGTCGGCGGAGTCGCGGTCGGTGGGGCCGGGGTCGAGATCGCGGGTCGAGTCGGGGGCGACACCCAGCGAGGCGAGGTCGACCACGGCGCACCCGAAGGGGTCGAGGCGCAGCACCCCGGCATCGACGCGTGCGCGGTGACCGAGGAGGATCGCGCCGTCGCCGTCGATCGCGACATCGCGCAGCGCACCCGACGGATTGAGGGCGACGAGCAACGAACCCCTCCGGAAGACGAAGGGCGCGCCGGTGCTCAGCACCTCCACGGGGGCTCCGGCGGCGAGGCGGTCGTCGGAACGCCGGAGCGCCACGGCGGCGCGGACGAAGCGGAGGAGCGAGTCACCGTCGGCGAGCTGATCGGCCACGGTCGGACGCAGCGGGTCGAGATCCTGCGGCAGATAGCGCGACTCGTGGACGACGGCGGCCGAGGCCGGCAGATCCCCCCACGCCATCGGCGTCCGCGATCCGGCGCGCTCGTACGTCGGCCCGAGCGAGGAGCCCTCATGGGAGGCGAGGCCCGGAACGTAGCGCATGCCGATCTCGTCGCCGTAGTAGATCGAGGGCAGCGCCGGCCAGGTGAGGGCCAGCAGCAGCGCCGGTCGCACCTGATCGGCCGTGCGGTCGCCGGCGACCAGCCGAGTGAAGTCGTGATTGGCGGTGGGAAGGCCCGGAATGCCGGAGCTCCCCGCCGCGGCGATCGCGTCGCGCACATGCTCCCACGCCGCCACGAACGTGTCGGCATCCCCCTCGCCCGAGGCATCGGCCCACGCGATCCGGGGCTCCCAGGCCTCGTGCACGGTTCCGGCACCGTTGTTCCACAGCGACTTGAGCGGCGCACCGTCGTCGTCTCCGCCGAACTGCAGAAAGAAGTCCACGTCGAACCCGGCGGGAACGGCGCGCGCCGGATCTCCCCACTCCGAAATGAGGATGTTGCCGGGGTGACGGGCGTCGAGGCGGGCGCGCACGTCGGCCCACAGTCGGCCGGTCTCCACGTGCCCCGGGTCGTCCTTGACGAGCGAGGCGGCCATGTCGACGCGGAACCCCTGGGCGCCGCGGTCGTACCAGTGGCCGATGATCTCGACGAGGGCGTCACGGTTGCGGCGTGGGCCGGCGGCGTCCACCGGCTGCCGCCACGGCTCGTTCGGATCGGGGCGGGCGTACCCGAAGTTCAGGGCAGGCTGGAACTCGAAGAAGTTGGGCTTGTAGAACTGGCCGCGCGCACCGGGCCCGCGAACGAACCCGGGTGCGGCGACGGGACTCCAGACGTACCGGTCGTCGTCGGGGTCGTCTGCCGACGCCCGGAACCAGTCGTGCTGGTCGGACGTGTGACCGGCCACCAGATCGAGCAGTACCGCGATCCCCCGCGCGTCGGCCTCGGCGACGAGGCGGTCCCACGCGGCATCTCCGCCGTAGCGCGGATCGATGTGGAGGAAGTCGGCGACGTCGTACCCGGCGTCGCGCATCGGCGAGACGAAGCACGGGTTGATCCAGACCGCATCGACACCGAGCCAGGAGAGATGATCCAGCCGCGCCGCGAGACCGTCGAGGTCGCCCATGCCATCGCCGTCGGCATCGGCGAAGCTCTGCGGATACACCTGGTAGAGCACGATGCGGTCCAGTCGATCCCGCAGCGTGCCGGGTCGTGTCTGCGTCGCCATCGGTGGCCTCCTGCCGTCGCGTCGTTGCGGTCGTGATCTCGGATGCATCCCTCGCCCCGACGCGCGGCCTGGGCGCTCGATCTGTGTCCGGGGGCTTGATGTAACCGGTTACCTTCGCTACGGTACCCGATGTATCCGGTTACATCCAGCCGGAGAACACGCATCCGGCACCCGCACGCCGGACGGACGCACGACGACGTGGAGGTGACCGACGCATGACGAAGCCGCAGAGCTCGGGCAAGACGACGATCCGCGACATCGCTCGCGAGGTCGGGGTCTCGGTGGCCACGGTCTCCCGCGTCACCCACGACGATCCGCGGGTCACGGCGGAGACCAAGAAGCGCGTGCAGGAGGCGATCGACCGCCTCGACTACCGTCCGTCGGCGCTGGGCCGCGCCCTGTCGTACCAGCGCACCAACACCCTGGGCATCGTTCTCCCCGGCCTCGGCGGACCCTACTTCGCGCAGCTGATCGAGGGAGCGGAGTCGATCGCCGTCGAGCGCGGCGTCGTCATCAACGTCCTCGGCACGCATCTGCGCCCCGATGCCGTCGCCGCGGTACGCCAGCTCGCCGAGCACACCGACGGGCTGCTGATCGCGGGCGGGACGATCCCCGACGACGAGCTGCATCGCCTCACCCGCTCCGGTCGCGTGGTCCTCGTCGCCGGCGCGGCAGAGGGCATCCCGTCGGTGCGCACCGACGGGCGTCGTGCTGCCGCCGAGCTCACCCGCCACCTCATCGAGCACCACGGCCACCGGCGCCTCCGCTTCGTCGGAGAGACCAAGGGCTCCCCCGACCCGATGCAGCGGTACGCGGGGTTCCGAGACGCCCTCGCCAGCCACGGCCTCGACGAGAGCGGCGAGCCGCTCCACTACGGACTCGACGTGCCCAGCGGCGCCGTGGCCGCCCGTGAACTGCACCGCGGCGGCGACCTCCCCGACGCGCTCGTCTGCGCGAACGACGAGCTCGCGCTGGGGCTGCTGGCCACGCTCCCGGGCCTCGGCCACCGCATTCCGTCCGACGTGGCCATCACCGGGTTCGACGACACCGCGCTGGCCGAGCTCGCCTCCCCGCGCCTGACGACGGTGCACCAGCCGATCGCCGAGCTGGGTGCGCGCGCCGCCGCCGGAGCGCTCGGCGACGACATCGACGACGACACCGTTCTGGCCACCACCCTGGTCGTCCGCGAGTCCTGCGGATGCACCGAGCGGGAGGCGGCCGACTGAGCCCGCCGGGGCGGAGGTCCCGGCATCCGAGGAACGAGGAGGTTCCGATGAGAAAGCGAACGAGGACGATCGTGAGTGCCGGCGCGCTCATGACGCTGATCGCCACGTCGGGGTGCGCCAACATCGGGCTCGAGCCCCCGCCCCCCGCCGAAGAAGGCATGATCGCGGAGATCCGGATGCCCTCCGAGGCCAACTCCTCCGTGCAGGGACTCGTCAACTACAACTACCTCTCCCCCAATGCGACGGTGCAGAACTGGCTGTTCGAGCCGTTGATGATCCGCGACCGGTTCACGTGCGAGGCCGTGCCGTGGCTCGCGACGTCGTACGAGTGGCCCACGACCGACCGCATGATCGTCCACCTCCGCGAAGGCGTGACCTGGAACGACGGCGAGCCGTTCACGGCGAAGGACGTCGTCTACACCTTCCAGGCGGGAAAGGAGTATCCCGCCGCCGACCGCAACGGGGTCTGGGGCGAGTTCTACGGCGCCGCGGCCACCTCGGTGACCGCTCTCGACGACCACACCGTGGAGTTCCGCTTCGACGGGCCCGCCGTGCCCAAGACCGACGACGTGCTGCAGAGCACCAAGATCCTTCCGGCGCACATCTACGCCGACAAGGGCGACCCGACGACCTACGTCGACACGGAAGGCGTCGGCACGGGACCGTTCGTGCCGGCCGACTACAACGGCCGCCGGCTGGTGATGACCCGGAACCCCGACTACTGGGACGCCGAGAACCTCAAGATCCAGCAGATCTCGCTCGAGGGCCAGTACGACGCCAACTCCGGCGCGCTCAAGATCCGCTCGGGGGCGCTCGACATGTACCGCGGCGACATCCCCAACCCGCCGCGATCGATCGTGTCCGCCGACCCGGAGAACGCGCACTACTTCTTCCCGCCCGACTCCTCCACCGTCATCGCGATCAACAACGAGCGGCCGGTGCTCAGCGATCCGGCGTTCCGGGAGGGCATCGCCTACGCGCTGGATCGCGAGGCGATCAGCGAACGGGCGAGCTACGGGATCATGGAGCCGGCGAGCCAGACGATGCTCCTCCTCCCGTTCCAAGAGGCCGAAGTGCCCGACAAGTGGAAGGGCAAGGAGTACATCCCCTACGACCCCGCCGAGGCGAACCGCCTGCTCGACGAGGCCGGCTACGAGAAGAACGCCGACGGCTGGCGCGTGGACGAGAACGGCACGCCGCTGTCGTTCGTCTTCAGCGTTCAGGCGGGATGGATGGACTTCATCGCGATGGCCGACGTCATCGTCCGCAACCTCCGAGCGGTCGGCGTGCAGATCAAGATGGTCGCGACCGACCCCAACGCGGTCGACGGGATGCAGCGCTCGGGCAGCTTCGACATGGTGCTCGACTTCGTGGGAGGGGGCTGCCAGCGCGCCCGCGACCTCGGTTCGCGGCTCGTGTCGTCGCAGATCTCGCACGACAAGGAGCTGCTCCTCAATCGCGCCCGCTTCGACGACCCGGAGGTCGACGAGCTCGTGGCGACGTGGTCCAACACCACCGACGAGGCCGAGGCGAAGAAGCTGCAGGACGAGGTGATCGACGTCTTCATGACCGAGTTCCCCTACATCGCGCTGCAGTACGCGCCGAGCCGGCTGATCTACCGCACCGACAATGCCGTCGGCTGGCCGAGCGAGGACAACCCCTACCCCGTCGACCAGCCCCTGCGCTTCGCGACCCAGCTGCGCCCCGCGCCCGGAACGGCCGGCGACGCCTCGACCGGGGAGTGAGCGATGGTCTACTACATCCGGAAGATCGGCTACTTCCTCCTCACGCTGTGGGCCGCCGTCACGCTGAACTTCATCATCCCGCGGCTGCAGCCCGGCGACCCCGCCGAGATCATGGTGCGCCAGCTCACCGGTCGCGGCGAGGTCGACCCGGCACAGGTCGCGGCGATCCGCACGATGCTCGGCTACGGGTCGGACAACGTGTTCGTGGCCTACATCCAGTACCTCGGGCAGATGCTCCAGGGGGACTTCGGCATCTCGTTCACGTACTTCCCGTTCCCCGTGACCGACGTCATCGCCAAGGCACTCCCGTGGACCCTCGTCCTCGTCGGGCTCACCCAGCTCCTGTCGTTCCTCATCGGGACGCTTCTCGGGGCGGTCGCCGCGTGGCGTCGCAACAGCCGCTTCGACGCGACGATCTCGGTGGGATCCACGTTCGTCGGCAACCTGCAGTCGGTGTGGATCGGCCTCATGATCCTGTACGTCTTCGCCTACCAACTGGGCTGGTTCCCGGCGGCGGGCGGGTACGGCTACACCGACGAGGACTTCTCGTGGCTGCACATCACCGACGTGATCGCCCACGGGTTCCTCCCGGCGCTGACCCTCATGATCACGGCACCGATCGGGTTCATCCTCTCGATGCGCAACACGATGGTGCAGGTGCTCGGCGAGGACTACATCCGGCTCGGCGCCGCTGCGGGACTCAAGCAGCGCACGCTCGCGCTCGGCTACGCGGCCCGGAACGCCCTGCTCCCCGTGGTCACGAGCTTCGCGCTGTCGCTCGGGGTCCTCATGGGCGGGTCGATCCTCATCGAGACGGTCTTCGACTACCCCGGGATGGGGCGGCTCATGGGCGAGGCGACCGCTGCCCGCGACTTCCCGCTCATGCAGGCGATCCTGCTCGCGACCATCGTGATCGTCCTGACGGCGAACTTCATCGTCGACCTCCTCTATCCGCTCATCGACCCGCGTGCGCGCAAGGCGAAGGCCTGAAAGGCAGGTGACGAAATGACTCCGAACGACAGGGATCGGATTCCCGAGCAGAGCGCCTCGATGCCGACGCCCACGCGCCCCACGCGCACCTACCGGCGACGTGTCACGGCCGAGGAGGCATCGACGCAAGAGGTCGTGGCCGTCGTCCAGCCGCCGCGCTGGTACGCCGTGATCTGGTCGAGCCCCAAAGCGCGGATCGGCATCATCATGCTGACCGTGTTCCTGCTGGTCGCACTGCTGGCCGACTGGATCTCTCCGCACAGCCCCACCGATGCGAGCTTCGCGCCGGTGCAGGACCCGAGCGCCGACCACTGGCTCGGCACCAACACGCTGGGCTACGACCTGTGGGCCCAGCTCGTGCACGGCACGCGGCTCTCCCTCGCGATCGGGGTGCTGGGAGGGCTCGCGACCATCCTGATCGCGCTCGTGATCGGCCTGATCGCGGGCTACACCGAGGGCTCGATCGTGGACGACGGGCTGTCGTTCCTCACGAACCTGGCTCTCGTGGTGCCGGTCCTGCCGCTCATGATGGTCATCGTCGCTTACAGCGAGACCCGCGGGCTGATGCTGCTCGTCTTCGTCGTGGCGATCACGAGCTGGGCGGGGGCATCGCGGGAGATGAGGTCGCTCATCATCTCGATGCGCAACCGCGACTACGTGACAGCGGCGCGCTTCGGCGGCGACAGGATGTTCCGGATCGTCTTCCGGGAGATCATGCCGAACATGTCCTCGCTCATCGTGTCGGGGTTCATCGGCGCCGCGACCGGCGCCATCGCCGCCGAGGCAGGACTGTCGTTCATGGGCTTCGGGGATCCCAACACCGTGAGCTGGGGGCAGATGCTCGCCCAGGCCGACGCCAACGGCGCCCTCGTGCAGGGCCTGTGGATCTGGCTCGTCGCCCCCGGTCTCATGCTGGCGCTGCTGATGACGTCGCTGACCTTCGTCAACTTCGGCGTCGACATGCTGAGCAACCCGCACCTGCGCGAAGAGGAGAAGTGACATGGACAAGCGCGCCCAGAACACCCCGGCCGACTCCCCCGCGGTGCTGTCGGTCGAGAACCTCTCGGTCCGGTACGAGCCGCGGCTCGGTCCCCCCGTCGACGCCGTCAAGAACGCGTCGCTCCGCGTTGCCCCCGGCGAGTTCGTCGGGCTCGCCGGGGAGTCCGGGTCGGGGAAGACGACGTTCGCCCAGGCGGTGCTGAAGCTCCTTCGCAGCCCCGGGAAGATCACCGGCGGCGCCATCCGCTGGGGCGACGTCGATGTCACCGACCTCAGCGAAGACGACGTGCGCCCGCTGCGCTGGTCGTACGTGTCGACCGTGTTCCAGTCGAGCATGAACTCCCTGAATCCCGTCGTCCGGGTGCGGAAGGTGTTCGAGGACGTCATCGGCGAGCACAGCGAGAGCGGACACGTCGACCGGCAGGCGGTGCGGCAGCGCGCGGAGGAGCTGTTCGACCTCGTGAGCGTCGATGCCCGCTTCCTCGACATGTTCCCGCACGAGCTCTCCGGCGGCATGCGCCAGCGCGTCAACCTCGCCCTCGCGCTCGCCCTCAACCCGCACCTCGTCCTCTTCGACGAGCCGACGACGGGGCTGGACGTCGTGGTGCAGAAGTCGATCCTCGACAAGATCCGCGAACTGCAGGAACGGGAACGGTTCGGCGCCATCCTCATCACCCACGACATGGGCACGCTCCTGGACTTCTCCGACCGCGTGGCCGTGATGTACGAAGGCGAGATCGTGGAGGACATCGGTGCGGCGGAGGCGGTCACCACGGGCCCCCGTCATCCCTACTCCGTGCATCTCGTCGGCTCGTACGCGGAGCTCCTCGGCGAAGAGGTGGACGGGTATCAGGGGGCCGAGCTGGAGGAACCCGATGCGGTCGCCGACGAGGCTCCCGTGGAACGTCGTCCCGTGCTCGAGGTCGCCGGGCTGCACCGCCGCTTCGAGAAGCGCCGGGGCCTGCGCGTGGAGCACGTCGACGCCGTCAAGGATGTCTCGTTCTCCCTCAAAGAGGGCGAGGTCACGGCCCTGGTGGGGCAGTCCGGCTCGGGCAAGTCGACGATCGCGCGGATCCTGACGCGCATCGACCGGCCGACGTCCGGCTCGGTGCTCTATCACCCGCAGAAGCGGGAGGGGCGTCCCACCGCAGAGCCCACCGAGCTCACCGCTCTCCATGGCGCGCTCGCCCGCGAATACCAGCGGAACGTCCAGTACGTGTTCCAGGACCCCTACGCGGCGCTCAACCCCACCCTCACCGTCGGATACGCGCTCTCGCGTCCGCTCGTCAACTATCTGCACGTCGGGCGACGAGAGGCGATCGAGCGGGCGGCGAGCCTCTTGGAGACCGTGGGACTGACCCCCGCGGGGCGCTACATCGGTCGCCTTCCGCACGAGTTGTCGGGAGGTCAGCGCCAGCGCGTGGTGATCGCCCGGGCGCTGGCTGCAGAGCCCCGGATCGTCATCGCCGACGAGCCGATCGCGAGCCTCGACGTCTCGATCCGCGCCGAGATCCTCGAAGTGCTGCAATCGCTGGTCGCCGACCACGGCGTGGGAATGCTCTACATCACGCACGACCTGCTGAGCGCGAAGAGTCTCGCGAACGACGTCATGGTGCTCCGTGGCGGCGAGCTCATCGAATCCGGCACCGCCGCCGAGGTGATCGACCATCCCCGCGAGGACTACACCCGCATGCTCCTGGACGCCATCCCCAACCCCTTCGAGAAGAGGACCGCTGCATGACCTCCCCCCACCTCGCCCACTCCGCGACCGCGTCGATCGTGCCCGAGCTCCCCGAGGACATCCGCCGCCTCACCGAGGACGAGGTCGACGCATCGATCCGCTGGCTCTGGACCCACGCCACCGCCGCCAGCCGCGGCCAGGGTCTCGTGCTGGACCGCGACGACCTTCCGGGAGTGGCGACCGTCGCCGCCACCGGCTTCGCGCTGGCGGCGTGGTGTGTCGGGGTCGAACGTGGCGTGCTGGACCGCGACGAGGTGCGCGACCGCGTGCGGGGGACGCTCCGGACGCTCGAGGAGTCGGTGCCGCACCGCAACGGCTTCCTCGCGCACTTCGTCGACGCCGACACCGGCGAGCGCCAGGGACGGTCGGAGTACTCCACGATCGACACCGCCCTCGCCCTCTGCGGAGCGACCGTGGCGAGCGCCTACTTCGGCGATGCGGAGATCGACGCGCGGCTGGAGCGACTGCTGCACCGCATCGACTGGCACTGGCTCGCCGACAGCCGGGACGGGCGCACGGTTCTCCGGATGGCCTGGGTGTCGGACCGGGAGGACGACTACGCCGACGGTGCGGACGAGGCGGGCTTCGTCAGCGCCTGGTCGATGACCGCGGAGCAGCTGACGATGTACCTGCTCGCGGCGGGGCATCCCGACGTGTCGGAGGGGTTCGCCCGCGACCTGTGGCGGGGGTTCGAGAAGCCGGTGGGGGCCTACGGCGGGCACGAGTGCGTCTACGAGCCCGGCGGCACCCTGTTCACCTATCACTTTCCGCTCGCGTTCTACCCGTTCCAGCGGGTCCGCGACCTGGAGGGACGCGATTGGTGGGCCAACGCGCGGGATGCGTCACTGGCGTCGAAGGCCTGGTGCGCCGACCAGGCCGACCGGTGGAGGACCTACGCGGCGGGCCTCTGGGGACCGGCGGCGGGCCTCGGTCCGCATGGCTACGTCGTCAACGGCGCCCGCCCGTCCGCCCGCGAGCCGCACGCCGACGGGACGATTCCGCCGGTGTCGCTGTTCGGGGCGTTGCCGCTCGCCCCCGCCGAGGTCGCCCCCGCCCTGCGCATCCTGCGCGACGAGCACCCCGGCGCCTGGAACGAGTGGGGCGCGACCGACGGGGTGAACCTGGAGGGCGACGAGCCCTGGTACGCCGCGCCTCGGTACGGGCTCAACAAGGGTGCCACCGCTCTCCTCGGTGCCGCCGCGCTGGGGTCGACAGTGGTCTGGGACGCCTTCGCGGGGCACCCCTGGATCGCACGCGGAGCGGAGAAGCTCGGCTTCACGTCGGCCTGACGCGCGGGCGATCATCACCGGCCATTACGACATCCGCTGGCCGAGCGAGGCCCGCGGATGCACCGAGCGTCCGGGACACACGTCCCGGCATCCGAGGAACGAAGAGATTCCGGCGCGGAGCTGCGGCGAGCTCGGAAGAGGATCGATTGCGGCGGGCCCCCCGACACTTTCGTAACTTTCGTAATCATGTTAGGTTGGTAGTGCGCAACGGAAGGGCAGCCCAATGAGCACCGCAGCACCGGACATGGTCACTCCCGCCCCCGAGGAGCGCGAGCGCACCGCCCGGGTCGTGAGCTTCGTCGATGCGCACCTGGCGCAGTCCAGGGCGGTGCAGACGCCATCGCCTGCACCTGCGTCCATGCCTGACTTTTACCTCAGTGGGCCGGACGAGCACGACCGCGTCGAACTGACCGAGCCGCTGTTCCGAATACTCAAGGACGTTGCCGAAGCTCTGAGCCAGGGGCAGTCGGTGAGCATCGTCGCGCGCGACAAGGAGATCAGCACTCAACAGGCCGCCGACTTGCTCGGCATCAGCCGGCCGACGGTTGTCAAGCTCATCGAGCAGGGTGAGCTGCCTGCAACCATCCCCGGAGAGCAGCGCCGAAAACTGCGTCTAGCCGACGTACTCGCGTACCGCGACAGGCTCTACGAGGCGCGGAGCGACTTCATCGCTGAGAGTTCCCAAGCCTATGGCGACGTCGACCCCGACGAGGCTGCCGCGTTCGTCGCGGCAGCGCGAAAAGCGCACTGAACCGGCGCGGGGCGCGCTGGTTGTGGCAGACTCCGGCACGTGTACCGCGCTGTACTCGACACTGTCGCCCTTGTTCCCGGCAAACAGCGTGACTTCCTGCTGTCGCTGGCGATGGAGAAGGCGTATACCCCGCTGTGGAGCAGCGGTACCATAGGCGAACTCGACGACGTGCTCGCTCGCCTCGATGAGAAACGCGCGGTCCCAGACAGGCCCGAATACCGGGCCCATCTGCTGACGAATATGCAGGCCGTGTTCCCTGGCGCGCTCATCGAGGCACCCAGGGAACGGGAGTACGACTACGACATCGTCGACGAGTTCGACGCGCATGTCGTTCATGCCGCGATCATCGGAAAGACTGATGCGCTGGTGACAGAAGACAAGAGGGCCAAGTTCGAGAAGTGCAGCGCGCTCATTGAAGCGCAAGTCGAGGTCGTCAGCGTCGCAGACTTCGCTGCCAACTGCGTATCCGCGCACATCGACGCCGGCGTTCGCGCGGTCCATGCCATTTCCGAGCGGTTCGTGGCTCCGCCGATGACGCCGCTCGAGATCCTCGACCTTCTCGCCGAGCGGTACGGTATGCACGAGGTGAAGCAGATGCTCGCCCCGCGCATAAAGCAACGGTGAGCCGCTGCGGCAACCTGCAAAGCGGCGCGGACGAGGCCTACATCAGCGGCGCGAGCCCTCGACCGTGAGTGCGGGGCATTCCTGGATCGCACGCGGAGCGGAGAAGCTCGGCTTCACGCCGGCCTGACGCGCGGGCGGTCAGGCGGTCGCGGCGGCGACCTCTATGACGCGGTCGAGGGACTCCTCTTCGCCCACTGAGATGCGCACGCCGTCGCCGGCGAACGGGCGGACGATCAGTCCGGCCTCGTCGAAGGCCGCGGCGACATCCATGGCGCGATCCCCCGCGGGGAGCCACACGAAGTTCCCCTGCGCCTGCGGAACCTGCCAGCCGGTCTCGCGCAGCCGGGCGACGAGACGGTCGCGACGGTCCGCGATGACGCGCACGCGCTCGCGGAGCTCCGCTTCGGCGTCGAGGCTCGCCAGGGCGGCTTCCTCGGCGGCGGCCGTGACCGAGAGCGGGATGCCCGTCGAGCGAGCGGCATCGAGGATGCGGGGGTGACCGACGGCGTATCCGATCCGCAGGCCCGCCAGGCCGTAGGCCTTCGAGAACGTCCGCAGCACCACGACGTTCTCCCGGCCGGACGCCAGCACCCGTCGCCCGTCGACGGCATCGGGGTCGGTGACGAACTCGGCGTAGGCCTCGTCGAGGATCACGAGCAGGTCGCGCGGCACGGCCTCGACGAACCGGTCGAACTCCGCCTGCGTGACCACGGGTCCGGTCGGGTTGTTGGGGCTGCACACGATCACCACCCGGGTGCGCTCGGTGACAGCCCGCGCCATCGCCTCCAGGTCGTGACGACCGTCGGGCGTGTTCGGCACGGCGACGGCCGTCGCCCCGGCGACGACGGCGAGTCCCGGGTACGCCTCGAAGGACCGCCAGGAGTAGAGCACCTCGTCGCCCGGCCCGCTCGTGGCCTGCGTGAGCTGGTAGAGGATCGACACCGACCCTGCGGCCACGTGCACCGCGTCGTCGCCGACCCCGAATCGCTCCGCCAGCCGGGCGCGCAGGCGCGGCGAGGACGCGTCGGGGTAGCGGTTCACCCCGGTGGCGGACTGCATCGCGGCGACGACGCTCGGGAGCGGGTCGAAGGGATTCTCGTTGCTCGACAGCTTGAAAGCGTCGGCACCGGCTTGCCGCCCCTGCCGATAGGCGGGAAGTGCGGCGATCTCGGGACGGAGGCGGACGGGCAGGTCGGTCACGCGTCGAGTCTACGGATGCCACCCGGATCGATTCCCTCCGCCGGCGCGACATGGGAGACTGCCGCCTATGAGGTTCCTCGTCCGCGTCGTCATCAACGCCTTCGCGATCTGGGTCGTCACCCTGCTCGCGGGGCTCCGCGTCACCGTCATCCCCTTCGCCCCTGGCGAGACCCTGCAGCTGGTGCTCACTCTGCTCGCGGTGGCGGCCGTGTTCGCGATCGTCAACACCGTGATCGGCACCGTGATCAAGATCGTCGCGTTCCCGCTCTACATCCTCACCCTCGGTCTCATCTCGCTGCTCATCAACGGCCTCCTGCTGTGGATCACGGCGTGGGCCACGCACTGGTGGAACTGGGGTCTGCGAGTGGAGGACTTCTGGCTGGGCGTCGTCGCGGCGCTCGTGATCTCGGTCATCAACTGGATCTTCGGCATCATCCTGCGCCCCCAGCTCAAGCGCCGCTGACCGCGGACCTCTCACCGCGGCGGCGTCGGGGGTTGCGGCGAGGGACCGGGTCGCGGCGACGGTAGCCGCGCGCGGTCGCGCTCGGCTCCGTAGACGATCGCGACGCCCGCGGTGGCACCTCCAAAGGTGAACAGCTCGCGCTGTAGGTCGGCGAGCCGCGGGTCGCCCGACGCGTCGGCGAGCGCGGCCGTCTCGCGATACACGTCCATCTGATGGACGCCGAGCGCGAGGTCGGTGAGCCGAGGCTCGGGATCGGCGATCCGCTCGATCACGAGGCTCTGCGCCGACCCCGCCGCGGAGGGCCAGCCGCCGTCGGCGAGCGCCACTACCGGATCATCGGGATGCCGAACGGTCACCTGCAGCACATCGGGGGGAAGGTGGACGGCGACTGGACTCGCGAACGTGACGAGCGATCCGACGTCGAACTCGCTCTCGCGCGCCAGCTGCGATGCGATCATCGCGCCCTGGGAGTGCCCCACGTAGTGCACGCGATCGCCCGGGCGCGCGCCGGCCGCCGCCAAGGCGCGTTCGACCGCATCGGAGGAGGACGAGGCCCGCCCCTCGTAGAGCTCGAGATTGGACTGCATGTCCCACGGGTCGACCCCATCACCGAATGACTGCATGCCCGCGATGTAGACGACGTACTCGTGGGCCGGGGCGGGTCCGGCCGAGGTGTACACCTCGACGCGCACCCTGCTCTCGCCCTGCCCCGGCACACGCGCTGCGAGGTCGGCGAGCGCGCGGGGCGGCTCCACCTGACGACGCGCGAGCTCGGTGACCACCGTGGCAGGCGGAGTTCCGCGAAGAAGCGGGTCGCTCCGCCCGACGACGCCGTGATCGACCGCCGCGATCCCCTGGATGAGCCTCCCGATCAGGAGCGTCATCGGAGCCACCGGCGCCAGCGCACCCCGCAGTTGGTCCTCGACTTCACGGTGGCGCTCGTCGTGCCACTGCATGACCAGGCGATGCGCACGCGCGACGACGGCCGGGTCGACACCGAGGAGGGCGATCCGCGCCGCGGGCGAGTCCCAGCCCAGAGTGACCGACCGTTCGACGACCTCGTACAGCTCCGCCCGGTCGCGGAGAGCACGCGTGAGCGCTTCGGCCCGATCGCGCGCCCGTTCCACTCCTCCCGCCGGCGAAGGCTCCAGGAGCCCCGCGCGCGCCGACTGCCCGCTCAGCACCCACAACCGTGCCGCGAGCGCGTCGAGCTCACCGGCCACCGCGCTCAAGCGGGCCGCGGCGTGACGCAGGGTGGCGGTATCGACCGCGACGAACCCGCCCGAGCGGATGTCGACCTCGTCGTTCACCCCGCCGCCCCCGCGCGGTCCGGTTCTGCCGCCAGGCGCAACGCGGCGGCACGGCGCTCGAGCGCCCCGCTCCAGCCGTCGAGGCCGGCGGTGGCGCGATCCAGTTCCTCGCGCCACTCCGACAGCGCCTCACGGAACGCATCGGCGGCTCGGCATCGCCAGTTCATCGAGTCGATCAACGACGGCACACCGTCGATGACCGACAGGAGATCGACGGTCACCTGCTGCACGCCCCGACGGACTTCGAGAAGGGCATCGGGATCGTCCATTCCTCGATCCTGCGACGCAGGACGGATGAGGAAGGGCCCCCAGACACAGCCGTGGACGCACGAGGCCCGATCGCGCCCTGTGCAGAACGCGACGACTCGCGCACAATAGGGGTCGTGGCTTCCCGCGTCGACCCCTTCCGCGTGGTCTTCGTCTGTACGGGCAACATCTGCCGATCGCCGATGGCGGAGGTCGTGTTCCGGTGGTTCGCCGACCAGTCGGGGCTCGGCGACAGAGTGGTCTCCACGAGCGCCGGCACGGGCGACTGGCATGTCGGCGAGCGGGCGGACGCCCGCACGATCGATGCGCTCGCGGGGCGCGGCTACGACGGTTCGCGCCATCGGGCCCGTCAGTTCGTGCAGGCCGACTTCGACCGCCACGACCTCATCGTCGCGCTCGACCGTTCGCATGAGCGAATCCTCGCCGGCTGGGCGCGGACGCCCGGCGACACGGACAAGCTCGCACTGCTGCTGTCGTTCGACCCGAACGCAGGCGGCAACCTCGACGTGCCCGACCCCTACTACGCCGGCCCTCCGATGTTCGACGAGGTGCTCGGTATGATCGAGAGTGCGAGCCGGGCGCTCTTCCGGCAGCTCGAACCCGCCATCCGCCCCGCGTAGCCACTTCGTCCTGAGCGCCCGTTCTTCATCGATCGGAGCCCCGCGCCTTGTCCTCAGCGACCTCTCTCCCGCCCCAACCCCTCAGCCCGCTCGACGGCCGCTACCGTGCCGCGGTCGCCGACCTCGGCGACTTCCTCTCCGAAGCGGGACTCAACCGGGCCCGCGTCGAGGTCGAGGTCGAGTGGATCATCGCCCTCACGGACCGCTCGCTCTTCGGCTCCTCGCCGCTGTCGGGCGACCAGAAGGATGCGCTGCGCGCGGTGTACCGCGACTTCGGAGCGGCGGAGATCGAGGAGCTCGCCGCGACGGAGGCGGTCACCCGTCACGATGTGAAGGCGGTCGAGTACCTGGTCCGCGATCGCCTGGCCAGCCTCGGTCTGGAACGGATCGCCGAGCTGGCGCACTTCGCGTGCACGAGCGAGGACATCAACTCCGCCTCCTACGCCCTCACCGTCAAGCGCGCGGTCGAGGGGGTCTGGCTGCCCAAGCTCCGCGCGGTGATCGACGCCCTGTCGGCGCTCGCCCGCGAGCACCGAGACGCCCCGATGCTCTCCCGGACGCACGGGCAGCCGGCGACACCGTCGACGATGGGCAAGGAGCTGGGGGTGTTCGCCTGGCGGCTGGAGCGGGTGGCGCGCCAGATCGAGGGCGGCGAGTACCTCGCGAAGTTCTCGGGGGCGACCGGCACGTGGTCGGCGCACCTCGCCGCGGCACCCGACGTCGACTGGCCCGAGCTGTCGCGCTCGTTCATCGAGGGGCTCGGGATCGACTTCAACGTCCTGACGACCCAGATCGAGTCGCACGACTGGCAGGTGGAGCTCTACGATCGCGTACGTCACGCCGGGGGCATCCTCCACAACCTCGCGACCGACATCTGGACCTACATCGCGATGGGCTTCTTCGCGCAGATCCCCGTGGCCGGTGCCACCGGGTCGTCGACGATGCCGCATAAGATCAACCCGATCCGCTTCGAGAACGCCGAGGCGAACCTGGAGATCGCGAACGGGCTGTTCACGACCCTCGCCTCCACGCTCGTCACCTCCCGCATGCAGCGCGACCTCACCGACTCCACGACGCAGCGCAACATCGGAGTCGCCTTCGGCCATTCGCTCCTCGCGCTCGACAACCTGCAGCGCGGGCTCACCGAGATCTCCCTCTCGCGCGGTGTGCTGCTCGCCGACCTCGACGCGAACTGGGAGGTCCTCGCCGAGGCGATCCAGACCGTCGTGCGTGCCGAGATCGTGGCTGGTCGCTCGCAGATCACCGACCCGTACGCGCTGCTGAAGGAGCTCACTCGCGGCCGCCGCGTGGGCGCTCCCGAGCTGGCGGAGTTCGTGCGGGGACTCGACATCGGCGACGCGGCGAAGGAACGCCTCCTCGCGCTCACTCCCGCCGGCTACACGGGCCTGGCCGACCGCCTGGTGGACGAGCTCGACTGACCGGCATCCGTCCCGGGTCAGGCGTCGGGAGCGCGGGGCTCGGCCGTCGGGTCCGAGGACTCGTCCGGTGAGGCATCCTCGTCGCGCACGAGCACGGGACTGTCGACCTGCTTCGCCAGTTGGGCCGGATCGACCGCCAGGAGGAGCAGAGCGATCGTCACGAGGGTGACGATGAAGACGATGCCGGCGACGACACCCGAGACGATCCAGGCCTTGAGGTGAGGGTGGAGCTCCCCCGCGGGCACCGGCCGCGGATCTTGGAAGATGCCCATGGACACGAGCGTGATGACGCCGCCGAACACGGCGGCGGCGAAGGCCAGTCCGAGCAACTGAGCGGGCTTCATGAGGTCACGGCGCGTGGGGCGGGGGTCGGTCATGCGGGCTCTCCTGCGGACTCGGCATCGGATGTCGCGGCGCTGACGACGGGGCGTCGAGGCGAGAACCCGGCGATCCCCAGGAACACCGCGACGATCGCGGCGTACCCGCCGAAGATCCCGACGCCGATCGTGATCCCGGTGAGAACGAAGCTCTGCCCGGCCTCTTTGATGAAGTACTCGAGGCTGTAGGCGGGATTGACCAGCAGCAGTCCCACGCCGAGGGCGATCGTGAGCGCCCCGACGAGGATCGCGTCGCGTGCGTGCTCGTCCGTTCCGCGTGCGCGGACTCCGGCGATCAGCTCGGTGATTCCCGCCGCGAACGCCCAGACGATCACGACGACGAAGAACAGGGTGGTCGAGCGGAAGGGCGGGAGCCCGCCCGCCATGCCGGCCAGGAGCGTGAGGACGCCGAGGAGCACCGGAACGGCGCGCTGGCCGCGGTCGTAGACCTGCCAGGCGGCGACGAACAGCACGAGCGCCGTGGCGATCGCCCAGCCGCTGAAGACCGAGAGCCCGACGGCGGCCGAGTGGTCGCGCGAGAAGGTGATCATCACGGCGGCGATGGCGGCGAAGAAGGCGCGCGCGAGCTGGAGGTGGCGCATCTCGAATGCGCGGACCGGCGGTGCGGTCTCGGGTGCAGCAGGCACGGCAGAACTCATCGGATCGGACGGACGCGGAACCCTCTCAGTCTAGGTCGTCGCGCGCAAGACCCCTCCTTTCCGGCGGTCATGCCGATACGGTGGCGCCATGCGACGCGCCTCGACGACCCTCCTCGCCGCCGGAACGCTCGCCGCGGCGACCGCTCTCTCCGGCTGCGGAAGCACCCCCGACCCGACGCTGTCGTCGGCACCCGCGGCTACACCCGCCCCGTCACCGTCGGCGCCGTCATCGACGCCGACGCCCACCCCGGCCCCCACTCCGCTCCCGAGCGAGCCGGAGACCGTCGTCGATGGCCTCGACGCCCCGTGGTCGATCGCCGTGGTCGGCGAGGGGGCCCTGCTCACCGAGCGCGACAGTGGACGCGTGCTCGAGCTGACCCCGGACGGTGAGCTGCGGGAGGCGGCAGAGATCGACGGCGTCCTGCACGGCGGAGAGGGCGGTCTCCTGGGTCTCGCGGCGGCCGGCGACTCCGTCTTCGTCTACGCCACGACCCGCAGCGGCAACCGCGTGGAGCGCTACGACCTCCGCGGCGAGCCGGGCTCCCTCTCGCTCGACGACCCCGTGACGATCGTGGAGGGTCTGCCGTTCGCTCGCACGCACAACGCGGGCCGCATCGCGATCGGGCCCGACGGCAAGCTCTACGTTCCCGTCGGCGACGCCGGCAACCGGCCCGCGGCGCAGAACCCCGAACGCCGCAACGGCAAGATCCTCCGGCTGGAGCTCGACGGGTCGGTGCCCGATGACAATCCCACGCCTGGGTCCCCCGTCTACAGCCTCGGACACCGCAACGTGCAGGGCCTCGCATGGGATGGCGAGGGGCGCCTCTGGGCGAGCGAGTTCGGTCAGAACACGTGGGACGAACTGAACCTCATCGAGCCGGGCGGCAACTACGGATGGCCCGTGGTCGAGGGGACCGGCGGCGAGGACGACGGCTTCGTGGATCCGATCGCGCAGTGGCCGACCGATGCGGCCAGCCCCAGTGGCATCGCGATCGTCGGCGACGTCGTGCTGATGGCGAACCTCCGCGGCGAGGTGCTGCGCAGCGTCTCTCTCAGCGATCCCGAGCGCCAGTCCGAGCATTACGCCGGTGAACTCGGGCGGCTGCGGGACGTCACGATCGGGCCCGACGGCGCCGTGTGGTTCCTGACCAACAACACCGACGGCCGTGGTGATCCCCGCCGCGGCGACGACCGTCTGCTTCGTGTCGACCCCGCGGCCCTGGGCGGAGACTAGTTCCGCGGTCGAGCAGCCCTGTCCGAACCTGGGCTTGCGTCGTTAGGCTTCCGGGATGACAGATTGCGCGGTGCCGAATCTGCCCTCCCGTGATTTCGATGTGACGCTCGCGTTCTACGGCGCGTTCGGACTTGAGCTCACCTATCGGAGCGATGAGTGGCTGATGCTCCGCCGTGGAGATCTCCGACTGGAGTTCTTCGCGTTCCCAGATCTCGCGCCCGAAGACAGCTCCTTCATGTGCAGCTTCCGGGTCGACGATCTCGACGTGCTGTACCGGCAGATCGCTGCGGCCGGGGTGCCCGAGAAGGCCGTCGGTCACCCCCGGCTGCATCCGATCCAGATGCAACCGTGGGGTCACCGCGCCGGGTTTCTCATCGACCCGGACGGAACCCAGCTGAGTCTGATCGAGAACGTCGCGTAGCGACGGCTAGCGCGTCTCGGCGGCGCGGATCTCGACGAGCGCGGCGAGGCGGTCGGACGCGCGGCCCAGATGATCGTGCACGGCTGCGGCTGCTCCCGCCGCGTCGCCGTCGACGATGCGGCGGAGGATCTCCTCGTGCTCCGAGACGATGTCGGCCGTGGGAAGGAGCGCGGCGCCCTGCACGTGTGACATGCACAGCACGACTTCCGACGCGAGCGCCTCGTAGGCGCGGCTCGTGCGCGCGCTGCCGAGGGCGTCGACGAGGGCGCGATGGAAGCGCATATCGGGTGCGACGATGCGTTCGGGGTCCGCGTCGGCGAGCGCGTGCATCTCATCGAGGGCGAGACGCGCGGCGTCGGGCACACGCTTCTGGTCGGCGAGCGTCCGCACGACCTGGCCCTCGATGAGGGAGCGCGTGCGGTAGACGTCGCGCACGTCATCGGCATCGAGGGTGACGACACGGGCCGTCTTGTGCGCGTTCCGCACGAGAAGGCGCTCGCCCACCAGGCTCTCGATCGCCGCCTTCGCTGTCGTGCGAGCGACGTCGTACGTGGCGGCCACGGTGGCTTCCGTCAACGGCGCCCCCGGAGGGAGATCGCCGGAGAACATCCGACGACGCAGATCGGCGATCACGGCGTCGACGACCGACACCACCTCGAGTTTGGGGGCCACCGCCACATGGTAACCGGCGCCGCCGGTCGCACCCTCGCGCTCTTGTCGGCGACGAGGCGCCGTCGCTAGGGTGAGCGAACCGGCGCCAGGCGCGCCGGGCCCGCGCCGCCGGCGGCGTCCACCGTCCCGGACGGATTCAGGAGGTGCCTCATGAAGAACGTCATCCTCACGGGCGCGAAGGCCGTGTGGCGAGCCGTGGCCGTCGCCCTTTCGGCGCTGACCGGGTCGAGCGGAGTGGCGAGCGCCGCGGGGGACGATCCTCGCACCGCCGATCCCGCGCGGCACGCCCGCGACCACCGGACCTCGCCCTAGCCGCTTCGCCCTCTGTCACTGCGCCAGTCCACCGTACGGCCCCCCGGACGGCGCAGTCTCGTTTGACATGGCAGCCCACTTGTCTGACAATCGTGCCATGGTCGTCGAGGAAGCCACCCGCACCGTCGCTCCGCTCGAGGTGCCCTCCGCCGTCCGCGGGGCCGTGTCGGATCCGACGCGAGTCACCGCGCGAGCCTTGGACCGGGTCGCCGCCGCGTCAGACGCCTCGCACTTCCTCCTCACTCCCTCCGCCGTCGCGACCGCGGCCGACGCCGCCGAGGTCGCCGCGCTCCTGCGCGCCGCCCAGCAGACCCGGATGCCGGTGACCTTCCGCTCGGGCGGCACGAGTCTGTCCGGCCAGGGCTCGGGCACCGGCCTCCTCGTGGACACCCGCCGCCACTTCCGCGGGATCGAGGTGCTCGACGGCGGACGACGCGTGCGCGTGGAGCCGGGCGCGACGGTCCGGCAGGTGAACAACCGGCTGCGCCGCCACGGTTATCGCCTCGGCCCCGATCCCGCCAGCGAAGCCGCGTGCACGATCGGGGGCGTGATCGCCAACAACTCCAGCGGCATGGCCTGCGGGATCGAGGAGAACACCTACCGCACGCTGGAGTCGCTGCGCTTCGTGCTGGCCACCGGCACCGTCGTCGACACCGCCGATCCCGACGCCGACGCGCGACTGCGAAGCGCCGAGCCCGATCTCCATCGCACGCTCTTGACGCTGCGCGACCGCGTCCGCTCCGACGCGGCATCGGTCGAGACGATCCGTCGACAGTTCGCCATGAAGAACACGATGGGCTACGGCATCAACGCGTTCCTCGACTTCGACTCCGCCGCCGAGATCCTGGCCCATCTCCTCATCGGCAGTGAGGGAACGCTCGCCTTCGTCGCGTCGGCCGTGTACCGGACGGTGCCGCTCGAGCCGGAGGTGACGACAGCGCTCGCGGTCTTCCCGACGCTCGACGATGCGACGCGGCTCCTCCCCGCCCTCGTCTCCACGGGTGCCGCGACGCTGGAGCTGATGGACTCGACGAGCCTTCGCGTGGGCCGCGGGTTCGACGACGCGCCCGCGCAGATCCACGGCTTCGAGCTCCGCGACCACGCGGCGCTCCTGATCGAATATCACGCCACCACCGCCGACGAGCTCGATGCCCTCTCCCGGGCGGGGGCCGCGACGCTCGCTCTGGCGGAGACGACGACGCCGACCGCGTTCTCGGCAGACGCCCTCACGCGCGCGCAGGCCTGGAAGCTCCGCAAGGGCCTGTATGCGACGGTCGCCGGGGCTCGCCCGCCGGGCACCACGGCGCTCCTGGAGGACATCGTCGTGCCCGTTCCGCAGCTGGCTCCCACCTGCGACGGCCTGCAGCAGTTGTTCGAGGAGCACGGCTACCGCGACAGCGTGATCTTCGGCCACGCCAAAGACGGCAACATCCACTTCATGCTCACCGATCGCTTCGGCGAGACGGCGGCGATGGACCGCTTCGCGCAGTTCACCGAAGACATGGTGGATCTCGTCCTCGACGCCGGCGGCAACCTCAAGGCGGAGCACGGCACGGGGCGGGTGATGGCACCGTTCGTCGCGCGCCAGTACGGGAGGGAACTGTGGGAGGTCATGCGCGAGCTGAAGAACGCGTGCGACCCGGCCGGCATCCTCAACCCCGGCGTCATCATCACCGAGGACCCCGTCGCACACCTGCGCGACTTCAAGCCCGCCGAGCGCATCGAGGAGGAGGCGGACCGCTGCGTGGAGTGCGGCTACTGCGAGCCGGTGTGCCCCTCGAAAGACCTCACCCTGACGCCCCGTCAGCGGATCGTGGTGCGGCGCGCGATCGTCCGTGCCGAAGCGAACGGCGACCATGCCCTCGCCCGCGAGCTCGAGGGCGACTACGACTATGCGGGCGTGGATACCTGCGCCGTGGACGGCATGTGTGTCACCGCCTGCCCCGTGAAGATCGACACCGGGCAGCTCGTGAAGCGCCTGCGTCGCGAGAACCAGAACCCCGCCCTCGCCGCCGGGTGGACGGCGGCGGCCCGGTCGTGGGGCTCCGTCACCCGGATCGGATCGGTGGCCCTGACCGCGGCCGACAAGGTTCCTGCGCCGGCGGTGACCGCCGTGACGACGGTCGGACGCGCCGTGCTCGGCGCTGACGTGGTGCCCGCCTACTCCGCCGATCTCCCCTCCGGCGGGGCGGCACGCCGGCCGTTGCGTGGGGTGCGCGGCGGGGGCGAGGACGCACCGATCGCGCTCTACCTCCCCGCGTGCGTCAACAGCATGTTCGGACACGCCGAGACGGGTGAAGGGCGCGGCATCGGTGTCACCGCCGCCGTGGTCGCGTTGTGCGACCGCGCCGGGGTGCGCGTCGTCGTCCCCGATGAGGTGGAATCGCTCTGCTGCTCGACGCCCTGGACCTCGAAGGGGTACAGCGGCGGCGTGGAGCGGATGACGCGACGGGTCGCCGACGCCGTGCAGGCCACCGACCCGACCGCGACGCTGCGCATCATCAGCGACGCCGCCAGTTGCACCGAGGGGTTCGTCCACCTCTTCGAGCGGGCCGGCATCTCGGTGGTCGTGGAGGATGCGGTGACCTTCGTGGAAAGAGAGGTGCTCCCCCGGCTCGGAGAGATCGCCCCCGTGGTCGACACCCTCGCCCTGCACCCCACGTGCTCCTCGACCCAGCTCGGCATCAACGCCGACATCGATGCCATCGCCCGCGCCGTCGCCACCCGTCCCGTCACTCCGGACGCGTGGGGCTGCTGTGCGTTCGCGGGCGACCGAGGCATGCTCCACCCCGAGCTCACCGCGTCGGCGACGGCGGCAGAGGCGGCCGAGGTGAAGGCGCTGGAGGCCGATGCGCACGCCTCGTGCAACCGCACCTGTGAGATCGGCATGACGCGGGCGACCGGGAGCGACTACCGTCACATCCTGGAAATGCTGGAGGAGGCGACCCGCTAGTCGGGCTCGAGGAGCGACACAACGGAGAGGCTCGACATGACGGAGGATCTCACTGCCCTGCTGGCCGCAGCGGACGACGAGATCGATGCATTCGCCGTCTTCACGGCGGTCGCAGACGACGCCGTCCTCGTCTCACCGAGCGGCGAGCGGTGGTTTCGAGAAGACCCGCGCTCAACCTCATCGGCCGCGGGCTCTTACGCCGCCGAGTGGGCGACGAACGCGTTCTTCCGTGAGCCAGGCCGCGCCCTCCTGAAGGGGAACGTCGACGGAGAACAGGTCGCTTTCCGCGTCGAGAGCGATCCGGCGCGCGCCGGGTGTCGCGTCGAGAACGTGGATCCCGCCGGGCTCCCGGAGCCCGGCGACGGGCTCGCGGGTGGATCGCGCTGGGCTCGCGTGCTCGACGAGCTCGCTCCCCTGGGGTTCGCTCCTCGATACGCGCCCATCACTCTCGCCCAGCTGGCGGACTTCTGCGTGGACAGCAGCCACACCGATGCAGTGCGCCGCACCGCCCGAGTTGCTCGGTCGCGGTCCAGCTTCCCCTTTCACGAGTTCGAGGCGCTCACGTCGGGCTACACGCTGGCCGCGGCCGACGCCGCCGACGCCATCCGCTCACTGCGCGCGGAACTCGAGACCTGCAGTCTCGTCTTCGCCGAACGCTGGGGCCGGCTCGTCACGATCGACATGGCGGACGAGACGGCGTTCGTGCCCGACCCCAGCCCCACCGGCGGGATGACCTTTTCCCCCGACGTCCACGTCCTCGGCGATTGGCTGGAGCTCAGCGTCAGCGAGGTCGCGCAAGGGCGGGGAAACCTCGTGGTTCTCGGCAAGCGCTTCGCCGAGGACAACGAGCTCGTCGCCGATGCCGATGACCCATCGGTCCTGCACTCGGCCCACCCCGTGCGAGAGAACCCGTGGGTGCTGTGGCTCGTCGACGTCGGCGCGGTTCAGCGCTTCGAACTGCGGACGGGCGCGATCTAGAGCCCCCGGGCCACAGCGAGATCGTCCTCAGCGCGAACGCACGAGGGCGAGCACCGTCGTGGTGAGCTCCTCCGCCGCGACGGCGGGCGTGAAACGCCCTTCGCGCACGCCGGCGGCGGCGCCGTGCAACAACGCGAAGAAGCACTCCGTCAGCCAGGGAACCTGCTGCGCGGTCGCGAACGCCCTGCATGCCGACAAGACCACCGTGATGGTCGCCAGCCCTGCCCAGGAGCTCCACCGCGGTCCGCAGGCCACGACTACGGGATCGCCTTTGCGAAGCGGCGGAGGACGCGGTTCAGCGCGGGTCCGTTACTCGACGTCGAATCCGCGATACGAGTGCTCGGGTGTCGACGGAGACGGTCGGCGGTCGGGAATCCCACGAGTCCGCGAGTCGATGGAGCATGGTCGCGGCCGTGAGGCGGTGACCAGAGACGACTGCCTCATCCAACCGCCATTGCTCGCCGAGGGCGGCGACGTCGTGGTGTTCCAGGATGGCGAAGAGGTTGCTGAGGTCGAGAGCATCCTTCTGTGCCCCGGGCCGGTCTCCCCAGGCGAGAGCTTTGAGAATGATGGCGCCTTCGATGCCGGGGACGAGCACTTCGGCAATGCGCTCGGTGCCGTCCTGGAAGGTGAGGGCGACGGTCATGAGGAGCCTGGTGTTCAACGCCAAGCTGAGTCCGGGCATCGCGTCGAATCGCCGAGCTCCCGCTCTCTGCTCGCGGAAGCGTGCGTTGACGGTCGGGATCAGCAGGTCGATGATCGACTGGGGCTCAGCCTCACCCTTGACATAGCGGTTCCCGTTGACGGCCGTGTAACCCAGCGCGATCAGTTCGTCATGGAGTTCGCCCGTGGAGGCGAGTTCGACGGAGATGCCGGCGTCGGCATCCTGGGTCCGACGCTCCACCAATCCGGGAGCGGGGAACGCCGCGCTGAGGACAGTCACCATGTGGCCACCGATAATCGCTGTCTCCTCGTGGCCAGCGATCACCCCCGACAGGTCGATGAGCGCCTCGAACGCCGCATCGTCTGTGGCGGAGGTGGCGATCAGATAAGCGGTGCGTGAGGCACCGGGTCGGTTCGCCGGGCTAGCCATCCATGCCCCTGACCGTGTACTCGCGCAGTCGCGCGACCGCTTCCTCCTGGTCGCCGGTGGTCCCGGTGCGGCGCACGTCGTACGCCGCGATGATCGGGTCCACCCTCCCGGGCGCCATCCACGTCTTCGCTGTCGCAGGGATGGTTGGGTCGGCGGCGTGAATGACCATCAGCGTGTAATCGGAGCCGTCAGCTGTCGCGAAGCCGCGGTCGCGAGGATCCACCGGTCGCTGCGCATAGACGACAGCATGCTCAGGGCGTCGCCACGCTCGTGTCAGATCCGCAGCGACGTCGCCCGATCGGAGCGCTGCGGGATCGGCCTCGATGATGTCTTTCGCTTGCAGAGTGGGCGCGGTGTCCTTCCACCAGTACGTCGTGATGCCACCCGGACCGGGGTAGCTATCCAGGATCCGGTCGAACAGTTCGCCGCGATCGGTGACGTGCACACCGCCCGCTCGCGTCTGGACGATCACGTCCCCGAACAGATCGTGCTGCAGCGCCTTGGCGACGGCACCTTGTGTGATGCGGACGCGCGCCGCCAGCTCGAGCTGCATGAACGAGCCCCTGGTCGCGAGGAGAGTGCGCGCGAGCGCATACCGGCCGTATGGCTTCGGGCCTCGCTTCGAGACGGCCTGGACCTTGCCTTCGCGGAGGGTGATTGCACGGCCCTCGAGGATGATCTCCTCCTCGGTGACCACAGCCGCCTTTGGCTCCTTCAGCGCGAATGCGCGGAGGCTGGGCGTGAGTGTGTCAGGTGTGAACACCACCGCGTCGCCATGCTCCAGCGCCCGCGTTGCGTCCGCGCGCGTTGGCGTGCTCCGCGTTGCGGCGTGCCGGTAACTGCGCTCATCGATGTCGAGATGGCGCGCGTCGCGGACCGTCACGTTCTTGCCCTGCGAGCGGAGCGCGCGGATGGCGTCGTTCACATCCATGGGCACCCCTCGCAGTATTCCTAATGATCAGATTAGCCGTGAATAGGAATATTCGCTAGCCGCGAAGATAGCCGCCTTTCGGGGTCGGGTGACGGAGAAACTCGCAGTGGGCCGATGCCGGAACGGTTCGTGCGCCAACCAACGCGCTGTCGTGCCACGCGACATCGCCTCCCCACCACAGTTCCGACACCACGGGTCAGGCTCCGCGAGGCGGCAGTCGATCACCGCACGGTCTGGGGTGAGATGCTGCCCCGGTGGCCGGAGCAAGGATTCGGCCGCGGGGACCCACCGAACGTACGCCGACGCGATCGACGCTCGTATGAATGAGTGCGCGCTTCAGAGCGTGGCGACGAGTGGCGAGCTTCAGACGTTGAGCCCTCGGGTGCTCCGATATCTCTTGGCCTCTGGCGGGCATCCTCTCCTTGGCGCTAGAGGGCATCACAGCTCGGCAGCCGCGGGAGACAGCTGACGAGAGCATCCGCATGGATGGGACCGCGCTGTCGCTACCGCGGCGCTGCGATGCGCTCAGACCAGACCGCGCGCACCCACCACGCCGCTAGGGCTGAAGCCTCTCGACACGCCACGGCTCGGTGACGGCGGGGCGCGAGAACACGAGACGGTCATGGAGCCGCGAAGTACGCCCCTGCCAGAACTCCACCCGGGTCGGGGTCACCCGATACCCACCCCAGCGCTCCGGACGCGGAACGGAGACGTCCGCCGGGTAGCGTTCGGCCTCCGCACGCACACGGGCCTCGAGCGCCTCTCGACCCTCGACGGGCTGCGACTGCCGGCTCGCCGTGGCGGCGGTGCGTGAACCGTGCGGGCGGCTGTCCCAGTACGCGTCCGACTCCGCGTCATCCACCAGATGCACGACGCCCGTGACGAGCACCTGCCGGTGCAACGCGTACCAGGGGAACAGCAGCGTTGCGACGGGATGAGCCGCGAGCGCCTGCCCCTTCCGCGACGACCGGTCGGTGTAGAACACGAAGCCGCGCTCGTCGACGCCGCGGCAGAGGACCGTGCGGCTCTGCGGCACGCCGTCGGCGCCGATCGTCCCCAGCACCATGGCGTTCGGCTCGTAGACCCCGCGGCGGGCCGCCTCGTCCAGCCACCGGGTGAACTGCTCGTGCGGGGTGGGTGCGAGATCCCCCTCCTCCAGCTGCTCGGCGCCGTAGTCGGTGTGCCGGGTCAGGGCCTCTTCCCCCGCCACCTCAGGCGACGGCCTTCGCGATGAGCGCGCGCAGCTGCTTCTCGGCCGCCGACGTCATCTCCAGGAGCGCGAACGATACGGCCCACATCTCGTCGTCGTCGATCGCGGCGTCTTCGGCGAAGTTGACGGTGCCGTAGCGCGTGCCGAACTTCGAGGCCGGCTGATAGAAGACGATGTTCTTGCCGTCCTTGGCATAGGTCGGGAACCCGTACCAGGTCTTCGGATCGAGGCCGGGGGCCTCCTCGCTGACCATGACGTGGAGTCGCTCGGCGATCTGGCGATCGGTGCCTTCCAGCGCCTCGATCGCGGCGAGGCACGCCTCGAGCTCCTTGGCCTTCTTGGCTGCTCCCTTGACGTTCTTCATGGCTTTCAGCTCGGCGGCGCGCTGCTGCATCGCCTCGCGCTCGGTATCGCTGAACCCGCTCTTGGTGTCGCGCTCGGTCATGTCAGTTCTCCTCGGTCGTGCGGGTCTGCTGCAGGCGGATCAGGTTGCCCGCGGGGTCGCGGAACGCGGCGTCGCGCACGCCATAGTCCTGCTCGATGGGTTCCTGGACGATCTCGGCTCCGGCCGCCTCGATCCGGGCGAACGCGTCGTTGAGGTCGTCGGTGGCGAGGTTGATACCGAAGGTGCTGCCCTTCGCGATGAGCGCGAGGAGCAGGTCGCGCTCCTCCGGCGACACGTCGTATCCGACGGCCGGCGGGTGGAGCACGATCGCCGTGTCGGGCTGCCCGGGAGGGCCGACCGTGATCCAGCGCATGTCCTCGTAGCCGACGTCGAGGCGCACCTCGAAGCCGAGCACGTCTCGATAGAAGGCGAGCGAGGCGTCCGCATCGGTGTGCGGCAGGTAGCTCGAATGGATCGTGATCTGCATGCCGCCCACGCTACGACGCCGGCGCCGGACGCGCTTCTCGATTCCTGATCGGTTTGGTCACCTGCCGGACGATGCACGGGATCATCCCCGGGCGCACCTCGGCACCGCGCTCGCGGTAGACGCTCGGGGGCACGCCGACGAGCTCGGCGAACCGGGTGCTGAAGGTGCCGAGCGACTGATATCCGACGGCGAAGCACACCTCCGTCACCGAGAGATCACCGCGGCGCAGGAGGGTCATCGCGCGCTCGATCCGCCGCGTCATGAGGTACGAGTACGGCGACTCCCCGTGTGCGGCCAGGAACTGGCGACTGAGATGACCGGCGGACATGTGGGCGCCCCGCGCGAGCGACTCGACGTCGAGCGGCGACGCGAACTCCCGGTCCATCCGGTCGCGAACACGGCGCAACCGCGTGAGCGTGTCGAGATCCGGTGAGGCCACGGCCCGATCATGCCACGCGGACCGTCCCGGCTGTGTGACGCCCGCTCGCGCCGCCGCAGGGATACTCAGCCGTCGACGCCGACCGGTCGACGCCGCAGCAGCGGTTCCTGCCGAAGGGCCGGCGTGACGGTGATGTCCGTCGTCTGGTCGGTCCACGACAGCGCCCCGCGATTTCCGCGCAGGCGCCGGCGAGCGAGGATCATCGCCCGCAGCGGCATGCCGACCGCGAGCGCCGCGTACCCCGACAGCGTGCGGTCTTCCCGGCCCAGTACCGACTTGCGGTCCCACGCCAGCCGCAGCGCGCCCCCCGCCCGCACCGGTTGCCGGCGCGCCGGGAGGAGACCCTGCTGCCGCTGGCCCACCAGCCGCTCGACGTCGTCCCACCACGTGGACTCGCCCGGGTCGTGGAAGTAGTTCTGGATCAGCCAGTTCGGCGAGGGGTGCCGGAAGGAGCGCCCGATCACGGCGCCCGCGTTGCCGAACAACCCCGAGCCGCGGAAGACGGTGTTGAGGTTTTCCTTGCTCACCCCGAACGTGTCGAGCGCGATCACCGGGATCCCCGCCGCGATGGCCTCGATCGCGGCGGTGGAGCTGACCGTGACGAGACCCTCCGCCGTCGCGAGGGCCTCACGCATCGGGGCGTAGGAGAAGACGAGGTTCGGCGGGCGGTGACGCAGCAGCTTCTCGTAGCTCTCCCGCTCGTAGTGGGTCTCGTTCTCGCCCGCGCGGGAGCGAAGCTTGACGACCACACGCCGGTCGGGCTCGGCGACCGCCGCGTGACGCAGCATGTCGGCGACCACCATCCGGTCTTCCGTGGTCAAGGGCACGAGCGCCTGCGCCGCGAAGACCAGGTCGGTGCCCCCCGCGGCGGGCGGACGCGGCTGTGCGAACGGCAGGCTCGCGAGCCCGAAAGGCACGTCGGCGTCGAGGCGGCGGGCGAGGTCGCGGAACGCCCGCTCCTCCCGATGCGAGTGCACGACGAACAGGTCGGCCTCCCGCCGGTAGGTGACGGCGGCACGCTGGGCGGGGATCGAGATGCCCGGCAGGCCCGCGACGACGACGGGGCGCGGGTGCACGCGGTCGATCTCGTGCATGACGAGGCGCGCGAACGGACCGCGGCCCGCGATCACCACCACGTCGGGACGCTCCCGGGTGAGCCATCCGGCCAGGGCGGCGTGCGCGAGCCGGGTGACATCCTGCGCGGCGAACCGAGTGCCGGCCAACGCGGAGCGCTCCTGGGCAGCACTGACGGTGAGCGGCGTGCGCACGAGCACGATGCTGCTGTCGGCATTCGGGACGGAGTCGAGGAGGGACGCCGCCCACTTGACGAAGGAGTCGGCGTCGGCGACCGCGACGACCCGCAGGCGGCGCTCGCTCATGCCGGGACGCGGCGGAGCTTGGCCATGGGCGCCAGTTCGCCCGGGAACACGCGCTTGACGCCATCGCCGAGCGCTTCCTCGATCACGCGGATGTCGCGGACGAGGTGCTCGAGCCCAGCGGGTTCCAGCGAGGCGGAGTGGTCCGATCCCCACATCGTGCGATCGAGGGTGATGTGGCGCTCCACCGCCACCGCTCCCAGCGCCACGGCTGCCAGCGAGATCTGCAGACCCCGCTCGTGGCCCGAGTAGCCCACGGGGACCCCCGCGTAGCGCTCACGGAGGGCCGGGATCACGCGCAGGTTGGCCTCCTCGGCCTCCATCGGATAGGTGGAGGTCGCGTGGAGGAGGATGAGGTTCTCGGTGCCGAGGATCTGCACGGCACGGTCGATCTGCTCCAGCGTCGACATCCCCGTCGACAGGATGATCGGCTTGCCGGTGGCACGCAGCGCCTCCAGCATCTCGCCGTCGGTGAGAGATGCCGACGCCACCTTGTGCGCGACGACGCCGAGGTCTTCGAGGAAGTGCACCGACGGCACATCCCACGGGGAGGCGAACCAGTCCAGGCCCGACATGGTGGCGTAGTCGCCGATCTCCACGTACTGCTCACGGTCGAACTCGACGCGGTAGCGGTACTCCAGGTAGCTCATCGTGCCCCAGGGCGTGTCGCGCGGCACGTCGCGCATGTGCGCCGGCGTCGCGATCTCGGGCGTGCGCTTCTGGAACTTCACCGCGTCCGCGCCCGCCCGACGAGCCACGTCGATGAGCTGCTTGGCGATCTCGACGTCGCCGTTGTGGTTGAGGCCGATCTCGGCAATGACATAGGTGGGGTGGCCTGCACCGATGGTGCGCGATCCGATCGTGACGGTCATCTCGGTTCCTCTCGTGACGTCGTTCGGAAAGTGTCGGCCGACAAGGTGAACGATTGGCCACGTCGAGTTGACGCGGAGACTCCGATCCGGTGTCGATTCGGTCAGGGCCGTGCCCGCAGCACGCGCTCGGCGAGCTCCCGCACCGCGCCCTGACCGCCGCCGCGCTGCAGCACGGCGCGTGCCGCACTGCGCACCTCCGGCTGCGCGTCGGCGACCGCGACCGGCCAGCCCACGAGAGCCATGGCGGGGAGATCGTTGACGTCGTTGCCGAGATACGCGATCCGGGAGAGCGGGAGGCCGCGCTCGTGCGCCCACGCCGTGATCACCGCCGCCTTGTCGTCGACCGCCTGGAGCACCTCCACGCGGAGCTTGTCGGCACGGGCGCGGACCACCGGGTGGGTCTCGGTGGAGAGGATGAGGACGGGGATGCCGGCGCGGCGCAGGCGAGCGACGCCCATGCCATCGGAGCGGCTGACCCGCACGTGCTCGCCGCCGTCGCGGTCGATCAGCGCCGTGTCATCGGTGTGGACGCCGTCGAAGTCGGTCACCACCGCGTCCACGTCGATCGCCGTCGGAGCCGGGTCGAGGTGGGTCGCAAGGGCGCGCGCGATCCCCAGTTGGTGCGGATCGTCGATCTCCACCGCCGTCCGTTCGGACACCTCGACGATCCCCACCCGGCCGAAGAAGCGGTGGCGCGCCGCGCGGAAGCCGGCGGCGTCGAACGCGTAGAACGCCCCCGTCTCGAAGTAATGCGGCTCCCGGTCCTGGCGGCGGGGGCGGACGGAAGCGTCGTGGTTGAGCGCCGCGGCCGCTCCGTCTTCGGCGCGTCGCCAGAGGAAGCCATAGGTCTCGTAGGCCGAGAACACGGCATCGAACCCCTCGTCGACGACGAGGCTCACGGCCTCGTCGATGCCCGCGGGGTCGATGAACGGAGACGTGGCCTGAAGGAAGACCACCGTGCCGGTGGTGACACCCCGCCCGTCGAGGACGTCGAGCGCATGCAGGAGCGCGCTCTCGGACGTGGCCGTGGCGCCGGCGAGCTCGGCGGGTCGGTCGACGATGTCGGCCCCCGCCTCGGCGGCCACCCGCGCGATCTCGGCGTCGTCCGTCGTGACCACGACCCGGTCGACCCGCACCGCCGCCCGCGCCGCAGCCACCGCGCGCGCGATCAACGGCACGCCCCCCACGGGGAGCACGTTCTTTCGCGGCACCCCCGTCGACCCTCCTCGGGCGGGGATGATGGCGACGACAGCGGGAGCATTGACGTTCGACACGGAACTCCTTCGGGCGTTCCGGCGATCCTGGGCGACGCCGATGACGCGCGGGAGAACGACGGGTGAACGTCAGGCGCCGAGGGGCGCGCGCAACGACTCCACGATCCGGAGCACCGCGAGCGACCGCGCCTGATCCGCGGCGGCCGAGTCTGCCCCCGAGGCCACCCGCACGAACCGCTCCACCTCGTAGCGCATGTTGTTCTCCGCCGCATCGATGGCGAACTCCTCCGGCTCTCCCCCGAGGGGAGTCAGCACGAGATGGCGAGGATCGGTGATGCGATCGATCGTGAGCGTGCCGAGCTCTCCCTGGATCTCGCTCGGACGCGCCGAAGCCGTGACCTTGGAGAAGCCGATGTCGACGACGAGGTCGGGGTAGGTGAGGAGCGCGGCGCCGGCGCCGTCGGCCCCCGTCGCGATGCGGCTGAGGGCCCCCGCCACCCGCGACGGCTCACCGAACAGCGAGACGGCGGCGCTCAGCGGATAGACGCCCAGGTCGAACAGGGCGCCCCCGGCGAGGGCCGGATCGAAGATGTTGGGGGTCTCACCGCGGAGCACGAGGTCGTACCGCGCCGAGCGCTGGTTGAGCGCGAACGATGCCCGCCGGAGCGTGCCGAGTCGAGGGAGGAGCTCCCGCACCCGCGCCAGTCCGGGGTCGTAGACGTTGCGCATCCCCTCGAAGATCACGACGCCTTCGGCGCGTGCCGCTTCGATCAGCGCGGCGAACTCCGCCGCCGTCGGCGTCGCCGGCTTCTCGACGAACACGTGGAGGCCCGCGTCGATCGCCTCGCGGGCCTGAGCGGCGTGCAATCCGTTCGGCGATCCGATGTACACGGCGTCGACGTCGCCCGCGAGCGCCGAGATGGGGCCGTCGACGCTCGCCGGCGCCCCGATGCGCTCGGCGAAGGCCCGGCCGCGCTCGGCGTCACGTGAGGAGACGACGCCGATCCGTGCGCCCTCGACTTCCGCGACCGCTTCCGCGAATCGCTCGGTGATGACGCTGGTCCCGATCGTGGCGAAGGTGATCACGCCCCCACGATAGCGACGGCGGGGAATGCGGCCCGTCCGAGCGCCGTTGCGCTTCAGCATGAAAGCACTCGTCTATCGCGACTTCGGCGGAGCAGACCGCTTCGAGCTCACCGAGCTTCCCGAGCCCCACGTCGGACCCGACACCCTCGTGGTCCGCGTCGTCGCCGCCAGCCTCAACCCTGTGGACTACAAGATCCGGGAGGGATACCTCCGCGGACTGATCGATACGACGCTTCCCGCGGTGCCCGGATGGGATGTCGCCGGAGTGGTCGAGAAGGCGGGGCTCGACACCCCGGAGTTCGCGGTCGGTGACGAGGTGCTCGCGTACGCACGCGCCGACGTCGTGCAGCACGGTTCGCTCGCGGAGTTCATGCCGGTTCCCGTCCGCACGGCCGCGCCCAAGCCCGCCGGGATCAGCTTCGAGCAGGCGGCCTCGCTCCCTCTCGCGGGCCTGACCGCATGGCAGGCGATCGAGCGGTCGGGCCTCGGGGAAGGCGCGACGGTGCTCATCCACGGCGCCGCCGGCGGGGTCGGTTCATTCGGCGTCCAGCTCGCGGCGCTGCGCGGCGCTCGTGTCGTGGGCACCGCCTCGACCCGCAACCACGAGTACCTGCGCTCGCTCGGCGCCGAACCGGTCGAGTACGGCGATGGCCTGGTCGCACAGGCCCGGGCGGTGGCTCCCGACGGTTTCGACGTGATCATCGACTTCGCCGGCGGCAGCTCGCTCGACAGCACCTCGGAGCTGCTGCGCGAAGGCGGCGCCGTCGTGTCGATCGCCGATCCCCGTGCGCGCAGCGAGTTCGGTGGGCATTACGTCTGGGTGCGCCCCGACGCCGCGCAACTGACCCACTTGGCGCAGCTCGTCGCCGACGGGACGCTGCGCACCGAGATCGCCTCGACGTACTCCTTGGACGACGCGGTCGCCGCGTACCGCGAGCTCGAAGAGGGCCACGCACGCGGCAAGATCGTCGTCACGGTCTGAGCCTCGCGCGGACCCTTCCGGCACCGTGGCGGGAGGGTCCGCGCGGTCAGTCCTCCGCGAGGAACTCGATCGCCGCCTGACGAAACACTCGCGACCCGGGCGCATTGAAGTGGTGCCGGTCGGGGATCTCCAGGAACCGTCCCTGCGTGCAGGCCGCGGCGAGGGCCCGAGACCCCTCGATGATCGCGTCGCGCGCGCCGGTGGCGAACAGCACGGGCTGCTGCGGCGCGTGCGCCGGGTCGGGATCGACCTGCTTCGACGCGCGGAGCCCGCTCGCGATCGCCAGGAGCGCGCGCAGATCGTTGCCGGGAACCCGTTCGACCAGCCGGACGTAGTTCTGCGTCACCGGGTCGGTGACGGGCGTGCCGTCGTCGGCGAGCGCGCGCACCTGATCGAGGTCGAGCCGGGCCAGAGGAATGCCGTCGGGCACTCCGCCGAGGACGGCGCGCGGAATCCGGGGAGCGATGTCCTGCAGCACCTCCCAGCCCACGCGTGCGCCGAGCGAGTAGCCGACGTAGCGCGCCTCGTCGACGAGGTAGGTATCCAGGACCGCCTCCACGTCTCCGGCGAGCTGCCGCAGCGTGTAGTCGCTCGCCTGGTGCGGTTTGTCGCTGGCGCCGTGACCGCGCTGATCCAGAGCGAGCACGCGATACCCGGCGGCCTGGAGGTCTCGCACCCATCCCGTCGCCACCCAGTTGTCCTGCGTGCTGGAGGCGAACCCATGGACCGCGACGACGGTCGGGAGCGCATCGTCTCCCCACGAGTAGGTCGCGATGCGATGTCCCTCGCCCACCATGATGTACTGCGGGTCGGGCATCTCGGTCAGCAATGGCAGGATCACCCGACCGATTCTCCTCCCGCTCGGCGTCCACCGGGCACGGGGCCCACCACCGTGCGACGGATGGCGGCTGGTGCGCGACGGGTGGGCGCGCGACTCACCGGACCCAACGGCGGACGCGAACGAGCGACACCCCGGAGCAGAGCCTTTTCCCCCGGCGTGTCACCCCTGTGATCCGCCGTTGTGTCCGCGACTGTGTTCCGCCGAGCCGGGTCGCCGGCTCCACCCACCCCGTAAGCACGCCCGCGGCCGAGGGCTCCCGCGCGAGGCCGCGTCACGACGGATCGGCCCGTCACTCACCGGACCCAACGGCGGATGCGAACGAGCGACACCCCGGAGCAGAGCCTTTTCCCCCGGCGTGTCACCCCTGTGATCCGCCGTTGTGCACCACGCCACCGGACCGGACCGGACCGCGCCACTCACCGACGAGCGGGGGTCAGCGGGAGCGGGCGCGGTCGCGCCGCGAACGGCGACGTGCGAGGACACGGATCAGGTGACCGCGCGGCGCGGCGGACGGCTGCTGCGGCAGCGCGATCGGCTGCGTGACGATCGCGTCGACCACCATGCCCCCGTCGTGCGGGCCGACGACGGGAATGGCGGCAGTAGGGGTGGGAACGGCCGGAGTGACCGGCATCCGCGCGAGCTCGCGATGCGCGCGCAGGTAGGCGGGCACGAGGATGACGACGGCACCCACCCACGCGAGCGGATTGCTCCAGACGACGCCCACGAACCCGAAGATCGCGCCGAGCACCACGGCTGCGCCCACGCGCGCGACGAGCTCGACGACTCCCGTGACGGTGGGGATCATCGTGTGCCCGAGTCCCTGCAGCGCGCCACGGAGCACGAACAGCACGGCGAGGATGCCGTAGCTCGCCCCGTTGATGACGAGCATGAGAGCTGCGTCGTGCACCACGCCGTCCGACCCGTCGCCGACGAACAGTCGCACGAGGCTCGATCCGAACACGATCAGGAGCGCCCCCAGCACGACGGCTCCGATGAGCGACATCCACACCGCCTGCCCCACACCCCGGCGGATGCGATCGGGGCGGCCTCCGCCGTGGTTCTGCGCGACGTACATGGACGTTGCGAGGCCGAGCGACATGAGGAGCGCGATCGCAAGCCCGTCGACGCGAGAGGCGGTCGTATACGACGCCACCGCATCGGCACCGAGCTCGTTGAGCCGCACCTGCACGGCGAGCGTTCCGATCGCGATGATCGAGGCCTGGAAGCCCATGGGGAGGCCGAGCCGCAGATGACGCGTCAAGTCGTGACGCGTGAGACGCCAGTCGTGGCGGGTGAGCCGGAGCACGGGAACGCGCCGCCGCACGAACTCCAGACACAGCAGCACCGACACCGCTTGCGACACCACGGTCGCGAGGGCGGCGCCCGCGACGCCCCATCCCCACGGCCCGACCATCACGACCACGAGGCCGACGTTCAGGGCGCACGACAGGCTCAGGAACACCAGCGGGGTGCGCGAGTCGCCGATGGCGCGGATGATCGCGGAGAGGAAGTTGAAGAACATCATCGTGCTCGCGCCGAGGAAGCTGATCTGGGCGAACACGACAGCGTCGTCCATGAGCTGTGCGGGGGTCTGCAGCACGGCGAGCGCCGGACGCGCGACCATGGGCGCGAGCAGCGTCAGGAGCACGCTGGTCACCGCGGTCAGGGTGGCGCCGGCGGCCACGGAGCGACGCACGGCCACGGCGTCCTGCGCTCCGAACGCCTGCGCCGTGGGGATCGCGAACCCCGACGTGAGACCCCAGGCGAACCCGAGGAGCAGGAAGATGAGGCTGCCGGTGGCGCCCACGGCGGCGAGCGCGTCGACGCCGAGCCAGCGACCGACGACCACGGCATCGGCCACCTGATACAGCTGCTGCACGACGTTGCCGATCAGCAGCGGCACGGAAAAGGCCAGGATGACGCGCCACGGGCTGCCGGTGGTGAGGGTGCGTGCCATGGAAGTGCTCTCGAACAGGAGGAAGACGAAGGGGAGACGGTCGCGACCGCGACCTCCCCATGGTATCGAATCGATTCGGCGCACTCTAGGGCGATGGCGCAAAAACGACGACGCGTCGCGGGCTCTCAGGCCGGTGCCGCGCCGGCCTCGCGCGCCGTTGCCACGATGCGGATCAGCTCACCGCGCACCTCGTCCGCCCGCTCGGCGAAGCCGCGCTGGAACGCGACGTACTCCGCCTTGCCCGCCACGGTTTCGATCGCGACCGGTGCATATCCCCAGTCGGTGAGGTCGTAGGGAGAGGCTCGCATGTCGAGCTCGCGGATATCGCGCGCCAACGTGAACGCGTCCAGCAGGAGGTCGCCCGGAACCAGAGGCCCGAGTTTGACCGCCCACTTGTAGAGGTCCATGTTGGCGTGCAGGCATCCCGGCTGCTCCATCCCGACCTGACCGGCGCGATCCAGGGGCTGACGATTGCGAGGGACCGCGTCGGGCGTGAAGAACCGGAAGGCGTCGAAGTGCGTGCACGTGAGCTGGTGCGACTCGACGACTGCATCGGTGCCGCGCGAGCCGAGCCGCAGCGGCACCGCGTGCCGGGGGGAGTCGTCGCGGTAGAGCATGGCCCATTCATGGAGACCGAAGCACCCGAACTGTGCCCGCCGCGAGCGGGTGGCTCGAAGAATGTCGGCGATCCCGCGCAGCAGCAGTCCCCGCTCTCGGGCCACGGCCGCGGCGTCCACCTCGACGTCCGCGCCGTCCGCTCGGTAGCCGCGCCAGGCGGCGCGCGGCTCGGCCGCAGCACCCTGCAGCCGCACCCCGATCCCCGGGTGCCAGCGGCGGAGCACGGCGGGCTTGTAGCTGTAGTACGTGTACAGGAAGTCGTCGACGGGGTGCGCCTGCCCGCGCGCGACCCGGTCACGGCGCCCGGCGGTGAGCTCGTCGGCGCGAGCCCGATGCTCCGCCTCGCGCGCGCGCCACTCCTCCGCCGTCAGCTCGATAGCCTTCCGCACCGCGGGTCGGCGGGCCGACGCGTCGCCCGCACGCGGCGTTGTCGGAGGGGCGAACGACATCCCTCGAGGATACGGCGGGAGGGTAACGTTGCTCCGCCGGAACTCATCCAGGGAGCCACATGTCCGTTGGTCTGCTCGCCGTCGTCGACGACATCCTCAGTGCGGCGCTCAAGGCGTCTGCGAAGTCGGCCGGTGTGGTGATCGACGACGCCGCCGTCACCCCCCAGTACGTCCAGGGGATCTCCCCCGCGCGGGAGCTCCCGGTGGTCGGGAAGATCGCCCTCGGCTCCTTGGCCAACAAGTTCCTCCTGATCATCCCGGCAGCGATGCTCCTCACCGCGTTCGCGCCCGACGTGCTCCCCTGGCTCCTGATCATCGGCGGCACGTACCTGTGCTTCGAGGGCGCGGAGAAGGTGCTCGAGTGGTTCGGCTTCCACCACGGGCACGAGGACGCCGGTGGACGCGACGAGAAGCGCCTCGTGGCCGGGGCGGTGCGCACCGACCTCATCCTCTCGACCGAGATCATGCTCATCTCCCTCTCCAACATCGAGCCGGGTCTGGGCGTGTGGACGCGGCTGGCGGTGCTCGCGCTGATCGCCGTCGTCATGACCGGCGCGGTCTACGGAGCGGTCGCACTGCTCGTGAAGATCGACGACATCGGGCTCCGGATGGCCAAGAGCCCCTCCCGCCGCGTGCGTCACACCGGAGCGCGGATCGTTCGATCGATGCCCGCGATCTTCCGCGTCATCAGCGTGGTGGGCACCGTCGCGATGCTCTGGGTGGGTGGCCACCTCGTGCTCGCGAACCTCGGCGAGGTCGGCTGGGCCCTTCCGGTGGAGCTCCTCCATGCCGTGGAGCACGCCGTCGAGGCGTTCGGCCCGGTCGTGGTCTGGGTGGCCGACACCGCGGTCTCCGCCGTCGCCGGTCTGGCGCTGGGTCTCGTCGTCGTGGGGGTGGTGCTGAGCATCGCTCGGGCCTTCGGGCGCCGACCCTCCTTCACCGAAGGCGGGGAGTCGCCGCACTGATCCGGCCCCGAACCGACGAGACGCCGACGGCGCCCGCGATGCAACCACGGATATCGCGCCCGTCTGGCGCTGTGACGCGGCAGACTGGAAGAGTCGATGTCGACCGAGGAGGAACCATGAAGGCAGTTCTGGGCGAGACGGTGATCGCCGAAGCGAGCCGCGACGAGCTCGTCTCCATCGAGGGGAACTGGTACTTCCCGCCGACCAGCGTGCACGGCGAGTATCTCGTGGAGAGCCCGACCCCGTACCGGTGCCCGTGGAAGGGCGACTGCCAGTACTTCACGGTCGAGGTGGACGGGCAGAGCCTGACCGATCGCGCCTGGAGCTACCCCGAGCCCTACCCCACCGCGATCGAGCGGGTGGGCCGCGACTTCTCGGGATACGTCGCGTTCTGGAAAGAGGTGCAGGTCGTCGATGGTGAGTGACAGTACGCCCGAAGCTCACGGCATCCCCTCGAGAGCCCTCCTGCGGCTCCTCGACACCCTCGAGACCTCGGGGCTCGACCCTCACGCGATCGTGGTGGCTCGGCGCGACGGCGAAGGCGGCTGGAACTCCGCCTTCGAGTGCGCGTGGCAGCCCTACGACCTGACCCGACCGGCACTGGTCTACTCGGTCTCCAAGACCTTCACCTCCCTCGCGATCGGCCTGCTCGAAGCCGAAGGCATGCTGTCGCTCGACGACTCCGTGGGCGACCTCCTCGGACTCCCCAATCCCCACGGGCTCACCGTCCGTCACCTCCTCACGATGAACACGGGCCACGATCCCGAGCAGATCGACGCCCTGGGGTTCGATGTGCGGAAGCTCCTGACCCAGACGCCGGCAGCCACCCCCGGAACCCGGTTCGCCTACAACTCCGATGCGACCTACGCCCTATCGTGCATCGTGACGGCGCTCACGGGAGAGCGTCTGACCGACTACCTCCGCCCGCGGCTCCTGGAGCCCCTGGGCATCGGACAGCGCTGGATGAAGCCGGCGTTCGGTGTGGAGCAGGGCTTCTCGGGCTTCCACATCACGGTCGGCGATCTGGTCCGCGTCTCGACGCTGCTGGCCGACGGCGGGCGGCACGACGGCGAGCAGCTGGTGGCGTCGTCGTACGTCGGAGAGCTGTCGCAGCCATGGTCGGACACGCGTGACCCGGCGCAGTCCCCCGAGGAGGCCGCGGCGAACGACTGGGGACTGGGTTACGGCTACCAGGTATGGCGGAGCACGGTGGGCTTCCGTCTCGACGGTGCGTACGGACAGTTCGGGGTCATCGACCCGGAACGCGGGATCGTCATCGCCTACCAGGGGTCGACGCTCGAGACGCAGCGCACCCTCCGCGCGTTCTGGGAGCTGATGTCGGACGTGTCCGACCTCCCCCTCGACGAGGACGACGACGCGTTCGAGCAGCTACGCGAACGGGCGCACACCGTCGACTCGTGGGACGCGCGCGACGTGCTCGCTCCGGCACCGGACGGCGCGATCGACATGGCCGACTGGCGACTGGACGATGCCGACGGCGGATGGCGACTGGCTCTTCCCTCGGGAGACACCGTCGCCGTGGCGAGCGACAGCTGGACGGCGGCTCTCCTTCCCCTTCCGGCACCCGCACAGCCCGGGCCCGCCGTCGTCGCCTCGCCCGAGGTCGAAGAGGGCACCGCCGTGCCGGTCGCCGTCCGCGGCGAGCCCCAGGCCGACGGGGTGCGCGTGCATCTGGTGGTCACGGCGTCGCCCCACCGCCTGCTCCTCCACCGCGACGGCGACGGCCAACTCCACGGCGCGTGGCACACCGTGCCGCTCCAGGGACCCGGACTCGAGACGCTGGCCGTCCCGGAGTGGGTGGACGAACAGGCCTAGTCTCGGAAGGATGAGCCACCCCACACCGATCGACCTCGATGCGTGGCCTCGACGACGGCGCGCCCGCCGTGTGGCCCGAGGTCGACCCCTCCTTCACCGTGTTCCATCCGGAGAGCGAGACGTTCTCCAGCCTGTGGGTTCCGTTCGACGCCGACTTCGCCGCGTTCCACGACGCGGCGGTTCGAGTGATCGCCGAGCACCGCGATGCGACCGACTTCTTCCCCCAGGGAGCGCCGCCGCGGCACAGCTTCGACATCTCCAGTCTCCCGTGGGCGAGCTTCACCGGCTTCACCCTGAACGTCGACGGAGGGTGGGACCACCTCGCGCCGATCTTCACACTCGGCCGCTACGTCGAGCGCGAGGGCCGCACGCTCCTCCCCCTCGCGATCCAGATCCACCACGCGGCGGCGGACGGGTTCCATACGTCACGGCTGGTCACCGAGCTGCAGGCGCTGTTCGCGGAGCCCTCCTGGCTGGGCACCGAGGTCTGATCGACGCGCCGATCACGGGATGTCCGCGACGACCTCGGCCTTGAATCCGGCGGAGTTCTCCAGCCAGCCCGCGTAGCTGTCGGGACCGCCCGCGTGGGGATACCGGTCGTGGTACAGCGGACGCCACCCGTGCGCGGGAGCGGCCGCCATGATCGCGTCGACGCGAGCGGGGGAGCCCCCGGCGAACGCGAGATGGTTCACGCCCGGCGCGCGGCGGTCGTGGTGGGGGCCGGAGAGGTTCGGCGAGGTCGTGAGAGTCAGGTAAGGGAGACCGCCCGCCGTCCACGACTCGCCGTCGCGCCACCGGCTCTCGCGCACGAACCCGAGCTCGCCCAGGAGCCACCCCCACTCGGTCTGCGCCTCAGCGAGATCCGCCACCCACACCTCGACATGATGAAGACCCGTCATCTCTCCAGTGTGCCGGGGCCGCGCCGGTAGGCTCGCTTCTCATGGCCATCGGCGCGACGATTCATACTTTCACGGTCCATCTCGCCGATGTCGACCGCGGCGTCTACGAGGAGCTCTCCCTCCGCACCGCACGGCAGTCGGCCGAGACGGCGGAGTTCATGATGACGCGCGTGCTGGCCTACTGCCTCGAGCACGAGGACGGCATCGCCTTCAGCGAGGGCATCGCCGCGACCGACGAGCCGGCGGTCTTCGTGCGCGACCTCACCGGGTCGCTGCTCGCGTGGATCGAGGTGGGGGCGCCCGACGCCGCGCGACTGCATCAGGGAGCGCTGGCTGCGGATCGGGTCGCCGTCTACACGCACCGCGACGCGGAGAAGGTCGCCGCCCTCTGGGCGGGCAAGCGCATCCACCGCGGCGGCGAGATTCCGCTGTACGCGTTCGAGCCGGGCTTCGTCGAGGCCGCCGCCGCCGCGCTGGAACGCCGCACGGAGCTGACACTGTCGGTCACCGAGCGTCGCATCTACCTCGACGTCAACGGCACGTCGCTGTCGTCGGCCATCCTCGAACGGCCCGCGCAATAGGCCCTCGCGCTCCGCGGGACTCCCTCACCGAGTCCTCCCCCGCCGCGCTTTCGCACGAACCGTACGCATCTTGCGCGACGCTGAGATCGGTTCCAGGCGGGCGAGGTAGGTTGCACATATGAGCAGTTCCGCGATCAGCCGATCGGTCGAGGTGGCCGCGCCGCGCGGGGATGTCCGCGCGCTCGTCTCCAGCCTGCGGTCCTGGCAGGAGTGGTCCCCGTGGTCGGGCCTCGCCGCCGACAGTCGCGAGTACTCCGGCCCCGAATCGGGCGAGGGCGCCTTTTACGCGTGGTCCGGGCCCGGCAAGATCGGCAAGGGGAACATGATCGTGGGCGCCACGACGCCCGATCGCGTCGAGGTGCGTCTGGCGATGGTCTCGCCCTGGAAGGTCAACCTGCCGATGCGATTCGACCTCACCCGGATCGACGGCGGAACACGCGTGACCTGGACCATCTCGCTCGAGGGGCGCGGGCTCCGCGGCGCCGTCGCACGACTCGTCGGTACCGACCGGATGATCAGCCGCGACGTCGAGGATGGCCTGGCTCGGCTCAAGGCCATCGCCGAGACGGGAACCTCATCCGCGACCGAGGCGGACGGGACGGCCGGGATCCTGGGGTGATGCCCGACCGCCCGCATATATGAGATGACAGTCGGTGCGTTTCATGACGCGATGACGAGAACTCGTCCCGGGATCATCGCGTCGGCAGCACCGTCTCGCCATGGAGGGCCGCCACGACGGGGGCCAGTTCGGGCCGCTCCTGCGCCTCGTCGAGCACACGCTCGAGTGTCGCGTCATGCACGGGACGCGCGCGCTCGTACAGGGCGCGGCCCGCGGGGGTGAGTTCCGTGTAGATGCCGCGCCGGTCGTCAGCGCAGAGCACCCGGGTGAGGAGCCCCCGGTCTTCCAGGCGATTGACCAGGCGCGTGGTGGCACTGGCACTGAGGGCGGCCGCGCGAGCGAGCTGCTGCATCCGCATGTGCCATCCGTTCTGCCGCTCGAGAGCATCCAGCACCGTGTACTCGACGACCGAGAGCGAGAAGCCCTCGTCGAGGGCGCGCTCCAGCTCCGCCTCGATGAGCCCGTGCAGTGCGATCAACGTGCGCCACCCCTGAGCGCGAACCTCGACGGCATCGTCGGCGATACCCATGAGCGACCTCCGTTAGTTGCTTGCGCGTTGTATCTGCGCGTGCAATGATTGCTTCCGATTCGCAATATCCCGCGTCTGCAACCATTCTAGCCTCAGGGAGACCGTCATGCCCCTCGGACTGCTCGCGCTGGCTGTCGGCGCATTCGGCATCGGACTGACCGAGTTCGTCATCATGGGTCTGCTGCCGGAGGTCGCGGCCGACTTCGGCGTCACCGAGGCCGTGGCGGGCTGGCTCATCTCCGGATACGCCGTGGCGGTCGTGGTCGGCGCCCTCTTCCTCACCGCCGCCGCCACCCGCCTTCCCCGCAAGCCCGTGCTGCTGGCACTGCTGGTGCTGTTCATCGTCGGCAATGCACTCACGGCCGCGTCGAGCACGTACGAGATCGCGATGGCGGGACGCATCGTCGCAGCCTTGTGCCACGGCGCCTTCTTCGGCCTCGGGTCGGTCGTCGCCGCCGGGCTGATGCCTCCCGAGAAGAAGGCGGGCGCCATCGCGCTCATGTTCACCGGGCTCACCGCAGCCAACGTGTTGGGGGTTCCCTTCGGCACCTTCCTCGGCCAGCAGTTCGGGTGGCGCGCGACGTTCTGGGTGATCTCCGCGATCGGAGTGGTGGCCTTCGCGGGAGTCGCCGCCCTCGTCCCCGGTGCCACGGCAGGCGCCACGGCGGACTCGGCGGAGACAGATGTGCAGCCGGGTGGCCTGCGGCACGAGCTCCGCGCGTTCCGGGCCCCGCAGGTGTGGCTCTCGCTCACGGTCACGGTGCTGTCGTTCGGCGGCATGTTCGGCGCCTTCACCTACATCGCGTACACGCTGACGGAGGTGAGCGGATTCCCCTCGGGAGCCGTGCCGTGGCTGCTCGTCGTCTTCGGTGCCGGCCTCGTGGTGGGCAACGTCGTGGGCGGCCGGCTCGCGGACCGCTCCATCGACGGCACCCTCCTCGTCTGCATCGCGGCCCTGGCCGGAATCCTCGTCGTCTTCGCCCTCGTGGCCGCGTCGGGCCCGGCCACCGTGCTGCTCCTGTTCCTCATGGGCGGCTTCGGCTTCGGCGCGACGCCGGGCCTCCAGAGCAGGATCATGGTCTACGCCGGCCAGGCGCCGACGCTCGCCTCGGGGGCCAACATCGCGGCGTTCAACGTGGGCAACGCGCTCGGCGCGTGGGTGGGAGGCCTCGCCATCTCTGCGGGCCTCGGCTACACGGCCCCCCTCTGGACCGGGGCGGCCATGACCGCGGCCGCGCTGGTCGTCATGACGGTCGCCACCCTCACGCGGCCCCGCACGGCGGCCGCCCCCACGCCCGCGCTGGCGACCACCCGGGGCTGAGCACCCGCGGGCGACACCGCCACCCGCGAGCACAACGGCGGATGCGCGACGCGACACGCCGCCCCGTGCCCTTCGGGATGCGGCGTGTCGCCCGCGGGCTCCGCCGTTGTGCACAACCTGGGGCGGGTGAGCGGCGCCGCGGGCGGATCGCGGAGGCGACGGGCGGGCGCGGGCGGCGCGGGCGGTGGACTTCCGGCAGGCGACTATCTAGCGTGAGAGCGCACCGAACGACAGGAGCCACCCATGAAGACCGTCCCCCTCGGACCCGCCCTGCAGGCACCCAATGTGGTGCTCGGCCTCATGCGCATCAGCGACAAGTCCGACGACGAGATCCGCACCCTCGTGCGCACCGCCCGGGATGCCGGGATCGACTTCTTCGACCACGCCGACATCTACGGCTCCCACCTGCACCAGTGCGAAGAGCGCTTCGCCGAGGCGATGCAGCTGACACCTTCCGAGCGCGCTGAGGTCACGATCCAGACGAAGGCGGGCATCGTGCCGGAGGGTCCGTACTTCGACTTCTCGTACGAGCGGATCGTGGGGCAGGTGGAGGGGTCACTGCGCGCGCTGCGGACCGACTACATCGACGTGCTCCTGCTGCATCGTCCCGACGCGCTGGTGGAGCCCGACGAGGTCGCGCGCGCGTTCGACGAGCTGGAGGCGGCCGGCAAGGTGCGCGCCTTCGGCGTCTCCAACCACACGCCCGGGCAGATCGAGCTCCTGAAGACGGCAGTCCGTCAGCCGATCGTCGCCAACCAGCTGCAGCTGTCGATCACCCACGCGCCGATCATCGCGCAGGGCGTGGCAGCGAACATGCAGGGGACGGACCAATCGGTCACGCTCGACGGCGGAGGCATCGTCGAGTACTGCCGCATCCACGGCATCACTATCCAGGCGTGGTCGCCCTTCCAGGCCGGCTTCTTCACGGGTGTCTTCCTCGGGTCCGACGACTACCCGGAGCTGAACGCGGCGATCGACCGACTGGCAGCCCAATACGACGTCCCGCCGATCGCGATCGCCACGGCGTGGATCACTCGCCATCCGGCGCAGATGCAGGTGGTGCTCGGCACGACGACGCCCGAGCGGGTGGCCGGCGCCGCGCAGGGGTCGGACGTGCCCCTGACGCGCGCCGAGTGGTACGAGCTGTTCCGCGCCGCCGGCTACCGGGTTCCGTAAAGCCCGGAGCCGGGTCCGTCGGCCGGGCTGATGCCGCCCTCGTGACGTGCCAAAAGCAGGCGCGCCGGGGGTGTTGCTCGTGGAATCGGGGGGAGGGGCGGGTGTCAGCCTGCTTTTGGCCCGCGGAACGTCGGCCACGGCCGCGGAATGTGGGCCACGGCCGGGCAGCGAGGGAGGGACCGCGGATCCGCGGATGACCCCTCTCTGACGCCGGCGGGCGATGAGGCCCACCCTGGAAGGGTCGGTGCGACCGCACCGGCCTTTCCTCCGGCGACCAGGTCTCATCCGATGACCCGGTCGTCCCACCGCCAGGAGCCTCATGCCGAAACGCATCGACATCCCCGTCCCCGATCTCACCGGCCGTCGGGCCCTCGTCACCGGGGCCAGCGACGGGGTGGGGTTCGAGATCGCCCTCCGCCTCGCCCGTGCGGGCGCGGAGCTCATCCTGCCCGTACGCAACGCGGAGAAGGGCGAGGCCGCCCTCACGCGGATCCGCGCAGAGGTTCCGGAGGCGCGCGTGCAGCGACGTCGTCTCGACCTCGCGGCCCTCGACACCGTGCGCACCCTCGTCGAGGAGCTGAACGCCGAGGAGGCCCCGCTCCACCTGCTGGTCAACAACGCGGGCGTCATGACCCCGCCCACGCGCAAGCTCTCGACCGACGGCTTCGAGATGCAGTTGGCCACCAATCACCTCGGTCACGCCGCACTGACCGTCGGCCTCCTCCCGCTCTTGCGCGCGGGCCAGGGGCGCGTGGTCAGCCAGGTGTCGGTGGCTGCCGACCAGGGGCGCGTGCTGTGGGACGACCTCAACTCCGAGCAGCGCTACGACGCCATGGCCGCGTACTCCTCCTCGAAGATCCTCGTGGGCCTGTTCGCCGCCGAGCTCGACCGCCGCTCCTCCGCGCACGGCTGGGGAGTGCGGAGCATGCTGTCGCATCCGGGTGTCACCCCGACCAACCTCCTGGCCGCACAGCCCGAGCTCGGGCGCCCCCGCGACACCACCGCCGTCCGCGTCATCCGGGCACTCTCCCGGCGCGGCCTGATCTTCGGCACCCCGGCCTCGGCCGCCCTCACCGCCGTGTACGCCGGCACAAGCCCCAACGCGCGAGGCGGCCACCTGTACGGACCGAGCGGCCTGCGCCACCTCGGCGGACCGCCGGCCGAGCAGCCTCTGTACAGCCGACTCACCGGTGCCGACGACGCCGCCCGCGCGTGGCAGGTGACGGGCGAGCTCCTCGGAACGCCCTTGCCGGGATGACGTGGCCTGAGGGGGAGCGGCGATCCCTTGCCCGTAGGCCCGGAGCGTCCGAGACTCGACGAATGGACCGTGAACAGCTCGCCGATTTCCTCCGCCGCCGACGCGAGGCATTGCAGCCGGAAGACGTGGGGCTCTCTCGGGGTCAGCGGCGGCGCACGAGCGGCCTCCGGCGGGAAGAGGTGGCCGCCCTCGCCGACATGTCCACGGACTACTACAGCAGGCTGGAGCAGCAACGGGGGCCGCAACCGTCCATCCAGATGCTCACGGCCCTCGCCCGTGGCCTTCGCCTCACCCTCGCCGAGCGCGATCACCTCTTCCGCCTCGCCGGTCACACGGCACCGGCCCGGCTGAGCGGCAGCGATCACGTCTCTCCAGGGCTGATGCGTGTGCTCGATCGCCTGGCCGACACCCCGGCGCAGGTCATGACCCGGCTCGGCGAGACCCTCGCACAGACGCCACCCGCGCGGGCGCTCTTCGGCGACGAGACGCGCTTCTCGGGACCGATGAGGAGCATCGGCTACCGCTGGTTCCTTCATCCCCCTGCGCGCGACGTCTATCCGCCGGAGGATCACGCCGCCCGCTCACGGGATTTCACCGCCGACATCCGTGCCGTCTACGCCGAGCACGGGCCCCGTTCGCGGGCGGCCGCGATGGTGTCGGAGCTGCGGGCGAAGAGTCCGGAGTTCGCCGCGCTGTGGGAGCAGCACGAGCTGCGGAGCGAGCACACGATCGACAAGCGCTTGCAGCACCCCGAGACAGGGATCATGAACCTGCAGTGCCACGTGCTCGTCGATCCGGATCAGGCCCAGACCCTCCTGGTGATCACTGCACCGCCGGGCACGGTGGACGCCGAGAAGCTCCAACTGCTGTCGGTGATCGGCGCCCAACGGATGGACTGAATCCCCTCCATACGGCGAGCACCGACGGCGAACCCGCGGGCGAGACATCTGGCGGCAAGGATCGGCTGACCTTGCTGGATCGACCACCGGGGCAGGCGTACCGTGACGGCATGACCATCCCCTCGGCCCCCGGGGCGCATCGCGACGAACCTCACCGCGTGGGTCTCTCACAGCGACTGAACTGGTTGCGTGCGGGGGTGCTCGGAGCCAATGACGGAATCGTGTCGACAGCGGCGGTGGTCGTCGGCGTCGCCGGTGCCACCTCCGAGGTGATGCCGGTACTGCTGGCGGGCTCGGCGGCCCTCGTCGGCGGGGCGATCTCCATGGCGCTGGGCGAGTACGTGTCGGTGTCGAGTCAACGCGATACCGAGCGGGCCCTGATCGAGAAGGAGCGCCGCGAGCTCGCAGACGATCCCGAGGCGGAGCTGGCCGAGCTCGTCGGCCTGTACGAGGCGCGGGGCCTGAGCCACGACACCGCCACTCGCGTCGCGACCGAGCTGACCGCCAACGACGCGCTCTCGGCGCACCTGTCGATCGAGCTCAACATCGACCAGGACGACGTCGTGAGCCCGTGGCACGCCGCCCTCGCCTCGGCGATCGCGTTCCTCGTCGGCGCCCTCCTCCCGATGGCGACGATCCTGCTCGTGCCGCATCCGGCACGGATCGTGTGGACGTTCATCGCGGTGCTGCTCGCCCTCGCGATCACGGGGTACACGGCGGCGTGGATCGGAGCGGCGTCTCGGTGGCGCGCCGTCGCGCGCACCGTCACCGGCGGCGCGATCGCGCTAGGTGCCACCTTCCTCGTCGGCTCCCTCTTCGGCACCGTCGTCGGCTGAGCCGGGGTCTCAGCGGCTCTCGTCGGTGACGGTCGCCTCAGCCGGGGAGGGCACCACCCGGAGGGCGGAGATGCGCCGACGGTCCAGGGCCACCACCTGGAGCGTGGCTCCGTCGACCTCCACGGTGTCGCCGACGACGGCGAGGCGTCCGAGTCGTTCCGTGACGAACCCGGCCACCGTGTCGGAGGCACCTCGCGGCAGGTGCACGCCGGTCGCCTCCTCGAAGTCCTGCAGGTTGAGGCGGCCATCGACCGTCTCCGAGTCGCCCGTGATCATCCCGTCGGTGTCGTACTCGTCGAAGATCTCACCCACGACCTCCTCGACGAGGTCTTCGAGGGTCACGATCCCATCGGTGCCGCCGTACTCGTCGACGACCACCGCGATCTGATGCCCGTCGGCGCGCATCCGCGTCAGCGTCGGCAGCACGCGCGCCGTGGAGGGGAGATAGGTGATCGCGCGGGCGAGGTCGCCGAGACGCTCGGCCGGGTCGGCGGCCGCACGCTCGAAGAGGTCGCGCACGTGCACGAAGCCGGTGATGTCGTCGATCGACGAGTCGACGACGGGATAACGCGAGAAGGGAAGGTCGCGCACCTGCGCCACCGCGTCGACCACCGACATCGACTCCTCCAGAGCGACCACCTCGGGACGTGGCCGCATCACTTCGCTGATCTGCCGACCGCGGAGGGAGAGCACGTCGTCGAGAATGCGCCGCTCGTCGTCGGGGAGACCCTGATGGCTGGCGACGATGTCACGCACCTCTTCGTCGGTCAGCTCGTCGGAGGTCTTGTCGGGGTCACCGCCCAGAAGCCGCACGAGCGCATTCGTCGACACCGACAACAGCCAGATGACGGGGCGCATGAGGGTGGCGAAGCCGTCGAGCACGGGAGCCACGGCGTAGGCGAACTGCGCGTTGCGCTGGATCGCAAGCCGCTTGGGCACCAACTCACCCAGCACGAGGGAGAGGTAGGCGATGACGAGGGTGAGGAGCACGGTCGCGAGGGTCAGCGAGAGCGCCGGGGGAACCCTCCAACCCTCGAACAGCGGCGCGACCGACGGCGCGATCGAGGTGGCGCCGTAGGCCGCCGAGGCGAACCCGGCCACCGTGACGCCGATCTGCACGGCCGAGAGGAAGGTGTTGGGGTTGCGCGCAAGCGAGGCCACCTTCGCACCGCGCCGTCCGCGGGCCGCGATGGCGTTGACCTGGCTCTCACGGAGCGTCACCAGCGCCATCTCCGTGGCGGCGAAGACACCGCCGATCAGGACGAAGACGAAGACGAGGACGATGTTCCAGACGAGGTCGCCCATCAGCGGGCGTCCTCGATCCGTTCGACGGCACGCTCACGGTCGTGGCGGGTCTTCAGGAGGCTCGCCACGGTGGCCACCGTGATCGTCGCGGTGATGAACAGCAGCGAGAACCAGATCGGGATCTCCGGTGCCCACAGCATCGGCTCCCCACCGTTGATGAAGGCGAGCTCGTTGACGTGCATCGCGTGCAGCACGAGCTTGACTCCGATGAAGGCGAGGATGACCGCGAGCCCCTGCGCCAGGTAGACGAGGCGCTCCAGCAGCCCGCCGATGAGGAAGTAGAGCTGGCGGAGCCCCATGAGCGCGAACGCGTTCGCGGTGAAGACGATGTACGCCTCCTCGGTGAGCCCGTAGATGGCGGGGATCGAGTCGACGGCGAAGATGAGGTCGACGAACCCGATGGCGATGATGACGAGGAGCATCGGCGTCACGAATCGGCGGCCGTCTCGCTTCACCGTGAGGCGGTCGCCGTTGTACTCGTCGCTGACGGGTAGGTGGCGGCGCACGAATCGCATGAAGCGGCCGTCCGCGGGATTGGACTCGCCGTGCGCGAAGGCCTGCCGGTAGGCGAGGAACAGCAGCAGCGCACCGAAGATGTAGAAGATCCACGAGAAGTTCGAGATCAGAGTCGCCCCGACCGCGATGAAGATGCCGCGGAGGATCAGCGCGATCACGATGCCGATCATCAGCACCTTCTGCTGGTAGATCTTCGGCACGGCGAAGCTCGTCATCACGATGAGGAAGACGAACAGGTTGTCGATCGAGAGGGCCTTCTCGGTGAGGTAGCCCGCGAAGTACTCGCCGCCGTAGGTCCACCCCGAGACCAGACCGACCCCGACGCCGAAGACGAGGGCGAGTCCGATGTAGAACGCCGACCAGCGCGCCGACTCCCCGATCGTGGGCTCATGGGGCTTCCGCACGTGGGCGAAGAACTCGTAGACGAAGAAGGCGATCGTGACGGCGATCGTGATGATCCACACGAGGGGGGTGATGTTCACAGGGTCTCCGGAAGACTCGGGCTCAGCGTTGCGACGACGCCAAGGTCTCCCCCATCCCTGTGATCAGGGACCGGTGGCCCGGAGTGCGATGCACCCGTAATGACGAGCCGACCGTGTCGGAGTACTCCCCCTGGATGGAAAGAGAATAGGGCAGCCGGGTGACGCATTCCTGGGAGATCGCCGCAGGCGGTCCGGAGACATCGGCCACCGGCGGACGGCGAAACGCGCCGCGGACGCCGCACTTTGAGCAGCGGAGCCCGGCAGGTCGACGCGTAGCGCTACCGTCGGGTCGGTGATCGCCGCTGGGGGGTGGCGACACGTCTGGGGGACCGTTGACCATCTCACGCCGTACGTTTCTGACTCTTGCCGGCGCAGCCTCGGCCGCGGCCGCGCTTCCTCGCGCGAAGGAGCCCGGTTGGGAACGCCTCGGGGCGCATCCCGGCGCCACCGCTCAACCGACCGCGGTCGGCAGGCGGATCGTCGACCTCGAGATCTACCGCGGAATGCTCTTCGCCGGATACGGAGACTGGAACGGCAACACGGGACCGATCAGCATCGACCCGTTCGACATCTCACGCGGACGGTTCGTCGGCAGCCGCCACCGCGCCTACACGCACGCCATCCACACCTGGCGGATCACGAGTGCCGGCCTGATGGCCCCCAACATCGATCCGCTCGGCGATGCTCCCGTGGCCGCGCTCGATCCGCGCGGCGGGTTCAGCTGGTCGCCCGACGGGCTGAGGTGGGAGCAGCAACCGGTCGGTGCCTCGTTCCACGTGTTCGACATCACCGATTCGGACGCCGGCCGCTTCGCCGTCGGCTCGGGCTCGGTCGCGGGCCAGGCTGGCCCGGCTGGCCCGGTGGCGTGGAGGCGCACGGCCGCCTATACGTGGGAGCGGTCGTTCGCGCGAGACGGGGTGCGGGCACAGTCCCAAGACCGGTATCACTGGATCGCGTCCGCCGACGGCGTCCCCTACCTCCAGGCCGGGTGGTCCGGAGGCGGGTTCGGACCGATGCGACGATTCCACCAGGGGTACTGGCAGGAGATGCCGCTCGTTCGTGAGAGGTTCCACCTCGGTACCGTCGGCTCCCGCGTGCAGAGCTGCGACGGACGTCTCCTCAGTGGCGGGTCGACGGGACTTCGTGTGTTCACCCCGTCCACGCGCCGCATCCACACCGTCGCGATGCCTGGCGGGGAGTCCATCACCGACCTGTACGTATCCGGACGCACGGTGTACGTGCTGACGAGCGATCGCGTGTTCGTCTCGCGCAACGCGGGCGCGACGTTCGCGGGACTGATCACCCCGGTGTCGGGCGCCACGTCGCTGGCGGTCGGCGGAGGGCGGGTCTACCTCGGAACCTCCTCCGGCGTGCTGTACGCACACAGCCTGTAGAGCGCTTTCCGCAGCGGCGCGAGCATTTCGCGCATGGTCGCTGAATCGATTCGTGTCGAGCTGCGCGCCGTCGGTAGCGTGAGAGCGAATGCGCCTTGGTAGCGCTCCCACGCATCGGATCAGAGGCGGGGACGACCGGCGCACGGCCCCCACCGACGGACAGCAGCACGACCGCTGCCCGGCGCTATGTGGCGCGCGCGGAAGCCGCGGCGCACGCGTAGCGGAGCGATCACCGAGGAGTCTCCCGTGAACAATCGAAGGCTGCGGTCGCGCGTGCGCACCGCCGTTGCCGCCCTCGTGACGGTCGTCGTCACGACCGCCCTCGCCGTCAGCGGCGTCACTGCCGCCCATGCCGCCGGAGGCACCGTCTCCGTCCTCCTGCCGAACGTGTCCGAGCACAACGGCAAGCCCGTCTACGAGAGCGGGCGCGACTACAGCTTCCAGATCGGCTACGGGAGCATGGACGACGGCAAGGTGGTGACGGTTCAGCGGCCTTCCGGCGTGACGATCCCGGAGTCGGCGCTCGTCGTCCCCTCGGGCAACACCGCGGTGGAGTCGCTGGCCCTCGACGCCGACGGCAACATCGTGGTGACCTTCGCCGATCCCTTCCCGTCGGACATCAACCAGGGTGTCCTGGACCTGAAGTTCCAGGTCGACGTCGTCGATGAGGCCGTGACCACCGAGCACGTCTGGCGCTACGACGGCGAGGAGACCCGGACGACGGTGCTCATCACCCGTCCCGGCGAGACCCCGCAGACGGTGACCGACGCGTTCGCCAAGAACGTGGGCGGGGTGAACTTCCCTGCCGTCACGATCGAAGACGGACAGGTCGTCCTGCCGGAGTCGTTCCTGGAGCGGGAGATCCCCTTCACGATCACGGTCAACAGCGCGGCCGCGCGAGAGGTCACGGTCGCAGATGAGCTCGGCGCGCACCTCGCCCTCGTCGACGGCTCGCTCTCGGGCACGAAGGACGTCTTCGACGCCGACGGCGTGAACAAGGCGACCAGCGAGCTGACGGGACTCCCCTCGGTCAGTGGTGCGTCGTTCTCGTACACCTTCGACGCCGAAGCCAACTCGCGCTACACCTTCACCTACCGCGCGAAGATCGCCGATGCCGACGCGCTCGCGGCGCTCCGCGACGAGCTGCAGGAGCGATACGACGCCGTGAAGGACAACGAGGACGGCGGCGACTACTCCGTCCGTCTCGAGAACACGGCCACCCTCAACGGCGGCGAAGACCGCACCGCCGGCACGAGCGTCGGCGGCCGCGTCGCCGCGCAGCCCCGCCCGAACCTGGGCGTGGCGTTCACCAAGACCACGTCGCGCCCGGGCGACATCCCCGTGACCTTCGCCGCCGACGGCGTGACACTCGACCCCGCGATCGATGTGGAGTACACCCTCGGTGCCGATCTGCGGACGTTCGCCGACTTCGCCGACACCCGCCACGCGCTCACGCGAAACGTGGTCATCACCGACACGCTTCCCGCGCAGACGGAGTGGGCGGCAGGCGCCGACTTCCTGACGGCCGACGGCGCGACCTTCACCGAGGTCACCGGAGTGTCGGCAGCGCAGTTCGCGGCGGACGAGTACGTGGGCACCTACCTCCGCGACGGCGACACACTGCTCGTGAACGTGGGCAGGGATGTCACGACGAACGTGAAGATCACCGTGAAGGCGCGGATCATCTCCGTCGCCGGCCTTGTCCGCACGACGGCTGCCGGTCAGGTGCCGCCGACCGCCGACGCGGTGTACACGGGGCTCGGCAACACGGCGCGCTTCGCCTACTCGGACGACGCCGACCCGGCCTCGCGCACCGTCGGCCACCGCCCGCTGGAGCCCAAGGCCCCAGGATCGGAGGTCAGCAACCCCGACGTCTTCCGTAAGGCCGGGCCGACGAACGCCCTCTCGGGCACCCCCGGCTCCTCGATCGATGTGCCCTTCACCTTCACGATCGGCAACGGCGTGGGCGACGTGACCTCGTCGGTCATCACGGATCTCGTCGACCACGACGTGTTCGACGTGACCCCGGCGAACCTCGACGAGATCTCGGCGGGCATCTCACTGCGCTACGAGTGGTTCCCGGAGAACCAGCTGGGCTGGAACGGCTTCGCCCTCGACTCCTCGTTCTGGGATCTGCGCCTGACCCCGGGCGGCGATCTGGAGTTCGCCGTCAACGACGCGTTCGCCGACGCGCTCACAGAGCTCGGCATTCGCACGGATGCGAACTTCGTGATCACGATCACGCTTCCGACCAAGCCGATCGCCGGCAAGCAGTCGCTGGAGATCGTGAACAAGGCGTCGTACCGCGGTGCCGACAACGGGTACACCTACGTCTCGTCGGCGACCTCGCGCGCGACGACCTTCGGCAACGAGATGGAGGTGCGCAAGCGGATCTACGACGCCGCGAATGACACGTTCACCAACAACCTGCGTGCCGAGATCGACGCCGACGGCCGCCTCGTCGACGACGAGTTCGTCTACCGCGTGGATCTCATCCCGCACGGCACCTTCACCGCGATGGTGCGCGATGTAGCCGACGTGCTCCCCGGCGGCCTCTCCTTCCTGGGGTTCGTGGACCCGGCGAACGTCGGTTCGGGTGAGATCGCGGCGACCGAGCGGTACTCGATCCCCGGCTCGTCGCTCCAGGTCGTGTTCGACGATGGCTCGAACACCCTCACCGTCGAGCGCGGACGCCTGACGCAGGGTCAGGAGGTGACGCTCTACTTCGCCGTCCGGCTCGCCGAGTACGAGGTCGGCATGGGCATCACCAACGTGATCGACGGCACGAGCGCCACGATCACCCCGACCAACGACTATCCGCTCAACCTCAGCAAGCTGGATGCCGATGACGCGTCGGTCGTGATCGACGACGACGCCGCACGGTTCCAGGTGCTCGGCTCCACCGAGGCCGGTCAGGCCGATGCCGGCCGTGTCGTTCTCGACGGCCTCCGGGTGAGCGAGGGCAAGCTGCGCACCGCCGACGGCGGCGTGCCGATGGTCACCGAGCCGGGCACCTACTGGGTGCGCGAGGTGAAGGCGCCGACCGGATACCTCCGTACCTCGGAGCTGTTCCGCGTGGTCGTGGACGAGACGACGGGCTCGACCGAAGTGCGGATCTTCAACGAGCCCGGGGAAGACGCGCCGGCGCCGCGCGTGTCGGTCGGCGACTTCGTCTGGGTGGACGAGAACCGCGACGGACGCCAGGATCCGGGCGAGCCGGGGATTCCCGGGGTCGTGCTGGAGATCGTGGGACCGAACGGTCCCGTGATCGACGTGGACGGCGAGCCGGTGGGTTCCGTGACGACCGGGCCGAACGGCGAGTACCTGTTCGAGAAGCTCCCCGTGCTCGAGGAGGGACAGACCTACACGGTGCGTATCGTCCGCGACGATCCCCGCACGGTGGAGGCGCTGACGCCCTACGTCCCGACGCGCGACGGCGTCGGCGACACCTCCGGCGACTCCTCGACGTGGACGGCGACGACCGTCGAGGCACTCACCGAGGACGGCGATCACGACCCGTCGCTCGACTTCGGCTTCGTGCTGAAGACGTACGCGATCGGCGACGTCGTGTGGATCGACGCCGACCGCGACGGCGTGCAGGGAGCCGGAGAGAAACCCCTCGCCGGCGTGCGGGTGGTGCTCCTGGGAGAGGACGGCGCGACACTCGCAACGACGACGACCGACGCCCGCGGCCGCTACATCTTCGACGAGCTGGTCGCCGGCACCTACCGGGTGCGCTTCGAGCTGACCGAGGAGCAGGCGACGCAGTACGCCTTCACGCGAACGGGCGCGGGAACCGACGGCACCGACTCCAACGCCGATCCGGAGACCGGATTGACCGCCACGATCGTGCTCGGCGACGACAACCCTCACCTCACGGGCGAGTACGACTACTTCGAGGTGCGTGCCTCGCAGGGGATCGACCCGACGTGGGACGCCGGAGTGGTCCTCCGCGACACGACGCCGGGAGAGCCGACGCCGACCCCGACGCCGACTCCGGGTGAGCCCACGCCGGCTCCGACGCCGACACCCGGGGAGACGCCGAGCGGCGAGGACCCGGCCGGTGAAGACCCGGCCGGTGAAGACCCCGGCTCCTCCCTCCCCGGCACCGGTGGTGAGATTCCCTGGCCGGCGCTGCTGGCCGGCGTCCTGCTGCTGGCAGTCGGAGGCATCGCGGTGACCCGACGCCGCCGCCTCGGCTGATCCAGCGAACAGGGCCCGTTCGACCATGCGTCGGACGGGCCCTGTTGTCTTTCTGCAGGCCTCCCCGCATGCTCGCCACGTGATCCCTATATGTTGTTGCTAACAACATAGGAGGAAGCATGACTGACGACACGGTCCCAGACGCCCGGATACAGGCGCTGGCCGCGACAGACGAAGACCTGCGGCGGCTGCTGGCGGGGGACTGGATCCGATATCGCACGTCTCCCGCGCTGCAGGAGCTCTCGTGGGAGGCGCACGCGGTCTGCGCCGAGATCACCGCGACGTATTACCGCTCGCCCGAGCATGCGCGACAGCTCTTCCACGACCTGATCCCCGGCGCGGGCGCCGACATCGACTTCCGTCCGCCGATCAGCATCGACTACGGCATACGCCTCGTGATCGGCGATCGGACCTTCATCAACGCCGACTTCCTCGTCATCGGCGGCGGGCAGGTGACGATCGGCGCAGACTGCCTCATCGGTCCCCGGTGCGCCATCTACACGCCCAACCACGCGGAAGACGTGCCTCGGAGGCGGGACGGCTGGGAACTCCCGCTGCCCGTCACGATCGGAGACAACGTCTGGCTCGGAGGCTCGGTCACCCTCACCCCCGGGGTCACCGTCGGCGAAAACAGCATCATCGGCGCCGGCTCGGTGGTCACCCGCGACGTCCCGCCGAACGTGGTGGCCGCGGGGAATCCCTGCCGAGTCATCCGCCCTCTGCGCGAATCGGAGACGCCGCCGGGCGCGGAATAGACGGCAGACGGATAGAGTTGTCGCGTAAGTACCCCCCGGGGGTATTCGAGAGAGGATCTTCCATGCAGACGACAGAGTTCCAGGTGACCGGCATGACGTGCGGACACTGCGAGAGCGCCGTGCGCGGCGAAGTGTCGCAGGTTCCCGGCATCACCGACATCGAGGTGAGCGCGCAGACCGGCGTGCTCCGCGTGACGACGTCCGACGCGGTCGACACCGCCGCGGTGATCGCCGCCGTCGAAGAGGCCGGCTACGAGGCCGCGACCGTCTGAGATGACCACGACCGACCCCGGCACCGAGCGCCTCGAGCTCGAGATCGGCGGCATGACGTGCGCATCGTGCGCCATGCGCATCGAGAAGAAGCTCAATCGCCTCGACGGCGTGAACGCGACCGTCAATTACGCCACCGAGAAGGCGATCGTCGTGGCGCCCGCCGGCCTCGACCCGGCCGCGGTCATCGCCGAGGTCGAGCGCACCGGGTACACCGCGACGCTTCCCGCCCCGCCGGACGACGCCGGGAGCAATCCCGAGCTGCGCAGCCTGCGTGGTCGGCTGGTGGGCGCCGTCGCGCTGTCGGTACCGGTGATCGTCTTGGCGATGGTGCCGGCTCTGCAGTTCCCCGGCTGGCAGTGGGCCTCGCTCGCGCTGGCGACGCCGGTGGTCGTCTGGGCCGGATGGCCCTTCCATCGCGCCGCAGTCATCAACCTCCGACACGGCGCCACCACGATGGACACCCTCATCAGCATGGGGACCCTGTCGGCCTACCTCTGGTCGGTCTACGCGCTCTTCTTCGGAAGCGCGGGGATGATCGGCATGACCCACGGCTTCACGTGGGCGCTGGAGCGCGGAGACGGCAGCGGCAACATCTACCTCGAGGTCGCCGCCGGAGTCACGATGTTCGTGCTCGCGGGCCGCTACTTCGAGAAGCGGGCCAAGCGTCGCGCCGGAGCGGCATTGCGGGCCCTGCTCGAGCTGGGGGCGAAGGAGGTCGCCGTCCGTCGCGCCGGGGTGGAGACTCGCATCCCCACTGCAGAGCTCCGCGTCGGCGACGAGTTCGTGGTGCGCCCCGGCGAGAAGATCGCCACCGACGGCATCGTCGTATCGGGGACCTCCGCGATCGACCGGTCGCTCCTCACCGGTGAGCCCGTGCCCGTCGAGGTGACGGTGGGTGATGCGGTCACGGGAGCCACCATCAACGCCGGCGGGCGCCTGATCGTCCGCGCCACGCGCATCGGCGCCGACACCCAGCTCGCGCAGATGGCACGACTGGTCGAACAGGCCCAGGAGGGCAAGGCCGAGGTGCAGCGGCTGGCCGACCGGATCTCGGCGGTCTTCGTGCCGGTCGTCATCGGAATCGCCGCGGCGACGCTCGCGGGCTGGCTGCTGATCGGGTCGTCCGCGGCGGCCGCCTTCACCGCCGCCGTCGCGGTGCTGATCATCGCGTGCCCCTGCGCGCTCGGCCTTGCCACGCCCACCGCACTCCTGGTGGGCACCGGCCGCGGCGCGCAGCTGGGCATCCTCATCAAGGGACCCGAGGTCCTCGAGTCGACCCGACGCGTGGACACCGTCGTGCTCGACAAGACCGGCACCGTCACGGCGGGCCGGATGAGCGTGGCAGAAGTCGTCGCTGCGGCCGACGAGACGGCGGGCGAGGTGCTGCGGCGCGCCGGCGCCGTGGAGGATGCCTCGGAACACCCCATCGCGCGCGCCGTCGCCCTCGCTGCCGGCGAGACCGGCGCGCTGGCCGAGGTGTCCGGCTTCCGCAACCTTCCCGGACGCGGCGTGGAGGGAACCGTCGCCGGCACGACGGTCGTGGTCGGGCGCTCCACACTCCTCGACGAACTCGGGATCGTCCCCGACCCGGCGCTCGTGGCCGCACAGGAGCGGGCCGAGGCGCGGGGACAGACCGCGATCTGGGTGGCGTGGGACGGTCGCGCGCGCGGCATCGTGGTGGTCGCCGACACGCTGAAGCCCACGAGTGCCGACGCCGTCGCCCAGTTGCGTGCCCTCGGTCTCGCGCCGGTGCTCCTCACGGGAGACAACGCCGCGGCCGCGCGTCACATCGCCGACCTGGTGGGCATCGAGCGCGTGATCGCCGGCGTCCTTCCCGCCGACAAGGTGGCCGAAGTGGCCCGATTGCAGGGTGAAGGCCGAGTGGTGGCGATGGTCGGCGACGGTGTCAACGACGCCGCCGCCCTGGCCCAGGCCGACCTCGGAATGGCGATGGGCACCGGCACCGACGTCGCGATAGAGGCGGCGGACATCACGCTCGTCCGCGGCGACCTGCGCGTGGCCGCCGACGCGGTGCGGCTGTCACGACGGACGCTCGGCACGATCAAGGTCAATCTCTTCTGGGCGTTCGCCTACAACGTGGCCGCCCTTCCGCTGGCGGCTCTGGGACTGCTGAACCCGATGATCGCGGGCGCCGCGATGGCGTTCTCGAGCGTCTTCGTCGTGGGCAACAGCCTGCGACTGCGCCGATTCCGCTCTTCCCTCCCGACCGCCTGAGACGAAAGGACCGGCGATGACCGAGCCGCACGAATCGATGGAGCACACCCACGGCGCGCACGAGGGACACGGCGACCACAGGGATCACGGCGGGCACGGGGGACACGCCGGGCACGCGGGGCACGTGGCGCAGTTCCGCCGGCTGTTCTGGGTGAACCTCGTCCTCGCGGTGCCGGTGGTCGCGTTCTCCGGCATGTTCGCGATGCTGCTCGGTTACCGGCTGCCCGATGTCCCCGGGCTCGCCTTCGTCTCGCCGCTCATCGGAACGGTCATGTACGTCTGGGGCGGACGCCCCTTCCTCGTGGGCGCCGTCGAGGAGTTGCGATCCCGCCGACCGGGCATGATGCTCCTCATCGCGCTCGCGATCACCGTCGCGTTCGTCGCCTCGTGGGGAGCGAGCCTGGGCCTGCTCGACCACGAACTGGAGTTCTGGTGGGAGCTCGCCCTCCTCATCGTCATCATGCTCCTGGGGCACTGGATCGAGATGCGGTCGCTGGCGGCGACGACGTCTGCGCTCGACTCGCTCGCCGCGCTGCTCCCCGATCAGGCGGAGCGCGTGGATGCAGGCGCGACGGTCGCCGTCTCTCCGTCCGAGCTCGTCGTCGGCGACGTCGTTGTGGTGCGCCCGGGAGCCCGCGTTCCCGCCGACGGACGGATCATCGAGGGTCGCGCCGCGATGGACGAGTCGCTCGTCACCGGCGAGTCGCGTCCGGTGGACCGCGGCGTCGGCGACGCGGTCGTCGCGGGGACCGTGGCCACCGACTCCGGGGTCCGAGTGGAGGTGACCGCCACGGGCGACGACACCACGCTCGCGGGCATCCGCCGGCTCGTCGCGGAGGCGCAGAGCTCCACCTCCCGCGCTCAGCGTCTGGCCGACCGGGCCGCCGCGTGGCTGTTCTGGTTCGCTCTGGGCGCGGCCGTGGTCACGGCGGTGGTCTGGACGGCGGTGGGGGATCCCGACAGTGCAGTCGTCCGCACGATCACGGTGCTCGTCATCGCCTGTCCGCACGCGCTCGGCCTCGCGATCCCGCTCGTCGTCTCGATCGCGACCGAGCGGGCGGCCCGCAGCGGTGTGCTCGTCACCGACCGACTGGCCCTGGAGAGCATGCGGACGATCGACACCGTGCTGTTCGACAAGACGGGAACCCTCACGCGGGGCGAACCCGCCGTCATCGACGTCGCCGCGACGGGCGACCACAGCGCGGACGACGTTCTGGCGCTGGCGGCGGCCGCCGAGACCGACAGCGAGCACCCGCTCGCTCGGGCGATCGTGCGCGCGGCCGCCGAACGAGGCCTCACCGTTCCGCGGTCGACGGAGTTCTCGTCGGTGCCGGCGCTGGGCGTCACGGCGACCGTCGACGGGGCGAGGGTGCGGGTCGGCGGTCCGCGGCTGCTCGACGAGATCGGCTCCGCGGGACTCGACGCGTCGGCACTGGGCCACGATCGCGGCGAGATCGTGCTCCACGTTGTCCGAGGCGACACCGTGATCGGAGCGATCGCCCTCGCCGACGAGGTGCGGCCCGAGTCGCGCGGCGCCGTCGCCGCCCTTCGCCGGCGCGGAATCGAGGTCGTGATGATCACGGGCGACGCCGAGCCGGTCGCCCGAGCGGTGGCGGCGTCGGTGGGAATCGACCGGGTCTTCTCCGGCGTGCGTCCCGAAGACAAGTCCTCCACCGTGGCGACGCTGCAGGCCGATGGTCGCCGCGTGGCGATGGTCGGCGACGGCGTCAACGACGCCCCCGCCCTCGCTCAGGCCGAAGTCGGCATCGCGATCGGCGCGGGCACCGATGTGGCGATCGCCTCGGCCGGAGTGGTGCTCGCCAGCGATGACCCGCGATCCGTCCTCTCGGTGATCGAGCTCTCGCGCGCCAGCTACCGCAAGATGGCACAGAACCTGTGGTGGGCGGCGGGCTACAACCTGCTTTCCGTTCCCCTCGCCGCCGGAGTGCTCGCCCCGCTCGGGTTCGTGTTGCCCATGTCGGTGGGAGCAATCCTGATGTCTCTGTCGACGATCGTGGTCGCCCTCAACGCACAGTTGCTCCGCCGCATCGACCTCCGACCCCAGCGGATGGGGTGATTGAGGGAGCCGTCGGCGCGGCGGTGGCGGTCGGGGCAGGGGTCGCGTGACGGTCGGGTCTCGCCTCAGCCGAAGAGGCCAGACCAGACATCGCGGAGGAGGGTGAACAGCCCCCACGCCGCGAAGGCGCCGCCGATCGCGATCCACGCCCAGTGCACTCGCTGCACGAGTCGTCGACCCTCCGGAGCCACTCCCCGCGGCGGGCGGACGATCTCGCCGACACCGGATGCGGCAGCCACCACCTGGGTCTCCCCGAGACGGTCGTCACGCCAACGACGCCACTGCTCGATCTTCTCCGTGACGGCGTCGAGGGCAGACACGAGCCACTCCCAGACGGCCGGGTCGAGCGTGGCCAGATCGCGGCGGGAGTAGAGGAAGATCCGGTCGTCGATGATCTCGATGTCCACCGCGGCCGCGTGATCGACGAAGCGCGCCATCACGTCGGGCGTGAACAGATACAGCGCATCCCGCTCATACCCGTGCGGCGCGTACAGCGTGAAGTGGCGAGAGAAGTCGCCTTCCAGTTCCAGCCGTTGCGTCGGGTCGAGCGACACCGGGAGGTTCGTGGCGCCGAGGGCGTTGTTGCTGCGCGCATCGAGGACGATGTGCGGCAGGCTCGTCCCCAGCCGCACGCTCGCGAATCCCCAGCGATGCGTCCGGCGGTTCTTCCCCTCCCCCGTCGTGAAGGTCTGGTTGCCGATCACGAGTCCGCTCGCCCCCGACCCACGCACGACGTCATACGCCACCTGAGCCGCGCGCTCCCCGAAGATCATTCCCGGGAACGCAAGCCCGGCGCTGACCGGCGCATACGTCCAGTCGTTGTCGCGGGCGAAGCGCGAGAGCCGGAACTGCCGGACGCCGCGTCGCCGGCGGGTGCCGGAGACCGCCGAGACCGTCGTGATCACGAGCACGAAGAGCGCGACCGCCGCGAGTCCCCCGGCGACCACGAGGTTGTCGGTCCGAGGAGGGCCGTCCGACAGCGCGAGCCACGCGAAGAACCCCGTCAGGAAGAGGGAGCTGACGTTCAGGGCGACCATCGGCCACCAGATCGCCCACAGGGATCCGCGGATGTCGACCGGAAGCGACCGCCGGAACGCGGCGAGCAGGTCGCGGTCGATCGGACCGGTGAGGGCTGTCGTGTCGAGGGAGGTCACACGGCGCACGATGAAGAGGGTACCGGCCCGCTTCTCCCCGCCCCGCTCCTGCCCTGCCACGCCCCGCTCAGGTGGGGCATCCTGCGGATCAGGAGAGGGGGGAGCCCAGGGCGAGCCACTGCTCGCCGGTGACCTCGGGGTGGTCGAGCCAATAGCTCCCGTAGTAGTCGATGAAGGGCGCGTACTCGTCGAAGATCCTGCGGAGATCGACGATCGCGTCGGTCCCCTCGGGCGCGATGTCGACGCGGAGGTCGAGGCGCGGGCGGCGCTGACCACGAACGGCCGTGATGATCGACGACGACACGTGCCGCCGACCCTCCCCACCCGCGGCGAGCCCGGCCTCCAGGGCACGCATCAGCCGCTCCTCGAAGGCCGTCTCACCCTCGTCGGCCGCCTCGCCCTCGCCCTCGAACGACTCGGCCATCGCCACCAGCACCTCGGGGCCGACCAGGCCGTTGCCGAGCACGGCGTAGCCGTCCCCCACCCGGTGCCCCGCGTACAGGCCCGGCTCGACGTAGTCCCCGGTGTGCGCGGCGACACGGCCGTCGTCGAGGACCACACCGATCTGGCGGTAGCGGAAGAGCGGATCGGTCTCGGCGAGCCCCGCGAGGATGAGCACGGGGTCGAGCCCCGCGCGCCCCCGCTCCAGCGCCCGCAGCCCCAGCCGCCAATCGGAGTGCCACTGACTCGTGACCGCGGCCTCGCCCGACACCTGCGGGCATCGGGAGGCGAGGGCGATGGAGCCGGTTCCCTGACAGACGCCGACCGCACCGGTCAGCGGATCGCGTGCGACGATGCTGAAAGTCATTTCGACGTGATCTCCCATCGCACGACGACCTTGCGGAGCACCCGCACGATCAGGTTCAGGACGATGCCGAGCACCGACAGGATGATGAGGAGCGCGAACACCGCCGCGGTCTCCATGCGTCCCTGCGCTTGCAGGATGAGGACGCCGAGGCCCTTCTGCGCCCCGACGAATTCGGCGACGATCGCGCCGATCATGGAGTTGGCGACGGCCAGCTCCAGGCCGGAGAAGATCTGCGGCAGTGCGGCGGGCAGCATGAGGCGCGTCTGGATCTGCCAGCGCTTGGCGCCGTTCACCCGGAAGAGGTCGACCTGGTCGCGGTCCACCCCGCGGAAGCCGTGCAGCGCGTTCACGAGCATCGGGAAGAAGGCGAGCAGCACCACCACGACGACCTTGGAAGGCATGCCGAAACCGAACCAGATGATGAACAGCGGAGCGATCGCCACCTTCGGAATGGACTCGATCGCCACGATGTAGGGGAACACGACGGCGTACGCCGTGGGGAACTGCGCCAACAGGATCGCGAGGACGAGGCCCGCCACGACGCCGATCGCGAGCCCCGTGAGGACGATCGTCATCGTCGAGGCGGCGTTCTCCACGTAGCGGGGGAAGGCGGTGGGATCGAACAGGGCGGCCAGCACGTCGCTGAGCGGAGGCACGACGTACTCGGGTGTGTTCGTCCAGCCGGGGACGAACTGCCACACCAGGAGCAGCACCGCCAGGAGGCCGAGCGAGCCGACGGTGCGCTTGGCCGGCGTGTTCACGAGGCGCCGGCGCGAGGACACGATCTGAGTGGTGACGGTCATGAGTTCACCTCGAAATGGCGTCGGATGTGGGAGGTCAGGGCGGCGAACTCGGGATCGCCGAGCAGGTCGGGGGTGCGTTCCTTGCCGAACGGCACGTCGACGATCTCCGCGATCCGGCCGGGCCTCGGCGTCATCACGACGACGCGTTCGGCCAGGAACACCGCTTCGGCGATGCTGTGAGTGATGAGCACGGCGGTCGTGCCCGTCTCCCGCCAGATGCGGTTGACCTCGACGTTCAGGGCATCGCGCGTCATGGCGTCCAGCGCACCGAACGGCTCGTCCATGAGGAGCACCGCCGGGTCGTGCACGAGGGCGCGACAGATCGCGGCGCGCTGCTGCATGCCGCCGGAGAGCTCGTGCGGGTGCTTGCGGAGGAACTCCTCCAGCCCCACCATCGTCAGCAGGTCGGTGGCCTGGCGGCGGTCGGCCGCCGTCACGCGCCGCTTCAGGCTGAGGGGGAGAAGCACGTTGTCGAGGATGTTCAGCCACGGCAGCAGCGTGGCCTTCTGGAACACCATGCCCGCTTCGCCCCGCGGGGCCCCGATGGGGGTGCCGGAGATCGTGGCCTCGCCGTCGGTGTGGTCCTCCAGGCCGGCGAGGATCCGCAGCAGCGTCGTCTTGCCGCAGCCGCTCGGACCGAGGATCGAGACGAACTCGCCCTCTCCGATACCCAGGTCGACGTGAGACAGCGCCGTCACGTCGCCGGTTCGGGTCTGGTAGACCTTCGACAGGTCGGTGATCTGGATGAGGTCGTTCACGGTGCCTCCAACCCGTAGACGCGACAGAGGTTCTCGTTGAGCACGCGGCCGGCCAGCCATTCGGCCTGGGTCGTCGTCCACAGGCGGTCGGACACCCCGGCGGCCAGCGCACGATCCAGGAGCAGCCGCCCGCGGGCTGTGGCCGACACGTGGAACTCCGGCTGCCCGGTGTCGGTGCCGAACATCACCTTGTTGGCGGGGAGCAGCTCCAGCCACTCCTGGAGCATCCGTTCCAGGGCGTGATGGTGGAGGTAGGGCATCCACGAGTAGTCGACGTACACGTTGCCGTGCGCCTGCGCGATCGCCGCGAGATACGCCGTGTACGGGTATCCGCCGTGGATGAGGATCACACGCAGTCGATTGAGCGCGGGGTCGGACAGCAGCGGCTCGAGGTTGCGCGGGTCGGCGCCCGTGAGGAGGAGCCCGGGCTCGGCGTGCCCCATGCCGGTGTGGATCTGCACCGGCAACTCGCGCTCGACGGCCAGCTCGGCGATCGCGAAGACGAGGAAGTCGGCGAGGATCGTGTGGGCCTCGGTCTCCAGCGCCGCCGGGTCGGTGCGGAGCCGCTCGTACGCCGCCGTCGCCTCTTCCCGCGACCGCCGCACGAAGTGGAGCGAGCGCACATAGGCCGAGGCGATCTTGAGCCCGACGAACCCGCTGTCCTGGCGACGCGCGATGGAGGTCCGGACGAACTCCTCGTACTCCGCGAGCGTCGCGGGCGGCCCTGCGAGCGCCTCGGCCGCGAGCAGGTCGACGAGGATCGACCCGAACACACGCTGGAAGCGGGGACTGTCCGAACCGCGGCGCCGGAAGGGCGGGTGCCCGAACGGGTAGAGGTAGGGATCGATGCGCGCGACCGGCTTGTACTGCGCGTGCGGCCACCGCGTACCGTCGATCTGCGGGATGTCGGTGAGCACCGCCGCGGTGTGCGAGAGCTCCAGCGCCTGGCCGTAGAGGCCCGGGAAGTCCGCGCGGCGACGCTCGGTGCTCAGTCGCACCTGCTCGGCGTGCGGGATGTCTCCGTAGAGCGCCCGGCTCCCGTCGGCCAGGGCGACCGCATGAACGGTCGTGGCCTGGAAGGCGATGCTCTCCTCGAAGAGGGCCCGGATACCGTACTCGCGATCGAGCCGGTCGAGCTCGTCCCCGTCGCGGCGTCCGCGTGCGTCGACGAAGGCGTCGAACACGCCAGCCGGAAGCTGAGCCTCCACGTGTCCCATCGCGTTCTCGCGCTCGAGGGCATCGATCCCCTCCAGCTCCTCCCCCGGCCGGATGTATCCGGCATGGGAGTGGTGGTCGATCGCGGGGACCCCCGCGGTGTAGGTGAGGGTCGTCATTCGGCAGCGCTCCAGTTCTTCGCCTCGGTGATGACGGCGTCTCCGTCGAAGTCGTTGTAGGCCTCGACGAACGTGTTCGGGGCGGCGGCGACGCTGTCGACGGCGGAGTCGATGATCCCCGCGTCGAGGGCGAACGCGGCCCACGCCTTCAGCGCCGACTCGTCGTAGGCGCCCCAGGTCCCGGTGGCCTGCGGGTCACCGGCGGTGAGCAGCTCGATGCGGCGCTCCAGTGCCACGAGGTCGATCGCGAGCTGGTCGTCGATGGAGTTGCCCGCCACGAGGGTGTCGGGGTACTTGTCGTACATGATCCGCAGCGCGGCCTCGGGGTTGGTCGCGGTGAACAGCGTCGCCTTGGCCATGGCGCGACCGAAGCCCTCGATCGTCTCGGCGTTCTTGCCCGCGTAGTCGGCGCTCGTGAAGTACGTCGTGGAGAAGAGCGAGGCCACCTCGTCGGTCGTGAAGTAGCGCAGCGCGGTGCCTTGCGCCTCGAACGCGGCGTACTCGGTGTCCCACAGCGACAACGCGTCGACCTGTCCGCCCTTCAGGGCTTGCAGAGCCGCCGCGCCGGTGCCGACCGCGAGGTGCGAGTAGTCGACATCGGGGACGAGGCCTGCCGAGGCGAGGATGCCCTCCGACAGCAGCATGTTCGAGGTGCCGAGGCTGGCCTGCCCGATCACCGCGCCGCGGAAGTCCTCCAGCGACTGGATGGGGCTGTCTTCGAGCACGGCGAGCGATCCGGTCTGCTTGCGGATGTAGTTGTAGACCAGCTGCAGGTCGCTGCCCTTGGTCATGGCCTGCCAGATCGGCTCCGGCGGCGTGCTGCCGATGTCGAGGGAGCCGGAGTCGATCCCCTGGACGATGGAGGTCGAGTCGCCCGTGACGACGATGTCGACCTTGAGGCCCTCGTCGGCGAAGTATCCCATCGCCTCGGCGACGGCCATCGGCGAGTTGTTGGCGCCCATGTTGGTGGGCAGGCCGAACTCGATCGTCGTGGTGGCGCCTTCGGCGTCGGGCGATTCGCTCGCGCAGCCGGCGAGGGTGGTGGCGAGGGCGGCGGCCGCGAGCAGCGCGGCGGTGCGGCGGATGTTCATCATGTTCTCCTAGCGCGGGACGGGTGATGCGCGGATCCGGGAATCCGGGGAAGGGATGGAGCTCGGACGGTGCGGTGCGTGGTGGAGCGGGTGGAACGGGTGAGTGGAGCGGTGGAGCGGATCGCGGTGCCGTTTTCGGCATCGCCGATCACCGGTGCCCTGCGAGCGTCGCATCGGCGCCGGGAGTCTGAGGACGGGGATCAGTCCACGTAGGGAAGGGGGGCGTCGGAGGGTGGGGTGACCACCCACAACGCTTCGCCGGGGGCGTCGCCGATGTTGACGATGCTGTGCGGCGTGGAGGAGCGGTAGTCCAGGCTGTCGCCGGTCTCGAGGATGTAGTCCTGGTCACCGAGGTGGAACCGGAAGCGACCGCGCAGGATCACGCACACCTCCTGCGAGTCGCCGTGGGTGTAGCTCTCGCTCCCCTCGCCGTGACCGGGTTCGTACTCCGACACCAGCACCTCGACGTTGCCGAGGGGCGGTTGCGTGATGCGGAAGTGCCGGACGGAGTTGCCCGCCGCGAGCATGGGGCGCTCGGCGCGGCGGAGGACGGTGCCCAGCGCGGGTTGCGCGCTGAAGAGCTCGGTCCACGGAACGCCGAACGCGGCGGCGATCCGTCGGACGACGTCCAGGCTGGTGTTCGCCTGGCCGTTCTCGATCTGGCTGACGTACCCCGCGCTGATCGACGCGCGCCGCGCCAGCTCGCGCGTGGACATCTGGCGCAGCATGCGCAGCTCGCGCACCCGGGCACCGAGATTGCTGTCGTCCACGGCGATCCTCTCGTCATTAAGCAGCATGTTTACACTGAGTAAGCACACTGTATACCCGGTGTTCTGTCGTGACAATGACCGGGATGTTTCCGTGATGTAAAACCGGTCGGAGGGTGGATCGGAGGCCGGATGGGCTCCGCTCAGATGCCCGCCCTACACGTCGGCGGCCGACTCCCCCACCTCGTCGAACGCACGCACGAGATACTTCGGCGCCTGCACCCGCCACGCTTCGACGACGAGCTCCGCCAGGTGATCGAGGTCGATGTCCGCCAGACGGAACGCCACTTTCGGCTCACCCCAGCGGGTGGTCTGGGGGAGGAAGACCCGCGGCTCCATCTCGCGAAGCGCCTCCGCATCGAGCGGGTCGGAGACCTTGACCCCGAAGACCTCTTCGGTCGCGAGCACGGTGCGCACGGGCTCCGGAACACTCGGCCACGGATGACACTCCCACACGAACGGCTTCGACCGCACGAACCACGACACCCCGGCCGTCGTGGTGCGCTCCTCGCTTCCCGGCAAGCGCGAGGCGATCGCTCGCACATCGCCGACGGTCGCCACGGGCTCAGCCTACGAGCGGCCTCCGACAGCGCGGACCATCAGGCGGCGGTGCATCCTGCGGTAGGCCGGCGGGGGGTCAACCCCCGGCCGCACCGTCTCGCTCCTCCAGCATGCGCTCGGCGAGGTGAAGACACCGGCGCTGCTGATCGTTCAGGGCGTCGTCGGTGTACTCGGTCAACAAGTGCAGGGGCCCGGACCACACGATGCCGTCCTCACCGGGAGAGAGCTCGTCGATGAGCGGGCGCAGCATCGCCACGAGTGCCTCGGCGGTCTCGGTGACCTCGGCATCCGCACTCTCCGATCCGAGCTCGGCATAACGCCGTGCGATCTCGGTCGCCCGCGGTGCGATGTCGGGCTCGCTCAGGCGCTCGTAGAACGCCGCGAGGGAGCGCAAGCCCTCATCCCCTGCCAGGTGAGCGAGAAGCACGGACTGGTCGCGATCGTGCTGGACCATGCTCGATGGCAACGGTGCCGTCGAGAAGACCGCCAGGAACGGGGCGAGCTCGGGCGGCAGGTCCGGTGCGGCGCCGTGCGCGCGCAGATGCGCAATGACGGCGCGCTGGGCGTTCAGCCGGTCGACCTGCGCCGCCAGCTCCGCGTCCAGCTCCTCCAGGGCCGACCCGGCATCCGCGTCGACGTCGTCGAGGAGCGGCGGCATGCGCTCGAGCGGGATGCCGAGCGAGGCCAGCCGTCGGATCCGCAGAAGGCGGACGAGATCGTGCACGGTGTAGTCGCGGTAGCCGTTGCGGTGCCGCGGAGGTTCCTCGAGCAACCCGGTCTGGTGATAGTGACGGAGCGTCCGCACGCTCACTCCGGCGAGTCCTGCCAGCTCTGCGCTACGCACTGCCCACCGCCGTCGTCTCTTCTTCGAAGCCCTCGCCCGCCTCCAGAGTACGCAGCGATCGTGCGGCGAGCCCAAGCACCAGCGCCACCAGCCACACCGCGGCGAGCGCGGCGGCCGCCCAGCGCACACCGGCATACTCCGTGATCACCGCGGCGACGATGATGCCGAGGGCGGGGGCGGCCGTCATGATCGCGTTCTGGGTGCCGAGGATCCGCCCGCGCATCTGTTCCGGGATCCGCTCGATCATGAGCACGCCCATGAGACTGCCGAACAGGCCGCTCGAGAGCCCGACGACGAAGGCTCCCGCGAACACGACCCACACCGAGGCCAGCGAGCCGACGAGACCGAACCCGATCGTGGTGCCGACCAATCCCGCGAGGAACCAGCCTCGTCGCCTGCCCCGAACGCCCGCGACCGCATAGATGCCGCTTCCGACGAGCATTCCCATCGCGAGCGCCGTCAAGACGAACCCGAGCATTCCCGGTTGCTGCTCCAGCGAGAAGTACACCGGCAGCAGCAGGCCCTGCAGCGCGGCCAGCACGATCACCGAGACCACGCTCAATGCCGTGGTGACGAGCAGGAAGCCGCTGCCGAAGAGCACCCGCCATCCCTCGCGCAACTGGTTCCACGTGCCGGCGGCCCGGCGCGCGGCCACGCCGTCACCGGTCGTCACTGCGCCCACCCGATGCGGGATGAGGAGCGTGATCAGAGCGGCCGCCAACGACGTCGCCGCCGTGACCCACAGCACGGTCGATCCGTCGAACAGCACCATGAGCGTCCCGGCCGCAGCGGGCCCCAGCACCAGCGCGATGGCTCCGAGCGCTTCCCGGATGCCGATGAGCCGCTCGGCGCCGATCCGCCCGTGTCGCACGATGGCGGGCAGCAGCGCCTCGCGCGCCGTCATCCCGGGCACATCGCCGAGCGACCCGATCACGCCGAACAGGATGAACCACCCGAGCGTCAGCCCGGTTGCCAGATCGATGAGCGGCAGCGCCGCGACCGCCGCCGCCGAGATGAGGTCGGTGATCACCGAGGACGTGCGCCGGTTGATCCGATCGATCGCCACACCCATCAGCAGTCCCGCCAGCACGGCCGGGAGCGCGGTCGCCGCGGCGACGGTGCCCGCGCCGAGCACGCTGCCGGTCACCTGGAGGACGATGAGGGGAAGCGCGACACCCGCGATCGAGTTGCCGAGCACGGAGAGCAGATACGAGGCCAGGTACGCCAAGGGGATGAGCATGCCCCCAGTGGAAACTATGACGCCGCGTCGGAGTCAAGCCGCGACGGCCCGTCAGTACGCTGTCGTGATGGCCGCACCGCACCTCGCGTTCCTGGACGACGTGCCCGCCGCCGCGACGTATGTCGACGTGGAGCGACTGCTGCGGGCGGAGGGATGGACCTCGTGCGGCGAAGGAGACTGGGCGATCGCCCTCGGCTCTCCTGACGGCGAGCTGGCCGCCCGCATCAGTCCGTGCGATCCCGTCGGACCGTACACGGCGAGCCTCTACGTCGAGGCATCCCACACCCGACGGGTACCGGTACTGCACGAACACCGTCGGCTGGACGGCGGAGGCGATCTGCAGATCATGGAACGACTGACTCCGGTAGCGACCACGCGGGCGCAGTCGTTTCTCGCCCAGCTGCACGAGCCGACCCCTGAGCTGTCGGAGCTCGCGCACCTCGTCGCGGCGATCCATGAGCGCGCCCGGCAGGAGCTTCCGTGGTGCGGACCGCTCGATGACAATCCGTCGAACGTCATGCGCACCTCGGATGGCCGCCTCGTCCTGTGCGATCCGTTCTACGCCGATGGGCCCGACCTCTATGCGACGGCGGACCGCGACCCGGACCGCGTCGCGAGGCTCATCCCCGAGCACCAACGGCGATGGATGACGGAGATCCCCCTCGCCGACTCCGGCCCGTGGCCCCTGGAGGAACGCGAAGCGATGCGGCTCCGGTTGCGACGCGCAGACGAGCGGCGGCGTGCGGGCGGATAGCGCGACTCCTCCCGCACGCCGATCTTCATCTCCGCAGCGCCTGCCAGATCGTCACCCACTGCTCGGGGCTCAGATCGCGCGGCAGCGCCCCGTGCGCCCGAGCCTGAGCGACCGCTCGCTGCGCCACGCCCGGGCCCACCCGCGCGGCCCCCTGCACGATACGTTCCAACCTCCCGCCCCGTCCCGAGAACACCGCCCGGACGAAGTCCTGATATCCCCGGCGCTGCTCTTCAGGGAGGAGCGGCGCGGCGCGGCGACTGATGCTGAGGATGCCGCCGTCCACGCTCGGCGGCGGCGAGAACCCCCACCGCGGAACGCGCCCGTGGAGGGCGAACTCGAACCAGGGCGCATACTGGGCCGTCATCATCGTGCGCCCTCCCACGCCCGCGCGTTTGCGTGCCACCTCCCATTGGGTCAGGAGGATCGCGTGCTCCCACCCGGGCTCGCGCAGGAGCCGTCGAAGGATCGGCGTCGTGACGTGGAACGGGATGTTGCCGACGATGACCGGCGCGCGCAGCGGAAAGGTCAGCGCATCGGCGTGGACGACGTCGACGTGCGGAAGGCCCTCCGCCAACCGGCGCACCCGATGCTCGTCGAGGTCGATCGCCGTGAGGGGACGACCTTGTGCGGCGAGCGGTCGCGTGAGGGCGCCGTCACCGGCACCGAGTTCGAGGATCGGTCCGCGCGTCTCGGCCACGAGGCGTAGGACGGCGTCGATCGACGGGACGTGGATGAGGAAGTTCTGGCCGAGTTCATGGCGGCCGCCATGGTGAGATCGAGGCATGAGCGTGCTCCCAGAGTGAGAAGGAGCACCCCAGAGGGCAGCGTCGTGGAGACGAGAAAGCGCCCGTCCGAGGTGCGTGGTGACGTCTCGGAAGGACGGCGCGCTGATGCGAGCGAGAGCGAGCGCGCCGTCAGGCGCGGCGGTCGCGGAAGGTGAAGAAGCGCCCCGTCACGAGCGCCGCGTTTATTGTTCCCACGCGCTAGAGCGTAGCAAGCGCGAGCGTCAGCTCGATCCCGCGGCCGGTGATCGCCTCGGCGGCGGTGTCGGACAGTTCGGTGTCGGTGACGATGACATCGAAGGCCTTGAGCTCGGCTGCCTTGTAGACGCTGAACGAGCCGTACTTGGAGGAGTCCGCCACCAGCACGCTCTCGGCCGTGCCACGCATCGCGGCCTGCTTCACGTCGACCTTGGACGGCTCGGGAGTCGTCACCCCGCGCGCGAGACTCCACGATGAGGCGCTGATGAAGGCGATGTCGGTGTTGAGCTGGGCGAGCACGAGTGCGCCGAGCGAGCCGATCGTCGAGCGGTTGGCGTGGTCCACGCGCCCGCCCGTGTGGATCGTGGGGATGCTCGTGCGTGCGAGTGCGTCGACGATGCCGAAGTCGTTCGTCACGATCGTGAGGCCGGTGCGTTCGAGGAGCAGCGGCACCATCGCCTGGATGGTCGTGCCGGCGTCGAGGTAGACGACCATGTCGTCGCGGACGCGGGCGGCGGCCGCCGCGGCGATCGCGGACTTCTGCTCGGGGCGCAGCAGCGACTTGTCGTCGCGCGAGGGCTCCGAGATCGCATGGGTCGCGAGGCGCACGCCGCCGGGAACGGCGAGGGCAAGCCCCTCCTGCTCGAGCACCGCGATGTCACGACGCACGGTCATGTGCGAGACGCCGAGGAGATCCGTGAGCTGGTGGACGCTCAAGACCTTCTCGCGGTGCAGGGCACGCATGAGTCTCTCGCGACGCTGATCGGGGATCACACGGGCCTCGCTGTCGGAGGTGATCGCCATACGCCCACCCTAACCGGCGACCGGCTCACGCCCCGAGGGGGGCAGGCCGGTACACGCGCTCTGCGGTCCCGGCGAAAACCGCCCACTGATCGCGCGCCGGGAGCACCGACAGCACCTCCTGGTAGGTCTCCAGAAGTCCGCGGTAGCTGACGAACATTCCGTCGACCGGGAAGTTGCTGCCGAACATCACGCGGTCGGCACCGAAGATGCGCACCATGTCGAGGATCACGTCGCGGTTGAGGTCGGTGGTCCACGGCTCTCCCTCGACGCACAGCCCCGAGGCCTTGATCACGACGTTGGGGGCGGCGGCGATCTCTTCCAGAGCGCGGCGCCAGCGCGCGATCGTCTCGGGGTGCCGGTCGAGCAGCACGCCGGAGTGGTTCACGACGAGGGTCGTATCAGGGAAGTCCTCGGCCAGCCGGCGGGCCTCGGGCAGGTTCCACCACGGAGTCTGGAGGTCGAAGTGCAGCCCGTACGCGGCGAGGAGCGCGTATCCCGCACGCCAGGTGTCGTCGCTCATGAGCGAGCGGCCGCCGCTGTCGACGTCGGCGGGCGAGGTGGGCCCGCCGGGCTTGTGCCGGACGCTCCGCACGAGAGGCGACGCCGCTTGCGCGGCGAGCGTGGCGGCCACGTCGGGCGCGGCGAGCCACGCTTGCGCGACCATGGCGCCCGGGACGCCGGTCGCGGAGTGGACCTCTTCGATGTAGCGGGTCTCGCCCAGCGGATCCGTGGGGTCCCACTCCGCCTCCATGTACACGGTCGCGGCGATGCCGAGCCCGTCGACGTCGGCGAGGTAATCCTCCGCACGGTACGTGCGCTTCATCGCCGTGTAGTCGCCGTAGCGGTGGGGGACGAGGATCTCCGGGGTGAGCCACGGGTAGAGGTTCCGCTCGAGATCCCAGACGTGGTGGTGCGCGTCCACGATGGGGCCGGCATAGCGGCCGGCCCCATCGAGCAGCAGGTCGTCAGACACTGACTGCTCCCCGCTTGACGCGCTTGCCCTCGAAGTCGATCGACAGCGAGGCCACGAGGTAGACGGCCGCGCACACGGCGAGGTAGATGAGCACGCCCGTGTAGCCGCCGGTGAACTGGACGATGAGGCCGGCCACGATGGGGACGATGATGCCCGACGACGTACCCGCGAAGTTCATGACCCCGCCGACGAAGCCGACCTTCTCGGGCTTGGCGAGCATGCCCGGGATGGTCCAGTAGAGCCCGCCGAAGAGGTTGAAGAACACGCCCACGCACAGGAGGAGGATCGCCGTTCCGGCGTCGGCGACGAACGGGAGCATCGCGAGCGCGGCGAGGCTGATCGCGCCCGAGCCACCGAAGAGGATTTTCAGGGCGACGTTCGGGGCGAACCGGCGCTGGAGCAGGTCGGCGAGAAGGCCCGAGAGGATCTCGCCGAACGCGCCGCAGAGGAAGATGACGAACGTGGCGAAGCCCATGGCGGCCAAGTCCAGGCCCCGGGCGTTGGAGAGGTAGTTGGGGCCCCAGGTGACCAGGCCCCAGAACACCATCGCCCAGCCCATGCGCCCGACGACCATCCAGATCGTGGTGCCGACGGTCAGCCCGGGCTTCTCCTTCGCGACGACGTCACGTCCGCCGTTGGTCTCGATGAACTCGGCCTCGGCGGCGTTGACGAGCTTGTGCTCGCGCGGGGTGTTGCGGATGTAGGCGTAGACGGCCAGGCCGATGAAGATCGTCGCGACACCGATGATGATGAACGACCAGCGCCAGGACCCGGTCGCGGTGATGAGCCCCGCCACGATCAGTCCGCCGAGCGCGGATCCGAGGGGAGCGCCGGAGTCGATGAGGGTCACTCCCGAGGCGCGGCGGTTCTGCGGCATCCACTTGGAGACGAGCTTCGACGCGGCAGGCATGTACGGGGCCTCGAACGCTCCGAGTCCGAGGCGCGCGAGCACGAGCATGAAACCGTTGAGCGCGAGGCCGGCCAGAGCCGTGAACCCGCCCCAGACGGCGGCGGCGATCCCGATCACCTTGCGCGGTCCCCAGCGGTCGGAGGCGAGGCCCCCGGGGATCTGGAACAGGCAGTACGTCCAGAAGAACGCCGACAGGATGAGGCCTTGGACGGCAGGCTCCAGCAGGAACTCGGCGCTGATGGTGGGCAGAGCCACCGACAGCGACGCCCGGTCGATGCAGTTGACCGTGTAGAAGAGGAAGAGGATGACGACCACCGACCAGCGGATGTTCGTCTTGCGGGGCGCGCCGGCGCGGGTCTGCGCCGCCGCGGAGGTGGTCTGAGTCATCGGGTGCTCCTTTGCGTTCGGGTGAGAGTCAGACGAGAAGGGCTCGCGCCGTCGACCAGGTGTCGCGCAGCAGCGGCTCGGGGTCGGCGAGGTCGGCGAGCATGATCAGCTCGCCCGCGGCCACCGGACGCGCGAGCGTCGTGTGGGCGGCGAGGTAGAAGGGCGCCGCGTCGGCGGGGGTGGCGGCGATCTCCCGCACGACCGGGGCGACGCCCTCGATCTCGTGATGGTGGCCGCCCATGGTCAGGCGGGTGCCGGCGGCGAGGTCGTGCCGGGCCCGGCCCGCCATCATCACGCGAGGCGCCGCGCCGGGACGACCGGTGCCGACCCCGAGCCGTGCGGCCGCGGCGATGGTGGCGACCGTCTCGACACCCATCAGGTGATACGGCCAGAAGATGCACGCGTATCGTCCGTCGCGGCTGAGGACGTGCCCCTTCTGGCGCAGCACCTCCCACGTCGACACGTCGCCGGTGCGGACGACGACGAACTCTCCGCCCGCGAAGCTGGGCTCACCCACCACGCGCAGCGCGCTGAAGACGTCGACCCGATTGGGGCCCTCGAGGATGCCGCCGTCAGCGCGGAGCGCGTAGATGTCGGCGAGTTCCGCGATGCGAGCCACGGGGTAGTGGAAGAGCTCGGTGTCGGGGACGAGGTCGCTCTGGGCGGCGACGGCGGCCATCTCACAGAGGTCGGCCGCAGCGCTCCGCGTGAACGCCGCAACGGCGGCGGCCCGGGCCGCGAGCGTGCTCTCGACCTCTCCCAACGCGAGAAGACGGTCGAACGCCGCCGTGTCGACCTCGTGCGTCTCGTCGAGCTGGGTGACGGTGCCGGCGGCGGGGTCGTAGACGAGGTCGTATTCGCTCGACTTCCCGGCCGCGACGACCTCGAATCCGACCAGGCGCGCCCATCCGATGAGATCCAGGAGGTTGGCGGGCTGGTCGCCGTGCGCCAGGGTGTAGACCACGCCGGCCTCGTTCGCCGCCCGGCCGAGAGCGGGGCCCGAGACGGTGTCGACCTCTTTGGAGACCATCACGACATGACGGCCGTCTTCGATCGCCGCCAGGCTCGCGCGGGTTCCGTGGACCGGGCTTCCCGTGGCCTCGACGAGGACTTCTGCATCGGACGCGCGGATGAGGTCGAGGTCGGAGACGATCGCGATCCGCTCCCCCGCCGCCGCGACCTCGTCGGCCGACGAGGCGATCACGAAGGCGTCGGGGTCGTAACCGAGGTCGATGCAGAGCGCGGCGACGCCCTCGGTGTCGAGGTCGCAGAGCACGGTAGGACGGACGAGATCGCCGAGCTTCGCCTGCGCGAGGAGCGTTCTCGCGTAGGCTCCCTTGGCCCCCGTCAGCGCGAAGCGCGCCGGTTCTCCGCTGGTTCGCGAGAGCAGCGCCGTCACATTCATCGTTACCCGTCCTGACTCCACACGTCGTCGTGTGCCCAGACGGGCACGAGAGCACATAACCATAGATTCACATCTGAGTCAAACACATTCACATAACCTCACATCGGCCGTATATGCTGAGACGTGGAGGAACACATGAGCATCATCGGCTGCGTCGCGGACGACGTCACCGGCGCCACAGACATCGCGTCCGTTCTCGCTGCGGTCGGACGCAGCGCCCTCGTCGTGTTCGACGTCGACCGCGTGGACCCGGACGACCTGCGAGAGGCGGATGCGCTCGTGGTCGCACTGAAGTCGCGCACGGCTCCGGTGGAGGAGGCCATGGCCACCAGCACGGCAGCGATGCGGTGGACCCGTGACCAGGGGGCGAGCACGTTCTTCTTCAAGTACTGCTCCACGTTCGACTCCACCCCCGAGGGCAACATCGGGCCGGTCATCGACGCCCTGCTCGCCGAACTCGGCCTGGAGGTCGCCCTCGTCGCGCCCGCCTATCCCCGTAACGGACGCACGGTGTACCAGGGGCGCCTGTTCGTCGGACATGTGCCGCTGGATGAGAGCCCCATGCGGTACCACCCGTTGACGCCGATGCGCGATGCCAGCCTGGAGCGGCTCCTCCAGCCACAGACCGCGCTCGGCATCTCCTCCCTCTACCTCGATGCGGTGCGCTCGGGTCGCATCGAGGACGAGCTCGCCCCGACGGGAGCACCCCGGATCGTCATCGCCGACGCGATCGACGACGCCGACCTCGTCGCGCTGGCCCACTCCGCGGGAGACCACGTCCTCCTCACCGGCGGCGCCGGGCTCGCCCTCGGGCTGGGCGACGCCGACGGTGACGACGCGGCGGGCGGCGAGCCCGTTGCGTCCCGCCCGGGGGAACGACTGATCCTCAGCGGATCCGCCTCGGCCACCACCCGTCGCCAGGTCGCTCACGCGCGGGAGCACCTGCCCGCCCTCAAGCTCGACCCGGCGCGCATCGCCGACGAGCCGGCGGCCTACGCCGCCGAGGTGTTCACGTGGGTGACGGCGCAGTGGACCGCCGAGCCGGGACGCGCAGCCCTCGTCTATGCGACCGACGCCCTCACCGACCTCGACGCACCGGCGGCCGCGGTGTCCGGCGACGACGTGGAGCGCGTGCTCGGCCTCGTCGCGCAGCACGCCGCGCCACGGCTGGGCGCACTCATCGTCGCGGGCGGCGAGACGAGCGGCCGGGTCGTCCAAGACCTCGGGATCGCCTCGCTCCGCGTGGGGCAGGTCATCGCCCCCGGTGTGGTGTGGACCGATGCCCTCGCCGCGCACGGCCGGATGGGGCTGGCCCTGAAATCGGGCAACTTCGGCGCCGACGACATGTTCACCAACGCGTGGGAGCTTCTCGCATGAGCCTTGATTCGGCGACCGGAACCATCGCGCTCGAGCAGCGCCTCGCGCTCGTCGCCGCCGCTGCGGCCGCCACGCAGGCGGGTCTGAGCCCCGGTCGCTCGGGCAACGTCAGCGTGCGCGACGGGGATCTCGTCGCGATCTCCCCCACGAACGCCGACCTCGCGGGCCTCGACCCCGATGCCCTGTCGATCGTCGCCCTCGACGGACGACACCTCGAAGGTCCCCGTCCCTCGAAGGAGGTCTTCCTCCACATCGCCCTCTACGAGCGGGATCGTGACATGCGGTCGATCGTGCACGTGCACTCTCCGTATGCCGTGGCCGCCTCGTGCCGCGAGCCGTGGGCCGACCACTGCGCGCTCCCGCCGGTCACGCCCTACTTCCTCATGAGGGTGGGACAGGTTCCGCTCATTCCGTTCTACGCGCCGGGCGACGTCCGCCAAGCCGACGAGGTGCGGCGTTCGCCGTGGCGGTTCCGGGGGGCGCTGCTGGCCAACCACGGTCAGATCACGGCGGGCGCGACCCCCGACGCGGCTCTCAACGCCGCCATCGAAGTGGAAGAGGCGTCGCGCACCTGGCTCCTCCAGCCCGACGACCGGTATCGCCTCCTGACCGAGGAGCAGATCGCGGAGCTCACCCAGCGCTACGGGATGCCGTGGCGGGAGCAGGTGTCCGACGCGCCACCCGCCTGAAACTGGCGGCGCGGGCGGGACGGATCACTCCGCCTCGGTCGCGGGCGTCCACGCCAGCCACTGGTCGCCGTCGCAGCGGCGTCGGCGTGCTCCTTCTCGAAAGCGGCGGCGTTCGGGTACGTGGTCTGGGCGCTCCCGTGAGCGACATCGTCGATCTCGGCGCAGCCCGCGAGGATCAGGACGATGGAGACGAGGCCCAGCCCGGCCAGTCGTGCGCGTGGCTCAGCACGAGCCCGGAGAGCGTTCCCCGTTCGCACGCGATCCTCTCGACGAGCGCGATCGGCGCCGCGGGGTCGGAGAGGTCGCACGGAAAGTCGCCGGAGTCGAGATCGCTCGTCACCACGTCCCACCCGTCCGCGATGAGTCGGGGGACGATGCCCGCAGCGATGCTATTGGCGCGCGCGGCACCGCTCACCAGAGCGAGGGGCATGCCCCGAGGCTAGTCGACTGGCGCGGACGCACCTGCGAGTCTGGCCGGAGTCCTGCCGCCCTCCTTGCTGCGGATCGCGCGCGGAGAGGAGACTGCGCGCGTGGACATCTATCGCCTCGCGGGAGGCATCCTGCTGATCGTCGGAGGAATCGCCGATACGGCGCAAATGGTGGTCGGGCGGTTCGTGTCGACGCCGGCTTCTCCGGCTGTCATCGTGCTGATCACCGTCGGTCCGACGTTTCTCATCGCCGTCGGAGTCCTCCTCCTGGCTCCTGCCGTCGCAGGCCGGGCGCGGCTCGGATTCGTCGTCGCCGGGGTGGGTGCTCTCCTCCTCGCCGTCGTCAACACGGTGCAGATCGCGGCCGGCTCGCCTCTCGGGCCCGCCCCGTCGCAACTGGCATCGCTCCTGAGCCTCGCCGCGCTCACCGCCGGCGCGGCACTGGTGTTCTGGAGCGACTCGACCGGCGACCCGCTTCGATGGACTCTGGCGCTTCCCGCCATCGCGGCGGTGCTCGTCCTCGTGAGTCTCTTCGTCTTCCCGTGGGACGGAGCTCACCTCCTCGTTCCCGTCGCCTACGCCGTCTCGGGCGCGCTGCTCCTGCGGCCGGCATCTCGCGCACAGCGATCCCTTCCCGCGCACTGAGGGGTTCCGCGCAGGGCGATTCCGGGCGGGGCGGGGCCGGGCGGGGCCGCTACCATCGGGTGTCGTGACCGACCTCGATTCCCGTCTCACCGCCTTCGCCGCCCGCGTCGTCACTCCCGAGTTGAAACCTCGCGGGTACCGCAAGAAGCGGTGGGAATGGACCCGGGTCACCGGCGACGTGGTGCACGGCATCGGCCTGCAGCGCAGTCACGGCAACTCCGCCGACCACCTGCGGATCTACGTGAACGTCAGCGCCTACTCGGCAGAGTTCGCGCGCACCGTCGGATCGGCGGTTCCCGACGACCTCACTCGTGCGGCACCGCAGTACGTCACGCGGTTCGAGGACGTCGTCGCGTGGCCGGGGCAGTGGATCGACCTGGAGGAATGGAGCGACGACGCTCTCGACGACGCGTTCGCCGCCGCGCTCCGCGATCTCGATGCGCACCTCAGCCGCGTGACCGACGGGGCGTCACTGGCCGCCGTGCTCCGCGAGAGCGACGCTCCCCTGGACACGACGCTGTTCGCATGGTGGTGCGCCACGGGCGACCAGGACGCCATCCGGCGCCAGGTCCAGTCGGCGCAGGAACGGTTCGGGCAGGAGGAGCGCTGGCCCCGGCTCGCCGCGCAGTTCGAGCGGGTGGCAGCCCAGCACGGCATCACCCTGGACTGAATCGCGCGACCTCCGCGGATCAGCAAGAAGAGGGAGAGTCAGTCGCGAGGAACGGAAATCCGGATCGGCCAATGATCCGTTTTCGTGATCGACAGGCTCCGATCCACCTCCCACGTCGCCGCAGCCGGCGAGTATCCCTTCCCCACGAGGAATCGGTCGATCGATACGCCCAGGATCGGCGGGAGACTGGTCGGCCAGGTCGACGCGGATCCGGCGCCATTGGCTGCCGCGACGTCGTGGCAGCCTCCGAGCTGATCACCGCCCAGGTTGTTGAGGGTCGAGTTCAGGTCCCCGAGGACGACGACCCAGGGACTCGCGGAGCACGTTCGATGAACCCACTCGATGTGCTGTCGCCACGTATCGATGGCGGACAGGGAGGGTTGTTGAAGGTGCGTGCCCACGATGATCGGTGTCCGCGCGGACGGCGCCGCGGGGGTGAGCGCAAGCCCGGCCCACGGAGGTGTGCCGCTGTCGATGGCGTACTGCCCTTCCTCGGCGAGAGCGCGCGTCATGATGATGGACGTGGCCGTCCAGTCGGGAGCGAACGCGACGACGTCGTGCCCACCCGCGCGAAGAATCTCAGCGACCTCTTCGCCCAGCTTCCACGGCGTTTCGGGGAGGACGACGATGGCGCTATGCCGACCCCGAAATGTGGATTCGACCGCGCCTGCGATGTCTGACACGTCTTCCCCCCGAGCGTTCCAGGCCATGCCGTAGATTGCCGCGTCTGCGCTGGGTGCTCGTCCGTCAGAAGCGCCCTGCGCAATGACTCGGCCCCCGAACATCGCCGCGCCGAAGACGCAGACGACTCCGAGAACGATGGCGGCCCGGCGGAAGCGACGCACCAGGATCACGGTGGCACCCGCGGCGATACTCAGCGCCGCCAATCCGAGTGCAATGGGCCTATCGGCTGCGACGACGAAGGCGATACCGGGCCACTCTCGCGCCTCGGTGAAGGGCGCAACCCACACGATGACGAGCACGACGATCGCGATACCGGGTACGAGAAGACGCGCTATTTTCACCCGCCCACCGCGCCCGTCGCCGGGATCGACAGCCGCTCCGCCCGACGCGCATCCCGCCGGTACATCGCGGCGTGCTCGGCGAACTCCGGGTTGCCCGTCTCGCGATGCCGCCCGTCGGTGTACTCAGCGAGCTCGCGGAGGCGATCGGCGACAGCGGTCAGCACCTCGAATCGTGAGAAGGACATCCCGTACGCGGAGACGAGTCGGTCGATCCGCCCCAACTGCTGCTCCGTGGTGAACTCCGCCCCGGCGTCTCCCGCCAGCGGGGCGAAACGATATGCGAGGTAGGAGAGATCGCGAAGACGCGGCCCGGGAGCGGCCATATCGAAGTCGAACAGGCCGGTCAACCGCCCTCCGGAGAAGGTCATGTTGTACGGGGCGGCATCGTTGTGGCAGATCACCTCGGCCGGATGGTGGCGAGGCGACCGCCACGAGAGGTCCTGCACCACCAGAGGCACGCTCGCATCGTGGACGCGCCGTAGCAGCGCACCCGCGTCGTCGAGGATCGTCGGATCCCAGAGCCAGTCGGGTAACGGGTAGGCGCCGACCTCGCCCGGTAGGAAGGAGAGCACTTCCCGGCCCCGATCGTCGAACCCGATCGGCTCCGGGACGGCTTCGATCCCCGCGACTCGAAGCGTGCGGAGCAGGGCGTGGACCGCGGGAGTCCAGGGTCCGGCTTCGCGTCGCACCGTGTCGCCCACCCTCACCACGGCGGTCGAGTTGCCGCCGGTGAGCGGTTGCTCCTCGGTCACGCGCTCTCGGGATCCGTGGCCGCAGCAGCGAGCTGCTTCAGGCGGGTGGAGATCGCGACGTATCCGGTGGTCCAGGCGACGACGACCGCGACAGAGCCCGAGCTCGCCGCGACCATGCCCGCCGCCGACCCGCTGGCCGCCGACAGGATCGACCAGGAGACGAGGGCCATGAGCGCGATGATCGATCCGGTCACGAGCCACCTCATGCCCGCCCGGAGGCGAGCCGCCTCGTCCGCCGACGGGTGCTCCTGCTCACGTTCGATCCCGCTGTCCATGACCCCCACGCTACGAGGGACGACACCCGATCACCTCCCCCGGGCGACGGAGATCGGCTACTCGATGCGATAGACCCGGTACAGCGGGGTCACCCCCGTCGCGCGAAGCCGTCGATCGCCTCGGTCGTGAGCGCCATCTCGATCTCCCCGCCGTGGCCCTCGGTCTCGACGATCTCGAGACGACTGCCGGGCCAGGACCGGTGCAGGAGCCACGGCGTGATCGCGGGTCCGCTGACGTCGTAGCGGCCGTGAACGAGCACACCCGGAATCCCCGCGAGGGCTGCCGCGCGCGGGAGGATCGCCTCGTCACCGCGGAGGAAGCAGTCGTTCGCCCAGTAGTGAGTGACGAGGGTCGCGAAGTTCTCCCGCGTGCGGGAGTCCTCGTGAGACGGACCCGGCTGGTAAGCGGGGTCGAGGGAGACGTGCGTCGACTCCCACGCGTCCCAGCGATCGGCCGCCGCGGCGCGGACCGCCGGGTCCTGACTCCTCAGCAGTGCCGCGTAGTGCTCCACCACGCGCTCACCGGGAGCCAGGTCCGCCGCGAGCTCCGCCCATGCCTCGGGGAAGATCGCCCCCACCCCCTCGGTGATCCAGTCGATCTCCGACCGCGCGCCGGTCGTGACGGCGGTGAGGACGAGCTCCGTGACCCGCTCGGGATGGGCGAGCGCGTACGCGAGCGCGAGGGTGGAGCCCCACGAGACGCCGTGGACCAGCCACGCATCGATGCCCAGGTGTGCGCGGAGCGCTTCGATGTCGGCCAGGAACGCGGGGGTCGTGTTCTCGTCGAGGTGGTCGAGGTCGTCGATGGCCCACGGCGTACTCCGGCCGCACCCGCGCTGGTCGAGTCCGACGATCAGGTAGACGTCGGGGTCGAACCGCCGGCGATAGCCCCCTCGCCCGAGCCCGCCGCCCGGGCCGCCGTGGAGGTACAGCGCCGGTCGCCCCTCCGGGTTGCCGGACGTCTCCCAATGGAGGCCCACCCCACCGGGGCGCGACAGGATGCCGGAGGCGAACGGTTCGAGCGGAGGATGCACGGTCGAAGGATAGCCGGGCCACACGCGCACGCCCCATGCTCGTGCAGTCCCGCCAGCGGCGCGTAGACCCTTCTCAGCAGTCGAGCACCAGGCGCGGCGTGAGCGAACGCGAGACGCAGGGGAACATCACGTCGTTCGCCGCCTTCTCGTCGTCGGTGAGGATGACGTCTCGGTGATCGGGCACGCCGTCGAGGACGGTGGTCTCGCAACTGGCGCAGTTGCCCTCACGACAGGACCACATGACGTCCACCCCGGCCTTCAGCAGCACGTCGAGCAGGGAGCACCCGGCCGGGACGGGGTGCACCTCGCCTCCCGCCCCCAGCTGCACCTCGAAGGCGGACGCGTCGGACGACGCACCCGCCGGCTCCCCGCCGTCCGGGGTCGCGGAAGCCGGTGCCGGAGCCGGGGCGAAGTCCTCGATGCGCAGCCGCTCGGGCGCGACGAGATCGGAGAGCTCGTCGAGCATCCGCCGCGGTCCGCACGCGTAGACGAGGGCCTCTGGGCCGGCATCGGCGACGACGGCGGCGAGCGTCGTGTGGGTGTCCACCGCGCGGTCGACGATCACCGCCGCGGGCCCGAGGGCGGCGAGGCGCTCGCGGAACACCATCCGTTCGGCACCTCGGTCGAAGTAGTAGAGACGGAACGGGGTGCCGCTCTCGGCCAGATGCTCGGCCATCGTGAGGATCGGGGTGATGCCGATGCCTCCCGCGACCAGGACGTAGCGGGGCGCCTGCTCGAGGGCGAACGTCGCTCGCGGGCCGGCGACCCGCACCGCGTCGCCGGCGCGGAGTCCCTCGTGCGCGAACACCGATCCGCCGCGGCCCGCGCGATCCAGCCGCACGGCCACGGTCCAGGCGTCGGACTCGGCGCGCGCCCCGCACAGGGAGTACTGCCGGGTCAGCCCCGACGTCAGCTCGATGTCGATGTGGTCGCCGGGACCCCACGGCGGCAGCGGACGACCGTCCTCGGCCGCGACCGTGATGCGCACGACGTCGGCGCTGAGGGGGGCGACCTCTCGCACGACGAGCCGATCACGCATCATCTCACTCGTCGACACGCGCCGCCTCCCCGGCCGTGCCGTAACCGGCGCGCGACGCGACGATCGTCTGGAACATCGCGGTGATCTGGTCCCAGTGCTCGACGAGCGACGTGTGGTCGGAGCCGACCGAACGCCGCCCGGCCTGGAGCTTGTAGAGGAAGGGGATGTCCTGCTCGTTGACGTGGAAGAGCACCTCGACCAGCGAGGAGATGCTCTCGGCGAACCGCGGGTCATCGGCATCCTTGTCCACGAACACCGCCATGTGCTCCACGGTGTGGGTCGCCGAACGCGGGTCGAGCGCGATCACTTGGAACCAGTCCGCTTCCAGGAACACGAGCGCATTGGGGAAGAGGCAGAAGATGTCCTGCGACTCCTTCTTGTCGTCGGGAACGTCGCCGAGATAGGGGAGCTGATCCTCGCTCTTCTTGGCCTTGCCGACCGCTCCCCGGGGGTAGGAGCCGCCGACGATGAGGGACGGCTCGATCACGACGTCGTCGACGTCGAGCGACGCCGCGACCGGACCCACCTGCGGGTGGACGAAAGGCAGATGGTAGAAGTCGAGGAAGTTCTCCACGCACAGCTTCCAGTTGACGGCCAGATCGAACTCCCGCTCGGCGCCCAGGTGCAGACGGTCGAAGTCGATGTACGACCACCGCTCCACGAGCGGCCCCGCCGACTCCAGGAACGGACGGGGATCATCGGACAGGTTGACGAAGATCATGCCCGCCCAGGTCGCGCTGGCGACCGGCAGCAGATGCAGACGCTCCTTGGCCTCGGGAGACGGGTTGCCGCGACGTTCCCGCGTGAAGTACGGAGCCGCGGCGAGGCTGCCGTCGAGGTTGTACGACCAGCAGTGGTACGCGCACTGGATACGCTGGGTGACCTCGATCGGCTCCTCGGTGAGAACCATCCCGCGGTGGCGGCACGAGTTGTGGAAGACCTTGATCTCCTCCTCGGTGGAGCGCACGAGCAGGAGCGGCGACCCGGCGATCGTCACGGGCCGGACATCGCCGACGTTGGGGATCCAGTGCGCGTAGCCTGCCCACGACCAGCCGGAGCGGAAGATGGTCTGCTGCTCGTGAGCGAACGCCTCCTCGTCGGTGTAGGCGTAGGCGGGGACGATCGAGGTGCCGAGCGTGGCCTCGGTCAGCGGGCCCTCGACGATGACGTTCTTGCCGCTGGCGGTGGGGACGTAGGTGACTGGAGCGGCGGGGGTGGAGGTGGTGTCCATCGGGAGTCCTTCTGCGGGTGATCAGGCGGGAACGGGAACGATGCGGGCGGCGGCGGCGAGGTCTGCCTCTGCCCATTCGATGAGCTGCCGGGCCTCGGCCCAGCGGTCGGACAGCTCGACGCCGTCGGCGTCGACGAGGGCGTACGGCGTCGTGCCCAACTCGGTGACGAAGGTCACCGGCTCCTCACGGGCCGCCTCCTCGCGGGCGGCGAGGAGGTGCGCGAAGCCGTCTCGCCACCAGCGGCGCGTGAGCGCGATCCAGGGCTGCGACCCCTCGTGGTGCAGCGGGATCTGCACTTGGCAGCGGGACGCGATCCGCCCCTGCAGGCTGCCCGCGCGGGAGAGGATCGCCGCGATCTTCTCCTCGATCTCGGCGGTGGGCTCGGCGGGGATCTCGGCGCCGACGATGTAGTGGGACAGGTCGATCGCGAGGCGCACGGCCGGATCGAGCTCATCCACCAGGCGCCGGGTGAAACGCAGGTCGTTGGTGAGGGTGTTGCGGTGCGTCTCCAGCTCAAGGTGAACGCCGGCCGCCGCGGCACGGGCGTGCCAACCGGCGACGAGGTCGGCCGCCTCGCGAGGGTCGTCCGGATACACGCTCGCGCACAGCACCATGTCGCGGGCCTCGATCCGGGCGGCGTAGTCGAGGGCCTCGTCGAGCGCTGCCGTGGTGCCGGCGAAGGTGAACACCATCCGCTCCAGCCCCGACCCGGCCAGCGCACGGTCGAGAGCCTCGGCGGTCGGAGCCCGGCGAGCACCCAGGTCGACGGCGACACCCGCGTACCCCGCCTCCACGAGCAGCCCGATCTGTTCCTCGAGGGTCCAGGGAGCCGCTGCCGTCGGCAGGTCCTCCATGGCCCAGAGCGACTGGAACGTGCGCAGAGCGGGAGGGGCAAGGCGGGTCATGGCGTTTCCTATCAGTTGCTCAAGTGAAGCCATGAGCGAAACGATATACGTCACGAGCCGTGAAAAATGCGCAAAGATGTTGTTGAGCTACATCCGTAACAAACTTTCTCTTCAACGGAAACACGACGGTAACGCGCGACCGATTCAGTAAGCTCGGGCCCGCGAACGAAGGAGAGGCATGTCCGCATCCCCCGCGCGCGAGGCGCTGCTCTCGGCGTTGATCGACGACGGCCGCGCCTCCGTCGAAGCGCTCGCCCGCGCGACCGGACTCTCGGCATCTCACACCCGGCAGCTGCTGGCGGCCCTCGCCGCCGACCACATCGAGGTTCGGGGCATCATCCACCCCTCTGTCTTCGGTCAGCACGCCCTCGCACACCTGCTCATCACTCCCACCGGCGCCGTCGCCGACGTCGTAGCCGCCCTCGTCGACGACCCTGCGCTCCCCTACATCACCCGCGTCGCGGGCGAGGCGGCCGTGGCCGCCGAAGTGCGCGTGGCCGACCGAGCGGCACTGGCGGAACGGCTGCGCCGGATCCGCGCACTGCCGTCGGTGGCGACCGTCGAGGTCGACGAGTACCTCGACGTGGTGAAGGACGCCATGGTCCGGCTGCATCCCCTCGGCGACGTGCACCTCGATGCGGTGGACAGAGTGCTCCTGCGCGAGCTGCAGGCCGACGGACGCGTGCCGTACGCCTCGCTGGCTCGCCTCGTCGGTCTCACGACCGCCTCGGCCCGCGCACGCGTGCTCCGACTGATCGAGGCGGGTGTCGTCCGGATCGGCGTGCGCCAGCAGGCCCGCCCCGACTCGCTGCAGATCGGATTCCGGATGGTCGCCGACGACGACGGCACACTGGAGGCCGCCCTCATCGCGAGGGGAGGCGTGGAGTACCTCGCCACCTCCGTGGGGCGTTCGAGCTTCGTCGGCACGCTCCGGGTCGCGGGGCTGGAGGCCGCCGCCGCCGAGATCGACGCACTGAACGCTCTCCCCGGCGTGAACGTGCTCACCACCTGGGTGCACCTGGCCGTGGCCAAGGAGATCTACGACACCCAGGACATCCCCGACAGACCGACCGAGAGGACCCGATGATGAGCGACGACGTGTGGGATGCCCCCTTGGCGACGATCCCCCTGCGCGCCACCGTGACGGTGCCGCACCTCGGCGCGAGCACGAGCCCCGCGAACACCGAGGTGTACGCCCCCACCGTCGCCGACGCCGCCGTGTTCCTCTCGGCTGCCGCCGTCACCACGGGTACCGTCGTCGTCCGCAACTGGGACGCGATCGCCGGCGAGCCCTCGGCCACTCCCCTGCGCGAAGCGCTCGCCTCGATGGGCACATACGTCGTCCGCTCCGCCGAAGGGCTCACCTGCACCAGCAGGTCGACGTCGGGACACCTGCGCGGCATCGTCGTCGACCTCTCCGACCACCGCGACCTCGTCGCCCCGCTCCTGGTACTCACCGCGCTCGCCGACGATCCGAGCGAACTGCGCGGTCTCGGGGAGCACGGCTCCTACGTCGACCGGCTCCTCGCAGAGCTGCAGGGCCTCGGCGCCCTCGTGGACTGGGACGGCGAGACCGCGCGCGTGTTCCCGCAGCCGCTCCACGGCGGCGAATGGACCGGAGCGGGCGAGCCGGCCGCCGCCGCACTGGGAGCCGTGCTCGCCCTGCTGGTGCCGCACATGCGGGTGTCCGGCCTCACGCTCGACGACGCGAGCGGACGTCGCTTCCTCGAAGAATGGCACGCGGCGATGGCCGCCGACGAGCACATCCTCCCCGGCGCGACGCGCGGTACCGTCCCCTTCTACATCTGAGGCGACGCGTGGGCCTCCCACCACGCGACGGCCGACCGGGCGGGCTGCTGCTCGTAGCCTTCGAGCGACCGCTCCGACAGGTAGGCGATGTGGGGGGTGACGATCACGCGCGGATGCGTCCGCATCGGGTGATCGGCCGCGGGCGGTTCCGCGTCGAGCACGTCCACGGCCGCGCCCCGGAGGGAGCCGGCATCCAGCGCCGCGATGAGCGCCGCACTGTCGATGAGCTCACCGCGGGAGACGTTCACGATGCTCGCGCCCGCGGGGAGAGCCGCGAGCTCCGGCGCCCCGATGACGCCGGCCGTCTCGGCGGTCAGGGGCACGTGCAACGACAGCACGTCGCTCGCGGCGAGGAGCGCGACGGCGTCCACGAGCTCGTCGACGCCGTCGGGAGCGGCCGCGACGTAGGGGTCGTGTGCGATGACCCGGGCGAAGAGGGGACGGGCGAGCTGCGCGAGGCGTCCCCCGATCCGGCCCAGGCCGAACAGGCCCAGGGTTCGCTCCGACAGACGCCGCGGCACCGCCTCATAGGCCTCGCTCCACGAGCCCGCCGACACCGCGGCCGCCGCCGGGAGCACACCGCGCTCGACGGCGAGGAGCAGGGCGAGCGCGTGCGCGGCGACCTCCTCGGTCGCCACCCCGACGAGCGGCTGGACGACGACGCCGCGCGCCGCCGCCTCCGCCGCGTCCACCATGTCGATTCCCGCGGACGCCGTGCCGATGTAGCGGAGGGCGGGGAGAGCGTCGAAGAACTCTGCGCCGAGGAACGCATAGCCGGCGAGCGCGATCACCGCGCCACGCGCGGCGTCCGGGATGGTCGGGTCGGTGTCGAGCGCCAGGACGTGCACCTCGAACCCCGCCTCCTCCAGGATCCGGCGGGCGGGGCCGACGTCGAGGTCGGTCACGTCGGTGATGACCGCGACCGGCGCGTCGCTCACGGGGCGGGCTCGTCGAGCGCGCCGGACGCGAGACGTTCGACGACGCGCGTGAACACGGCGACCCCGGCGAGGGCGTCGTCGTCGCGCGTGTACTCGGCCTCGTTGTGGGTGATGCCCTCCACGCTCGGCACGAAGACGAGCACCGTGGGTGCGATGTCCTTCATGTTCGTGGCGTCGTGTCCGGCGAGCGTCAGCACCCGGGTGTGCGAGTGCCCGGCCGCCGCCGCGGCCTCCTCGGCCACGGCGATACCCCGCTCGAGGAACGGCCCGCTGTTCCACGTGACGGTGGAGAGGATCTCGATCTCGGTGCGGCTCGCTGCGGCGGCGGCGGCGATCGCCTCACGCAAGTGGGCGCCGGCCGAGACCAGGGTCTCGCTCGAGGGCGCCCGCAGGTCGACGAGCATCCGCACCTCGCCGGCGACGGTCACGGGAGAGTTCGGGAACGCGTCCAGCTCGCCCACCGACGTGTGCAGGGCTTCCACGGGGAACAGGTCGCACAGGTCACGCACGCGGGTGATCAGGTGCGCGGCCCCGAGGATCGCGTCCTTGCGGTCGGCCATGCGGGTGGCGCCGGTGTGCGACTGGTCGCCCCGCACGAGCACGTCGTACTTGTGCGCCGACCAGGTGGCCTCCACCACTCCGATCGTGATGCCCTGCTCCTCCAGTGAACGCCCCTGCTCGATGTGGATCTCGGCGTAACCGGCGACCTCGCCCAGCTCGAACGCGCCGCGCGCATCGATGTCGTCGAGGGCGTCGGCCACGCGCACGCCGAAGCGGTCGGTCGTCTCCAGGACGGCATGGAGGTCGAGGATTCCGGTGAACACCCCGCTGCCCATCATGCTGGGCTTGAAGCGCGCGCCCTCCTCGTTGAACCAGTCGACGACCGCGATGTTGTACCTCGGGGTCTCTCCGCGCGCGCGGAAGCCCTCCGCGGCGGCGATGGCGGCGTGGGCGGCAGCGAGCACGCCGTACGACCCGTCGTAGCGCCCGCCCTTGGGCTGGCTGTCGAGGTGCGAGCCGAAGAGCACGACGGGCGCGTCACCGGCCGGACGGATGACGCCGAACATGTTTCCCGCGGCATCGGTGCCGACCTCGAACCCGTGCTCTCGCAGAATCGCGGCGAGCCAGGCGCGTGCATCGCGGTGAGCGGCCGTACCGGCGATGCGGTCGAGTCCTCCGCGAGGCGTGGCACCGAAAGCGCTCATCTCCGCGAAGTCGGCCAGGAAGTCGCGCCCCGTCATGCCCAGTCCCTCTGCAGCTCCATCGTCGAGCAGTGGATGCCGCCACCGTTCTTGAGGATCTCGCGGTAGGGCAGCGTGACCACGGTCACCCCGTGCTTGTCCGCAAGCATCTCGGCGGTGCGGGGCAAGTGGTCGGGCATGATCACGGTGCGCCGGTCCAGGACGAGGAGGTTGCACGCCCACTCCTCCGACGGATGCACCTCGACCAGTTCGACGCCGAGCTCGCGCAGGGCGTTCATATAGTCGTACGGGGCGAGCCGCGGGTTGACCAGGGCCAGGTCGTCGTCGAGCATCGACGAGCACATGTCGAGGTGGATGAGGTAGCCCGGCAGCGAGAAACGGTGCAGCGTGATGCCGTGCGGCTCCAGCAGCCGCGCGAGCTGGCGATAGCCTTCCGGATTGCAGCGCACCGACGTGCCGAAGAAGGCGGTGTCGCGACGGACCTTGACGAAGGTTCCCCCCTCCACGAGACCCGAGCCGGTGATCGTGCCGAGGATCGGCATCCCGGCTCCGGCAACGGCCGCCGTGATCGACTGCTCCTCCCCACGGCGTACCCGCGCGGCGAGTCGGCCGATGATCGCGCCCCCGGGGATCGTGACGAGCGGGTCGCGCGTGTAGATCGACTTGGTGAAGGTGCGGGGCAGCTCGTCGGCCACGTGCACCTCGACGCCGTGTGCGCGCAGCGTGTCGACGAGGCCGTCGTGCTCGGCGGCGACGCGGTCGAGATCGGGGGTCTCACGGCCCGTCCAGTACCAGCGCAGCGCCGGGTCGACGAGGGCGTCGAGGTCGTCGGAGTACGCGTCCGCGCGGATGTCGGCCAGGCCTGGGCTCGGCCGGCGCACCAGCACCGAGCGGAGGCGGCTGACCTCGTCGGCGGCGCCCCAGCGACGGCCCCACGTCGCCTCCAGCTCCCCGGTGTCGTCGAATGCGGGGAACGGCTCGGGGCCGAGGAGCGCGTGGAAGCGCCCGTCCGAGATCTCCAGGGTGGAGTCGATGGTGGTCATGACGGTCCTCTCTCAGACGGTGGCCGCGACGGCGGCGGCTTCACGGGCGACGATGACGGTCGCTCCGGCGGAGCCGAACGCGTCGCGCAGGGCGGTGGCAAGTTCGTCGGGGGTGTCGACCGTCACGGCGTGAGCGCCGAAGCCGCGGGCGATGGCGGCGTGGTCGTGGGCGGTGACCTCGGTGTCGATGCGTTCGGCGCCGGCCCGGTCGAAGGAGTCGCGGATCTCGCCGTAGCCGCGGTTGTCCCAGATCAGTAGCGTGAACTGGCGACCGAGGTCGACGGCGGTGGCGAGTTCGGGCAGCGAGAACAGCACACCGCCGTCACCGGCGATGGCGAGGACGGGACGCTCGGGCTCGGCGATCGCCGCCCCGACCGCCATCGGCACGGCAGCCCCGAGGGTGCCGAGGCCGTAGGTGGCGATGCGTGCCGTGGGAGAGCTCGGCACGACCATCTGGTGCAGCGTGTAGGCGAGCTGGGTGGAGTCGAGCACCGTGACCGCCTCGGCGGGAGTCGCGGCGACGATCGCGTCGATCCACGGCGCGTGGCCCTCGGACTGCGTCGTCCACGCCACGTCGGCGCGGGCGACGGCGGCGCGCGCCGCACCATCGCCTGCGGGGCGTGACGCGCTCTCCGCGAGCACCGCCACCACCGCAGCCGCGTCTCCGAGCACCGCGACGTCGGCGGGGAACGGAACGTGGAGGGCGTCGGGGTCGACGTCGACGCGCACGAGCGTTCCGTCGATCTGGATCGGGCGGCCGGAGTACAGCACGTCGGTCTCGGAGAACTCGGTGCCGACCGCGAGCACGACGTCGGCTTCCTTGAGGAGCCTCTGCGCGCCGGCGAAAGGCAGGAGCACCCCGACGTTCAGCGGATGCGCGGCGGCCAGCACGCCCGCCGCGTTGCCGGTGGTGACGACGGGCGCGTCCAGGGCCTCGGCGAGCTGGGTCACCTCGGCCCCACGGCTGCCGCCACCGGCGAGGATCGCGGGCCTGCTCGCCGACGACAGCACGCGGCTCGCGTCGGCGAGCGCTGCGGGGTCGGGCTCGGGAGTCGCCGTGGGAAGCGGCAGCCGCGTGAACGGTGCGGGGATCTCGCGCTCCAGCAGGTCGATCGGGAGGGAGATCACCGCGGGGCCGGGACGGCCGGTGGTCATCGCGGCCCAGGCGGCGGCGAGCACGGCGGGGAACTCGGCGGGGTCGGTCACGCGCCACACGTGGTCGCTCACCCCGGCGGCTGCCGCGGTCTGATCGCGCACGTCGTGCAGGGGACCGCGGCGGCGACCGGCGAGCGTGGAGTCGGTGTCGGCGGCGAGGAACAGAAGCGGCACCGAGTCGTGCCACGCCTGGGCGAGCGGGGTGAGGGCGTTGAGGAGACCGGGTCCGGTCACCAGGATCGCGACGCCGGGGCGTCCCGTCTGACGCGCGTAGGCGTCGGCCATGAAGCCGACGCCCTGCTCGTGGCGGGCGGGGTGCGAAGCGATGCCGGCGTCGCGCAGCCCGCGATACATCTCGATGGTGTGCACACCGGGGATGCCGAAGACGGTGTCGACACCGTAGTCGGCGAGGAGGCGCGTTACTCCTTCTCCGAATCTCATGACTCTCTGTCTCTCTCGTCGCCGGGGACGGCGGATCGTGCGCGGAACGTGGGGTGGGGCGGAATGGCGTCGCGGTGCGCCGGTGCGATCCGCGGCTCAGTGGAGGTGCGCGAGGAACTGTCGGGTGCGCTCGTGCTCGGGCTGGGTGAAGAAGCGCTCGGGCTCGGCCTGTTCGAGGATCACGCCGTGGTCGAAGAACGCCACCTCGTCGGCCACACGGCGGGCGAAGCGGGTCTCGTGGGTGACGACGATCATCGTCATCCCCTCGGCGGCGAGCTCCTCCATGACATCCAGCACCTCGTGCACCAGCTCGGGGTCGAGGGCGCTCGTGGGCTCGTCGAAGAGCATCACCTTCGGGCTGAGCACGAGCGCCCGGGCGATCGCCACGCGCTGCTGCTGACCGCCGGAGAGCTCGGAGGGAAAGGAGTGGATGCGATGGCCGAGACCCACGCGCTCGAGCATCACTGCCGCGCGTTCCTGTGCCTCGGCACGGCTGACGCCGGGGAGCTCGGCCAGGCGCAGGGACACGTTGCGCAGCGCGGTGAGGTGCGGGAAGAGGTTGAAACGCTGGAACACCATGCCGATGTCGCGGCGCTGCACCGCCAGCATCCGCTCCGGTGCATGGCGATCGGTGCCGGGACGCACCCCGATGCGTTCCCCGTCGAGGATGATCGTGCCCTTGTCGGCGGGCTCCAAGAGGTTGAGGAGGCGCAGGAGCGTCGACTTCCCGCTGCCCGAGGGGCCGAGGAGCGCTTTCACCTGACCGGTGCGCGCGGCGAAGTCGACGCCCTTGAGCACCTCGACCTCGCCGTAGCACTTGTGGAGATCGGCGGCGGCGATGAGCGGGCCGTCGGTGAGGGTGCCGGTGGGCACCGAGTCGAGGATGGTGTGGCCGGTCATCGAACGCCCGCCTCCTTGCGCTGCTCGGCGGCCGGGGCGGCGACGCCGCCCAGGTCGATGGTGGGGATGGATCCGGTGTTCACGGCCGACCTCCGCTTCCGCTTGGGGCTGGTCCAGCGGTATCTCCGCTCCAGCCGGTTCTGCAGGATCATCAGGACGGAGACGATCACGAGGTAGTAGACGGTCGCGGCGGCGTAGTACTCGGCGTACCGGAAGGTCGTCGAGACGCCCAGCTGCGCCGTGGTCAGCAGCTCCCGCAGAGAGATCACGCTCGCCAGCGACGTGTACTTCACCATGGCGATGAACTCGTTCCCGGTGGGCGGGATGGCCACCCGGATGGCCTGCGGCAGGGTGACCTTGAACAGCACCGAGACCGGCTTCATCCCGAGTGCGCGGGCGGCGAGGGCCTGACCGTCGTCGACGCTCTGCATCGCCGAGCGGATGATCTCGGCCATGAACGCGGCCTCGGTGAGCGCCAGACCGATGACCGCCGCCAGGAACGGGGAGTACCAGCTCTGCCGGAACGCGGGGATCAGCTGCGGCGCCGCGTTCCACAGCAGCAGCAGCACGAGCAGGGCGGGGATGGCGCGGAACAGCCAGATGTACACGCGGGCGACGGCACGCAGCACCGCGTTCTTCCCCATCGTCGCCAGCGCCAGCAGGAAGCCGAGCACGATCGCGGCGATCTGTGACAGCACCGCCACCGAGATGGAGAGGAAGGCGCCGTTGAGGAACGCCTGCGAGAACACCTGCTGGAGGAAGATCTGGACGTCGAAGGTCATGGGGTTCCGTTCGCGGTTCGGGCGTCGAGGTCGACGACGATGCGACCGCCGCCGTGGGTGGGGAGAGCGCGGATCGCCTCGGTGGCGGCATCCAGGGAGATGCGGGGTCCGAGCAGGAGGTCGAGCGGAAGGCGTCCGTCGAGGTAGAGCGCGGCGATCGCGGGAAAGTCGCGCCGCGGCACGGACGAGCCGTAGTTGCAGCCGATCAGAGTGACACCGCGGGTGACGAGGTCCCAGGTGTCGATCTCGGCGGTGCCGTCCACGCGCGGCATGCCGACGAGCACGCAGCGCCCGCCCGACACGACATGGCGGGGAAGGTAGCCGGAGACGGCGGGGGCTCCGATCGCGTCGAAGGCGACGTCGGCGCCTTCCGGCAGGAGGGCGCGAAGGCGATCGCGCTCGTCGCCGTCGGCGAGGACGAGGTCGGTCGCCCCGGCCGCACGGGCGGCCTCGAGCTTCTCCGGCGAGCGATCCACGGCGACGATCCGGCTCGCGCCCCGCAGCGCCAGGGCGAGGATGATGGCCTGTCCGACGCCACCGCAGCCCACCACGACGGCGGACTCTCCCGGCTCCACCGCGGCGGTGTGCACGACGGCGCCGTAGCCCGTGGTCACCGAGCACCCGACGATGGCAGCGACGGCCGCGGGAACCTCCGCCGGCAGGGCGATCGCGGCGTGGGCGGGAACGACGACGTACTCGGCGAAGGCTCCGACGCCGAGATACGGCCACACCTCCTCACCCGATGCGTCGTCGCTCGTCGCGGTGAGCCCGCCGGGGAGCGTGTTCGATACCGCGGGGCTCTGCGCACACAACCAGGGACGATCACGTAGGCACGCGGCGCAGGTCAGGCAGGAGGCGTACCAGTTGAGCGAGACGAGGTCGCCGACGTCGAGGTCGGAGACCCCTGGACCGATCGCGTCCACCGTTCCGGCGCCCTCGTGACCGAGGACGACGCGCTGGCCCGTGGGCCAGTCACCGTTGATCGCGTGAAGATCGGAATGGCACACCCCGGCGGCACGCATCCGCACCCGCACCTCCCCCGGTCCCGGGGCTCGCACCTCGGTGCGCCGCACGCGCGGCTCGGCGTCGACGCGATCGTCGAACACGAGCGCGCGCGAACGGCGAGAGGCGGTGGTCTCGGTCGCTGTCGTCATCACGCGCTCCTTTCGGGATCTGGCGGGTGGGGGGCTGGGGGTGGCGGAGCCGGGGTCGGGGGGGGGGGGGGGGGGGCG
>NZ_JASGDO010000014.1:0-17660 GCF_047607225.1 Microbacterium sp. | reverse complement strand
CGCTGGCCGCTCCGGCCGAGCGCGCGCGTCCCACGGGGCCGCTGCGCAGCCGCGTCGCCTTCGCCGCCGCCCACGTCGTCCCGCTCGTGTCGGGCGACAACACGCCGGGCCGGCCCGCCGAGATCGACTGGGAATCGACCCTCGCCTTCCGCCGACACGTCTACTCGTGGGGACTGGGCGTGGCCGACGCCATGGACACCGCCCAGCGGAACATGGGGCTCGACGCTGCCGCCACCCGAGAGCTGATCGCCCGCTCGGCGGCGGTCGCCCGGGAAGAGGGCGGCGCGGTGGTCGTCGGGGTCAACACCGACCATGTCGACGCCGAGCACCTCACGCTGCCCGAGGTCGTCGACGCCTACCGGGCCCAGCTCCACTTCGCCGAGGAGCAGGGCGCGGGGCCGGTGCTCATGGCGTCCCGTCACCTCGCGCGCGCCGCGGAGTCGGCCGAGGACTACCGCCGGGTGTACCGCGACGTGCTGTCGGCAGCCTCCGCCCCGGTCGTGCTGCACTGGCTCGGCACGGCGTTCGATCCGCAGCTGGCGGGGTACTTCGGCTCCGACGACTGGCGTGCTGCGGCCGAGGTGCTGCTGCAGGTGATCGCCGAGAGTCCCGGCAAGGTGGCGGGGGTCAAGATGAGCCTGCTCGATGCGGAGTCGGAGGTCTCAGTGCGCGAGCGCTTGCCCGAGGGGGTACGCATGTTCACGGGCGACGACTTCAACTACGTCGGGCTCATCGGCGGAAGCGAGGTGCCGGAGGCCCCCCAGCCGCCCCGCGACCCGTCGTCTGCCCGCCAGCACTCCGACGCCCTCCTCGGCGCCTTCGCCGCGATCGCCCCGGTCGCCTCCGCGGCGATCCAGGCGCTGGACGAAGGTCGTCCCGACCGCTACCTCGCGATCCTCGGTCCCACCGAGGAGCTCAGTCGTCAGGTGTTCGCGGCGCCGACCTTCTACTACAAGACGGGTGTCGCCTTCCTGTCGTGGCTGAACGGCCACCAGGCGGCGTTCCAGATGGTGGGCGGGCTGCACTCGGCGCGGAGCCTCCCGCACCTGTCGCGGATCGTGGAGCTTGCGAACGCCTCGGGTGCGCTGGAGGATCCGGGCCTCGCCGCCGCGCGGTGGACGGCGATGCTCCGCCTGAACGGGGTCGACGCATGACCGCTCCCGATCCGCGCCTGTCGATCAACCAGGCGACGATCAAGCGCGCAGATCTCGCCACCGCCCTGCGGGTCACGGCCGAGGCGGGCATCGAGGCGATCGGACTGTGGCGGGAGCCGGTGCAGGAGGTCGGCCTCGCCGAGGCGGCCCGCATGCTCGCCGGATCGGGACTGCGGTTCACGACCCACTGCCGCTCCGGGTTCTTCACGATGCCCGAAGGCTCCGCCCGGCGTGCCTCGATCGATGACAACCGACGGGCGATCGACGAGACGGCGACCCTCGCTGCAGCGGGAGCCCCCGGCTCCACCGCGGTGCTCGTGCTCGTCGCCGGCGGCCTTCCGGAGGGATCCCGCGATCTCGCGGGCGCCCGCGCCCGGGTGCGCGATGCGATCGGCGAGCTGGCCCCCGATGCCAGAGCTGCCGGAGTGACGCTCGCGATCGAGCCGCTGCATCCGATGTACGCGTCGGACCGTTGCGTCGTCTCGACGCTCGGTCAGGCTCTCGATATCGCGGCCGACTTCGATCCCGCGGTCGTCGGAGCCGCTGTCGACACCTTCCACATCTGGTGGGATCCCGACGTGCTCCCGGCCATCGCTCGCGCGGGCCGGGAAGGCCGGATCGCGACCTATCAGGTGTGCGACTGGAAGACCCCGCTCCCGGCCGACGTGCTGCTGTCGCGCCACTACCCCGGCGACGGGGTGATCGACCTCGGCAGCCTCACGCGCGCCCTCGTCGCGACGGGATACGACCGCGACATCGAGGTGGAGATCTTCCACGAGGAGATCTGGGACACCGACCCGTCCGAGGCGCTCCGGCGCACGGCCGCGGGCTTCGCCGCCGCCGTCTCCCCCCACCTCCCGCCGATCGCGGGCCGCGGTGCGGGCACGGCGCCGACGAGCACCCCCCTAGAATCACGAGCATGACCGACGACGCCTCCGCTGTTCCGCGCGTGGGTGCGGTGACTCTCGACGACGTCGCACGCGAGGCGGGTGTGTCGCTGGCGACGGCGTCACGGGCGCTCAACGGCTCCACGCGGAAGGTCGCGGACTCCTACCGTGAGCGGGTCGAGGCGGCCGCGGCGCGACTGGGGTACACGGCGAACCTCTCGGCGCAGGCGACGGCACGCGGCACCTCGGCCATCATCGCGCTCCTGGTGGCCGACATCGCCGACCCGTACTTCGGTCAGATCGCCTCCGGTGTCGCCCGCGGCGCCGACGAAGCCGGGCTGATCGTGACCGTGGCCATCACCGAGCGCGATCCCGAACGCGAGGTCCGCCTGGTCCGGGCGCTCCGCGGGCAGCGGCCGCGGGGGCTGATCCTGGCCGCGTCGCGCTCGTCGTCGGAGCTCTCGCGCGAGCTCGCCGCCGAGATCGACCTCGTCTCGGCCGCGGGAGGCCGCGTCGTCGCGCTCGGTGCCGACGTGCCCGGCGTCCGGACGGTGACCCTCGACAACCGGGGCGGTGCGGAGGCGCTCGGCGCCGCGCTCGCCGACCGGGGATATCGGGAGGGCGTCGTGCTGGCTGCGGCAGAAGGCACCATCACCTCCGACGACCGCGTGGCCGGCTTCGTCGCCGGGTTCACGGCGGGGGGCGGCACAGCGCCCCGCATTCTGCGCGGGACCTTCAGCCGCGACTCCGGGCACGAGCTCATGACGCAGGCGCTGTCGGAGGGGATCGCCCCCGGCACCGTCGTGTTCGGTATCAGCGACGTGGTGGCCATCGGAGCCCTCGCCGCCCTCCGCGCGGCCGGTCGGAACGTCGGCGGCGACGTCGCGCTCGCCGGCTTCGACGACATCCCCACCGGCCGCGACGTCTCGCCCGCGCTCACGACGGTGCGCATCCCTCTCGAAGACGTGGGCTACCGGGCCTTCCGCGCGGCGACCGACGCCGATTGGACGGGCGAGTCGGAGACGCTGCGCCTCGAGGTGCTGCTGCGGGAGAGCACCCCGCCGCGATCGGCGACGCCGTCGCGATGACGCGCGTCGTCCTCGCCCTCGACAGCTTCAAGGGCTCCCTCGGCGCGGCTGCCGCCGTCGCTGCTCTGGCCGGGGGATGGCGCGAGGCCGACCCGTCGGTCGCCATCCTCGCGCGACCCATGGCTGACGGCGGGGAGGGGACGCTGGACGCCTTCGCGTCGGCGGTCTCCGATGCGGAGCGGGTTCCCGTCGCCGTCCGTGGCCCGCACGGGCGCACGGTGGCCGCCTCGTGGCTGCTGCTTCCCGCCGCCCCCGTCTCGCCGCCTTCCCCGGGCGCGACGGAGCCTGGCGCGGGCCAGCGGGTCGGTGTGGTGGAGCTGGCCGCGACGAGCGGGATCGAGCTGCTCGGGGGCGACCTCCGGCCGTGGGACGCCGACACCGTCGGGTTCGGTCAGGCGATCGCTGCGGCCCTGGACCGCGGTGTCGATCGCCTCGTCGTCGGGATCGGCTCGTCGGCGTCGACCGACGGCGGAGCCGGGATGCTGACGGCGCTGGGCGCGCGAGTTCTGGACGCCGCCGGGGCGCCGGTGCCGCCCGGTGCCCGCGGATTGCGCGAGGCCGCTTCGCTCGACCTGTCCGGACTGCGCCCGCTTCCGCCCGGCGGAGTGACGGTGCTCACCGACGTCACCCACGTCCTCGCCGGGCCGGAGGGCGCCGCCGCCGTGTTCGGCCCGCAGAAGGGCCTCGGTCCGGCCGACGTGCCGCTCGTGGATGCCGCCCTCGCGCGATGGGCCGACCTCCTCCGTGCGTATCCGAGGTTGTCGGGTGCCGATCCCGACCTTCCGGGCGCGGGAGCGGCGGGAGGCACGGGGCTGGCGCTCGCGGCGTGGGGCGCGCTCTTGCGGCCGGGTGCCGACGACGTGGCCCGCCTCGTCGGGCTCGATGAGGCGATCGCCTCCGCCGACGTCGTGGTCACGGGGGAGGGAGCGTTCGACGGTCAGTCGGCGGCGGGCAAGGTGCCCGGCCTGGTCGCCGCGCGGGCGGCATCCGCGGGCGTGCCCGTCGCCCTCGTGGCGGGGCGGATCGACCCCGCGGCGGACGTGTCCTCCTTCGCCGCAACGGTGTCGCTCACAGAGCGCGCCGGTGGTGCGCGCGAGTCCCTCGCCGACCCCGCCCGCTGGCTGCACGAGGCCGGCCGCGACCTCGGCCGCCTCTCCGCCTAGCCCGCCCCGGCGGGAGCGAGCACGACCAGCTCTCGCGTCGCGCGGGTCATGGCGACGTAGCGATCGACGGCGCCGGTGAGCCCCGCACCCAGTCGGTCGGGGTCCACGAGCACGACGAGGTCGAACTCGAGCCCCTTGGCCTCCCACGGCGAGAGGGAGCGGACGCGGGGGTGCGCGTCGCGCGGCTCGCCGCCGACGACGACGGCGATTCCTTCCTCGTTCCGGGCGAGCCATTCCTCGAGCACGGCGTCGAGCTCTTCCACCGCTCCGGTGCGCACGGGGATGCCCGTCTCGCGCACCGAGACCGGCACGTTGGCGCCGGGAAGCGCGGCGCGGATGACGGGAGCGGCGACCTCCATCACCTCCGCGGGAGTCCGGTAGTTGATCGTCAGCTCGGCGCGCGTCGCGCGTTCCAGGCCCACGCGCGAGAGCCGCTGCTCCCACGACTCCGGGAACCCCTCGCGCGCCTGGGCCCGGTCTCCGACCACCGTCACGCTCCGCGAGGGGCACCGCCGCAGCAGCATGCGCCACTGCGCATCGGTCAGCTCCTGCGCCTCGTCGATGATGAGGTGGGCGAACGTGCCGGTCGCCGCATCCGCGACAGGCGCTCCCGCATCGTCGGCCAGCAGGCTGTTCTCGGCGTCTTGGCCGGTGAGGATCGACATCAGTTTGAGGTCGCTGTCGTCGGCGGCGACGAGGTCTTCCACGACGCGGGCGCGCACCTCCCGCTCCGCCGCTTGCGACGCCGCGTGGCGATGGCGACGACGGACCTCCTCGGGATCGCCGATCCGGGCGCGTGCCTCGTCGAGGAGGGGGAGGTCGGCCGTCGTCCACGCAGCCGGGTCGGGGCGGCGCAGGAGCGCACGTTCCGCGTCGGTGAGGAACTGTGCGCACTCCTGAAGGTACGACGGCACGCGGTACAGGTCCGCCACGACGCGGGCGGGATCGAGGATCGGCCAGGCGCGGCGGAACGCGCGGCCCAGCCCCTCGTCGCGGGCCAGGGCCCGGTGCACCCGGACGAGATCGCCGTCGACATCGCCGTGCTCGTCCACGAGGATGTCGAGGAGCTCCTCCCACACCTGGTCGCGGGCATCGTTGTGGGGGAGGGTGCGGTCGGCGGCGGCGAAGGCGTCGGCCCAGTGCTGCGGGGTCACCCAGAGGTCGCGCCACGGCGTCTCCACGAGGAGCGGCCCCGTCGGCGGCTGCTCGTACACGCGGACAGCCGGCTCGACGGCGTCCAGCAGGCGCGCGTCGCCCTTGAGCCGAGCGACACGCGGATCCTCCTCCGTGCCTGCGGTCGCACCTTCCGGAACGAGGTCGCCCGGGGTGCACAGCAGCACGCCCTCCTCGCCGAGGCTCGGAAGGACGTCCTCCACGTACGCCAGGTACGGGGTGTGCGGGCCCACGACGAGGATCCCGCCCTTGCCCGGCCCCAGCCGCGGATCGGCGTACTGGAGGTAGGCGGCGCGGTGCAGGGCGACGACGGTCTTGCCCGTTCCCGGCCCGCCGTCGACGACGAGCGCGCCGGCCGCGGGCGCCCGGATGATGGCGTCCTGATCGGACTGGATCGTCCCCAGCACGTCACGCATCCGCGACGACCGGGTGGCGCCGAGGCTCGCGATGAACGCGGACTGGTCATCGGGGGAGAGGTCGGCGGTGGCCTCGCCGTCGAAGATCTCGTCGCCGTAGTCGACGACCGCCCCTCCGCGCCACCGATAGCGTCGCCGGCTGCGCACACCGTGCCGGTGGGCGAGCGTCGCCGCGAAGAAGGGCTCGGCGGCCGGTGTCCGCCAATCCACGAGCAGCACCTCTGCGTCATCCCCGCTGATGCCGAACCGCCCGATGTACTGGACAGACCCGTCGTCGTGGACGAGCCTGCCGAGACACGCGTCGATGTCGAAGCGTCGGAGGATCCGTAGCCGCGCCGTCATCCGGTGCACGGCCAGGTCGCGCTCCAGGGCCGCCTCGCCGTGTCGCGCCGGGGTGCGCAGCAGCTCGGCACGGCGACGCTCGAGGTCGTCGCGCTCGTGCGCCAGGGCGGCCGAGATGGCGGCGAACTGCCGCTCGTCGGCCGCGATGCGCGCGGGGGTGGCCTTGTCGGACAGGTGGGGCGGAAGAGCGAACACGGGTCTCCTCATCAGCGGGCGGCCGACCAGTATCCGCCCCGCGGGGGCCCTTGCCGCAAGCCCCCGCCCCCGCGATATCCTGGAGGTGGCAGGCGGAGTCGCTCTCAGCGATCGCGGTAGGCCTCCGCCACCCACCGGGCGAACGACTCCCACGGCGGTGCCCCCTCGCCCACCGCGAGGATGTGCGCACACAGCCGTGCGTCGGCGCGGAACCACTCCCCGCCCACGCGGAGGTCGGCGAACTCCCGATGACGTTGCTGCTCGAGGTCGCGCCCGCCGCGCTCGAAGGCGAGGAGCTCCTCATGGCGCACCGCGGCCAGACGCTGCCGTGGCCGGTGCGACGTGCCGATCTTGATGCGTTCCCGCCAGCGGACGTAGTAGACGATGTCGATGCGCGGCGGCGGCAGGTCCGGATCGGGGGCGTCGCCCACTCGCCACCCGCACGCGGCACATCGCCACCCGTCATGTCCGCGGGAGCCCCGCGGGGCTCCGCAGAGCAGGCACGGCGCCGGGAGGAGATCGTCGGGGGCCACGAGCGCGATGCTAGGCGCCGCCACCGACGTCGGCCCGCATCCTCAGTGGGGTGATACCAGACGCGCGGGCCCGGCGTCAATGGGGCGACCCCGCTCGGGATGATCCCCTACCGTGGGGTACGCAACATCAGGTGGGACAGGGTCGAGCAGGCGGTGTTTCGGGTCACCGTTCTTCTCCCCGCCTCACCGGAGAAGGTCCCGGCTGATCGGCTTCGGCCCGGGGCCTTCTCCCGTTCCGGCGCGATTCTCCGGATACCAACGAGGCTCTGCATCCGTGCCCGGGTCACCGCATCGTGTCGAGGATCCCGGTGAGGTGCGCGAACGTCGTCCGCGGGTTGAGGATCGCGAACCGGGCATTCGTGCGTCCGGCGTGGCTGGACGGGGTGACGAAGGCGTGCTGCTCGTCCAACAGCCGGTTCGACCACGCGACGTAGTCCGCCTTCTCCCAGCCAACGCGCTCGAAGACGACGACGCCGAGCTGCGGACGACGCACGAGCCGCACCTCCGGCCGCGCCTCGATCTCCGCGGCGATCTGCTGCGCCAGCTCGAGCGACGCCGTGATGGCATCGCGATACACGGCGGCGCCATACGTCGCGAGCGAGAACCACAGCGGCAGTCCCCGCGGGCGGCGCGTGAGGTGCGCGGCGAAGTCCGAGGGGCTCCAGTCGCTCGTCTCGGTGAGGGTGTCGAGGTACTCCGCGTGCTGGGTGTGTGCGCGACGCCCGAGCTCGGGATCGCGATAGATCAGCGCGCACGCGTCGAACGGGGCGAAGAGCCACTTGTGCGGATCGACCACGAGGGAGTCGGCGTGCTCGACGCCCGCGAAACGGTCCCGCGCACGAGGGCTCAGCATGGCCGCGAGCCCATAGGCGCCGTCGACATGGAGCCAGACTCCGTGGGCGCGCGTCACCGCCGCGATGCCGGCGAGATCGTCGACGATCCCGAAGTTCGTCGATCCCGCCGTCGCCACGACGGCGAACACGCTGTCGCCGTGCGCCTCCAGCGCCTCGCGCACCGCGTCGCCCCGCAGCACCCCGCCGGCGTCGGGGGTCACCGTCACGACGTCGACGTCCATCACGCGCGCCGCGGAGGCGATCGAGGAGTGCGCCTCCGCGCTGCAGACGATCCGCCAGCGGTCGGGACGCGCGCCGGCGTCCGCCGCGGCGTGCCGGGCGGCCACGAGCGCGGAGAGGTTCCCCAGCGTGCCGCCCTGGACGAACGCCCCGCCGGCCCCCGTCGGCAGCCCGAACTCCGCCGCCAGCCAGCGCAGCACCTCGTTCTCGGCGTGCACCGCCCCCGCCCCCTCCAGCCACGACCCGCCGTAGAGGGCGCTCGCCGAGACGACGACGTCGAAGGCGGCCGCCGCCTTCGAGGGTGCCGAGGGGATGAAGGAGAGGTATCGCGGATCGTCGGTCGTGATGCAGGCGGGGGCCAGGACGTGCTCGAACACCCCGATCGCCTTGCGGGCGCCGATCCCCTCCTCGTCGATCGTGCGCCCGGCCAGGCGCGCCAGCTCCGCGGCCGGCAGCGGCTTGTCGAGCGGAGTGTCCTCGGAGAGCAGACGCCGGCGGGAGTAGTCCAGCACGAGGTCGACGATCGCACGCGTCTCGTCGGTCACGTCGTGCATGCGGGCGGAGTCGGTCATCGGTGGTCTCCTGAGCGGGACGGCGGAGCGAGGGGCGGCGTGAGCGGAGGTGCGACGCGGCGAGGGGCGGTGGCCTCGACCGCGACCGCCAGGCGCAGCAGGGCGTTGTCATCGTAGGCGCGTCCGGCAAGGGTCAGCCCCACCGGCATGTGGATGTCGGGGAGCATCGCCAAGGGGACGGTCACCGTCGGGATGCCCAGGTGCCGAATGGCGAGGTTTCCGTTGGCGATCCAGGTGCCGTTTCGCCACCCGAGGTCGGCGGAGGCCGGCACGACATCCATGTCGGCGGGGGCGATGTCGGCCACGGCGGGAAAAACGACGGCGTCGAGGGCGAGCTCGTCCATCCACTTCTCCAGGTCGACCCGCCGGGTCTCCTCGAGCCCGCGCAGTCCGTCGGCGAGCTCAGGCATGTCGTCGAGGGTCGCGTGCGGATGGTCGCGCACCCATCGCGGGTAATCGGCGATGTCGTCGTCGAACCCGGTGTACCGGTCGGGGAGGGCACCGGGCGGGTGCGGGAAGATCCGATCGCCGTCGACGTCGGCGAGGCTCGACAGGTGCGGATCCCCGTTGGCGGCGAGGAAGTCCTGCCACGCCCAGGCGGAGAGATCGAGGATCTCACGCCGGAGGAAGGCGGGAGAGACGAGTCCGCGCGTACGGATCGTGGGGGCGCCGCGGCGGTCCCCCTCGTACCTGCTCACGACGGGGAAGTCGACCTCGACGATCTCCGCGCCGGCCGCCTCGAGCCCCCGCCGGAGCGCCCGCCAGGCCGCGAGGATCGTGGGCCGCGTGATGATCGCCTGCCCGGTGGGGCCGCCGATCCCGGTTCCCGTGCCCGCCTCCGGGTCGGCGCTGAGATACATGCGGGGCACGCCGAGCCGGCGCCCGGCGAGCGTCGCCCCGTCGGCCAGGTCGCGGTACGAGGTCGGGCGCACCGAGGAGGCCGCGGGGAGGGGCACCCAGGGCTGCACCCGCCAGAAGTCGCCCCGCGGGTCGTGGTCGTCGGCCACCACGACGTCGAGCACTTCGAGGAGATCGGCCATCGTGCGGGTGTGGGGCACGACGACGTCCATCGTGGGAACGAGCGGCCAGTTGCCCCGCACCGAGATGACGCCCCGCGACGGCGTGTAGGCGCACAGGCCGTTGTGCGAGGCCGGTCCGCGGCCGCTGGACCACGTCTCCTCGCCGAGTCCGAAGGCGGCGAAACTGGCCGCGGTAGCCGTTCCTGAGCCGTTGGAGGACCCGGACGCGAACGGTGCGGTGAGAAAAGCCGGGTTGTAGGGGCTCTCGGCCCGGCCGTAGAGGCCGCGTTGCATGCCGCCGTTCGCCATCGGCGGCATGTTCGTCAAGCCCAGGCAGATCGCACCGCCGCCGCGCAGGCGCTCGATCGTGAAGGCGTCGCGCTGCGCCACGAGGTCGGCGAAGGCGGGCGATCCGGCCGCGGCGGTGAGGCCGGCGACGAGGTAGCTGTCCTTCGCGGTGTACGGGATCCCCTCCAGCGGCCCGCGCGCGTGTCCGCGGGCGCGCCGCTCGTCGCTGGCCTGGGCCTCGGCACGCGCCGCGGGGTTGCGGACGACGACGGAACGGAGGGCAGTCGCGGTGTCCGGACCGTCGTACGCGTCGATCCGTGCCAGGTAGGCGTCGACGAGATCCACGCAGAGCGCGTCGCCCGACTCCAGCGCCCCGCGGAGCTCGGCGATCGACGCCTCGACGACGTCGATCATGCGCGGACGGGCGCGGGCACGCGCGGTTGCTGCTGGGTGATGCAGTGGATCCCGCCGCCGCGCGCGAAGATCGGCCGCGCGTCGACGGTGACCACTTCCCGGCCGGGGTAGACCTCGGCGAGGATCGCGGCGGCGCGGGCATCGGCATCCGGTTCCCCGAAGCCGCACGCGATGACACCGCCATCGACGACGAGGTGATTGACGTAGCTCCAGTCGACCACGCCCTCGTCGTCGCGCAGGGTGGCGGGGGCGGGGAGGTCGACGATCTCGAATCGTCGTCCGGCCGCATCGGTCTGCGCCGACAGCACCTCCCGGAGCTCGCGGGTCACGGCATGGTCGGGGTGGGCCGGGTCTTGCTGGTCGTGGAGGAGCAGGCGGCCGGGCGAAGGGATCGTCGCGACGATGTCGACGTGCCCATTCGTGCCGAAGTCGTCGTAGTCGCGGGTGAGTCCGCGGGGGAGCCAGACGGCCGTCGTCGCGCCGATCGTGCGGGCCATCTCCGCCTCGACCCGCGCCTTGTCGGCGTAGGGATTGCGGCGCGGGTCGAGCTGAACGGTCTCGGTGAGCAGCACCGTGCCCTCCCCGTCGACGTGGATGCCGCCGCCCTCGTTGACGAGCGTCGAGCTGACGAGCTGGGCGCCCGCGGCCGCCGCGACGAGGCGGGCGTGCGCGGCCGACTTCTGCCACTGTGCCCACGCCGGCGCTCCCCAGCCGTTGAAGATCCAGTCGACCGCGCCGAGCGCCCCCGACGTGTCGTCGACGACGAAGGTGGGGCCGGAGTCGCGCATCCAGAACTCGTCCACCGGCGCCTCCAAGAGCGTGATCTCGCCGGGGAGCATCCGCCGAGCACGCGCGGACTCGGCCGGATCGACGACCATCGTCACGGGCTCGAAGCGGGCGACCGCCACGGCGACGGCCGTCCACGCCGCATATCCCTCCTCGCGGAGCGCGGCGGTGTCGCCGAGCGTCTCGCCCTCGGCGGGGAAGGTCATCCAGGTGCGCTCGTGTGGTGCGGTCTCTGCGGGCATGCGCCAAGCCATCGCGGTCTCCTCGGGGGTGCGCTACCTTGTTGATCGAGCGATCAATAGCAGGGAGCGTATCGAGCGATGGATGCCGCGTCAACCGATCAGCCGCACGACGGTGCTCGTACGCGTGTGCGGAAGACACCGGACGAGCGGCGCGCCGAGGTGGCGGAGGCGGCGCGGGCGATCGCGCGGGAGCAGGGCCTCGACACGCTGACGCTGCGGGCCGTGGCCGCGCACATGGGGGTCACCCCCGGACTGGTCGCGCACTACATCCCGAGCATGGACGACCTGGTGGCCGACGCCTTCGGCGGTCTCGTCGCCGAGGAGCTCTCCGACGTCGTGGCACTGATCTCCCAGGTCGAGGCGCCGCGGGAGCGTCTCGCGCTCCTCCTCGACACGCTCCTGGACGGCAGCCGGACCGACATCACGCAGGTGTGGGTGCAGGGATGGGCGATGGGTGCGCGCAACGAGGCACTCGCCGCGCGCGTGCGCACCGAGATGGACGACTGGCAGGCGGCGATCGCCGCCGAGATCCGGCGCGGCATGGACAGCGGCGTCTTCGGGCCGGGAGACGCCGCCGCCACGGCGGGGCACCTGCTGGCGATGATCGACGGGCTCAACGCCCACTCGATCGTGCGCTGGACCGCCGTCCCGCAGCCCTCGCGGCTCCTCGACCTCCTGCTGTAACCCTCACCCCCTCGTCCCGCCCTCACCTCCCCCACGGTCTCGGCCACGCTCACGTGGCGCAACACACCGCTATCCGCGGGGCGGAGCAGCGTGTTGCGCCACCTTTGCAGGCGAGAGGTCCGTCCCACGGGTCAGTGGCGGCCCGAGACCACGTCGGCGATCCGGGCCACGGGCGAGGTGCGGGCTCCGCCGCGCGACTCCTGCCGGTCGGCCAGGTGGTAGGCGGCATACAGCCCGTGCACGGCCAGCCAGCGCAGCGGCTCCGGCTCCCAGCGCCGGGCTCGGTGCCCCACCCAGGGGAGCGTCGTCCGCTCCGTCTCCCGGCCCAGCACGAGGTCGGCGAGGGTGCGCCCGGCGAGGTTCGTCGTGGCCACCCCGGTGCCGACGTAACCGCCGGCCCACCCGATCCCCGTGCCGCGGTCGAGACCGACCGTCGCTGACCAGTCGCGGGGAACCCCCAGCACTCCTGCCCACGCGTGATCCACCGGCACGCGCGCCGCCGCGGGGAAGAACGAGCGCAGGAGGGCGGTGAGGTTCTCGATCGTCCGGGTCTGCGTGCGGCCGTCGGAGTCGACGCGCGACCCGTAACGGTAGGGCACTCCGCGTCCGCCGAAGGCGATGCGGTCGTCGGCCGTGCGCTGGGCGTACATGTACACGTGCGCGCCATCGCCGAGCGTCGCGGCGCCTTCCCACCCGATCTCGTCCCAGGCCTCCGCCGGCAGAGGAGCCGTCACGATCATCGACGAGTTCATCGGCAGCCACGTGCGGTGCTCGCCGGCGAGGTCCGGAGTGAACCCCTCCGTCGCGCGCAGGATGTGCTCGGCGCGCACGACGCCACGATCGGTCACCGCCCGCCCGGGTTCGATCGCCAGGACCGTGGTGTCCTCGTAGATCCGGACACCGCGCCGCTCCACCGCCGCCGCGAGGCCGTGCACGAGCTTGGCGGGGTGCAGGCGCGCGCAGTGGGGGTGCCAGACCGAGCCGGTCGCCCCCGCCACGCGAACGTGCGCGGCCGTCTCGTCCGCGTCCCAGAGCCTCACGTCGGTGTGGGGCCACGTCGTCTCTTCGGCGAAGAAGGCACGCAGCCGAGCCCACTGCGCGGCATTGCGGGCGACGGTGAGCTCTCCGCCCTTGCGGATGTCGGCGTCGATCCCTTCGTCGCGGGCGACGCGGATCACCTCGTCCACCGTCTCGTTCATGGCCCGCTGCTGACGCGATCCGCCCTCGCGACCATATCCCTCCCGACCGCCGGTGACGGAGTTCGTGAGCCACCCGCCGTTGCGTCCCGAGGCGCCGAATCCGGCGAACCGCCGCTCCAGCACGGCGATGCGCAGGTCGGGCTGCAGGGCGGCCAGATAGTAGGCCGCCCAGAGCCCCGTGTAGCCGGCGCCGACGATCGCGACGTCGACCTGCACGTCTCCAGGAAGCGGCGGACGGCTCGGCGGGAGGCCGATCTGCTGCCACCAGTGTGAGACGCCCCCGTTGCCCGTCATCGGCGGCTGCTCCTCAGCCTCGTGCCGCGTCGTCGGCGACCTCGAGTGCAGCATCGATGATGTCGAGCCCGCGGACGAGGTCGTCCTCCGAGATCACGAGGGGCGGAGCCACGTGCACGCGGTTGAAGTGGGTGAACGGCCACAGCCCCGCCTTCTTGCAGGCAGCCGCGAACGCCGTCATCGGGGCCGCGTCGGCTCCGGCGGCGTTGAACGGGACGAGCGGCTCCCGGGTGTCGCGGTCGCGGACCAGCTCGATCGCCCAGAACAGTCCGCGTCCGCGCACGTCGCCCACCGAGGGATGCCTCTGCGCCATCTCCGCCAACCGCGGCGCCACGACGCGCTCGCCGAGATCACGCACCCGGTTCAGGATTCCGTCGCGCGCGAAGACCTCGAACGTCGCCACGCCCGGCGCGCACGCCAGGGGATGCCCGGAGTAGGTGAGACCGCCGGGGAAGGGCACGGTGTCGAAGTGGGCGGCGATCCGGTCGGAGATCACGACGCCTCCGAGCGGCACGTACCCCGAGTTGACCCCCTTCGCGAAGGTGATGAGGTCGGGGACGACATCGAAAGCCTGGAAGGCGAACCACTCGCCGATGCGTCCGAATCCGACCATGACCTCGTCGGCGATGTAGAGGATGCCGTACTTGTCGCAGAGGGCGCGGACCCCGGGAAGGTACCCCGGCGGCGGGACGAGCACGCCGTTCGTGCCGACCACCGTCTCCAGGATGATCGCCCCGATCGTGGAGGCGCCTTCGAGCACGATCGTCTGCTCCAGGTGGGCGAGCGCACGCTCTGTCTCCTGCTCCGGGCTCTCGGAGTGGAAGGGCGACCGGTACGCGTACGGCCCGAAGAAGTGGACGACGGAGGCGTCGGCCGGTTCGTTCGGCCAGCGCCGCGGGTCACCGGTGAGGGTGATCGCGGTCGCGGTGTTGCCGTGGTAGCTCCGGTACATCGCGAGCACCTTGCGCTTGCCGGTGACCAGGCGCGCCATCCGTACCGCGTTCTCGTTCGCGTCCGCGCCGCCGTTCGTGAAGAACACCTTCGACATGCCCTCCGGCGCCACCTCGGAGATCCGGCGGGCGAGATCGCCCCGCACGTCGTTGGCCATCGACGGCTGGATGGTGGCGAGCCTGCCCGCCTGCTCCTGGATCGCGGCGACGAGGTCGGGGTGCTGGTGGCCGAGGTTGAGATTGACCAGCTGCGACGAGAAGTCGAGGTAGTGCCGGCCGCTGTAGTCCCAGAACGTGGCGCCCGTGCCCCCCGCGACGGGGAGCGGATCGATGAGGGCCTGTGCGCTCCAGGAGTGGAACACGTGGCCGCGGTCGTCGGCGCGCACGCGGGCGTCGGTCGTCGCGGCATCGGGGGTGAGGGTGTCGAGGGTGGTCATCGTGTGCTCCGGATCGTGCGGGGACAGGCGTCGGGAGTTCTGGGGTCAGGAGTTCTGGGGGAAGCCGAGGTTGATTCCGCCGTGTGCACCGTCGCCGCGCGTCGCGGGATCGATCCATCGCGCCGTGACCGCCTTCTCGCGAGTGAAGAAGTCGAATCCGTGCGCGCCGTAGGCCTTGGCGTCGCCGAACAGCGACTGCTTCCAGCCGCCGAACGAGTGGTAGGCGACGGGGACCGGGATCGGCACGTTGATGCCGATCATCCCCACCTGCACCTCGTGCTGGAAGCGCCGGGCGGCACCGCCGTCGTTCGTGAAGATCGCTGTGCCGTTGCCGAAGCGGCCCGAGTTGATGAGGTCGACCCCCGCCTGGAACGACGGCACGCGGACGACCGACAGCACCGGTCCGAAGATCTCCTCCGTGTAGGCCCGCGAGGACGTGGGCACTCGGTCGAGCAGAGTGGGGCCGAAGAAGAAGCCGTCTTCGTGCCCGTCGACGGTGAGGCCACGACCGTCCACGACGATCTCGGCGCCGTCGCGCTCGGCGATGTCGACGTACTCGGACACCTTGTCTCGATGGGCGCGGGTGATCAGCGGCCCCATGTCGGGCTCGCCCGCGTCATCCCCTGCGCCGTTGCCGATCCGCAACCGGGCGATCCGTTCCCGGATCTTGGCCACGAGGGCATCGGCGACCGGGTCGACGGCGAGCACCACCGAGATCGCCATGCAGCGCTCGCCCGCAGCGCCGTAGCCCGCGTTGACGGCCTGGTCGGCGACGAGATCGAGGTCGGCGTCGGGAAGGACCAGCATGTGGTTCTTGGCTCCGCCGAGCGCCTGCACGCGCTTGCCGGTGCGGGCGGCGTTCTCGTAGATGTACTGCGCGATCGGGGTGGAGCCGACGAAGGAGATCGCCTGCACGACGGGCGAGTCGAGGAGGCCGTCGACGGCTTCCTTGTCGCCCTGCAGCACCGTGAACACGCCGTCGGGGAGCCCCGCCTCCTTCCAGAGCCGCGCCAGCCACAGGGCCGCGGACGGATCCTTCTCGCTCGGCTTGAGGATCACGGCGTTGCCGGCGGCGATCGCGATCGGGAAGAACCACATGGGCACCATGGCGGGGAAGTTGAAGGGCGAGATGATCCCGACCACCCCGAGGGGCTGGCGCAGCGAGTACACGTCGATGCCGTTCGACGCGCTCTCGGAGTAGGCGCCCCGGACGAGGCTCGGGAACCCGCAGGCGAGTTCGACGACCTCCTGACCGCGGAGGATCTCGCCCATCGCATCGGAGCCGACCTTTCCGTGCTCGGCCGTGATCAACTGCGCGAGTTCGCCCTTGCGCGCGTGGAGGAGCTCACGGAAGGCGAACAGCACCGCCTGGCGCTTGGCGATCGACGTGTCGCGCCACTGCGCGAAGCCCCGTTCGGCGGAGGCGATCGCGGCGGCGATCTCCGAGGCGTCGGCCAAGGCCACGCGACCGGTCTCGGCCCCGGTCGCCGGATTGAACACGGGGGCGGTGCGCCCACTCGTCGACACGGACTCGGCGCCGTCGATCCAGTGGCTGATGATCCGCTCGTCCGTCATGGGAACCCTTCGGTCTCGGAGCGATGTCGGACAGATCGTACGATCATCGCCTAGTCTGAGATTCCCAGTTTTGCAGAGCGGAAGAGGGGTGCCGAGTGCCTGACCGTCGCGAAGAATCTCCGATCCAGACGGAACGTCCGATCCCGCACGAGAGTCTTCCGACCGTCCGCGAGGTGCTCGCCCTGGAAGCGGTCGAGGCGGGCCATCCCGAGGTGCTCGTCGGCGGTGCGGCGCTGGACGCCCGCGTGCGCTGGGTGCACGCGTCCGACAGCGGCGGGGTCGCGCGGCTCCTCGACGGCGGCGAGCTGCTGCTGTCGACCGGCTCGGCGTGGCCGGAGGAGCCGGCGCAGCTGCGCGCCTTCGTGGTCTCGCTCGTGCAGGCCGGAATCGCGGCGCTGATCCTGGAGCTCGGAACGCACTACCGCTATGCCCCCGCCGTGGTGGTCGAGGCGGCGCGCGAGCAGGGGATGGCCCTCGTGGTCCTCCGGCGCGAGGTGAAGTTCGTCGCGGTCACCGAGGCCGTCCACCGCCGGATCATCGCCGACCAGAATGCTGCTCTCCGCGCGCGCGATGACGTGCGCGCCCGGTTCACGGCGCTCGCTCTGCGGGGGTCTCCCGCCGACTACATCGTCCACCAGCTCGCGCAGACGCTTTCCGCCCCCGTCGTCCTCGAGTCCCTCGCGCACGACGTGATCGTCGCCGAGGTGCCGGTCTCGCGCGAGGAGGAGATCCTGGCGCGGTGGGAGGTGCGCTCGCGCCTCGCCCACCGCCGGGATCCGGGGGACTGGCTCATCGTGCCGGTGGAGGCGCGCGGGGTGCGCTGGGGGTACCTCGTCGCCCTTCCGGGCCCGGCCCATCCCGCGGGGCGGGCCGCCGTGCTCGAGCAGGGGGCGATCGCCCTCGCCCTCGGACGGCTGACAGATGGCGCGGTCGACGAGTGGGCGCGCATCGGCCAGAGACGGCTCGTCGACGGGCTCCTCGCGGGAAGGTTCGCCGGGCATGCCGATGCTGCCGCGCGTCTGGAGGCGGCGGGGCTCCCGCTCGACGGCGCGCGGCTGTACGGGATGGTGGTCACGGGCGACGAGGTCGAGCCGGCCGCGGCCGACGCGGCCGCGGGGGTCTTCGGCGGCCGGGCCCTCGTGGGCACCTTGCCCGCCGGGGTGGCGACGGGGCCGG
>NZ_JASGDO010000013.1:0-75787 GCF_047607225.1 Microbacterium sp. | reverse complement strand
GGGGGTCGGGGCGGGCGCTGCGGGTGCGGCCGCGGGCGCTGCCGAGACCTGCACGGGCGGCGGCGGCCACGTGATCTCGCCCTCGGCGACGACCGTCACCGCTCGCTGCACGACGTCGTCGAGGTCGAGGGTGAGCTGCCCGTCCTTCCCGGGAGTCAGGAGCTTCAAGAGGTTGAGCAGGTTCGTGCCGTAGAGCTGCGAGGCCTGCTGCGGCAGCCGCCCTGGCAGGTCGGTGTAGCCCAGGATGATCACGCCGTTGTCGGTGACGACGCGCTCGCCGGCGACCGAGCCGGCGACGTTGCCGCCCTGGGCGGCTGCCATGTCCACGATCACCGAGCCCGGCTTCATCGCCGCGACGTCGTCGGCCGTCAGCAGCACCGGAGCGGCACGCCCCGGGATGAGGGCCGTGGTGATGACGATGTCGACGTCGGCCGCCTGCTCGGAGTAGATCTCGGCGGCGCGGCGGTCGTAGGCGGCGCTCGTCGCTTTCGCATAGCCGTCGGCAGAAACCTCCTTCTGTTCGTCGGGCACGACGACCTCGAGGTACTCGCCGCCGATCGAGCGCACCTGGTCGGCGACCTCGGGGCGGGGATCGGTGGCGCGGACGATCGCGCCGAGGCTCGACGCGGCGCCGATGGCGGCAAGACCGGCCACGCCGGCCCCCGCGACGAGCACTTTGGCGGGCGGCACCTTGCCGGCGGCCGTCACCTGGCCCGTGAAGAAGCGACCAAACTCGTGGGCGGCCTCCACGACCGCTCGGTAGCCCGCGATGTTCGCCATCGAGCTCAGCACGTCCATGGACTGCGCCCGTGAGATGCGCGGCACCGCGTCCATCGCGAGGGCCGTCACTCCGCGGGCCGCGAGGCCGGCGAGGAGGTCGGGGCTGAAGGCGGGGGCGAGGAGCCCGACGAGCGTCGTTCCGGGCGCGAGCAGCGCGACTTCGTCGGCGGTGGGCGGGGCGACCTTCAGCACGACGTCGGCAGCCCAGGCCGTCGCCCGATCGACCGGGAGCGCCCCGGCGGCGACATAGGCGGGGTCGGGGAAGGCCGACGCGGCTCCCGCTCCGGCTTCCACGACCACCTCGAAGCCGAGCGCGGCGATCTTCGAGACGGTCTGCGGCGTCGCCGCGACGCGCGTCTCTCCCGGTTGCTCCGCGACGATGCCGATTCGGGACATGCGGGTGCTCCTCACACGATGACGGCGCGTCGGGCACGCGCGGGGGATCGATTCCCGACTCTAGGGTGTCTGCTCCCCGCGATGGGGCGGATGTCCCGGTAAATATCCGGGATCCTTCGCGGGGGACGGGAGGAGCCCAGCGCAGGACGGATCGCTCGACGACGAAGCGGCGGCCCGTGGAGACGGACCGCCGCTTCGTGAGGGGCGGGTGCGATCAGGCGATCGGCACCTCGTTGTCGTCCGTGCGCTGCAGGGCACGGCGGCGCAGGACGCCGAGCGAGCCGGCCGCGATCAGCGCGACGCCCGCGAGGAGGCCGCCGATCAGTCCCGCTCCGTTGCCACCCGACGCGGCGAGTCCCTCCTCGCCGTCGTCCTCGCCTGCGGGGCTCGGGGTCGGCGACGGGCTCGGCTGCGGCTCGGGCGTGGGCGTCGGCTCGGGCGTCGGCTCCACCGGGTCGGCAGCCACCCACACGCCGGCGACGGCGCTGACGAGGTCGCCGTCGGCGTTCTCGACGTTGATCTGGATCGAGTGACCGCCCACCTCGGTTCCCGCGGGAAGAGTCACGACGGCGGTGAACGTGCCGTCCTCGCCGACCGTCACGCCGCCCAGCAGCTGGTCGGTGTCGAAGAGCCACAGATCCACGAGGCTTCCGGGCAGGAAGCCGCTGCCGGTGATGCGGAACGATCCGCCCAGAGGTGCGGTCGCGACGCCGTCCTCGAGGTCGAGCACGTCGCCGTCCGCGTCGAGGCTCTCGATGCGGATGACATAACCGGGGCCGGTGAGGATCCAGGTGGAGCCCTCGCGCGTCACCTCGGTCTCCTCTGCGACGCCGCCGACATACGCGGCGCCTTCGCCGGGCGTCGCGCCGGGGATGGGGCTGCCATCGGCGCGGACGGTGACCGCCTCCAGAACCGGGGTCGCGCTCACGGTGACGCTGCCCGTCGACGAGCCGGCTTCGTTGACCGCGCGGACCTGCACGTCGTACTCCGTGCCGTTGTCGAGTCCGCCGATGCGCAGCGGGCTGGAACCCTGTGCCGCGGGAATCCAGGTCTCGCCGCCGTCGATCGAGTACTCGTAGCCGGTGACGGGGCTGCCGCCGTCGTCTTCGGGGGCGGTGAACTCGACGATCAGGGTGCGGTTGCTCTCGGTGACCGTCGTGACCGTGACGGGGCCGGGAGTCGTGCGCGGCGTCGCGGTGACGACGTTCGAGGGCCCACCGGAACCCGCTGCGTTCAGCGGCAGCACGCGGAAGGACACGGCCTGACCGTTGGTGAGACCCGTGACGGTGTAGCCGGTCGCGTCGGAGCCGGTGTCCGCCTCGACGTCCGACCAGGTCTGGCCGCCGTCGGTGGACTGCTGCACGCGGTATCCCGTGATGGGCGCGCCGCCGTCGGCGGGTGCCGTCCAGGTCAGCTCCACCTTCTCGTTGCCCGCGGCGGCCGCCAGCCCCGTGATCGCGTCGGGGGTCGTCCGCGGCGTCGTCGACACCGGAGCGGACGGATCGCCCGCGCCGGCGGCGTTGAGCGCGACGACGCGGAACGTCGTCTCGGTGCCGTTGGTGAGTCCGGTGACGGTGCGGCTGGTGTCGGTGGAGCCGGTGTCGGCGACGGCGGTGGTCCAGGTGTCGCCGCCGTCGGTGGACTGCTCGATCCGGTAGCCGGTGATCGGCGAGCTGCCGTCGTTCTCGGGCGCGGTCCATTCCAGATCGGCCTGACCGTTGCCGGGCTCCGCGGTCGGGGTGCCGGGGGCTCCGGGGGCCGCGTACGGCGTCACCGGGTCGGTGGAGGAGCCGGGGTCGCCCGTTCCGTTGGCGTTGATCGCCGAGACGCGGAAGATCACGGGGGATCCACTCGTCAGCCCCGTGACGATGTGGGAGGTCTCGTCGGAGCCGGTGTCGGCGACGGCGGTGGTCCAGGTGTCGCCGCCGTCGGTGGACTGCTCGATGCGGTAGCCGGTCACCGGCGAGCCGCTCGTCCACTCGGGGGCCGTCCAGCTCACCGTGGCGCGTTCGAAACCGCGCACGGCGGAGGTGTCGGTGGGAGCGCCCGGCGCGGTGGCGGGGACGGACACGGTGACCACGAGCGGACGACGCAGGGTCTGTGCCGGCGCGGTGCTGCCGGGGGCGGCATCCGGGGCGGTCAGCTCGACCTCGAACGTCTCGGTGTCGCCGGTCTGTCGGGCGTTGACCGCGGCGGCGTCGGGGACGAAGCGGTAGGCGCCGGTCGACGGGTTCAGCAGCAGGGTGCCGTAGGTCCCCTCGATCGCCTGCGTGTAGAGGATGCCGCCGGCGGTCACCGAGGCCGCCTGCCCGTCGATCAGGGCGTAGGAGATCTCACTGTCGGGGTCGCTCCCCGCCAGGGTTCCCGTCGTGGCGCCGAACGTGTCGGTGTCGGGGGTATTGGTGAGCGTGATGCCCGGGATCGCCGGGAAGGTCGGAGCGTCGTCGACGGGGGTGATGGTGACCGTCGCGGTGGTCGAACCCGTCGTGGTGCCGCCGTTGTCGGCCGCGGTGATGGTGATCGTGCGGGTGGCGGGCGGGTCGTCCGACGAGTTCTCGTACTGGAGCTTCTTGGACAGCGCGCTGACGACGGCGTTGGTCACCTTCGTGCCGAACACGCGGACGTTGTCGATGAGCAGCCGCGCACCGGCGACCTGTCCGCCGCTCAAGTCGTGGGTGCCGCCGACGAACACGAACCGGTACGTGCCGCTGGCCGGGATCACGGTCTCCTTGGTCACGAAGCCGGGCGAGGCACTGTTGCCGCCGGTCGCGTCCAGCACCGTCGTCTGGGCGCCGGTGACGGTGTTGAGGATGTACCCGAAGACGTGGAAGTTGTCGCCGCCGAAGTATGCGCGCCAGTCGAAGGAGATCTTGTCCCCGGAGCTCGCCTCGAACGGCGAGCTGTACACGGCGGGGCCGTGCACGACGTCGTAGCCGCGCGCGGTCTCGTCGATGTAGGAGTAGAGCTCGAGGCTGTAGTCGCCGTCGCTCGCGTCCTGCGTGCTGATGGTGGTGGAGTAGGTGTCGCCGCTGGGCGCGAAGTTGTCGTTGCCGGGGTTGCCCGCAAGGCCCGTGTAGGTGCTGCGGTCGATGGAGGTGAAGCCCGCGATGCTCGTGACACCCAGGTCGATCCGCTGGTTCATCGCGGTCCAGCCGCCGATGTCACCGTCTTCGAAGCTCGGGTTGACGAAGGGGCTCGTGAAGTTCACGCGCAGGATGCCATTGCTGCCGTTGCGGGTGGGGTCGACCGACCCGATCACATCGGCGGTGGTGCCGTTGCCGAGGTAGACGGTGGAGCCCACGATCGTCGTCACGCCGCTGGCCGTCGAGGCGGTCGCCGCGGAGACGAGCGAGAGTGTCTCGCTGGCCGCGCCGCCGGTGACCCGGTAGTCGATGTACCCGTCGCCGAACGAGGAGCCGCCCGTGACGGTGATGTCCTCGCCGATCAGCACCGGCGGAGCCTGCTCCACGTACTGCACGGGCTGCGACGGCCCGCTGACGGTCGGCGCGGCCCACGCGGCCGCGGGGGTGGCCACGATCGCGGCCACGGTTGTCACGGTAAGCAGCGTGCGGGCGCGGCGGGGCGCGCGCGCACGCGGTGAGGGTGAGCTCATCGAGTGTGTCTCCGGGGGGTGAGGCACGGCGGGATGCCGGGAGGGACACGCTCGGGGACGTGTCGGATCTCGGGTGCCGGCGCGCCGAGACGGGGGGTCGCGCCCACGCTATGGTCCGGGCGGCGTCGGACGCCAGGGAGGTTCCTCCTCAATGCCTCGTCCGCGCGCCCCGTCGATGCCGTCACGAGCGGGACCGTGCACGCTGCCCCGCGCTAGGCTGGCGGCGAATCATGCATGAGACCAGTGTGGTGCGGGTGGCGGTCGTGGAAGACCAGCCGCTGTTTCGCGCACTGCTCGACGACCTCATCGGCTCTTCGGAGGGTTTCGATCTGGTCGCCTCGGCATCCGACGCCCGTGAGGCTCGGCGTCTGCTGCACGCCGAGGTGTTCGACGTCGCCCTGCTCGACATCGAACTGCCCGACGGCAACGGCTTCGAGCTCGGCAGGGAACTGCGTCGCCGTCACCCGCGGATCGGGGTGGTCCTCCTGTCGGGCCACGACATGATGGAGACGCTCCTGGGACTGCCGTCGGCCGAGCGCGCGGGCTGGAGCTATCTCTCCAAGACCTCCGCCACCTCGCGTGAGGGGCTGCTGCAGGCGCTCCGTGCGAGTGCGGAAGGCTCGAACGTTCTCGACCCGGCCCTCGTGGAGCGCCGCGTGCCCCGGCGCGGATCGCGGCTCAGCACCCTCACTCCACGGCAGCTGGCGGCGGCGAAACTCGTGGCGGCGGGACTGGCCAACGACGCGATCGCCCGGGAGATGGGGATCTCGGCCCACTCGGTCGACAACCTCCTCAACGTCGTCTACGCCTCGCTCGGCGTTCGCGAGCACCCCGATGTCAATCCGCGAGTCGCCACGGCGCTGGCCGTGGTGGAACACGCCGTCCCCGAGCGATCGATCCGGTGAGCGGCCCGGTCCGCGACGACCGGCGCGCCTTCCTGGTCACCGCCGCCGTGGTCATGGCCGCCTTCAGCATCGGCGCGGCGCTGCAGACCGTGTTCGTCTTCCGCCCGGCGCGCGTCGGCGTGCTGGAGCCGGGGGAGGCGGCGGCCGATCTCGCAGTGCGTCTGAGCGTCAACCTCGTGACCGTCTCCCTGGCGCTCGCCGCGTGCCACTTCCTGCGGCTGGGTGAGCGGCGGGCGGGACGCGCCGCGGTGACTGCCCTCGGCCTCGGTGTCGGTGTCGGCACGATCCGCTACGGCGTGCAGTGCGTCGTGGGGATCTACCGGGAGCCGACGCTGCGCGTGGCGGCGGTCGAGATCGGCGCGACCGTGATGGTCGTCGTGCTCGCCGTCGCGATCGCCCACGCGCAGGTCGCCGGGCGCCGACGTATCCGCGAGCAGGAACGTGAAGCGGTCGAACAACGACTGCGCGCGGCGTCGGCGTTCTCCAGCCTCGCGGCGGAGGAGTCGCGCGTGCGGCGCGAAGTGGCAGACGACCTCCACGGCACCTTGCAAGGGCAGCTCGTGCTCGTCCAGGCGCGGATCGATGCGCTGCTGCGCGCCGAGCCCGGAGAGCAGGAGGCGGCGACCCTCCGGGCCGGGATCGCGGCCGTTCGAGAGGAGCTCGACCGGATCCGTGAGACGGAGATCCGGGCCGTGAGCCACCGCCTGCATCCGGCGGGGGTCTCGCTGGGACTGGAACACGCGCTGCGCCTGCTCGCCCGGACGATCCCGCCCGAGATCGAGGTGGAGACGGTCGTCGCGCCGCTCGACGCCGGCGATCCGCTCGCACCCGCCGATGCCGACACGATCGTGCGGCGCGTGGCGGTGCTGCGGGCCGCGGAGGAAGCGGTGAGCAACGCGGTGCGGCACGGGGGTGCCTCCCGACTGCGGCTCGAACTGGACCGGCCGGCGCCCGGCACGGTGCGTGTGCGGGTGGACGACGACGGCAGGGGGCTCCCTGCGGTGGTCACCCCGAGCGGCATACGCCTCGTTTCGGAGCGGCTGGAAGCGCTCGGCGGCGGGATCCACCTGACGGCGTCGCCGTGGGGCGGCGCGCGGCTGGTCGCCACGGTACGCGAGCGCGGCGCATCCGTAGACTCGGAACCATGACCGTCGCCTCCACGCCCGCTCTCGAAGCCGACCGCCAAGCCCTCATCGCCCTGATCCGCGACGAGGCCGTCTTCCACGGCGACTTCACCCTGTCCAGCGGCAAGAAGGCGTCGTACTACGTCGACATGCGAAAGCTCACGCTCGACCATCGGGCGGCACCGGCGATCGGACGCATCATCCTCGATCTCATCGCCGACATCGACGGGATCGTCGCCGTGGGCGGGCTCACCCTGGGTGCCGACCCGATCGCGAACGCCGTCATGCACGAGTCCGCACGTACCGACGCTCCGCTGGACGCCTTCGTGGTGCGCAAGGAGCCCAAGGACCACGGTCGCGGACGCCAGGTCGAGGGTGCCGATGTCGTCGGCAAACGCGTCGTCGTCGTCGAGGACACCTCCACCACGGGGCAGTCGGCACTCACCGCCGTCGAGGCGTTGCGGCGCGAAGGCGCCGAGCCGGTCGCGGTGGCCGTGATCGTCGACCGCAAGACCGGAGCGCAGGCCGCTGTGGAGGCCGCGGGCCTGCGCTGGCTCGCCGCGATCGACCTCGACGACCTCGGGCTAAAGCCGCAGTGATCCCGCCCCGGCCGCGTCAGCGGAAGACGGGGAGCTGAGAGGCCAGCGTCAGCATCAGGCCCAGAAGGGTCAGGAGCACGAGAGCGCGGCCGTTGGGAAGCGGGGTGCCCTGCGGGGCGTCCCGGCGTCCGCGAAGGAACAGCACGAGGGCCACGATCAGCACGACCAGCCCGCTGAGCACGAGGAACAGCGACATCAGTCGTCCTTTCCGCGGCCTCGGAAGTACTGCACGACGAACACGACGAGGGTGCCCACGAGCACGACCCCCGTCGCGGCGAACAGGAGCGTCTGCTCGAACTCGGTCATCCGGCCGGCTCCTTTCAGATGCCCTCGGGCATCTCCGACTCGACCGGCTCGTCCGACAGCAGGTCGGCGACCGAGTCGACGATCTCGTCGGGGCGGAACGGATAGCGCTCCACTTCCGCGTCGTCGGAGATCCCGGTGCGGACGAGGATCGTGTGCAGGCCCGCCTCGATGCCGGCCACGACGTCGGTGTCCATGCGATCGCCGATCATGCCGGTGTTCTCGGAGTGCGCTCCGATGCGGTTCATGGCCGAGCGGAACATCATCGGGTTGGGCTTGCCCACGACATACGGGGTCTTGCCCGTCGCGTGCGAAATGAGCGCCGCGAACGAGCCGGTCGCGGGGACGACCCCGTGGGGAGTGGGTCCGGTGGCGTCGGGGTTGGTGATGATGAAGCGCGATCCCGCGTTGATCATGCGGATCGCCTTCGTGATCGCCTCGAAGGAGTACTGCCGGGTCTCCCCGACGACGACGTAATCGGGGTCGGTCTCGGTCATCACATATCCCGCCTCGTGGAGGGCGGTCGTCAGCCCCGACTCTCCGATCACGAACGCCGTGCCCCCGGGCTTCTGCGAATGCAGGAAATCTGCTGTCGCCAGGGCCGACGTCCAGATCCGGTCCTCCGGCACGACGAGGCCGGAACGCGCGAGCCGGGCGCTCAGATCCCGCGGGGTGAAGATCGGGTTGTTGGTGAGCACGAGGAACGGCGTCCCGGTGTCGCGCCACTGCGCGAGCAGTTCCGCCGCGCCCGGGATGGGGCGGTTCTCGTGGACGAGAACGCCGTCCATGTCCGTGAGCCAGCACTCGATATCGGCGCGTGTCCGCATGGGGCCAGCCTATCGGGGGCTCGCGGGCCTAATGTCGGTTGCGTGGCGAGAGACGACTGGGACCCCGACCGGCTCCCCGACCTGAGCGGTCGGCGGTATCTGGTCACCGGCTCCACGCGCGGACTCGGGTTCTTCGCCTCGCTGCAGCTGGCCGGCGCCGGAGCGCACGTCATCATGACGGGCCGGAACCCTCATCGCCTGACGACGGCGCGGGCCGCCCTGCGTCGCCAGGTGCCGGAGGCGGAGGTCGAGACGCTGCTGCTCGACACGAGCAACCTCGGCTCGGTGCGTGCGGCCGCCGCGACGGCACGCGGACGCACCGGCCTTCACGGCCTGCTCCTGAACGCCGGCATCGTCCACCCGCCCCGCCAGCGGGAGGTCACGCGCGACGGCCACGAGGTCGTCTTCGCGACCAACGCCCTCGGCCACTACGCCCTCGCGGGGGAGCTGCTGCTCGCCCTCGCCGCCGGTCGCGGACGCATGGTGTGGGTGGGATCGATGTCCACCGTGATCTCGCCGATGGAGCTCATCGACCCGGAGCTGGAGAACGACTACACGCCGTGGCGCGCGTACGTCCAGTCCAAGATCGCCACGACCGCGCTGGGGCTGGAGGCCGATCGGCGACTGCGCGCCGCGCACGTTCCGATCGCGAGCATCGTCGCACACCCCGGGTATGCCACCGGGGGTCGCACGCGCGGCATCGCCGGCATCAACACGCCCAGCCGCGGCAAGCGGTTCATCGACAACCTCCAGGCTCCGATCTCGCAGTCCAAGGAGCGCGGCGCGTGGACGCTCGTCCGTGCCCTCGTCGACCCGCTCGCGGAAGGCGGACAGTTCTGGGGCCCGTCGCGCGGGGCCACGGGCCGTCCGGTGCCGGCCACGATCCCCCGGGTGGCTCGCGACGCCGAGCTGGCTGCTCGCCTGTGGAACTACTGCGAGCACGCCACGGGGACGGTCTGGCCGTACCTGAAGGCGAGCAAGACCAAGCGTCGCTGAGCTCCGCGCCGCCGGAGGTCAGGCGCTCAGCCACACGAGCGACGCGGCTCCGGCGGGAAGCTCCACGAGGTTCCCCTCGTCGACGCGCACCGAGCGGCGCCCGGTCACCGTGACGGTATGGCCGACGTCGATCCCGGCCGCCTCCAGGGCGCGGAGGAGATCGGGGTCGCTGTCGCTCACCCGCAGCACGCGACCGGTGTGGCCGGCCGCGACCTCGTCGAGGCGCACGAACGGTTCGCGGTCGACGTGTCCGTCGGCGTCGGGGATCGCGTCGCCGTGCGGGTCGAACCGCGGATGACCGAGCCGGGTCGAGATCCCCTCGAGCAGCCGGTCGCTGATCGCGTGCTCGAGCACCTCCGCCTCGTCGTGGACCTCGTCCCACGCGTAGCCGAACTCCCGCACCAGCCACGTCTCGATGAGGCGATGGCGCCGGATGATCGCGGCCGCTCGCCGCTCGCCCGCGTCGGTCAGCGAGATCGGTCCGTAGGGGCGGTGAGACACGAGTTCCTGCGCCGAGAGCTTCTGGACCATCTCGGTCACCGTGGACGGGGCCAGGCCCAGCTTGGCGGCCAGTTGCGACGGCGTGATCTTCGCCGTCTGCCACTCGGTGTGGTGGTAGATCGTCTTGAGGTAGTCGTCGATCGCAACGGAGGCCACGCTTCAGGCTATCCGGCCCCGCCGCCCCGCCCTATCCGCCCGTCAGCACCAGCCACAGAAGCACGGCGTTGAGCGTGATGAGGAAGGCGGACGCGACGATCCCCGCGACGGTCGTCAGGCGGCGGTTACGGAACGGGCCGAGCACGTCGCGCCGGGCCGTCAGGCGCACGAGCGGCACGAGGGCGAAGGGGATCCCGAAGCTCAGCACGACCTGGCTCAGCACCAGGGCGAGTGTCGGGTCGACGCCCACCGCGAGGATCGCGAGCGCCGGCACCAGTGTCACCAGTCGGCGGGCGAGGAGCGGGACGCGCACGTGCAGGAGGCCGTGCATGATCTCGGCCCCCGCGTAGGCGCCCACCGCGGTGCTGGCGAGGCCACTCGCGAGCAGCCCCACCGCGAAGAGGGTGGCGACGACGACCCCGAGTCCGTCGTGCAGGGCCGCGTAGGCGCCCTCGAGACTGTCGGTGCCCGGCACGCCGCCGAGCGCCGAGGCGGCCAGCAGCAGGATGCAGAGGTTCACCGTGCCGGCGATCGCGAGTGCGATCGTGACGTCCCACCGGGTCGCGCGGAGAAGCCGCGTGGTGGAGCGGGTGCTCGTGTGGTCGTCGTGCGCCGGCAGGTCGCCGGGGCCTCCGGGGCGGAAGCGGTCGCGGGCGAGTGCCGAGTGCGCGTAGATCGCGTGCGGCATGATCGTCGCGCCCAGGATGGAGGCCGCCAGAAGCACGGACTCGGTGCCCTCGAAGCGGGGCAGGAGTCCACCGACGACTCCGGCGGGACTCGGGGGCGCGGCGACGACGCCATAGGTGAATCCGATCGCGATGATCGCCATGAGGCCGATCACCACGAACTCGAAACTGCGTGCACCGCGCCGTTGCTGGACGAGCAGGAGGGCGAGCGACACGGTTCCCGTGATCAGTCCGCCCCACAGCAACGGCACGTCGAAGAGGAGCCACAGCGCGACGGCGCCGCCGATCACCTCGGCGACATCGGTGGCCATGGCGACCAGTTCCGCCTGCAGCCAGTACGCGCGTCGCGCCCAGGGGCGGCGGATGCGAGTGCCGAGCGTCTCGGCGAGCGAGCGGCCGGTGACGATCCCGAGCTTGGCCGAGAGGTACTGGATGAGCCACGCCATGACGTTGCCGAGCACCACGACCCACACCAGCAGGTATCCGAAGCGCGCGCCCGCCGTCATGTTGCTCGCGACGTTCCCCGGATCGAGATAGGCGACCCCCGCCACGAGGGCGGGGCCGAGCAGCCACGCCATCCGGCGCATGGCCCGGGGGCGGGCGGCGGGTGTGGCGGGACGCGAGTCGGTGGTCGAGTGGGGGGCGTGTGCGAGCGGGGTGCTTCCGGACCGGATGCTTCCCGAGCGGGGAGATTTCGGCATACCGAAAACATAGCAGGGATTTTTCGGCGTACCGAAAAATGGCGGACGACAGCGCGGGCGGGCCGCGGTGAGGGGGGCGGCTCAGGGCCGCAGGCGGACGGCGGCGGCTACGCTGACGGGGTGGACGCCGCTGACTCCCCGCCCGACCCGGAGCCGCAGCTCCCGATCGGCGTGGGCCCCTGGCCCGGTGGCCCCGATGCCTGGCCGGACGATCCTCGTTACGATCCGGAGCTCCTCGCGCAGGGCGATCGTCGCAACGTCGTCGATCGCTACCGCTACTGGACGATGGCGGCGATCGTCGCCGACCTCGACGCGCACCGGCACGGGTTCCACGTCGCGATCGAGAACTGGCAGCACGACATGAACATCGGTTCCATCGTCCGCAGCGCCAACGCGTTCGCGGCGGCCGAGGTGCACATCATCGGACGGCGGCGGTGGAACCGGCGTGGCGCGATGGTGACCGATCGCTATCAGCACGTGCGGCACCATCCCGATGTCGCGGCGTTCACCGACTGGGCGGCGGGGGAGGGCATCCCCATCGTCGCGATCGACAACGTCGACGGATCGGTGCCGTTGCAGCAGGCCGACCTTCCCGAGCGGGCCGTCCTCCTGTTCGGTCAGGAGGGGCCCGGCCTGTCACCTGAGGCCTTGGCGGCGGCGGGTTCCGTCGTCGAGATCACGCAGTACGGATCGACGAGGTCGATCAATGCGAGTGCCGCCGCCGCGGTCGTCATGTACGAGTGGTGCCGGCGCTGGGCGTGAGGGCGGTCAGTCTTCTGCGGCGTCCTCGCGCCCGATCCGTTCGTCGCGTGTCGCCGGGTCTTCCAGGCCCGGACCCATCCCTCCGGCCCCGCCGATGAAGACGCCGCCGGAGAGCGGCTGGCTGGCGAACCAGCCGAAGGACGCGCCGGACGAGGCGTCGTCCAGGCCCCCGTCGGACTCTGCGGAGCTGGCATCGCCGCCGAACAGGGCGCGGGAGATGCCCTTCGCGCTGTCCAGCATCTCCTCCAGCGCGTGGCGCAGCCGCTCGTCGTCGACCTCCGCGCCCATGAGCGTGGCGGCGAGCACGGTGCGACGAATGAGCTCCTTCGCGAACGACGCCGTCACTCCCTCGGCGCGTTCCGCCGCGGCGTCCAGCGCCGCTGCCGACAGGGGCAGTCCGGCCGCGTAGGTGCCCAGCAAGGACCGGCGTGCGGCCGCATCGGGGAGCGGGATCTCGACGGCGAGGTCGACGCGGCCCGGACGCGCGGCGAGGGCGGGCTCCAGGATGTCGGCGCGGTTGGTCGTGAGCACGAAGGCGACATCGGCGTCGCCGTCGAGGCCGTCGAGCGCGTCGAGCACCTCGAACAGCAGCGGCTGCAGGCCGAACATGCCACGTTCGGAGGCCACGAGATCCACGTCTTCCAGCACGACGATCGACGGGGTCATCGCGCGCGCGAGCCTCGCGGCCTCGCCGACGAGGCTCAGCGCACCGCCCTGGAGGAGGACGGCGGTCGTGCCCGGCGTCTCGTGAAGCAGATGGCGCACGGTGAGCGTCTTGCCGGTCCCGGGCGGGCCGTAGAGGAGGACACCGCGCTTGAGGTGCTGGCCGCGTGCGCGGAGGGCGTCGGCGTGCTGGCCGATCCCGACGACGTGATCGTGGATGCGCGCCAGCACCCCCTCCGGGAGGATCACCTCGTCGGCGGTGACCGCGGGGCGCTCCAGGAAGGTCATGCCGCCGATGCCCTGGCCGTACTCGCTGTGGGCGAAGGTGACGACGTTGCCGCGGACGACGCTGAGCTCGTTCATGCGCCGGTGGAGCTCGGCCGCCACGGACGCGGTGACCTCGGCGTCGGCGGTGAGGATCTCCAGTACCGCCGCCTCGCGTCCGTACATGCGGTTGGCGGCGCGCTGGAGGACGGCGACAGGATGTCCGTCGTGCCGGAACAGGCGCAGTCCGAAGCTGATCACCCGGCGTGTGGAGCGAGGCCCGGTCGCGGCAGAGGCGTACTCGGGCGGGGCGTCCACCGAGAACGACGCGTACCGGTGGCGCAGGAGCGCGGGAAGGTCTTCGTGCTGGCGCTCCTGCCCTCCGGTGATTCCGTGCACCGACGCGTCCGGGTCGTCGGCCGCGAGCGCGTCCAGGGCCAGGTCCGCGTCGACCAGGCGGTGCGGCGGCAACGGCTCGGTCAGCAGAGGGAGCGTCGTCGGATCGACGCCGAGGTGCTGCGCCACTCGCTCGCCGACCGCGGTGAGCCGCGGTTCCCGCCCGTCCGGCATCTCGTTGAGGCGGTGTAGGAGCCGCTGCAGGTCGGAGAGGAGTGCGGAGTCGCGGTCAGCCTGGTCCATGCCTCCACCGTAGGCGTCCCAGCGGGAGCCGGTGGTGCCCTCAGAGCAGCGGACACAACGGCGGAGGCCGTGGGCGACACGCCGGTCCCTCGGGCGGGATGCACGGCGTGTTGGCGCTGCGGTCCGCCGTTGTGCGCGGCGCGCGGAGCGTGTCAGTCGGGTCAAGGGCGGCCCGGCACTGCACCTAGACCTGCAAGCGGAGCCACTCCGGACGGCGGACGCGCCAGCCGAGCGTGGCCAGACGAGCGAGCATGTACACGCCGAAGAAGCAGATCGCCAGGGTGCACAATCCCCATGACCCCGCGGGCGCCAGGACGGCGACGATCCACAGCGCGGGTGCGTAAGGGAGGAGGTTGAGGAGCCCCGCCAGGGCCAGGTACTTCGCGTCGCCGGCTCCCATGAGCACCCCGTCGAGCACGAACACGGCGCCGCACAGCGGCTGCGCCACCGCCAGCACCAGGAGGGCGGGCTGGATGAGCGCGGCGAGGGCGGGGTCGCCCGTGAACACGATCCCGATGACGCCCGACAGGGCAGCGATCAGGGCTCCGACCGCCACCCCGAACCACACGCCCCACGCGACCGTGCGGCCCACGACGCGGCGGACGAATGGCTCGTCGCCGGCGCCGAGCCCTCGCCCGATGAGGGCCTGTGCGGCGATCGCCAGCGCGTCGAGCGCGAAAGCCGCGGTGGAGAAGATCGTGAAGGCCACCTGCCACCCGGCCAGCTCCGTGGTCCCGAGTCCCGTGGCCACCGCGACGGTGGCCAGCAGCGCCACCCGCAGCGACACGGTGCGAAGGAACAGCCAGCCGCCCGACCGTGCCGATCCGCGCACGCCGTCGCGCTGCGGCAGCACCGAGGCGGAGTGCCGTCGGGCCAAGCGGCCGACGACGAAGGCGTAGGCGCCCACCATTGCCCATTGCGCCGCGACGGTGCCGGCGGCCGAGCCGGCGATGCCCCAGCCGAACCCGTAGATGAACAGCCAGTTGAGCAGGGCGTTCGCCGCGAAGCCGATTCCGGCGATCCACAGCGGCGTCACCGTGTCCTGCATGCCGCGCAGCAGGCCGGTGGCGGCGAAGACGATCAGCATCGCGGGCAGTCCCCACATCGACAGCTGGAGATAGATCATGGCCTGAGTGGCGACGTCGGGGGAAGCGCCGAACATGCCGACGAGGGCAGGGGTGAGGGCGGAGCCGGCGACGGCGAGCAGGGCGCCGAGCCCGAGGGCAAGCCACAGTCCGTCGATGCCGGCGCGGACCGCGCTCGTGTGGTCGCCCGCCCCGAAGCGCCGGGCGACGGCGGGCGTGGTGGAGTAGGCGAGGAACACCATGAGTCCGACGATCGTCTGGAGCACGGCGGCCGCGATACCGAGCCCGGCGAGCGGGACGACGCCGAGGTGACCGACGAGAGCGGCATCGACGATGAGGAAGAGCGGCTCGGCGACGAGAGCCCCGAGTGCCGGAACGGCCAGTCGCAGGATCTCTCGGTTGAGGGTCTGCGCGGCCATGCCCCCGAGCCTAGAGCCGGTGGCGGACCTCGCCGGCGATCCCCTTGTCCACAGGGGCGTGCCCGGGGACGCGGGCGCGGCCCGCGCTTAGGCTGGATGCTCGCACGTCCCCGAGGAGTCAGATGTCGTTCCCGCGCGTCACGGACGTCGTCGCGCGTCTGCGACGGCGCGTCCCGCCGTGGCTGCGCGTGGTTCTCGACGTCGCCGCAGTCGTGCTCGGTCTGGTGCTCGTCATTCGGCCGACCACCGCCCTCGATGTGCTCGCGGTGCTGCTGGGCGGGGGCATGATGCTCACGGGCGTCGTGCAGTTCGCCGACGACGAACCCGCGTCCGAGGAGCCGCCGTCGGAGGGAGTGGCATCGGAGCGCAGAGCCGACCGGCGAAGCCGATGGCGGCTCGTCCTCGGCGTCGTCTGGATCGCCGTCGGTGTCTTCGTGCTGCTGTGGCCCGGGCTGACGGTGCGACTGGCCGCGGGGCTCGTCGGCGGCGTCCTGTTGTTCGCGGGAGCGCTCGGGGTCATCGGGGCGTTCGCGCGGGAACGCACGTGGGATCAGCGCGCCTCGGATGGCGCTTTCGGGCTCTCCGGAGTGATCTTCGGGATCGTCGCGTTCTCCTGGCCCGACATCACGCTCCTCGTCGTCGCGGTCGTGTTCGGCGCGTGGCTGCTCATGCTGGGCGTCTCGGGATTGTGGCGGCAGTGGCGGGCTCACCGCGCGGCGCAGCATCCCGGCCGCCTCCCGCGGACCGCGGGCCGGGCGCGGCGCTGGGGGCGGACGATCATCGCCATGGGCACGATTGCGCTCGCCGTGACCACCGCCGTGGTGACCACGCCCCTGCGCGAGGGATCCACTGTGGTGGACGAGTTCTACGCCGCACCGCGCGACACCCCCGACCAGCCGGGAGTGCTGGTGCGGGCCGAGCCGTTCACGCGCGACATCCCCGAGGGCGCTCGGGCCTGGCGGATCCTCTACACGACCACGGGCGTCCACGGCGAGGTTCGCGTGGCGAGCGGCTTGGTCGTCGTGCCGGTGCGGACCGAGCTCGACGGCGCGAAGGCCTGGCCGGTGATCGACTGGAACCACGGCACGACCGGCTACGCGCAGCACTGTGCGCCCTCGCTGCAGGAGCGGCCGCTGTGGTCGGGAGCGATGTACGTCACCCGCCGCGTGATCGCGGAGAGATGGGCCATCGTGGCGCCGGACTACATCGGTCTCGGCACCGAGGGCTCCCATCCATACCTCGTCGGCGAGCCGAGCGCCCACGCGTCGCTCGATGCGGTGCGCGCGGCGCGCCAGCTGGAGGAGGCCGAGCTCAGCATGGCGACGGTCATCTGGGGTCACTCGCAAGGAGGAGGTGCGGCCCTGTGGGCCGGAGCCCTGACACCGACGTACGCGCGGGGGATGTGGTTGCGGGGCGTGGCCGCGCTCGCGCCGGCCAGCGACCCGCTCGCCCTCGTCGAGCGCGTCACCAACGTCACCGGCGGCAGCATCTTCGCCTCCTTCGCCTTCGAGGCGTACTCCAAGACCTACCCCGACGTCAGCTACCGCGACTACATCCGGCCGGGCGCCGAGACCTTCCTGCGCGAGATGTCGCAGCGCTGTCTGTCCGATCCCGGCACGATCGTCTCGGTGGTCGCAGCACTGAGCATGGGCGCCGACCTGGGGGTGTTCGCGGCCGACCCGACCACGGGCGCCCTCGGTCGTCGTCTCGTGGAGAACACGGCGCCGTTGGAGATCGACGCGCCGCTGTTCATCGGTCAGGGAGGAGCGGACTCCGTCGTCGTGACCAGCACGCAGACGGCGTTCGTGAATCGGATGTGCGCGGCGGGGCAACAGGTCGACTATCGCGTGTACGAGGGCTTCGAGCACGCCGCGGTCGTGGAAGGCTACTCCCCGCTGATCCCCGATCTGTTCGCCTGGACGCGAGCGCGCTTCGACGGCGAGCCCCTCCCCGACGCCGGCTGCACGCGCACCGACGTGCCGGCCCGATAGCGCGAGGAGCGACCGATCCGCAGAGAGCGGTCAGGCCAGGACGATCGTGAGGTCTCCGCCGTCCGGGGAGTACACCACGTCCTGTGACGGTCGACCTGCGAGGGTCACCCCCCAACCCTCGGTCAGGAGATCCCCTCCTTCGTCCACGCGCACGGTCGCCCAGTCGCCCTCGCGCGTCGCGGAGACCCGCACGAGCACCGCGCCGTGCTCGTCGCGCAGCTGCGTCGTCGCGGTCTCGCCGCGGTCGAGATGACCGAGATGGAAGACTGGCGCAGTCGTGACGTCATAGTCGGGTCGGTCCGATCGCGATCCGAAGGGAATCAGCGCCGCGCCACGGATCCACACCGGGAGCGAGTCGAAGTCGTGACGTTCGCGGAGCCATCGGCCGCCGTCGGCCCGGCGCCCGTCCAGGAGGTTCGTCCAGGTCCCTTCCGGAAGGTAGTAGGTGACGTCGCCGTCGTCCGAGAACACGGGCGCGACCAGGAGATCCCCTCCCAGCATGTACTGCCGGTCCAGGGGTGCGCAGGTGGGGTCGTCGGGGAACTCCAGCACCATCGCGCGCAGCATCGGCAAGCCCCGCGTGTGGGCCTCGCAGGCGGCGTTCCAGAGGTAGGGCATGAGCCGATTGCGAAGCCGGCCGAAGTCGCGAGCCAGCTGCACCGCCTGTTCGTCGAACGCCCAGGGCACGCGGTAGGAGTCGGAGCCGTGCAGTCGCGCGTGCGATGAGAACAGCCCGAACAGCAGCCACCTCTTGAACAACGCCGCTGAGGGGGTCCCCTCGAATCCGCCGATGTCGTGGCTCCAAAAGCCGAAGCCGCTCAGGCCGAGCGACAAACCCGCGCGCAACGACTCGGCCATGGACTCGTAGGTGGCCTCGCAGTCTCCGCCCCAGTGCACCGGGAACTGCTGGCCGCCGGCGGTGGCGGAGCGGGCGAACAGCACCGCTTCGCCACGGCCGCGTTCGTCCTCCACGGCCTCGAAGACGGTCTGGTTGTAGAGCTGAGAGTAGTGGTTGTGCATGAGGTCCGGGTCCGAGCCGTCGTGCCAGACGACGTCCGTCGGAATCCGCTCGCCGAAGTCGGCCTTGATCGCATCGATGCCTTGTCGCAGCAAGTGGCGGATCTTCCCGGCGAACCAGTCCCGTGCCGCGGGGTTGGTGAAGTCGACCAATGCCATGCCTGCCACCCACAGGTCCCACTGCCAGACCGTGCCGTCCCGGCGCCTCACCAGGTAGCCTGCATCCGCCGCTTCGCGAAACAGCGACGAGCGCTGGCCGATGTACGGGTTGATCCATGCGCTCGTTCGCAGACCGCGATCGTGCAGGCGGGTGAGCATCCCTTCGGGGTCGGGGAATGCGGACCGGTCCCATTCGAAATCGCACCAATTGAGCGGCTTCATCCAGTAGCAGTCGAAGTGGAACACGCTCATCGGGATCTCGCGTCGGCTCATTCCGTCGACGAACTCCGTCACGGTCTCCTCGTCGTAGTCGGTCGTGAAGGACGTGGTCAACCAGAGCCCGAACGACCACTTCGGCGGCAGGGCGGGCCGACCCGTCATCGCGGTGTAGCGCTCCAGGATCTCGCGAGGTGAGGGACCGTATATGAGGAGGTACTCGAGATCATCGCCGGCGGTCGAGAACTGCACAGCCGACACGACCTCGGAGGCCACCTCGAAGGACACGTGCGCGGGAGTGTTGACGAAGACGCCGAACCCGGCGTCGGTGACGAAGAACGGGATGCTCTTGTATGCCTGGTCGCTCGCCGTGCCGCCGTCCTCGTTCCAGGAGTCGATGACTTGGCCGTTCTTCACGAACGGGGTGAATCGCTCTCCGAAGCCGTACACACTCGCCCCCACCGGCAACGTCAGGCGGTGGAGCATGTACGGGCCGTCATCGGCCACATGCATCGACGCCGTCGACTTGGCGCCCGCTGAGGTCAGGGGGCGGTCGTGCCCCCGGAACCGTAGCGACCACGGTCCGCTCACCGCGAGGCTGCCGGTGAGATCGCCGGAGCGAAGCGCTATCTTTTGCGGGTCCCGCGTCACCGTCACGGCCTTCTCCGTGGCAGCGCTCTCGTCGAGCACGAACTGCGGACGTGCCGGAGTGAGACGGGTGCGACGGCTCACCCTCACCCTGATGACATCGGAGGCGGGCGCGTCGAGGTCGGTGGTGATCGTCGGGGTGTTCAGGTGCGACCCACGGTCCACGAGCGGCCGGCTCAGCGCCGCAACGGATACCGTTTCGCTGGTGGAGGTCACGTCCACCGCCTCGACGGCATACGCGGCGGTGACACCGTCACGCAGGAGCCAGTATCCGTGGGAGAACTTCATCGGGGGTCCTTCGTGGTGGCGAGAGGCCGGGGCGGCGCGGTGCTCGACAGGGACGTCAGATGTGGGGTGAGCAATCGGATCTCCGCCGCGGAATCGCCCTCGACGCTGCGGAGCACCGTCTCGACGGCGATCCGTCCGATATCCGCCGCAGGTACTGCGATGTGGGTCAGTGGCACCCGCGTCTGGGCCGCGATGTCGCTCGGGCAGAGCGCGATGACGGAGATGTCCTCCGGTACCCGGAGGCCGCGCGCTTCGAGCGCGACCAGGAGCGCCGGCAGGACGGCCTCGTTGTGCACGATCAGACCGGTGGTCTCGGGACGCTCGTCGAGGACCGAGCCGAGGCCGGCGACGGCGGCCTCGTGATGGGGCTCCAGAGCGCGCCAGTGCGCGCGGATGCCGCGGCTGCGAGCCGCGTCCTCGAAGCCGGAGGCGAACCGCACCGCATACGTCGATGATCGCCGGTAGACGGCATCGGGTGACCCGAGCATGGCGATCGTGCGGTGTCCGAGGTCGGCGAGGTGGTTCACGGCATGGGCGCCTGCGCGGTACATGTCCAGGTCGACGCAGGGGAGCGGCCCGGGATCGTCCGGGTAGCCGATCAGCACGCACGGCAGACCGCTGTTTCGGAGTACGGGAAGGCGTGGATCCTGCATCTCGAGGTCCATCACGATCGCCGCGTCGACGAGCGAGCTATCCCGGACGCGCAGCACTCCCTCGGCCCCCTCGTCCTGGGTGATCAGGAGGACGTCGTGGTCGAACTCGCGCGCGGTGGCGGCGATGGAGGCCACGAACTCGAGCAGGACGGGGACGTTGTTGTCGGCGCGGAACGGTGCGACGAGGGCGAGCGCGTTCACCCGGCTGCTGGCCAGTGCCCGGGCCGAGGCGTTCGGTCGGTACCCGAGTTCGTCGACCGCGGCGCGCACTCGATCGCGGGTGTCTTCCGAGATGGTCCGCTTCCCGGAGAGCACATAGCTCACGGTGCTGCTCGACACCCCGGCGCGTCGGGCCACGTCGGCGATGGTCACCATGACGGTCCCCTATCCGCGCGGTCACGGGTCAGCTCCGCGTGCTCCGAGATCAGCGAGCGGTACCAGCGCGCCGAATCCTTGGGAATGCGACGCTGCGTGCCGTAGTCGACGAAGAACAGCCCGAATCGGATCGAGTAGCCGAGCTCCCACTCGAGGTTGTCCAGGAGAGACCACACGTAGAGTCCCCGCACATCGACGCCATCGGCGACGGCGTTCGAGATCGATTCGACCGTCGTGCGCAGGTAGTCGATCCGGGCGGTGTCCCGCACACGGCCCGTGGGATCCACGTAATCGTGCAGCGACGCCCCCATCTCGGTGACGTAGAGGGGGAGATCGCGGTATTCGTCGCGAATGCGCACCAGGCACTCCCTGATGCCCTCCGGAACCGCGGCGATCCCGGCGCTCATCATCGGACCCTCGGGATGGATCTGGCGGGCGCCGAGGACGGGCACGGCCGGGTCTGCGGCGACGAGGTGGTTGAGGTAGTAGTTCACGCCGAGGTAGTCGATCGGCTCGCTGATCACGGTCAGATCGCCTGGACGCACGATCGCATCGTCGAAGAGAGTCGGGAACAGCTCGGCGAGGTCTGGGGGGTAGCTGCCGCGGAACAGCGGGTCGAGGTAGACGCGATTCTGCTCACCGTCGAGCAACCGCGCCGCGGCCACATCCGCGGGACGGCGAGACCACGGCCGGGGGAGGGCCATGGACAGGGTGATTCCCATCTCGGCCCCCTCCGCCTCGATCGCACGGAAGCGAGCGAGCGCTTCGCCGTGGCCGAGGAGGAGATGATGGATCGCCGTTCCCGCGGTGTGGTAGTCGCGGTGGCCGGGGGCGTGGACACCGCGGGAGTAGCCCTGTCCGACGACCGTCCAGGGCTCGTTCAGCGTCAGCCACTTCGGCACGCGGTCGCCGAGGGCCGCGAGCACGATCTCGGCGTAGTCGGCGAAGCGGTGGGCCGTATCGCGCGCGTACCAGCCGCCCCTCTCCTCGAGGGCCTGCGGCAGGTCCCAGTGAAAGAGCGTGGCCATCGGTTCGACGCCTCGATCCAGCAGTGCGTCGACCAAGCGCGAGTAATGGTCGAGGCCGCGCTGGTTGACCGCTCCCGCACCGTCGGGCACGATGCGTGGCCACGCGATCGAGAACCGGTAGGCGCCCATCCCGTGGGAGGCCATCAGCTCGATGTCCTCCGGGTAGCGGTGGTAGTGATCGGCGGCCAGATCGCCGGTGTCACCGTTGAGGGTGCGCCCGGGCGTGTGGGAGAACGTGTCCCAGATGGATGTCCCTCTGCCGTCTTCTGCCACGGCTCCTTCGACCTGGTACGCCGCTGTCGCGGCGCCCCATAGGAAGTCGGGACGCAGCCGTCGTAGCGTGGCCTCGTTGATTCCCGACGCTGTCACCGGATGGCTCCTTTCGAACGGCGGTTGCGTGCCGTCATGTCGATCGTGACGGCGGCGAGGAGGATGAGCCCGGTGGCGATCACCTGGACGGCGGCGGGTTGGCCGAGCAGGGCGAGCCCGTTCTGCACGCTGCTGATCACGAGCGCCCCCAGGAGGGCGCCCACGATCGTGCCTCTACCTCCGAACAGGCTCGTTCCTCCGATGACGGCGGCGGCGATCGCGTTGAGCGAGGTGTTGCCTCCGCCGGTGTTCACCGACACAGAGTAACTGCGAGAGGCGTCGAGGATTCCGGCCAGGACGGCCAGGACGGCAGCGGTCACGAAGATCGCGATGCGCAGCCACCCCACGCGGATCCCGGTTCGTCGAGCCGCTTCGGCATTTCCTCCGACCGCGTAGATGTGTCGGCCGAACACCGTCGATGAGGTGAGCAGGGCGAGGACCCCGGTGACGGCGAGCATGATGAGCAGCAGGTAGGGCATGCCGAGGTAGCGGTCCAGCACGGCCATGCCTCCCAGGGCGATGATCGCGACCACGGCGCCGATCGCGATGTCGCGCAGGGCGGGGTTCGCGTCGTAGCCCGCCCTGCGGTCGATGCGGCGGCGGATGACGATGATCCCGGCGCCCACCACCGTGATTCCGACCGCGACGGCCCATCCGGCGGGACGCGGGAGGTAGGTGGAGGCGATGGAGGTGAGGAACGGGTCCTCGATCCGCACTTGTCCGCTCTTGCCGCTCAACGCGAACAGCTGGAGACCCTGCCAGACGAGCATGCCCGCCAGAGTGACGATGAACGACGGCGCTTTGAACACCACGACCCACGATCCCTGCACCAGCCCGATCGTCGCTCCGATGACGAGGGCGATCAGGATCGCTGCCCATGCCGGCCACCCGGCGGAGGCGGACAGGAGCGCCATGACCGACGCCGTCAGCCCGCTGACCGCCCCGATCGAGAGGTCGATCTCGCCGAGGAGGAGCACCAACATGATTCCGAGTGTGAGCACGGCGAGGGTGCCGGTCTGGAGGACGAGATTGGAGAGGTTGCGCGGCGACAGGAAGGCATCGTTGGCGAGTTGGAAGCCGACGCCGATGAGCAAGAGGGCGACCAGCACCGGCCACAGGCCGAGCTCGCCCCGGTTCCACCAGGTACGGATGGTCGGAAGGCCGAAGGACGGGGTCATGAGGTCTCTCCTCGGGGAGCGATCGCGTGGGAACCGGTGATGGCGGCGATGACGTCCTGCGGTGTGCTGCTCGAGGTGCGGAAGACTCCTGCGTTGGCGCCGAGGCGCATCACGGTGACGCGATCGGCCACCTCGAAGACGTCGACCATGTTGTGCGAGATCAGGACGACCGAGATGCCCTTGGCCCGGAGGGCGCGGATCAGGCGGTAGACCATCGCCGTCTGCTGGACTCCGAGAGCGGCCGTGGGTTCGTCCAGCACCACGAGGCCGGACCCCCAGAGCACCGCGCGACCCACGGCGATCGACTGCCGCTGGCCACCGGAGAGAGTGCCGACCTGCGACCGCAGCGACGGCAGCGTCACGGACAGGTCGTCGAGCACGCGCTGGGCTTCAGCGGACATGCGCTTGACGGCCAGGAACCGCGACAGTGGCCCACGTCGGGGGGTCCGCAGCTCTCGGCCGAGGTAGAGGTTGGCCACGACGTCGAGGTTGTCGCACAGCGCGAGGTCCTGGTACACGGTCTCGATGCCCGCATCGACGGCGTCTTGCGGTCCGCGTATGTCGACAGGGGTGCCGTCGACCTCGATCGAGCCGCTGTCGGCGACGTGCACGCCCGCCAGTGTCTTGATGAGGGTGGACTTCCCGGCGCCGTTGTCGCCCACCAGCGCCATGATCTCGCCCGGGGCCACCTCTAGGTCGACTCCGCGGAGGGCTTCGACGGGGCCGAAGGTCTTTCGGATCCCCCGCATCCGGAGCCGGGGGGTTCCGGATGCGGGGGATGAGGAACGAAGGGACTCAGAAGTCACAACTGGCCGCCGCTTCTCCGGAGCACAACTCCTCGCGAGTGATGAACCCGTCATCGATCACTCGAGCGATGTTCGAGCGGTCCAGGGTGATGGGATCCAGGAACAGCGCAGGGACCTTCTTGCCCTCGTTGTCGTACTGGTCCGTCAGGCCGGTGTCGCTGTCGCCGCGCGCCAAGGCGACCGCTGCCTTCGCAGCTGCCTGCGCCTGGATGTTGAAGTCCTTGTAGACCGTCATCGTCTGATTTCCCAGCAGGATCTCCTGCAGGCCTGCCGTCGTGGCGTCCTGCCCGGTGACGATGACCTTGCCGTTGAGGTCGCGGGCCTTCAGGGCGGCGATCACTCCCTGAGCGAGACCGTCGTTCGCGGCGAGGACTGCGTGAACGTCGTCCTTCAACGCCGTCAGAGCCTGCTCGGTCTGCGTCTGGGCGTTCGCGGTCAGCCAGTCGGGGGTGTCCGCCTCGTACCCGATCGTGATGTCACCGGCATCGACGAGAGGATCGAACACCTTGTGCGCGCCGGTCTTGAAGGCGATGCACGCGGTGCACACCTGTGCTCCGTTCATGATGGCGATCGTCGGGTCCTCTCCGGCATGGTCCACGATGTACTGCGCTTGGAGCTCACCCACCTTCTCGTTGTTGAACGTGATGTATCCGTCCAGGTCGGCGCCCTCGATCAAGCCCTCGTACGCGATGAGTGACACGTTCTCTCGCTTCGCGAGATCGGCGATGGGCAGTGCGCCGTCCGAGGTGATGGGGTTCACGACGATCACCGTCGCTCCCTGCGTGACAGCCGCTTCGGCCTGCTGCAGCATCTCGGTCTCGCTGGCTGCGGTGCTCTGGATCAGCTTGGCCTCGGGGTCGATCTCTCGGACGGCCTTTTGGAACGCGGGCCAGTCTTTCTCCTCCCATCGCGCCGAGGAGGTGGCATCGGGCGATATCCAGGCGATGGTGATCTCTCCGCCGGAGGATACGGGCGGATCGTCGGCCGCACAGCCAGTCAGCGAGATAGCGAGTGCGGCCGCAGCGACGATGCCGACGACAAGTGGGTTTCTCATGGATGCAACTCCGTTGTTAGGACATGTGTCTTGACGCATCTCGACGCACATTGTCGAAACGCTTCAACATCTGTAGCTCTGAAAATATGGGATGAGAAGTAGCCAAGTCAAGCAGAATCATCGAATCGCTTCGACGTCGCGGCGGCGAGATCCACTCCGGCCGCCCGGGGGGCGCCCCTACCATGGGGGACATGACCGACTCTCCCCGCTCGGGCATCGAGCTCGCCGAACTCAGCGCCACCATCCGTCCTCAGGACGACCTCTTCCGCCACGTCAACGGCGCGTGGCTGGAACGCACCGAGATCCCCGACGACAAAGCCCGCTGGGGCTCGTTCCACCTGATCGCCGAGCAGGCCGAGAAGGACGTGCGGACGATCATCGAGGAATCGCAGTCGGCCGAGCCGGGCACCGAGGCGCGCAAGCTCGGCGACCTCTACGCCAGCTTCATGGACGTCGAGCGCATCGAGGGACTGGGCGCCACTCCGTTGGCCGGACAGCTCGCCCGCGTCGACGCGATCAGCGACGTCCCCTCGCTGCTGCGGACGATCGGTGAGCTGGAGCGGGAAGGCGTCGGCGGTGTCGTCGGCACCTACATCGAGCCCGACCCGGGCAATCCCCAGCGCTACGTCGTGTTCTTCGTCCAGGGTGGACTGTCGCTTCCCGACGAGAGCTACTACCGCCTCGAGAACTTCGACAAGACCCGCACCGCATTCCGGTCCTACGTCTCCACGATCCTGGGTCTCGCGGAGGCCGCCGACCCCGACGCGCAGGCGGATCGGGTGCTGGCGCTGGAGACCGAGCTCGCCACGCACCACTGGGACAACGTGCGCAGCCGCGACGCGGTCGCCACCTACAACCTGATGTCGTGGGACGCCGTGGGCGAGCTCGTCGGCGTCGACCTGGGGTCGTGGCTGTCGGCGGTGGCGCCGGGGCATGAGGCGGGCTTCGGCGAGATCAACGTCAACCAGCCGAGCTATCTGGAGGGCCTGGGCTCACTCCTCACCCCGGAGCGCCTCGACGACTGGAAGGCCTGGCTGCGGCTGCACATCGTGCGGGCCTCGGCTCCCTTCCTCTCCAGCGCGTTCGTCGACGCCAACTTCGCCTTCTACGGCACCGAGCTCACCGGCGTGCCCGTCAACCGCGAGCGATGGAAGCGCGGAGTGGGCTTCGTGGAAGCGGCGATGGGCGAGGCGGTCGGCAAGGTGTACGTCGAGCGGCACTTCCCGCCCGCGGCCAAGGGGGCGATGGACGAGCTCGTCGCGAACCTCATCGAGGCCTACCGTCAGTCGATCTCGACTCTCGACTGGATGACCGACGCCACCCGCCAGCGTGCGCTGGAGAAGCTCGCGGCGTTCACGCCGAAGGTCGGGTACCCCGTGAAGTGGAAGGACTACTCCGCGCTCGAGGTCGATGCGACCGACCTCATCGGCAACGTGCTGCGTACGAACGCGTGGGAGCACGACCGGCAGCTCGCGAAGCTCGGCGGGCCGATCGATCGCGACGAGTGGTACATGACGCCACAGACCGTCAATGCCTACTACAACCCGCTGATGAACGAGATCGTGTTCCCGGCGGCCATCCTGCAGTACCCCTTCTTCGATCTGGAGCGCGACGCGGCGGCGAACTACGGCGGTATCGGCGCGGTCATCGGACATGAGATCGGCCACGGCTTCGATGATCAAGGGAGCGCCTTCGACGGCACCGGGGCACTGAACGACTGGTGGACCGACGAAGACCGCGCGGCGTTCGAGGAGCGTACCTCCGCCCTCATCGCCCAGTACGACGCCCTGGTCCCCCTGGGCCTGTCCGAGGAGCACACCGTCAACGGCGCGCTCACGATCGGCGAGAACATCGGCGACCTGGGCGGGTTGGGCATCGCGATCAAGGCGTACCGGCTCCACCTGGCCGCTCAGGGCGAGAGCGGTGACGGTCCAGTGATCGATGGCCTCACCGGCATCCAGCGGCTGCTCCTGAGCTGGGCGCAGATCTGGCAGCAGAAGGGGCGCGACGCCGAGACCATCCGCCTGCTGACGATCGATCCCCACTCGCCCAACGAGTTCCGCTGCAACCAGATCGTGCGCAACGTCGACGAGTTCTACACGGCGTTCGACGTCACCGAGGGCGACGCGCTGTGGCTGCCCGCCGATCAGCGCGTGACCATCTGGTGATCTCGGGGCCCGAGCGCTCCTCGGGCCCCACCCTCCGCGCCCGCCCGGCGCATCCCCTCCGTTGGAAGGACCAGCGTGACCGCGGCCGACCCGTCCGAACCGCAGGTGCCCCTCTCGCGGCGTCGCGCGGTGTCGGGGGCCGCCCAGGCGCCGGATGCCGCACCGGAGTTCCGGCGCCGCCCGCCTGCACGTGCCGGAGGTCGACGCGACGCGCCGCTCCGGCGCTCCCGTAGGTCGGTCGACGGTCGTCGTGCCTTCGCCGCCTCGACACGGGCGCTCGACGAGCTCGCCACGGCGGGGGCCCAGGTCTCGGTGCGGGTCGTCGACCTGGATCGCGGCACCGACGTCCTCTCCGGAGACGATCACCTCATCCTCCCGGTGGGGGGAATGGGCGTCGTCGCTCTCCTGATCGAGGCTGCGGCGCAGTTCGAGACCGGCGCGCTGGATCCCCTCGCGATCGTGGAACGCTCCTCCGTCGACCCCGTGGAGGTCGCGGGCTTATGGCGGCACCTGAAGGCGCCCGCGCTTCCGGTGTGCGACCTCGCGGTGTTGGCCGCCTCGACAGGCGACGCCATCGCCGCCAACGCGCTCCTCTCCCGCGTGGGGCTGGACGCGGTGAGGGAGCGACTGGACCGGATCGGTCTGGTCCGCACGGCGCTTCTCGACGGGTTCCGCGACCGTCGGGGCCTCGACGACGCTCCACACGTCTCGCTGGCCTCCACGGGTGAGCTCGCGACGTTGTTCGCGGCGCTCGTGAACGCGCAGGTCGTCTCGCCCGCCGTGAGCGCTCAGGTGTCGGAGTGGCTGAGCCTCAACACCGACCTCTCGCTCGTGGCGGCGGCGACGGGCCTGGATCCGTTCGCGCACGACGACGACCGGCACCAGCTGCTGTTCGTCAACAAGACCGGGCGGGCTGACGGTGTGCGTTCCGAGGCGGGCGTCCTCGCCGGGCCGCGTGCGGGGGTCGCGTACGCCCTCACCGTGTGCTTCGACGACCTGTCGATCTCCCACCGGCTCCGCGCCCACGAGGCCTTCCGCCTCCTGGGCGTCGACCTCATGGAGTACATCCACTGACGCGGCACGCGCCGCCGATCCCTCCCCTCCTCCTCCCGCTCTGCCGAGAGCACATGCTCTCATCGAGCGCATACGTCGCGTGCGTCACCAACATGTGCGTTGGACGAGAGCATGTGCTCTCGGCGATGAGACGAGATGAGACCGGCCCGGGTGGGTGGGGTGGGGCCTGGGTGGGACGGGGCCCGGGTGGGTGGGGTGGGGCCCGGGCGGGTCAGAAGACGATCGTGTGGTTGCCGTGAGGGATCACGCGGTCCTGCGCGTGCCAGAGGACGGCGCGCGACAGCACCTGACGTTCCACGTCGGCGCCGCGTCGCGCGAGCTCGGCGACGGTCTCGGCGTGGGTCACCCGGATGGTGTCCTGCTCGATGATCGGGCCCTCGTCGAGGTCGCTCGTGACGTAGTGGCTCGTCGCGCCGATCAGCTTGACGCCCCGCTCCTTCGCCTTCTTGTACGGCTCGGCACCGATGAAGGCGGGAAGGAACGAGTGATGGATGTTGATCACGGGCACCCCCACCTCGTCGAGGAACTCGGGCGAGAGGATCTGCATGTAGCGAGCCAGCACCACGAAGTCGACGTTGCCGACGAGGAGCTTCAGAATCTCCCGCTCCGACGCCGACTTGTCGGGCCCGGCCACCGAAGGGACGTGGAAGAAGGGCACCCCGAACGTACGGACGTCTTCGGCGGTGGTGGTGTGGTTGGAGATCACCATGGGGATGGTGACGGGGAGATCGCCCCGGCGGTGACGCCACAGCAGGTCGAGGAGGCAGTGGTCCTGCTTCGACGCGAGGATCGCCATCCGCTTCGGCACCGACTGGTCGGTCAGCGACCATTCCAGCTCGAACGGGGCGAGTGTCTCGGCCACCTCGGCCTCGATCGTCGGCCGGTCGGCGGCGAAGTCGGGGCGGTGGAACACGACCCGCTGGAAGTAGGCGCCGCCGCGGGGGTCGTCGGAGTACTGGTCGAACGCGACGATGTTGCCGCCGATGCGCGTGATCATCGCCGAGACGGCGGAGACGATTCCGGGGCTGTCCTTGCCGTGCACGATGAGACAGGCGTGGGCGGGAAGGAGGTGCGGGTTGTGCACGGGAGGCATGCCTTCGATTCTGCCGTGCATGACTGCGGAACACGGCATCGGGCGCGCCCGTTCCGTTCCTGCGGCGCTCGGCCCGCTCAGCGGGGGAGCGCGGGATGCGTCTCGGCGGCGGGCCGGTTCGGAATGAACACGGCGATGACCAGCGCGATCACGGCCGCCGCGCCGCCCAGCACGAACGAGAGCTGGAACGCGCCCGCCGTGGGCACGGCCACGCCGTCTTGCACCGTGGACACCGTCGCCAGGACGGCGCCGATCACGGCGGCCGCGGTACTCGTGCCCAGTGAGCGGAAGAGAGCATTGAGCCCGTTGGAGGCGCCCGTCTCGTGCTGCGGCACGGACCGCATGATCAGCATCGGCATCGCGGCGTAGCCGAACCCGATTCCGACGCCGACGAGGAGGTTGGCCACCAGCAGGTGCCACACCTCCGAGGAGAATGCGAGGGTGAAGCCATACGCGGCGATGAGGGCGATCGCGCCGAGGACGAGAAGGCGCCGCGGGCCGACGGTCCGCGCGAGGCGGCCGGAGAACGGCGAGAGCACCATCATCACCAGGCCCGCCGGCATGATGACGAGGCTGGCGGCCAGGAGCGACAGCCCGAATCCGGCCGGCGGAGGCAGTTCCAGCAGCTGCGGGTAGGAGACGTTGGACGCGAACAGCGAGAAGCCCATCGCGATCGAGGCGATGTTGGTCAGGAGCACGGGCCGCCGGGCGGCGACCCGCAGATCGAGGAGCGGCTCCTCGATGCGCAGTTCGAACCACCCCCATGCGAGCAGCACCACGAGCCCGCCGATCCCGAGTGCGAGCACGGCCGGCGATGCCCAGCCCCATTCGTTCCCGCGCGAGATCGCCAGGAGCAGCGCCGACAGCCCGAGCGCGAGCCCCAGGGTGCCGACGTAGTCGAAGCGCCCGGCGGTGCGCAGCACGCTCACGGGCACGATCCACACCACGAGGGCGAACACGATCGCTCCCAGCGCGGCCGACATCCAGAACAGGGCGTGCCAGTCCGCGTACTGCGTGACGAGGGCGCTGAGCGGCATGCCGAGGGCGCCTCCGACACCGAGCGTCGCGCTGATCAGGGCGATCGCCCCGTCGACGCGGTCTTCGTGCAGCATGTCTCGCAGGATCGAGATCCCGAGCGGAACGACACCGGTGACCGCGCCCTGGAGTCCTCTGCCGACGATCACCCCGACGATCCCCGAGGACAGGGCGGCAATGACCGAGCCGACCACGAGCGCGGCCAGCAGCACGAGCACGATGCGGCGCTTGCCGTACATGTCGCCGAGTCGGCCGGCGATCGGGGTGACGACCGCGGCGACGAGGAGGGTCACCGTGACGACCCACGCGGTGTCCTCGCGGCTGGCGTGGAGGAGCTCGGGCAGGCGGGCCTGGATCGGAACGACCAGCGTGAACATGAACGAGGAGCACAGCCCCGCGATCGCCAGCACCGCGACCACGGCTCCTTGCGGGGGGATGCGCGTGAGCCGGCGTCGAGCCGAGTCGTCGCGAACCATCGTTTCAGGCTAGTGGCGATCCGCAGGCCCGGGGCCGTCTCCCAGCCCGTCGGTCGCGCGCGCGTCAGTGACCCGTCGCGCATCTCTCGGCCACGATCGCGCCCACCGGCCGTTCGTCGCGCGTCTCGCGGAGATGCGTCTCGAGCACGTCGAAACCGGCGGCGGCGAGGCGCCCGCGCAGGTGGTCCGCCGGCCATCGGTATGCCCGAGCGACGGCGTGGTCGAACGGCTCGAGTGACGCGCCGCTGAAGAACCCCAGGACGAGTCGTCCACCGGGCCGGAGCACCCGGGCGAACTCCGCGAGCGGCGTGTGCAGATCCTCCGGAGCGTGGTGGATCGTCGAGAACCACGACAAGACGCCGCCGAGGGCGCCGTTCGGCTCCTGGATGTCGTCGATGCTCTCCGTCGCGAACGACACCCCGGGGAACGTCGATCGTGCGTGCTCGATGAACGACGGCACCAGGTCGATCCCGCGTACGTCGAGCCCCAGCTCCGCGAGGTGCTGTGTCCAATGCCCGGGTCCGCATCCGGCGTCCAGCACCCGACCCGCGACTGCGTGGGCCCACGACTCGACGATCTGCCGGTCGGAAGGGTGGACGGCCGACATCGCACCGAGGAGCTGTGCGTACTCATCGGCGCGGCCCGAGTAGGCCGCGGTCGTGGTCGTCACCTGTCCAGGCTAGCGATGGTGTTCGACCGGCCCCGCGCCCCCTCGGCATGCCGGTACGCAGGCCCGGCGCCGTTCCCCGCGCTCCGATGTCCGGTCAGTCGACGTCGAGCTCCACGGTCGCGAAGGAGTGCGGGGGAAGCCGGAGCGACAGCACCCCGTCGACGATCGTCGTCTCGAGCGGCGCCGGAGCGACCGCCTCGGGGGTGTCGACGTCGTTGAACGCGGCCGTCGAGTCACCCGTCAGCACACGGGCGCGGGCCACGCGCGCACCCCGCCCACGCAGGTCCACCGAGACGTCGAGGTCGCCCTCGGCACCGAGGTGCGTGAGCGAGAGGAGCGCCTTCCCGTCCTTCGTCGAGGCCGAGCTCGACACGAGCGGCAGTTCGGCGCCGCGCGCCGTCGTCGACGGGCTCTCCAGCACGTGCACCGGGATCGACTGTGCGTCCTGGTGCCCCTTGTTCATCTCGAACACGTGGTACGTCGGCGTGAGCACCATCGCGTCGCCGTCGGTGAGGATCATCGCCTGGAGCACGTTGAGCGTCTGCGCGATGTTCGCGATCTGCAGGCGCCGCGCATGCCGGTGGAAGGCGTCGAAGTGGATCCCGGCGACGAGGGCGTCGCGCACCGTGTTCTGCTGGAAGAGGAAGCCCGGGTTCGTCCCCTCCTCGACGTTCCACCACGTGCCCCACTCGTCGCACACGAGCGCGATGCGGCCGTCGGGGTCGTAGGTGTCCATCACGGCGATGTGTCCGCGGAGGATGCGATCCACCTCGGAGGCATAGGCGAGGGTGTCGTAGTACTGCGCGGTGGTGAACGCCGTGGCGTCCTCCGTGTTGATGCCCGATCCCGAGTGCGTGTAGTAGTGGAACGACACGGCCTGGTACACCGGCTTGCCGTACAGGGTGCAGCCGACGCAGTCCAGCGCCTCCATGAGGGCCCGCGTCCACTGCAGGTCGCCCTCATTGGCTCCGGCCGCGATCCGCATGAGTGCGTTGCCGCTGTGGTCGCGACAGAAGGTGGCGTACTTGCGGGCCTCGTAGGCGTACTGCTCGGCGCTCATCGTGCCGCCGCAGCCCCACGGCTCGTTGCCGAGGCCCCAGAACGGCACCTTCCACGGCTCGTCGCGTCCGTTCGCGCGGCGCAGGCGCGCCATGGGGCTGTCGTCGCCGCGGGTGAGGTACTCGACCCACTCGCTCATCTCCTGCACGGTCCCGCTGCCGACGTTGCCGGCGATGTACGGTTCCGCGCCGAGCATCTCGCAGAGGTCCATGAACTCGTGCGTGCCGAAGTGGTTGTTCTCGACCACGTCGCCCCAGTGGGAGTTGACGACGCGGGGCCGCTCTTCGCGCGGACCGATTCCGTCGCGCCAGTGGTACTCGTCGGCGAAGCATCCGCCCGGCCAGCGGAGGTTGGGGATGTCGAGCGCACGGAGAGCCGCGACGACGTCACTGCGGATGCCGCGGACGTTCTCGATCTCGGAGTCCTCGCCCACCCAGAAGCCGTCGTAGATGCAGCGGCCGAGGTGCTCGGCGAAGTGGCCGTAGACGTGTCGGTTGATCGTGGCGCCGGTGACGTCGAGGTCGACGACGATTCGGGCGGTCGCGGTCACGGAGTTCTCCATTCGGTAGCAGGCGTCAGGGGCACGAGGTCGGGCCGTTCGACGGTCGTGGTGAGGTCGTGGCGCGCGCCGTCGGCGGCCGCGTTCAAGAGCTCGGTCATGATCTCGAGGACATGGAGGCCCAGCGCGCCGTCGGCACGGCCGTGGCCGCGGACGAAGTCGATGAGCCCGATCCCGCGGGCTGCGTCGGCGTACCCGGCGCGGGCCGCGATCGGGGTCCAGCCGGGGGTGCCCAGAGCGCTCACGCGCACCTCGCCGTCGAACAGGTTCGGGTCGGGCACCGAGACCGAGCCGAGCTCACCGTGCACCTCGATCGGCGAGGCCCCGGTCGCCACCGCATCGAAGCTGAAGGTCACCGTCGACAGCGCTCCGCCCGCGTGGGTGAGCACACCCGTCACGTGGGTGTCGACCTCGACGGGGATCTCCTCACCCGCCCGCGGGCCGGAACCGATCGTCCGCACGGTGCGGGGGCGGGAAGAGGCTCCCACGACCGATACCACGGGGCCGAGGAGGTGGACGAGCGAGGTCACGTAATACGGACCCATGTCCAGCAGCGGCCCGCCTCCCGCGCGGTAGTAGAAGTCGGGCTGCGGATGCCAGAGCTCGTGCCCCGGGGCCACCCACGTCGCGACGGCCGAGAGCGGCCGTCCGATCGCGCCCGAATCGACGACGGCGCGTGCGGTCTGCACGCCGGTGCCGAGCACCGTGTCGGGCGCCGCGCCCACCCACGCGTCGCCGCGCGTGGCGAGGAGGTCCACGCCGTCGGCGAACGCCGCCGTCAGGGGCTTCTCGCCATAGACGTTCTTGCCGGCGGCCACGGCTGCGCGGGCGATCTCGGCGTGAGCGGCGGGGATCGTCAGGTTGAGGACGGTGGCGACCTCGGGGTCGGCGAGCAGCTCCGCCACGGACAGTGCGCGACACCCGGCGATGCCCGCAGCGACCGTGATCGCCCGCTCGTGATCGAGGTCGGCGACCGCGACGATCCGGATGCCCGGGTGGCTCGTGAGCGTCTCGAGGTAGGTGCCCGAGATGACGCCGAGCCCGACGATGCCTACGCCGTGCGGGTCGCCCACAGCATTCCCCTCTCGATGACGGTGCGGACGGCCGGATCCTGCAGCACGTCGAGGCTGTGGCCGGGGGTGGCGACGAAGATCCGTCCACGGCCCCACAGGCGGGTCCAGACCGCCGGGGAGGTGATCGGGCGGTGCCACGGGTGGTAGGGCTGGACCGGGTGGGTCGTGGTGGCCAGCACGTCGATCAGGTCGTCGTGCAGCACCCAGTACTGCTCGGTGAGGAGCGGGAAGTCGCCGAGGCCGGCGGTGATCTCGTGATCGCGGCCGAGCTCGGTGATCTCCACGGTGTAGGGCAGGAAGTTGTCCGACTCGTCGCCGCGGCACTCGTCGGGGTGCTTCGACGGGTGCGTGGCGAACTGTCCGCCCACGAGCTGCAGGTAGTCGGAGTTGTCGCGATAGGAGTCGGCGATCCCGCCGTGCCAGCCTGCGAGCCCCGTTCCCGCCTCGACCGCGGCGCGAAGACCCCGGAACGCCTCGGTGGAGATCTTCGACATCGTCACCGACTGCAGCACGAGGTCGGTCGCAGCCATGACCTCGGCATCGGCATAGACCTCGTTGTCCTCTTCGACGCGCACGTCGTAGCCGTGGTCGCGGAGGAAGGGGAGGAACAGCTCGGTCGCTTCGACGGGACGGTGGCCGTCCCAGCCGCCGCGGACGACGAGTGCCTTCTTGGCGGTCATCGGTGATCCTTTCGGCTTCGCTGCCTGTGACGCGCCCTCACGATGTCACGCCGGGGATGCGCGCCGCTGAAATGTGCGCAAAAATTGCGGGATGACGACGTCGGGACGCGCGACCCTCGCTCAGATCGCGCACGAGGCCGGTGTGAGCACCTCGACGGTGTCGCGCGCCCTGCGCGGACGGGGCGAGATGGCGGCGCCCACCCGGGCGCGCATCCTCGCCGCGGCGCGGCGCCTCGGCTATGCGCGGGAGGACGAGCCGCGTGGGCGCCCCCGCACCGGGACGGCCCGCCTGTTCGATCTCGTGCTCGGCCACTACCACGACCCGTACACGGACGAGGTGACCGCCGGGGCGCATCAGGCGGCGGCCGAGCTGGGGTACGACCTCGTCCTGACCGCCGAGAGCGACGATCCGGGCGACGACTGGCCGATCCGGGTGCGCGGTCGGGGCTCGGCGGGCGTCGTGCTGGGCCTCATCCGCCCCACACTGAGCCAGCTCACGGTGCTCCGCGACGCGGGCATCCCGATCGTGCTGATGGAACCTCCGTCGGAGCCGTCGGTCGAGCTGACGAGCGTGCGCACGACCGACCGGGCCGGTGCTGCGGAGGCGGCCGCGCACTTGATCGAGCGGGGCTGCACGCGGTTCATCGTGGTGGCCGGTGCGCCCGCCTACCGCTATGGGCGGGCTCGCGTCGAAGGCTTCACCCGCACGGTCGAGGAGCTCCTCCCCGGCGCTCCGCTGATGCGCGTGCAGGCCGGATGGGAGGCCGTGCAGGCGCGCCAGGCGGTGCTGCCCGCGCTGCGATCGCTTCCCGGGAGCGGGCCGGTGGGCTTGTTCGCCTGCTCCGACGAGATGGCGGCGGGTGCCTACCGGTCGATCGCGGAGCTCGGTCTGGGCGTGCCCGCAGACGTGCGGGTCGTCGGCTTCGACGACGTACGTGGCGCGCGGTACCTGCAGCCCGGACTCACCACGGTGCGCCAGCCGATCCGCGAGATGGCCTCGGCCGCGGTGCGTGCGCTCGTGGATCCCGACCTGCCGATCGGCTCGGTGATCGAGCTCCCCACCACCCTCGTGGTCCGGGGCTCCACTCATGCCGGATGAATCGGGAAGTAGACGCTGAAGCTCTCGTCGGCGATCGCGTGCAGGGGAGCGAGTCGCACGGAGCGCGGTTGCCCGACGGTGCGGTAGCCGGTGAGCCACTGCGACCACTGGCGTTCGTTGTCGACGGCAAGAATGGTCTCGGGGCGCGCCGCGTCGCCGGACAGCGTGATCTCGGCGTCGACGAGTCCCGCGAGGACCACGGGTCCCTCCACGAACGCGACCGTCGTAGGGTCATCGGGGATCGGCACGGCGCGGACGGTGTGCGGGAAGTCGACTTCGACCGTGGTGATGCCGGCGGCGTGCGGAACCTCCAGGGTGTCTCCGCGGCGGGTGGCTCCCTCGGCGCCGCGGACGGCCGGTTCTCCGTCGGTCCACTCCGGAACGCGCAGGCGGAGCCTCCCCGCGACGGGTGAGTCCAGGCGCACCCGCACCCGCCATGCGCGGGGTCGGTGCAGGTCGCCGGCCTCCCCCGCGTTGGAGTCCGGACCGACGTAGCCAGCGTGATCGACCAGCTCGACCGTCAGCCGACCGCCGCCGGGGAGGTCGGCCTCGACCGGGATGTACTGTGCGACCGTCACCGTCGCTCCGTCGTCGTCGGACGCGGTGTACACCCCGAGCGAGGCGTGGCGCGTGTGCGCCTGCACGAGGGTGCCGTGGCAGCACCAGAAGTCCTCTGTGGGAGAGCCCCATGCCTTGCGGGCGCCGCCGTGGAGCGGCAGGAAGTAGGCGACCATGCCGGTGCCGGGGTGCTGCTGGGCGAGGATGCCGTTGTAGAGGTTCTTCTCGATGTAGTCGGCGTAGGCGAGGTCGCCCGTCCAGCGCAGCAGTGTGTCCGCCAGCCGGATCATGTTGTAGACCGCGCAGTGCTCCTGCGTCTTCTCGCCGCGGCGGGACGCGAAAGCGTGCGGCGGCGTCCAGATCTCGCCGGAGGTCTGTCCGCCCGTGGCGAAGGTCCCGCGCTGGGTCACGGCGCTGTCCCAGTAGGCCGTGACGATCCGCTGCCACCGCTCGTCGCCGGTCACCTCGTAGGCCCGCGCCGCACCGAGGATCTCGGGGATGGTCGTGTTGGCGTGCATGTTGGTGAGCACGTCCCGTCCCGCCAGCAGCCCGTCGAACAGCGACCGGTGCGTGTACCGATCGAGCAGCTCGAGGTACATCGGGTCGCCCGTCGCCTCCAGCAGGTCGGCCCACACCTCCAGCATGCCGCCCGTCTCCACTTCCAGGATCCGCTGGAAGGAGTCGTCGTCGAAGGTCCGTGCCCAGCCGAGCAGGCGTCCGGCCGCCGCGTGGGCGATCTGTCTCGCGCGCTCCTCGCCGAGCTCGCGAGACACGTCCACGAGACCCATGAGCGTCTTGTGCATGTCGTACTGCGGTGCCCACACCTCCCGCCCGTCCGCGAGGCGATCGAGGAAGGCAGGCGGGATCGCGAACACCCATCCGTCGCCGTTCTCGCGCTGGCAGAGCTCCAGGCCGTCGAGCACTTCGCCCAGGGTGGCGCGCAGGTGTGCGTCGCCGGTCACCGCGATCTCCCTCGCGGCGGCCGAGAGCCAGTGACCGACGAAGTGTCCCCGCAGGAGCGAGCCGGGTGTCTCCCACCCCCAATGGCGGTCGAGCCCGCGGGATTCGGCGTCGTCGCGCGAGGGGTGGAGGTGCCAGGCCTGTGAGCCGATGCCGGCTTCGATCAGGTGGTTCTGGAGCAGATTCGGAGCCCGGAGTGACCGGAGGTAGTCGCGGTTGAGCCGGCGCCGATCCTCGAAGAGGCCGGGGCGCAGGCGTGCCGCCCCCGGCGGGAGAGCGGTGAGCGCCGCGGGGGGTCGCGGGTGGTCGACATCGGACGGAGCAGCGGTGGCCGTCATGGCTCGAACCTCCTCGGTGAGATCGATCTCTCACTGTACTTCGCGGGGTGGATTGCGCAACACTGGGATGCATGCCTTCCGCAAGGATCGTCCATGTCTTCACCGATGAAGTCTCCGTCGTCATCGCTCAGCGCGGGGCCGCGCTGCCGGCGATCTGTCACTGGGGGGAGCGGATCGACGTCGCCGACGACGCCGTGCTCGCAAGCCTCGCCGGTGCCGTTCTCTCCCGCCCGGGGGCCGTGATTCTGCCGGAACACGCCGAGGGGTGGGGTGGTCGTCCGGGGCTGTCCGTGCACCGCGCGGGCGTCGCGTGGACGCCGGTGTTCGAGGTCGAGAGCCTCTCGCTCGGCGGTGCGACGCTGGCGCCGGAGACGGTCGTGCAGAAGCGGGTCTCGGCGCTGGGGGAGGGCCTCGTCGCCCTGCACGCCGTCGACCGGTGGGCCGGAATCGACCTCGAGCTAGAGATCGATCTCACGTCGGAGGGACTCCTGCGGACGCGTACCGTCGTGCGCAACGACAGTGCGGGCGCGGAACTCCTGGACGTGCTCGAGGTCTCGCCCCTTCTCGCCGTCCCGACGCGGGCCACCGAGATCCTCGACTTCGTCGGACGATGGGCGTTCGAACGGGCGCCACAGCGTCATCCCGTCGCGATGGGGATCCACGCGCGGGAGTCGCGGCGCGGCCGCACCGGGCTCGACGCGACGGGCGTGATCGCGGTGGGGGAGCCCGGCTTCAGCGGACCTGGCGGCGACGTCTGGCTGCTCCACGTCGGCTTCAGCGGAAACCACGTCCACGCGGTCGAGCGCACCGACGGCACCCTGGCGCTGCGCGGCGGCGAAGTTCTCCTCCCCGGCGAAGTGCGGCTGGCGACGGGCGACACCTACCGCACCCCCTGGGTGTACGGCAGCTTCGGAGACGGTCTCGACGCGGCCTCGTCGCGCTTCCACCGCCACGTCCGCGGGCTGAACCGCGCGGCGCGGCGACCGCGTCCCGTGACGCTCAACATCTGGGAGGCGGTCTACTTCGACCTCCGACCCGATGACCTCATCGAGCTGGCGACGGCCGCCGCCGACGTCGGGGTGGAGCGCTTCGTCGTCGACGACGGCTGGTTCCTCGGACGCCGCGACGATCATCGAGGCCTCGGCGACTGGATCGTCGATCCCGAGATCTGGCCCGAGGGCATGGGCCCCCTCGCCGACCACGTGCGCGCGACGGGGATGGAGTTCGGCCTGTGGGTGGAGCCCGAGATGATCAACCCCGATTCCGACCTCGCCCGCGCGCACCCCGACTGGATCCTCCGGGCGCGGCCGGAGCTTCCTCCTGAGGCGCGCTTCCAGCAGGTGCTGGATCTGACAAACCCCGAGGCGTTCGCCCACATCCTCGAGGCGCTCGACGGGCTCGTGCGCGATCTCGGTGTGGCGTATCTGAAGTGGGACCACAACCGCGACCTCGTCGCCGCCGGGCACCCGCACACCGGCACGCCCGCTGTGCACGAGCAGACGTGGGCGCTGTACCGGCTCCTGGACGAGTTGCGCGAGCGGCACCCCGATCTGGAGATCGAGTCGTGTGCATCCGGCGGGGGGCGGGTGGACCTCGGTGTGCTCGCGCGCACCGACCGCGTGCACACGTCGGACAACCACGACGCGCTCGACCGGGCGCGCATCCTCCGCTGGACGGGGCTCCTCGTGCCGCCCGAGATGCTCGGATCGCACGTCGCCTCTTCCCCCTCTCACGCCACCGGTCGGCATCACGACCTCCACACGCGATGCGCCATCGCCTTCCTCGGCCACTTCGGCTTCGAGCTCGACGTGCGCGCCGTGAGCGACGAGGAGCGGGCGCAGCTGCAGCGCTGGGTGACGCTCTACCGACGGTTCCGCGGGCTGATCCAGCAGGGGAGGGTCGTCACCGACGACGGACTCGCGTCTCTGCGGGGCGTCGTGGCGCCCGACGCGTCCGACGCGCTGTACTCCATCGTCACTCCGCCGCACTCGGCCGACACCTCTGCACGGGTGCGCCTGACGGGGTTGTCTCCGCGCAGGTCGTACCGCATCGAAGCGGCGCTTCCTTCGTGGCTCGGCCCGTCCGACTACCGACCCGCCTGGGTCGATGCCGCCCCGGCGCTCGGCTCCGACACCGCCGCCGGTCCGGTGTTCTCCGGCAGTGCGCTCGCGGCCATGGGGCTCGAGATCCCGCTGTTCGCCCCGGATCGGGCGCTCCTCGTCCGCGCCACCGCGGTGGGAGACGACGCATGAGCGCGCTCGAGACGGCATCGGGGCACCCGACGCGGATGGACCCGGAACGCCGTGCCCGGGCGGAGCGTCCGCCCATGGGATGGAACAGCTGGGACTGCTTCGGCGGATCGGTCACCGAGGCGGAGGTGCTCGCCAACGCGGAGTACCTGGCCGAGAACCTGCGAGGCCACGGCTGGGACACCGTCGTGGTCGACATCCAGTGGTACGAGCCGGACCCCGGCACGCACGACTACCGCGAGGCGTCGGACGCCGTCCTGGACCAGTGGGGACGACCCCTCCCGGCACCGGGCCGGTTCCCCTCGGCGGCGGGCGGCTCCTTCCGCCCCTTGGCCGACCGCGTCCACGCCCTCGGGCTGCGCTTCGGCGTGCACCTCATGCGGGGCGTGCCCCGGCGTGCCGTCGAGCGCGGGCTCCCCGTGCTCGGGACGGACGTGACCTGCGCCGACATCGCCGACGAGACCCGGCTCTGCCCGTGGAACCCCGACAACGTGGGGGTGGATGTGACCCGCCCGGGAGGTCAGGAGTACTACGACTCGTTGATGGCCCTCCTCGCCGAATGGGCAGTGGACTTCGTCAAGCTCGACGACGTGCTCTATCCGCCGGTCGAGTCGGCGGAGATCGCCGCCGTCTCGCGCGCCATCGATCGCAGTGGTCGGCCGATGGTCCTCTCGCTGTCGCCGGGACGGGAGCTCTCCCTCGCTCACCTGGAGGAGTTCCGCGACGTGGCCCAGATGTGGCGGATCTCCGACGACTTCTGGGACGACTGGGGGCAGTTGCGCGAACAGTTCCAGCGTGCGGCGCGCTGGGCTCCGCACCAACGCCCGGGGGCCTGGGCCGACGCCGACATGCTTCCGCTCGGGCGCATCGGCATCCGTGCGCACGTCGGTGGAGACCGGCTGAGCCGCTTCTCGCTCGACGAACAGCGCACGCTCCTGACGCTGTGGTGCCTCCTGCGCTCGCCGCTCATGTTCGGCGGTCATCTTCCCGACACCCCGGCCGACACCCTCGAGCTCCTGACGAACGAGACCGTCCTCTCGCTCCTGGGCGGCGAGGGCAGCCGTGAGATCATTCGGGACGGCGACCTCGTCGCGTGGGAGGCCTCGGTGTCGGGCCGAGCGTTCCGTGCCGTCTTCTGGCTCGGAGACGAGCCGCGGGCCTACCGGGCGCACTTTGCAGACCTCGGGCTCACCGACGCCGCGCGTGCGGAGGACGTGTGGACCGGAGAGGAGCTCCCGATCGAGGGTGCCGCAGTGCCGCTCACGGTGCCGGCTCACGGGGTGCGCCTGATCGCCTTCGACTGAGACGGGCGGCGGACTGGGGTTTATCCTCGGGAGATTGCGGGTGCTCGTGAAGAGCGGCTTTCGAGAGCCGTGTCACACTTCGTGCCGTGCCGGGCATTCCCTCTTCGACAGCGGAAGTGCCGTGGTCTTCGATGGAGGGGGTAGCGGTGAGCAAGCGCAGTGTTGATGAGGTCCTGTCGGGCAGCAGCCCGACTTTCGTTCCTTCGGTCGCGACGGAAGCGGCGCTGGACGCGCTCGTTCTGGAGTCGCGGAACGCGGCGTCAGGTCACGGGCGGAGGCGGCGGAAGCGCCTTCTGTGGCTGGTTCCGGGAGCGATCGTCGCGGTGGGCGCCCTGACGGCGGGCGCTGTCGTGGCCGAGCAGATGACGCGGCTGGATGTCCCCATCACGGTCGAGTACACGACCGACACAGGTGTGACGGTGTCGTGCACTGCGCACATTGCGAGCTCGCTCTTCTCACCTCGACTGGCGGAGGTGACCGAGTACTACAAGACGCATGAGTTCGCCGCCGACGGCATCGGTCAACGCATCTACAACTACGCGCTCGTCCTCACCGGCGAGAGGGAAGGAACGCCCGCAGATCTGCCCCGCTCCGTGGAATGGCTTCCCGGCGACGGGAGCAGTCCCGACTGGGAGCCGCAGCCAGCCCGCAGCGCTCTCACCGAGTCGATGCTCGACTTCATCGTGATCGACGTCGAGAACGAGCTCGGGCTCTCCGCCGGCCGCGGGGGCGCGGCCGAGATGCACACTGACTGCACGGGACAACTGCATTGACCGTCGCGGTGACGCAGTCCACTCCCCCGCCGGCGAGCGCGGATCTTGCGGAGACGTTCCGGCGCGAGGCGGGCGGGCTGCTGGGCTATTTCATCAAGCGGGATGTCCCGGTCGAGGACGCCGCCGACCTGGTGAGCGACACATTCCTCACCGCCTGGCGATCCAGCCGGACAAGCAAGATCGAGCCGGACCTGCTTCGAGCCTGGCTGTTCGGCATCGCCCGCAAGATGTTGTCGCGGTACCGTCGCGGACGCAGCCGGAGATCCGCATTGAGCGACAGGCTTCGGGCGACCCTCGCTGCGGATCTCGCCACTCAGCACACCGCCGCCGCGCGCGACGACGACCTGGACGAGCGCGTCCGCTCCCTCATCGCCCGCCTCCCCGAGATCGACCAGGAGATCGTGCGCCTGGTGTACTGGGACGGGTTCGCGCAGGCGGAAGTCGCCACGATCCTCGGCAAGCCAGCAACCGCGGTTCGCGCCCGACTGTCCCGCGCGCGAAAGGTGTTGCGAGATCAGCTTGCTGACAGCGCTGACATCGAGTGACGCACCCCACGCGCCGTCGTTTCCTGCACGTCGGCGGCGCCTTCGATCCTCGATCGTCGACGGTGGATGGGAGCCGCTCTTCGTCTTTGCCGCGACGCTCGTCGTCACGATGGCCTGGTCCTGGGTGCCTTCTTTCTGGTACGACGAGGCCGCTACGCTGCAGCTCGCGCGGTTGCCCCTGCCCGAGTTCGTCGGATTCGTGCGGCACCGGGACGCGGTACACGGACTGTATGCGTTCGTGATGCATGGGTGGATCCATGTCTTCGGAGCATCCGAGTTCTCGGTGCGGTTCCCCTCGGCACTCGCCGTCGCCGTGGGGGCCACCGGCGTGTTCCACCTCGGGCGGCGGTGGTTCGGGACGGCCGCGGGCGTCTTGGCGGCACTGATCTTCGTCGTCCTCCCGAGGATGACGACTCAAGGCGTCGAGGCGCGCTCGTACGCGATGGCGACCACTCTGCTGATCGTCGCCGCCGTGCTCGTGGCGGCGGCCCGTGAGCGCCGAGGTTGGGCATTGAGGGTGGCTGTCACGGGAGCGGCCGCGGCGGCGGTGTGGATGTTCGCCTACGCCCTGTTCGTGCTCCCCGCGCTGGCGCTCCTCGCGGATGACACCAGCCTTCCCGGGCGCACACGCATCCGCCGCGCTTCAGCCGTGCTCGCGGTCCCGGGGATTCTCGCTGTGCCCCTCGTGCTCACGATGATTGCGCAGCGGGGCCAGGTCGCGTGGCTGGCCGCGCAGGACGTGAACCCCTACACCGTGCTGATCGAGCCGATGTTCGGCTCCGCATTCTGGGTGCCGATCGGGTGGGCCTTGCTATGCGCTGTCGCGGTACGAGCGGGGCGACGGGTCACGCTGTCGCGCCCCGTGGTATCGCTCCTGGCATGGCTGTGCCTGCCCGGAACGGTGCTGGTGGTCCTGTCTCTCGCGGGGACGCCCGTCTTCACGCCGCGCTACCTGACCATGTGTGCGCCGGCGCTCGCGCTCTTGGGTGGCTCGCTCATCGGGGCTGCTCGTCGGCGGGTCGTGATCGCCGCGTGTGTTCTCGTCTGCGTACTCAGCGTGCCGCACTACGTCGCATCGCGGCTGCCGACGGCGAAACCAGGGGCCACCGACCTGCGCGCGGCGACATCCTTCATCGCGGCGCATGCCCGGCCAGGCGATGCGTTCCTGCTGGAGGCTTCCGGCCCCGGGGGAACGCGGCCACGCGTCGCCATCGCCGCCTATCCGCACGCGTTCGCAGGTCTTCGGGACATCGCATTCGCATCGAGCTATGTCGACACCGGCACCTACTCGGATACCCTCGTCGAGCCGACCTTCACCAAAATCGCCATCGATGCTGACATCTGGGTCGCTACCAGAGACGGCTCGGCGTTCGCACAGCAACTGGCCGAGCATGGTTACGCTCAGGCGTCGATTCGGGAAGTCGGTGGTCTCACGGTGGGCGAGTGGCGCCGGGAGGACGCTCGTGCCGCTCACGGTGCCGGCTCACGGGTGCGCCCGATCGCGCTCGGCTGAGACCGCCGGATCGGTGGGCGGGAATGTGCCGGAACATGATCAAGTTGTTCCTTGCGATTCCCTTTCGATCGTTGTTGAATCGCTAATACGGCGAAGGGTCCCGATATGCGCAAGATCGTAGGAGTGGTCGTCATCACCGCGGCAGTCGGTGTCATCGTGGGAGTAGTTGCGGTCAACGGTGTTCCTGTCTCTGGTCCTGTTCCTGGCGCAACGGAAGGGCAGCCGTCGTCTACAGAGGTTTACGTCGCCTCCGTCGACGACCCGCCATCGTATGCAGACGTTTCGGCAGCAGACGGAGTTGTTCCTGGCACCCGTGGAGTCAACGACTCGGGTCGTAGCTATGGATACCTAGACGGCTCGGACATCCCGACTCCCGATCTGATTGAAGTGATCGCGACCAACGGCAAGATCGGTTACGTCTACTCCGCTGACATGAACGCAGCACTGTCGCCGCCCCCCGGCGCGAAGCCGGAGGATCTGGCTCAGAACCGATCCAATGGCGTGAAGGCGATACCCGTCTATCTCACCGACGGGATCACCCGGATCGGCGAGTTTCCCGTGGTGCCAGCCACGCGAGAGGAGCGCCGTGATGACTAGTGGGCCGAGCGGGTGGGAACGTCCTCGCTTGCAGAGTCGAGCTCTGATAGCCGGAGTACTTCTAGGTAGCTTCTCAGTTGGGGTCTTCGCGGGCGCCGCTGCTGCCACCACTTATTCCGACTGGCGGAGTTTTGGCGGCGGGTATCACGTTCGTGGATATACGACTAGCTCGGGAGGCGTGCCGATCGGCGGTGCGCATGTCGAAAGAACGAACGGGGCCAGTTCTGCCGCCGGCTACTTGGGTGCCGCGGCGTTGCTCTCCAAAGGAACGTCAGGTTGTGCCGTATCGAACACGGTATACAACTCCCGCGCGATCGTGCGGCTGGTCAAGTACATCCAGTACGACTGCGGAGCGGGAAACTACCGAACGCAAGGACTCGGTCGTGCTTATCAAGCGACCACCGGTGCTTACGCTGATGCTGGCTCCAACTTGTCTCCGTATTACTATGTTCCCTAGATCGTGGCGCGCCGCGCGGCCCGTTGGATGATCGCGTTCGATTGAGACCGAGGTGTTTCCACTCTTGTCGTGCGCGAAGTGACGGCCCTCTGCGCGCGGAGGGGGGCGGCTCGACGGACCGGAGCCGTAACTGGAGAATCGCCGAATTGGCGTGGATGGCCGCCTCGAACGCGAAGAGCCTCGGCGCGCCGATCCGTTTCACGAGGGTGCCCCCGAGAGCCGGGCCCGCGGTGGCGGCCACGGTCTCGCTCTGCCCGAGCCTCGCGTTCGCGGAGACGAGGAGCGGCCGCGGCACGATGTGCGGCAGGAACGGCTGCTCAGCCGAATGCGCGAAGAGCGTCAACACTCCGAGGGTGAGGATGACGGCGGCGAGAGACCAGAAGTCCAGACGCTCCAGCAGGAGCAGGACGGGGACGGTGGCGAGGACGAGCGCGCGCCCGATGCTCGTCAGCACGAGAGTGCGTTGCCGGTTCCAACGATCCATCAGGGCGCCGACGATCAAGCCGAGAAAGAGATAGGGCGCCACACTCAGACCGCTCAGGATCCCGATCTGGAAGGGCGTCGCCGCGACGACCGTGACGATGAGCACCTGGAACGCGACCCCCGCGATCGAGGTGCCGACGGCCCGGATCGTCGTCGCACTCCAGAAGAGCCGAAACGCGCGGAGGCGGAGCGCCTCTGATCGCCGCCCCTCTGTGAACGGATCGCTGCGCTCTGTCTCGTGCATGGGGGCCGGGGTGGGTCAGCGGCTGGTCGGCTCAGGAGACAGGGGCGACGTCGTATCGACTCGTGATCGCGACACGGTTGAACGCGTTCATCACGATCGTCAGCCAGGCGATCGCGGCGTGCTCGTCGGCAGACAGGACCTCACGCGCCGTCGCCTCATCGCCATCGGCGGCATGCGTGTCGGCGATGAGTGTCAGACTCTCGACCAATGCGAGAGCCGCCCGCTCCCGGTCGGAGAAGTAGGCCGTCTCGCGCCAGGCGGACAGGACGGCCAGCCGATCGGGCGTCTCCCCGCGGGTGAGGGCGTCGCGAGTGTGCAGTCGGAGACAGAATGCGCATCCGTTGATCTGCGACGTCCGGAGCTTCACCAACTCCACCAGCAGAGCGTCCAATCCAGCCGCCGCGGCGTTCTGCTCGGCCGCGGACGAGAGAGCGATCAGGGCCTTGTAGCTCGTGGGGTGCTGCGTGCCGAGGTTCACGCGGGTCTCGTGGGTCACGTCTCGAACCTGTGCCCTGCCGCGTTCGCGGCACCAAACGGTCCGGCGTAGCCGTCGAGGACTATCGCGTCAGGTGCGTCGGGGCACCGGCTCCGACCACGACCGCAAGACCGCGGAGACGTCCGCGGGCGCGGCGTCGACGGCCCGCGCATGGGCATCGGCGAACAGCTCGGCGAACTCGACGGGGCGGCCCGTCGCGGAGGAGGCGACGGCTCCTTCGACCATCGCCAGGCTCCAGATGTTCGCATGCACCTCTCCCGAGGGGGAAGCCCCGCCATCGAGGGCGGTCAGGAACTCGTTCAGGGCTCCGTCGAGTCCCTCGGCAGCGTCGGGGAGCGCCGCCGTCTGTGGCTCGTCGCTCCCCTGCACGCGCACGGTCGTCTCGCCGTCCCACGTCGCCGATCCGCCCGCCGCCGAGGCATGCCAGTCGCCGTTCCACGACGTCATCAGGCCGTCCGCGCACCAGCTCCCCGAGTACGAGAACCGAGCGCCCCCCGCGAAGCCGAACACGGCGTCAGCGGCCGCGTCGCCCCGGTACCAGCTCCACGGCGGAGAGAACTCTTCGCAGTACACCCGTATCGGTTCGTCGCCCAGGAGGAACCGTGCCTGATCGAAGGTGTGGATCGCCATGTCGCGCAGGAGCGGGCTGTCCATCTCGTCGCGAAAGCCGCCGAAGCGCGGGTTCTGGAAGAACCGCGCCGAGAGCTGGGCGGCACCGCCGTAGGGGCGGAGTGCGTCGCGAAAGGCGATGATGCCGCGTGAGAACCGCCGTGACTGGCTCGTGGCGATGAGGGTGCCGGTCAGCTCGCTCAGGGCGGTCAGCTCGAGCCCTTCCGTGAGCGTCTCGGTGAGCGGCTTCTCGCTCAGCACGGGCACGCCTGCCCGCAGGGCCGTGGAGCTGACGGCAAGATGCGCGGCGGGGATCGTGATGTTGAGGACGATGTCGGCGGATCCCCCTGCCAGGGCGTCGTCGAGCGAGGCGAAGACGGGCAGGTCCATCCCGCGTCGCCCCAGGGCATCGCGGGCGGCGTCGGGGCGGAGGTCGACGACGGCTGCCAGGCGCACATCGTCGCGGCGGGAGACCGTGTCGATCCAGGCCTCGCCCATGGGGCCCGCGCCGACGAGGACGACGTCTCTCATTCCTGGGGCTTCCCGTTCCACTCGCGCGGCGTCTCGTAGTCGCCCTCCTGATACATCGCGAGGCGCGGCAGTGTCCGTGGCTGGTCCTGATGCGCCCACCGGGCGGCGTTGGCCAAGACGCGCTGGATCGCGGCGTCGTGGTACACCGGGTAGTCCTGGTCGCCGGGCGAGAAGTAGAAGATCCGGCCGTGACCGCGGCGGTAGGTCATGCCCGAGCGGAACACCTCGCCACCGGAGAAGTTCGACACGAACACGAGCTCGTCGGGGGCCGGCACGTCGAACGGCTCGCCGTACATCTCCTGCGCCGAGATCACGAGCGGCTGGGGCACGCCGTCGGCGATCGGATGCGTCGGATCGATCGTCCACACCAGCTCCCGGTCCTGCGCCTGGCGCCAGCGCAGCGAGCACGTGGTGCCCATCAGCCGGATGAAGATCTTCGAGAAGTGGGCCGAGTGCAGCGGCACGAATCCCATACCCGCCAGCACGTGCCCGTGCACGCGGTCCACGACCTCATCGGCGACGGCGTCATGGCGGATGTGCCCCCACCAGAACAAGACGTCGGTCTGCGCCAGGCGCTCCTCCGTCAGACCGTGCTCGGGATCGTCGAGGGTCGCCGTCTCGACCACGGCGTCGTCGCCGAGCACTCGCCGCAGACCCGCGGCGATCGTGCCGTGCATCGTGTCGGGATAGATCAGCTGCGGCACCTCGTGGTGCTTCTCGTGGTGGTTCTCACCCCAGACGAGGATCCGGATCGGCATCAGCGAGCCCTCTCGAGGTCGGCGCGGCGGGAGGCGGAGGCGATCATCCCTTGAACGCTCCGTCCATGATGCCGGCCACCATACGCCGACCCACGAAGAAGAAGACGATCAGGAGCGGCAGTGTTGCCATGAACGAGCCGCCCATCGCGAGGGCCACGTCGACCAGGCGGTTGGCCTGCAGCTGCTTGAGCGCGATCTGCACCGTGAACAGCTCCTCCGACTTCAGGACGATGAAAGGCCACATGAAGTCGTTCCACACCGCGGTGAAGGTGATGAGCCCCAGCACGAAGGCTGCCGGCCGCACCACGGGGAACGCGATCCGCCAGAAGATCTGCCATGAGTTCGCCCCGTCGATCCGTGCCGCCTGGATGAGCTCGTCGGTCACGGTCGTGGCCATGTGCTGGCGCATCCAGAAGATGCCGAAGGCGCTCGCGAGCCCCGGGACGATGACCGCCTGGAGGGTGTCGACCCAGTCGAGCGACGAGATGATCAGGTACTGCGGGATCACCGACAGCTGCGCGGGCACGGTCATCGTCAGCAGCACGATCACGAAGAGCACGTCGCGGCCGGGGAAGTGCAGCTTGGCGAAGGCGAAGCCCGCGAGCGCGCACAGGATCGCGGTGACCACGGCGACCGTCGTGGAGACGTAGACGCTGATCAGGAGCGAGTTGATGAACGGCACGGTGTCGAACACCTTCGCCGCCACCTCGAAGAAGTTGCCGCCCGGCAGGAACTTGGGCGGGTAGGAGGTGACCGCCGTCGCCCCGATCGAGGCGATCACGAACATGTAGTACAGCGGGAAGACGCTGATGATGACCGCGATCCACAGCGCGAGGTACACGAGCCAGTGCACCCGCCCGGCGCGGCCGCGACTGCGGCGGGGGGTGCGGCCCTTTCCGCCCAGCGGCGGCGCGGCGGGAAGCCGGGTGGCGGTGTCGAGCGTGTCGGCCATCAGCGGTCTCCTCGCGTGCGGGTGGACAGGAAGAAGTTGATGAGTGCGGCGATCACGACGATGACGAAGAGGGCGACCCCGATCGCCGAGCCGTAGCCGAACTCGAACTGGCCGAAGCCCTGTTCGTAGAGGAACAGCGCGAGCGTCTGGCATTGCCGTGCCGCACCGCACGTGAGGCCGGTTTCGGGGGCCACGAGGAGCGGTTCGGTGAAGATCTGGAGCCCGCCGATCGTCGACATGATCACCGTGAAGATGATGATCGGTCGGAGCGAGGGGATCGTCAGGTGGATGAACTGCTGCCAGCCGGAGGCGCCGTCCACCGCTGCCGCCTCGTAGATCTCGCGCGGGATCGCCTGGAGTCCCGCCAGATACAGCAGGGTGTTGTAGCCGAACCACCGCCAGAAGACCATCGCCGAGATCACGGTCCAGGATCCGGTCTGGCTCGCGAGGAAGTTCACGGGATCTTGCCCGATCAGTTCGAGGAACCAGTTGACCAGGCCGAAGTTCTTGTCGAAGATCTGGCCGAACACGATCGCGGTCGCCGCCACCGAGGTGATGTAGGGCACGAGCAGCGCCATACGGAAGAAGTTCGCCAGCTTGAGGGTCGCGTGGTTGAGCAGGTGCGCGAGCAGGAGTGCCAGGGCGAGCTGGGGGATCGTGGAGAGCAGGAAGATCCCGAAGGTGTTGACGAACGCGTTCCAGAACCGGGGGTCCTGCAGGAGCCGCTCGAAGTTGGCGAGGCCGACGAAGGTCTGCTCCCCGATGGGGTTCCAGTCGAACAGTGCCACGTAGAACGTGAACAGCAGCGGGAACAGCCCGAAGACGAAGAAGATGACGAAGAAGGGGGCGACATACCCGTAGGGGGCCAGCCGCTCCAGGCGCGATTCCCGGATCCGCGTCGACGGCGGTCGCTTTCGACGCCCCTTCTGCACGGGGATCGCGGTCTGAGTGGCGGTCGAGGTCATGAGGCCCTCCGGGGTCGCAGGAGTGGTGGGGACTGGCGCGCGCCCGTCCCGACGGAAGGAGGAGGGGGCGGTCCGGCGAGCGGGCCGCCCCCTGGGGGCTCAGCCGCCCGCGACCGCCTGATCGGCGGCGTCGACGCCGGTCTGCCACGCGTCGGCGGGAGCGGTGTTGCCTGCTTCCATCGCGATGAGGGCGTTGAGGAAGGCGCCGCCGATCGCGCTCGTGTCCGGACCGTTGTAGAAGGAGCGGAAGTTCAGCACCGAGTCACTGATGACCCGTCCGATCGGGGAGTCGCCGAAGAACTCGTCGGTGTAGCCCTTGACCGCGTCGCTCTCCAGGGCCGCGTCGGCGGCGGGGAAGGTGCCGCTGCGCTCGAAGTGTTCGATCTGACCCTCGGGCGACTGCATCGTCTGGATGTACTGCCAAGCGCCGGCGGGGTTCTTCGCGCGAGCCGGGATCGCCAGGCAGCTGCCACCCCAGTTGCCGCCGATGCCGGGGAGGGAGGTCACCCGCCACTTCCCGGCGGTGTCGGGCGCGTCGTTCTTCAGGCCGCTGAGGATCCAGGAGGGGGCGGTCGTCACGGCGAAGGCGCCGTTGGCCTTGCCGGGGCCCCATCCGGTCGACCACGCGTCGATGTGCGCGCTGATGCCGGCCTCGTAGGCGTCGACGCCCACCTGGAACGCGTCCTTCACCTCGGGGTTGTCTGCGTAGATGGTCTTGCCGTCGGCGGAGTAGTACTTCTGGCTCACCTGGTTGACCGCGGCGAAGAAGATCGTCGTGCTGACGTTGTCGACGAACGGCTCGCCCGTGGCCTCGGTGTACTTCTCCCCGAGCGCGATGAAGTCGTCCCACGTGGACCACGCGGCGGCCACCTCGTCGGGGTCGGTGGGCAGGCCCGCCTTCTCGAACAGGTCGGCGCGGTAGGCGAGGCCGAGCCCGCCGACGTCGGTGGGGAGGCAGATGAAAGAACCGTCCTCCGCCGTCGAGGCGTCCACGGCCCAGTCGAGGTAGCCCTCGCCGAGGTCGTCGCCGCCGAGCGTGCGCAGGTCGATGAAGTTGCCGGGGTTGGCGACGAACTTCGGCAGGTCGTCGCCCTGGATGAGCACCAGGTCGGGGACCTTGCCGCCGGCCAGTGCCGCCGTCAGTGCGGTGGCGGTCTCGGTGGTGCTTCCCACCTCGCTGAGCTTGACCTTCGCGTCGGGCTTCTTCTCGAGGTACGCGTTGACGGCGTCCTTCTGCCCGATGCCGGTGAAGGACCAGAACTCGAACTGTGCGTTGGGGTCGCCGTCCTTCGGGGAACCGCCTCCGCCGCTGCAGGCGGTGAGGGTGAGGGCGACCACGCCCAGGGTGGCGACAGTGATGGCGGGCATGCGATATCTCACGACAATTCCTCTTCTCTGGGGAACTTGCGGGCGCCGCGCGTCGGTGCGGGCGCAGAGATCGTTCTCTCGTGCCCCGCAGATTAGCCAGGGCCCTGGGGGCAGACAAGAGAGTTGCGCGAAAAAAACCAGCGCGGTGAATCTGTGCAGGGGAGGGATGCCGCATGCCGCGAAACGACGCGTCTCGCGCTGAGGGATCGTTCTCTGAGGCGTGGTTAGACTGAGCCCGTCGTGAAGGAGCCACAGATGTCTCGACCAACGATCGTCGACGTTGCACGAGCCGCCGGAGTCTCGCGCGCCACCGCCGCGCGCGTCCTGTCGGGCGCCACCACCGTCGACCGGCGCATGGCCGAAGCGGTCGAGCGTGAGGCGTCGCGGCTGGGCTACGAGACCAATCACGCCGCGCGGATCCTCCGGGGCGGGCGTGCCGGGGCGATCGGCCTCGTGGTGGCCCTCAACGAGCTCGACAGTCTGCGGGGCACCTTCTTCACGGCGGTCCTCAAGGGGGCCGCGATGGGGCTCTCGGCCGGCGAGGTGCAGCCGGTCCTCCTTCCCGCCGAGACCGAGGACCATCGCCGCATCCCGCGATTCCTCCGCTCGGGGGCGGTCGACGGGGCCATCGTCATCCTGCAGCACGAGATCACGCACCTCGCGGCCGATCTGGCCGACTCTCCGGTGCCGATCGCGTGGGTCGGACAGCCCGGCGACGTGCTGGCCACGAACGCCTTCGTCGTCGACTCCGACAACCGCGGCGGCGGGGCGCTGGCGGCCCAGGCGCTTCTGCGTGCCGGACGTCGTCGGCTCGGCATCATCACCGGCCCGAGCGACATGCTCCCCGCCAATGAGCGCGCCCGAGGGTGGCATGACGAGCTCGCGGCCCAAGGGATCGCGGTCGGCGCGTCGGCGCACGGCGACTTCACGATGGACGGCGGCGCGGCCGCCATGGCCCGACTCCTGCAGCGCGACCCACACCTCGACGGCGTCTTCGCCTCGTCGGATCTCATGGCAGCGGGCGCCTTGCCGGTGCTGGAGGCGGCGGGTCGCCGGGTGCCGACCGATGTGGCGCTCATCGGCTACGACGACGTGCTGATCGCCGCGACCTCCGACCCGCCCTTGACCACGGTCCGCCAGCCCCTGGAAGAGATGGGGCGAGCCGCTGCGGAGGCGGTGCTCGCCGCCACCCGCGGAGAGGAAGCACCACGCGTGCAGATCCTGCCCACGAGCCTCGTGACCCGTGAATCGCTGTAGCGCCGGGAGCGACCGATGACCGCTCGCACGCGTTTCGTCAGCACGGGCGTGGCCGGCGACTGGGAGCACGGGCTCGTCGTGGGCACCGGGACGGTCGGCGGCGTGCTCTTCGGGGATCCCTCCCGCCACCGCCTGCAGTTGTGCCACGAGGAGTTCTTCGTGCCGCGGAGCGCCCTGCGCCCCGCCCCGCGCTTCGATTCCGTGATCGGCGCCCTCCGCGACGCGCTCGTGGCGGCACGATACGACGAGGCGGATGCCCTCTTCGACGACGCCGTCCGTCGCGACGGGGACGCGGGGCTGGTGTGGACCGACCCGTTTCTTCCCCTCGGGGGCCTCACCTGGACACCCGAACCCGAGGCCGAGCCCGAGCCTGCGGAGCGCGATTATCGGCGGTCCGGCGACTTCCGTTCGGGGCGCATCGAGGTGTCGTGGCGGCAGGGTGCCGGTCGCGCCGGCGTCGCCGTCGTGCCCGACCGGGAGGGCGGCACGCTGCGGGTCGAGCTCTGGGCCGATGGCGGCGGCGCAGGGCTCCTCGCACTCGACGGCCCGGATGCCTCGTCAGCGGGCGACTCCGCCGATGAGCACTCCCCGGCGCATGTCGATCGCGGCGACGCCGTGCGGGCAGACGCGCCGGAGATCGCGCCGGGCTCGCTTCGACTGCGGGTGGCGCCCACCCTCGACCCGCAGGTGCCGCGCAGCCGCTGGGCGGCGACGGGCGGGGCGATCTCGGCGACGGTCGAGGGTGACGTCGTCACAGAGATGCGAGCCTCCGGCCTCCGCGTCGCGCTCCCGCCGGGGGAGCGCGTGCGCGTGCGCGTCGAGGTGGCGGTCACGACCGGCGCGTCGCCGATGCGACCGCGCGTACACGCGCCGCACGCGGAACTGTTCGACCGCAGCCGGTTCGACCTGCGTGCGGGGGTCTCCGAAGACCTCCCGCTGGAGGATCTGTTCCGACAGGCGCGGGCCGGAGACGAAGCGGCGCGACGCGGAACGGTCGAGCTCGCCTTCGCCGCGGGGAGGCACGCGATCATCTCCGCGTCCGGGGCGCTGCCGCCGACCCTCGTCGGCCTCTGGCAGGGGAGCAGCAGGCCCGCGTGGTCGGCCGACTACACGCAGAACGGCAACGTCCAGCACGGCGCCATCGCCTCCCTCGTGGCCGGCGGCACGCCCGAGCTCATCCGCGCCTACTTCGACGCGCTCGCGCGCCATCGCCACGACTACGCCGCCAACGCCGCGCGGGTCTTCGGTGCGCCGGGGTGGCTCCTCCCGGCGCGGTTCTCCACACACGGCCACGCCAACCACCTGATCCCGGCCTTTCCGCACCCGTTCTGGATCGGCGCCGGCGGATGGGCGCTTCGTCTCGCGTGGGATTACCTCATCACGACGGGCGATCTCGCCTTCGCGCGGACGGAGGCCTGGCCCCTCGCGGTGCAGGCGATGGCGTTCTACGACGCGACGGCGATGCCGGCCGCGAGCGGCAGGAGGCTCGTCCCGTCGTACTCGCCCGAGAACACCCCCGCGGGTCGCGATCATCCGCTGTCACTCGACGCCACGATGGACGTCGCGATCGTCCGCGATGCCGCCCGCCTCACCGAGCGGCTCGCCGACCTCCTCGGGATCGACGACACCGAGACGCGCGATCGTTGCCGACGCCTGCGCGACGAGCTTCCGCCGTACCGCGTCGCGGCCGACGGCACCTTCGCCGAGTGGCTCGCTCCCGGCGAGGAGGAGAACCTGGCCCACCGTCACGTGTCGCAGCTGTACCCCTTCTGGTACGAACCGGACGAGGCCGCCGAGACGCTCCCCATGCGCGCCGCCGCGGTGGAGACGATCCGCCGCAAGCTCGCGTGGCGCGCATCCCGCCCCTTCGCGCCGCCCGAAGGCAACCTCGAGATGGTGTTCGGCTACGTCGGCCTCGGATTGGCCGCGGCCCGGTTGGGTGAGGCGGAGCTGGCCCGGGAGTGCGTGGAGCGCATGGCCGTCGACCACTGGCGACCCAACGCGGTGTCCACTCACGATGCGGATGCGATCTTCAACGTCGACGCCTGCGGAGGGCTGCCCGCGGTCGTCATTGAGATGCTCGTGCAGTCTCAGCCCGGCGAGGTGCATCTGCTTCCGGCGGTGCCCGCCGCGTGGCACGCGGGCGCGATCGAGGGAATCCGCTGCCGCGGCGGCGTGGTGGTCGAGCGGTTGGAATGGGAGGGCGGCTCCCTGCGGGCGCGGTTGCGGTTGGCGCCGGGCACCGAGGCCACCCGTCCGGGCGACCGCGTGCGTGTCCGCGCGTTCGGGACCGACCAGGTGGCGCTCCTCGGCGACGAACCGGTCGACGTCTTCCGTCGAGGGGAGACAGGATCGTGAAGAGCGACATCGAGGTGGGAGGTCCGCGGACGGGGGCGTCGCGGCCCGCTTCGGCTGTGGGCGTCGCTGTCAGGGGGTCGGTCGTTCGCGAATCAACCAAGCGACCACCGAGGCGGCGATCGTGTCCGACTCCTGGAGAAAGGGGTCGGCTGAGTGAGGGATCGCGCCTTGATTGACACCCCACTGCGCTGATCGAGCGAGGTGGCCGGCAACCCACCACGGTGGTGCGGCGGATTCCGTCACGGCGACTCGGTGGTCGACTGGATTCACCTTGATGCCCGCCTCGTCAGGGGACGCTGCGCTCTCGATCAACCCGCCACGCAGGAGTTGCCGGAGCAGCCCGCTACCGGATCGCGTGACGGAGCCGAATGCCTGCCGGGCCTCCAACAGTTGCCGGGCGTGAACGCCGGCTCCGTTGACGGGTGATGTCGCGCGGAACCCGTCCGGTGCGGTCGAGTACTCTGCAGCCGGGCCGAGGAGTGTGACTCGACCCTCACGCCGCCACCGTGCGAGCAACGCCTGGCGTCCGGCGGGCGGGCCACTCGTGAGGCGTCCGGCAGGCTGGAGGAAGTGGGCGCGGAGAAGCTCAGCGCCGGCAGACGAGAACGCGCCGGCGCGGATCAGCCTCAGTATTCGCGGCCGGATCTCGAGCACGGCGCGCCTGACCGCTGCCCAGGGACTCGTCTGCGGGCTTTCGATCGTGATCGCCTCCTGCGCGAAGAATCGGTCCAGAGCGTCGGTGAAACTCTCACCTCGACGCTGGCGAGGCGCGGCCACGTCGGCCCAATCGAAGGGCCCGGCCACGGAGGCGGCCAGCGGGGCCGAGTATCGCTCGTACTCGTCGCGAAGGTCCGCGTGCACCGCGCGCCAGACGGCGGCCGCGTCCGCACTGCCACTGCCCGCGTGGCGGTCGAGAAGACGGGCGACAGCGGCCGTGGTCACCCGGGTCGGGTCGACCTCGGGACCTGGTCCGTCCGGCTGGGCCCGCTTGGGGAGCCCGTGTCCGGATCCGGCGACCAGCCCTGTCGGGCCCCCACCGGGCCCATCGACCTCGAGGAGTCCGAGCAGATCGAAGAACGTCGCACCCAGACCACGGACGAGAACCGGAGTATGGAAGTCGACGTCTTCCAGAACCGATAGCTCCATCGGTCCAGGAGGACGATAGACCCCGCCGACCGCGGCCGCATGAGCAGCGAGGGCAGTCACCGCCTCGTCGTCGACGTCATCGACGAAGCCCATCGAGAAGATGACCGCGTCCGAATGGAGGATGCTGCCGTCGCTGAGCGTGAGACCCGTCGGCTCGCCGGCGTTCATGTGTTCCACCGTCGCCCTGCGCGTGACGACCTGAAGGGTATCCCGGTGACGGCGGATCACTTCGTCCAGGGCCCACGAGTAGTACGCGCCCTGGAGCGCTCGCGCGGGTTTGGTCCACGGTTGCGTGCCTGCAGCCTCTGCGCGCACTCGCGGATCGACACTCGCCGACCCCATCGTCCCGCACCATTCGTACAGGCTCGGACCTCCGTCGATGGGGGCAGCGCTCGTGATCGTCGCGTCGCAGAACACCGTGGTCTCGGACGCGCTCGTGTTGTTCAGCAGCACCCGTGGCTGCGACGTGTTCCACACCCGTCCGGCGCCGGCCGGGTAGGGGTCGACGAGAGTGACCCGGATCCGGACGGACCCCCGTGCGGCATGGGCTCCGAGGCGGTCTACGAGTGTGATCGCGCGGGGTCCGGCGCCGATGAGCACGATGTGAGGATCGACACATGCCTCCTCCGTCACCTGTCCATCTTCGGGATGACGCCGGGGCTGCTGCGCCACCGGTGACGCAATCCGAAACACGACGACCCGACTCGCTCCTGCCAGGTAGCGTCGACGGGTGCGATCACGCACACGGGCGGGCATACCCCTGCGCGGCAGATGACGGGCCATCCGGCCCCCGACTCGACCGTTGAGGCATGATGACTCTCTCCTTTGCCCTGTTGCTTCGCCCTGGTGGCTACTCGTCGGGCTCGTGGCGTGACCCTTCGTCCCGAATCGAGGAGGCCACCGACCTGCGGCTGTACGTGGAGATCGCGCAGCGCGCAGAGGCGGCCGGAATCGATGCGCTGTTCATGGCCGATGCCTTGGCTCTCGGCCGCGACCGCGGCGATCACCTTGCGCAGCCGCTGGAGCCGGTCACGTTGCTCTCGGCGCTCGCCGCGGTCACCTCGCACATCGGGCTGATCGGCACGATCTCGACCACATACACCGAGCCGTACAACGTGGCCCGGCAGCTGGCGTCACTCGATCATCTGAGCAGGGGCCGCGCGGGGTGGAACGTGGTCACGACCGCCGACGAGACGGCATCCCGCAACTTCGGTCACGACTCGCATGCGGCTCACGCACTCCGTTACGCCCGCGCAGATGAGTATCAGCAGGCGGTGAAGCGGTTGTGGTCGTCGTGGTCAGCGGATGCGATCGACGTCGACCGTGCTGCCGGCACGCAGACGAGAGAGGGCGCGATCCGTCCTATCGACTTCCACGCCGAGCACATCTCGATCGCGGGCGCGTTGAACGTGCCGCGTCCACCCCAGGGCTGGCCGCTCCTCGCGCATGCAGGTCAGAGTCCGGATGGTCTGGCCGTCGCGGCCCGCCACGCCGAACTGATCTTCTCCGTGCAGCAGGACGTGCACACGGCTGCCGCCTTCGCCGCAGACGTCCGGGCACGGCTCGTCGCACAGGGGCGTCGGGCCGACGGCATCCGCATCCTGCCGGGCCTCATCCCGGTGGTCGGTTCGACCGAGTCCGAAGCCCGTCGCCTCGAGAGCGAGCTTCGCGAGTGGGGCGCGGATGCCGACACGGCTACGGAGCTCTCGTGGGTGCTGGGGTTCGACGTCCGAACGGCCGATCCGGACCGTGTGGTCGAGGACAGCGAACTGGTACCCCCGTCAGCCATCAACGGCCCGCAGAGCTGGTACGCCCAGGTCCACGGCTATCTGGCCGCGCAGCCCCGCACGGTCGGCGAGATCCGGGCGAAGTTCGCCTCGACGGGACGTTCCGGGCATCTGCGTCTCGTTGGCTCGGCCGAGCAGGTCGCAGACGCCCTGACCGAGTGGCACGACCGCCGTGCCGCCGACGGCTTCGTCATTCAGGCTCCCGTCTTTCCCCGCGATGCGGAGACGTTCTACGACGAGGTCCTCCCGATCCTGGAGCGACGCGGAATCTGGGACCCGGCCTACCGGAGCACGACTCTTCGGGAGAATCTCGGGCTTCCCGCCGTCGACGCCGATGCCGTCTTCGAGGGAGCGACCGCATGAGCGCCGCCATACTCCAGGACGACGCGGTCGACGCGATCGCCGGTGCGGCGGCAGCGACTCTGCGCGAGGCGCGATCGTCGGTGCGCGAACAGCTCCAGGCCGTCCACGAGGCCATCTTCGCGCCGGCACACGGCGACTACGGCCTCACGCCCGCCGATCGGTCCGTCATCGCCTTGTTCGTCGCTGCGCTCCACCGCGACTCCGCGGCGATCGGCTACTACGACGCGCGACTGAACGCGTTGGGGGTCGCCGGTGAGGTCGAGGAGGCCGTGTTGACGCTGGCCGACCAGTCCGGCGGGTCGGGACCCTTCGGCGGCTACCCGCCCGGCACCATCCTGGCCGCCGAGTCCACGACCGGCCCGCATCTGCGGCTTCCGCTTTCCACGGTGTTCGGTGTGCGGATCGCGCGCGGTCTGGAGTATGCGCACCTCGTGCTCCTCCACCCGCGAGACACGACCGAGGAAGACCTGGACCGGCTTCGCGAGGCCGGATGGACGGCCGATCAGATCGTCATCCTCACTCAGATCGTCGCCGCACTGAGCTTCCAGCTGCGGGTGGCTGTGGGCGCCCGCGCGATCGCGCGCGTCGCCGCATCCGCCGAGTCGGTCGCGGCCACGCGGGCGCGAGAGGGTGCTCGTCGGGTCGACTCTCCCGATGCCGGTGATTCGGGCGAGCATCCGCGCGCGTTCACCGATCGCATCGTGGCGTGGAAGCCGTGGATCACCGACGACCGGTCCGCCGCGCCGTCGGAGGTCGACTGGGTCGGTCTCTTCGGAAAGCGGCGTGCGTCGTCGCCGTCGTTCCGTCTCTCGGCGCGCGACCCGTACATCTCACTCCCGCTCAGCCGTCTCGAAGACGACATCTTCGCCGATGGCGCATCCGGGCTCGATCGTGCGGAGCGCGAGCTCGGCGCCCTCGTCGTGTCCCGGGAGAACGGCTGCCTCTACTGCGCGTCGGTCCACAGCAGGGCGACCGAGAAGTTCTCCGGGCGCGGTAACGACGTTCGAGCCATCCTCGACGACGGGCCACGTGTCGACCTCGGCTCGCGCTGGAACGTGTTCGCGGACGCAGCGCTGGCGGTCACCTCCACTCCGCTCGCGTGGCCCGACGAACTCGTTGCCGCACTCGTCGCCCAATCCGGCGACGCTACGGCGGCGCTCGATTTCGTCCACAGTGTGGGCTACTTCAACTTCGCCAATCGCATCATGCTGGCACTCGGCGAGCCTGTGCTCGCCTGACCCGGCCGGCACCGCTCCGGCGCACCCTCGGGCTCGCGGCACCCTCGTCGAAGGTGTCGCGCAAGGAGTCGCCCAGCAGGCTGAAGGTCATCGCCGTCAGTGTGATGAGTGCTCCAGGGATCACGACGTACCACCATGCCTGAAAGACATGCGTCGCGCTTCCCGCCAGGATCGCGCCCCATTCCGGGGCGGGGGCAGGCGCACCGAGCCCGATGATCGACAGTCCCGCGATCGCGAGCAGCGCGCTCCCGGCCGCCATCGTCATCTGGGTGAGCACGGGCGGAAACACGTGCGGCACGAGATGGGTGGCGAGGATCCGGATGTCCCCCGCGCCCTGGGTGCGAGCCGCCTCGACGAACACCGCCTGACGCTGCGAGAGGGCGAGACCGCGCGACACCTTCACGAAGTACGGCACGTAGGCCACGGTGAGGGCGACGAACAGGGGAAGCGTTCCTCGGCCGAGGGCATAGGCGATGAGCATCGCGAGCAGCAACAGCGGGAAGGCCTGCAGCGCGTCGCAGGTGCGCATCACGACGGTGTCGACGGCGCCGCCGCGATAGCCCGACACCGTGCCGATGAGGAGGCCGACCGTGCCCGACACGGCGACGATCGCGATCGCTAGTCCGAGCGAGGTCCATCCCCCGTGCGCGAAACGCGTGAACAGGTCCCGACCGAGCTCGTCGGTCCCGAAGAGGTGATCGAGACCGGGCGGCAGAAGCTGCAGGCTCGTGTCGATCGTGTTCGGAGCGTAGGGAGAGAACGCCGTTCCGAGCACGACCAAGAGCAGGACGATGCTCAACACGACCGTCGCGAAGCCGGTCGGCACATCACGGAAGAGCGCGCGGGCGATCATGACAACCGGATCCTTGGGTCGATGAGACGGTAGGCGATGTCGACGAACAGGGAGGTCAGCACGAACACGCCGCCGAGGGTCACGGCGACCGCGGACACCACCGGATAGTCGAGGCCGACGATCGCATCCCAGGTATAGCTGCCGAGGCCTGGCCACTGATAGATGCGTTCGACGAAGATCGCGCCGGCCACGAGGAACGCGAACTCCATGCCGACGACGGTGATCGCCGGGCTTGCCGCGTTCGGCAGAGCATGTCGGGCGAGCAGGCGGAAGCGGCCGCTGCCCCGGGTGCGCGCCGTGGCCACGTAGTCCGAACGCAGCTCGTCGCGCAGCTGTGCACGAAGAAGGCGAGTGAGGGCCCCGAGGCTGGCGATGGTCAGGCTCGCCACCGGAAGGATCAGGTGGACGACGGCGGTGCCGAAGGTGGCGACATCGCCGGCGAGCAGCGCATCGACGGTGTAGAAACCCGTCAGGGTCGGGGGTGCCGACTGAGAGAACGGCAGCCGACCACCCGACGGCAGCACCTGCAGCCATCCGTAGAAGACGAGCTGGAGGAGGAGGGCGAGCCAGAAGACGGGCGCGGACGATCCCACGACGGATCCGATGCGCACGGCGGTGTCGGTCCACGTGCCGCGGGCGCCGACGGCGAGGATGGCAAGCAGGACGGCGCCGGCGGAGGAGGCGAGCGTCGCGTACAGCGCCAGCTCCATCGTCGCGGGGAGCCGCGCGCCGATCTCCGCCGAGATCGGCTGCTTCGATCGCAGTGAAGATCCGAAGTCGAGTGCTGCGACCGATTGCAGGTAGTGGCCGAACTGCTCCCAGAGCGGCTTGTCCAGGCCGAGATTGCGCCGCACCACCGCGATCTGGTCGGGGCTCGTGCCGATGCCTGCCAGTGTCGTGGCCGGGTCTCCGGGCAGAACTCGAGTCACGAAAAAGCTCACCACGACGATCAACAGCAGCACGACGAGCATCGATGCGATGCGGCGGGCGATGATCAGCGGGATGTGCACGACGACCTTTCAGAGGAAGCGGGGCGGGGAAGCCGGAAGGCAGCCCCGCCCCGGAGGGTCAGTCCGCGACGCGGAGGTCGTAGAAGAAGATGTCTCCGCCGTAGTCGACGGGGTGCACCTCGTATCCGGTGAACCGGGAGTTGATCACTTCGACACGGTTCGGGACTGCGGCGAAGATCGCGGGTGCCTCGTCGAGGAGGATGGCCTGCGCCTGAGCCAGGGCGGCATCCCGCGTCGCCTCGTCAGCGGCGAACTGTGCCTCGTCGATCAGCCCGTCGAACTCGGCGTCATCGAAGAACGACCAGTTGTACCCGCCGATGAACTTGCTGTGGAAGTACGAGCCGAGGTAGTCGGCCGGATCGGCCGTGATCGGGCCGTGCCACAGGTTGTTGAAGTCCGGCGCCGTCTCGGGGGAGCTCTGCGCTTCCACCATCTGGTCCCAGGTGGTCGCCGTCACCTCGAGGTCGATGCCGAGCTCCGCGAGCGAGTCCTGCAGGATGAGCGACTCGGCCTTCTCGAAGGCCAGAGGCTCGTAGTAGTAGAGCGTCAGCTTGTCGATCGTCTCGCCCGACTCGGCGAGCAGTTCCTTGGCTCGATCCAGGTCCTGCGAGAGCGGCCGGAGGCTCGTGTCGAATCCTGGGTAGCCGGCGGGGAGTCCGCCGGACGGGACGACACCCTCACCCTTGTACGCCGCCTGCAACGCCGACTCGTAGTCGTACGCCAGCTGGATCGCCTGACGCACGAGCTTGTTGTCCAGGGGCGCGCGCTGCGTGTTCAGCTGGATCTGGTCGATCTGCGTGCCTTCGGCGCGATAGACGGTGACCTCGTCGGAGTCTTCCAGCTGGTCGAGGTAGTCGACGAGCGGGTACATGATCCCACTGACGTGGTCGACCTCGCCACGCAGGAGCTGCTGGACGACCGTCGTGGCGTCGGGAGTGGTGACGAATCGCACCGTGTCGATCTGGCCGTCCTCCCAGCCGCCCCAGTAGTCCTCGTTGCGATCGAGCTCCAGGCTCTGGCCTTCGACCTTGTCGCCGACCACGTAGGGCCCGGTTCCCGCCGAGTTCTGGGCGAGCCAGGCAGCACCCCAGTCGCCGTCGGCTTCATTCTCCTTCGCCGCGGTGGGCGAGGCGAAGACCGCGAACGACAGCGCCTCGAGGAACTGGATCTGAGGCTGGGCGAGCGTCAGTCGCACGGTGCCGTCGTCGACCGCGACGACGTCGCTGACGTTGGAGAGGATGCCGGCGACCTGGCCCCCGAGGGCCTCGATCCGCTCGAAGTTGTACACCACGGCAGCCGCGTCGAAGGGGGTGCCGTCGCTGAACTCCACGCCGTCTCGCAGCGTGAACGTGTACTCGAGCTTGTCGTCCGAGACGGTCCATTCGGTCGCGAGGCTCGGCTCGACATCGTACGAGCCGGGGACCTGGTCGACGAGGCCCTCGTAGACGCTGCGGATCACCGCCAAGCTTCCCAGGCCGTTGCTGTTGGACACCGGATCCCAGGCTGTCGGCAGCCCGCTGAAGGTGAAGACGACATCCTGGTCGGATGGCGGTGCATCGTCGGTCGTGCCGGCGCACCCGGCGAGAGCGAGTGCCGTCGCGAGGGCGGCGGCCACGGCGGCCGTGCGACGTGGAGAGAGGATGGACATACCCCAGTGCCTTTCGTTTCGGGGACGACGCGTCCGGATCGGGACGCGATGGCGGGAGCGGGGTATGCCGACACTGCCGAGTGAGTGTCATGTAAACACGAACGTGTCAGAACGGCCGCGCCGCATGTCGTTGTGTTACTCGTGATGCGAGTCGAGTCATCGCGGTTGAGAAGCTGGCGTCATGGTCCCGGATAGCACCGCTCCGCTGCTGCGGGTCGACCGGCTTCGCGTCGCCTTCGCCGACGCGGCTGCCGTCGACGGCGTCTCGTTCACCGTCGAGCCCGGCGAGCGCGCGGCGATCGTCGGGGAGTCGGGGTCGGGGAAGTCGACGATCATCAAAGCGATCCTCGGTCTCCTCCCCTCGTCGGCCGACGAGGCGGGCAGCATCCGGTTCGAGGGGGTCGATCTCGCCAGCGCGAGCGAGCGGGAGCGGCGTCGGATCCGAGGTCAGCGCATCGGCTTCGTCCCGCAGGATCCGTTGTCGAGCCTGAACCCTCTGCTGCGAGTCGGCGGGCAGGTGACCGAGTCGCCCGTGGTCCATCGCGCCGTGGGCCGCCGATCCGCTCGCGCTCTCGCCGAGGACCTCCTCGATCGCGTCGGGCTTCCGCGTCACGCCAAGAACGCGAGCAAGTTCCCCCACCAGCTCTCGGGCGGCATGCGGCAACGGGCGCTCATCGCGGCGGGCATCGCCAGCGACCCGGCGCTGATCCTTGCGGATGAGCCGACGTCGGCGCTCGACGCGACGGTGCAGCGTCGCATTCTGGATCTGCTCGACGAACTCTCCGAACGCACCCGCGCGTCGCTGCTCCTCGTCACCCACGACCTCGGGGTCGCTCGCGACCGCGCGGATCGGATCCTGGTGATGCGGGACGGGCGCATCGTGGAGGAGGGGCGCAGTGCGGTCGTCTTCTCGTCGCCGGCCCACTCGTACACGCAACGCCTGGTGAGCGCGGTGCCGCGTCTGGACGACGGCGGGGTCACGACACGGGCATCGACGGATCCTCCCCTCTTGATCGCCGAAGGGCTCGACAAGACCTTCCACTCGCGCACGGCGAGCGGCGCCCGCGTCGATCATCATGCGGTGCGCGGCGTCTCGTTCTCGCTGCACCGGGGCGAGACGGTGGCGATCGTGGGCGAGAGCGGGTCAGGAAAGAGCACCACTGCGCGGATCGTCCTCGGACTCGTCTCACCGGATGCCGGGACGGTGTCACTGGACGGGATCGATGTGACGGGGTTCACGTCCGCCGCCGCTCGCGCTCGCCGCCCCGACCTGCAGGCGGTGTTCCAGGATCCGTCGAGTTCCCTGGACCCGCGTTTCAGCGTCGCGCGTGCGATCGCCGAACCGCTCGTCGTCGGCCGAGTCGGCACGAAGGCGTCGCGGGACGCGCGAGTGACCGAGCTCCTCGACCGGGTGGGTCTCGCGACCACTCTCGCAGGACGCCGCGTCACGGAGCTCAGCGGCGGTCAGCGGCAGCGCGTCGCGATCGCGCGGGCCCTCGCGACGGCGCCGTCCGTCGTCGTCTGCGATGAGCCGGTGTCCGCTCTGGACGTGATCGTCCAGGAGCAGGTGCTCGACCTCATGGCCGAGCTGCAGCGTGACCTCGCCGTCAGCTACGTGCTCATCACCCACGACCTCGGAGTCGTGCGTCGGAGCGCCCATCGGGTGCTGGTGATGCACGACGGGTCGATCGTCGAAAGCGGTGCCGTCGACGACGTGCTCGCCCGTCCGGCCACGGATTACACGGCCGAGCTGATCCGGGCCGTCCCGGCGAGGGTGGCGGCATGAGCGCTACCGAGGAACGCGCCGCCGTGTGGGCGAGGATGCTCCAGATGTACCGGCTGGCAGAGCGCGGCGACAGTGATGCCGTCGATCGCCTGCTCGCACCCGACGCCACATTCTGGGATACGGATGCCGTCGACCTGGTCGTCGGCCTCGATGCTCTCCGCGACGTGCGCCGTGGCCGCCCCGATCCCGGCGACGACTCCGCGTTCGAGATCGAGACGGAGGAGCCTCTCATCGACGTCCACGGTGACATCGCGCTCGTGCGCCACGTCTTCCGGGTGCGCAAGGGCGGCGCGGACGTGTGGTGGTTCGTGCGCAACACGAGCGTGTGGCGCAGGTCGAACGGCGAGTGGCTCCTTGCTCACAACCACGAAGACGTCCTCGGCGATGCCGCCGTCATCGGGCGATGGGCGGTGCAGAGATAAGAGCCTCGCCGGCTGCGCACCGCGTCGAACGCGCAGGCCCACCCCAGATGGCGTCGTGGCTTCACCGGTGCGGCACGGGTGTGTCAGCGTGGGAGCGGTCCGGGGCCACGCGGCGGAGGTACTCCGCCACGGCGTCGCGGCTCTTCGTGAGGCAGGCGAGCCGGTCTTCCAGCGCGGCGAGCTCGCTGGCCAACTCGGCGGCGAGCTCCCGCGAGCACTCTCGAGGCAGTCCGTCTGTGCACTGCTGCTCGATGTCGAGAACGACCCGTGTCATGCGGGTCGACAGGCCCGCCTGCACGAGGCCGCGGACGCGCCGGGCGCGCTCGACGGACGCGTCGGTGTAGTCGCGGTAGCCGTTGCCGGCGCGGGGTGCGTCGAGGAGCCCCTGCTGCTCGTAGTAGCGCAGCATGCGCGTCGGGATACCGGTACGCGCGGACAGTTCACCGATCTTCATCACAGCCACCTTGACATTGACATTGATGTCAAAGTTTACGCTTCCGACATGACCACCGACACCACCGATTCCGTCGTCATGGAGATCCGTTCGCGCCTGCCGATCGGCCCTCTGCTCCTCCTGAGCTTCGCCGTCTTCCTGACGGTCACCGTCGAGGCTCTGCCTGCGGGTCTGCTGACCGAGATGAGCGGCGATCTCGGGACCAGCGCGGATGGGATCGGTCTGCTCATCTCGGTGTGGGCGCTCACGGTGATCGTGACGAGCATCCCGCTGACGCGGCTGCTCCGCCGCTTCGACCGCCGCCCCGTGGTGGCGGGGGCGCTCACGGTTTTCGCGGTGGCGAACCTCGCCACGGCCCTCTCGCCGACGCTTACCGTCGCGCTGGCGACGCGGGTCGCCGCTGCGGTCGCCCACGGCGTGTTCTGGGCGGTCGTCATCGTCTACGCGACCTCGCTCCTTCCGCGCAGCCACTGGGGTCGGGGCCTCGCGATCGTCACGGCGGGCGGCACCGCCGCTACCGTCATCGGACTGCCGCTCGGAACGACCCTCGCCCAGGTCGTCGGATGGCGGTGGGTCTTCGTGGCCGCCGCCGCGGCAGCACTCCTCGCCGCCGCGGCGATCGCGGTCATCATGCCTCGAAACGCCGGAGCGCCGTCGGTCGAGCCCTCAGCGCAGGATCCCGAGACGAGCGGGCGCGACCGCTCGCTCGTGCCCCTGCTGGTCTTCGGGATGGCCGCCGTCCTCATCGCGACGGGCCAGTTCACGTCGTTCACCTACATCCGCCCCTACCTGGAGACGGCCGCCGGTTTCGATCCTGTCTGGGCACCACCGTTGCTGTTCGCCTACGGCGCGACCGGAGTGATCGGCGTGGTACTTGCCGGCATCCTCGCCGACCGGATGCCCCGCGCCGCGCTCACCGCGACGGTCGCTCTGTTCGTCGTCGCCTTCGCTGTGCTCGCGCTGCTGCCCACTCGGCCTTTCGCCGTGGTGGCGGCGTTGGCCGTGTGGGGAGCGGCGATGGGCGCGCTCTTCCCGCTCTTGCAGTCCACGCTCATGCGGGTCGCCAGTGACCGCACGCGGACCCTGGCGAGCGCAGGCATCGTCGTCTTCTTCAATGTCGGGATCACGATCGGCCCCTGGCTCGGTGGACGGCTGGTGGAGGCCTCGGCCGCAACGCCCTTCGTGGCGTCGGCGGGCCTCCTGCTGACGGCCGGAGCGCTCGTCGTCGTGGGTCTCGGGCTTGCCCGGCAGGAGTTGGCGAAGCGGTAGCCGATGACGTGGGCCACCCATCGAGAACTGGGCGGTCCGAGGAGTTCCCGGCTCGGAGCGGGAGATCGGCTTCGTCGTCGACGTGTAAGGACTCTGTGGGTCCGTGTCGGCGCGGACATGCCCGGGGAGCGCGCCGAATACGTCGTCGCATTACGTCCGCTGACAGGACATGACGTCGGCCGATCGGACGTGAACGGGGCGCCTCTAACGTCGCCGCATGACCACCGACAGCTGGGGCTTCGAGACGCTGCAGATCCATGCAGGTGCCGCGCCCGACATCGCGACCCGCGCCAGGGTGACGCCGATCTACCAGAGCGCCAGCTTCACCTACGAAGACGCAGACCAGGCGGCAGCCTCGTTCCTGCTCGAGGATCTGGACTCGTTCGCGTACTCCCGCATCTCGAACCCCACGACGGCAGCCGCCGAGCGGCGGCTCGCGGCCCTCGAAGGAGGGCGCGCCGCTGTGGCGACCGCGAGTGGGCAGGCCGCCACGACGGTCGCGTTGCTCAACCTGCTCCGTGCCGGCGGTCACATCGTCGCGAGCGACCAGATCTACGGCGGCACGACGAACCTGCTCCTGCAGCGATTCCCCGAGCTGGGCATCGAGGTCTCGCTCGTCACCGACATCAACGACCCGGACGCCTGGCGTCGCGAGATCCGACCGAACACCCGCGCGTTCTTCGCGGAGAGCATCGGCAATCCCACGGGCGCGGTCCTCGATATCCCGGCGATCGCGGAAGTCGCCCACCGCGACGCGGGAGTTCCCCTCATCATCGACAACACCCTCGCGACGCCGTTCCTGCTGCGGCCGCTGGACCACGGCGCCGACATCGTCGTGCACTCCACCACGAAGTACCTCGCCGGCCACGGCACGAGCATCGGCGGGGTCGTCGTCGACGGCGGCCGCTTCGACTACGGGGCGGAACCGCACAAGTGGCCGGGCCTCCACCACGCAGACGTGGGCCACGGCGACCGCAGCTACTGGGAGCGGTTCGGGGCGGACGGACTGGCCTACGCACTGCGCCTTCGCACCACCCTGGTGCGTGACTACGGTCCCGCACCCTCGCCCTTCAACAGCTTCCTGCTCCTCCAGGGGCTCGAAACGCTCAGCCTTCGCGTGCGGCAGCACGTGTCCAATGCCGAGACGGTGGTCGCCTTCCTCGCGCGGCACTCGCTGGTCGAGCGCGTCCACTATCCGACGGCGCCCGCCTCGCCCTGGCACGAGGTGGCGCGCCGACTGCTGCCGCGAGGTGCCGGAGGAGTCGTCTCGTTCGACCTTCGTGGCGGGCGTGAGACGGCTCGCGCCTTTGTGGAGTCCCTCGAGCTCTTCAGTCACCTCGCCAACATCGGTGACGTCCGCAGCCTCGTGATCCATCCCGCGTCCACGGTCAACTCCGGACTGACCGATGAGCAGCTTCATCGCGCAGGCATCGGTCCGGGGCTACTGCGGCTGTCGATCGGCACCGAGTCGCCGGAAGACCTCGTTCGCGACCTCGAGCGGGGCTTTGCCGCCGCCGACGGCGTCACTGCTCGTGCCGCGCCGGTCGCCGCAGCCGCGGCGCCGTGAATCGCCACTGAGTCGCCACCATCCGAAGACCTCACCGCCCAACACCTCACCACCCGATCACCAGGAGACACCAATGACCACCGATCCCGCCTCCGCCGGAGGAACCGACCAGAGCCTCGAGGAGCTCGGCGCCGCCAACGCGAGCAAGCGCAAGCGACGCAACATCACCATCGGCGTCGTCGCAGGAATCGTCGTTGTCGGCGGGGCCGGCGCAGCGACTGCGATCGCGCTGAACCAGCCGCCGGCCGATCCGACCAGCGAGGTCACCTTCGCCGTCCAGCTGCTGCCCGACAATCTCGACATCCGCACGACGTCGGGCGCGGCGCTGGACCAGCTCCTCATCGACAACGTGTACGAAGGACTCGTCTCCCGCGACGCCTCGGGGAAGATCTCGCCGTCGCTCGCGAAGGAGTGGACGGTCTCCGACGACAGCCTCACCTACACGTTCACGCTCAATCCCGGGACGACGTTCTCCAACGGCGACGAGCTGACCAGTGCGGATGTCGTCTGGTCCATCGAGGATCTGATCGACAACGAACGCAAGGACTTCGAGGCACTCGCGAGCATCGACACCATCACCGCGGAGGGTGACGAGACGGTCGTCATCACGCTGTCGACACCCGACCCGACACTGCTGTACAACCTCGCGGGTCGTCCGGGGCTTGTCCTCGACGAAGACGCCGACAACGACCTGCAGACGACGGCCATCGGCTCCGGTCCGTTCCTGCTCGACGAGTTCACGGCCGGAGACTCCGTCGTGCTCACCCGCAACGCGGACTACTGGGGCGAGAAGGCGAAGATCGGGACCGCGGTGTTCCAGCTGTACGCCGACACCAACGCGATCCTCAATGCGCTCAACGAGGGTGCGGTGCAGTTCGGCGCCGTCGACAAGAACCTGCAGGCGCAGATCGCCGACAACGACGCGTTCACCTTGGAGGAGGGCTTCGCATCCGATAAGTTCACTCTCGCCTTCAACAACAAGGCCGAGCCCTTCACCGACGTCCGGGTGCGCAAGGCGGTGCGTGCAGCGATCGATCACGACGCGATCATCGAAGCGCTCGGCGGTGGCAAGACCCTCTACGGCCCGATCGTCGACAGTGACCCCGGTTACGAGGACCTGAGCTCGGTCGCGCCGTTCGACCCGGCGACGGCGCGGCAGCTCCTGTCCGATGCCGGCTATGCCGACGGCCTCGATCTGACGCTCACCGTCCCGTCGTTCTACGGCACGACCGTCACCGACCTCCTCACCTCGCAGCTCGCGGAGGTCGGCATCACGCTCACCGTCGACCAGGTCGAGTTCTCCACGTGGCTTAACGACGTCTACACCAACCACGACTACCAACTGAGCATCGTCGATCACGCGGAAGCCCGCGACTTCTACAACTGGGCGAACCCCGACTACTACTTCGGCTACGACAACGCCGAGGTGCAGGCGCTGTGGAAGGAGGCGACGACGGCGACCGACGAGGCCACCTACGCGGAGAAGCTGAAGCAGGCCGCCCGTATCGTCTCGGAGGACGCTGCCGCGGACTGGCTTTACAACCCGACGACGCTCGTCGCCGTCGACAAGCGCCTGTCGGGAGTATCGGTCGACTCGACCAGCTCCCGGCTGGACGTGACCGCCGCGTCGTTCACGGAGTGATCGTCCGTTGACTCGCTTCCTTCTCGGCAGGACCCTGCTGTTGCTGCTCGGACTCGTCGTGGCGAGTCTGCTGATCTTCCTCGCGCTGCGCGTGCTTCCGGGCGACGTTGCGCAGGTCATCGGCGGCACCAAGGCGACACCGGAGCAGGTCGAGAAGATCCGCGAGTCATTGGGCCTCAACCAGAGCCTGGCCACCCAGTACACCTCCTGGGTGGCCGGGCTCCTGCGGGGCGATCTCGGATCGTCCCTCCTGACCGGCAGGCCGGTGGGCGACGACCTCGCCCACCGGTTCCAGGTCACCCTGCCGCTCACGCTGCTCTCGCTGGCCATCGCTCTCGTCGTCGCGCTTCCCCTCGGAACCTACGCAGCACTGCGTCACGACCGGCCGATCGGAGTGGCGGTGGGCTTCGGCTCACAGACGCTGGCAGCCGTGCCCGCACTGTGGGCCGGGCTGCTCCTGATCCTGCTGTTCGGTCGTGGTGTGGGGCTCGTCGGCATCCTGCCCACGAGCGGATTCCCGCGCACAGGGTGGCAGGACCCCGGTGCCGCGCTGACGGCTCTCGTCCTCCCGGCGCTCACCATCGGACTCATCGAAGGCGCCGTGCTCCTGCGTTTCGTGCGCTCGGCGGCGCTGGAGGCGCTCGATCAGGACTATGTGCGCGCGGGGGCGGCACGAGGGCTCACCCGGCCGCAAGCGCTCGTTCGTCACGGACTGCCGAACGTGGGCCTGTCCGTCGTGTCGGTGTCGGGCCTCATCTTCGCCGGGCTCATCACGGGAGCCGTCCTCATCGAGGCCCTCTTCAATCTTCCGGGAGTCGGGCGGATGCTCGTCGACGACGTCGGATCCCGTGACATCGCGAAAGTACAGGGTGAAGTGATCTTCCTCACCGGCATCGTGCTGGTCATCGGCGCCGTCATCGACGTCACCCACCGCCTCATCGACCCCCGGCAGCGGGAACGGGCGGCCGCCGCATGAGCGGGCGAGGGAGGGGAGCCGTGCTCGCCGAGCTGTGGCGACGCCCGGGGGGAGCGTACGGCCTTCTCGTCGTCGTCCTCGTCTTCGCCGCTGCAGTGGTATCGCTGCTGTGGACGCCGTATCCGCTGCTGCAGCAGGACGTCGCCGACAAGTGGCAGGGGCCCTCGCTCGACCACTGGCTGGGCACCGACCAGATCGGTCGTGACACCTTCAGCTGGCTGCTCGCAGGCGCTCGTACGACGGTGTTCGTCTCGGTGCTGTCTGCGGTCATCGCCGGTGCGCTCGGTGTGGTTCTGGGCGCGCTGGGCGCCCTCACCCCCCGGTGGGTGTCGGAGCCGTTGGCGGTGCTCGTCGACATCCTCATCGCGTTTCCGACCCTCCTGATCGCGATGCTGTTCGCCGCGAGCCTCGGTGGCTCGCTCTGGGTGGTGGTGGCCGCCGTCGGCATTGCCGGAGGGGTGTCGATCGGGCGGGTGGTGCGGCCCGAGATCCGTATCGCCGATCGCTCCGACTTCGTGCTGGCGGCGCGCGCGGCGGGGGTGCGCCGCGCGCGTGTCATCCGCCGGCACGTCGTCCCGAACGTCGCCCCCGTCGTCATCGTGCAGATTTCGCTCATCGCCGCGGTCGCCGTGCTCGCGGAAGCGGGCTTGAGCTACCTGGGATACGGGGCACCGGCGGGTACACCGTCGTGGGGGCGGAGCCTGGCGGAGTCGCAGAGGTTCATCGGCGTCCAGCCGGCCGCCGTCCTGTGGCCCGGGCTGACGATCACCCTCACCGTGCTGGGGTTCTCGCTCCTGGGCGACGCGCTGCGAGAAGCCGTCGACCCTCGCCTGCGGCGCGCCCGGGCGGCGACCGACGAGGACTCGCCCGACCGGCCACCCGAGCGACGAACCGCGCCCGTCAGCGTGGAGGTGGTGTCATGACACTCCAGATCACCGACCTCACGATCGACATCCGGGGACGCCGCGTCGTCGACGGCGTGAGCTTCTCTCTCGGTGACGGTGAGCGGCTCGGCCTGATCGGCGAGTCCGGGTCGGGCAAGTCGTTGACCGCGCTCGCCGTGCTGGGGCTGCTGCCCCGGGGCGCGGTCGTCGGCGGCAGCATCCGACTCGACGGGCGCGAACTCGTCGGCCTCCACGATGATGAGTTCGCCGCCTTCCGCGGACGGCAGGCCGCCATCGTGTTCCAGGAGCCGGCGACCGCGCTGAACCCCGTGCGCACCGTCGGCGCCCAGATCGCCGAGCCCCTGCGCATCCACTACGGGCTCAGCCGCGTCCAGGCGAGGGCTCGCGTCGTGCAGTTGGCCGAGCAGGTCGCGCTCCCGGATCCGGAACGGATCATCCGGCAGTATCCCCACCAGCTCTCCGGCGGGCAGCGGCAGCGTGTGGCGATCGCCGTCGCCCTCTCCACGTCACCGCGACTGCTCATCGCCGATGAGCCCACGACGGCGCTCGACGTCACCATCCAGGCCGGGATCCTCGACCTCTTCGACAGGACCGTCCGTGACAGCGGGGCTTCCCTGCTGTTCATCACGCACGACTTCGCGGTGCTGTCCCAGATCACCTCCCGCGCCGTCGTGCTCGCTGGAGGGCGTGTCGTCGAGGAGGGTTCGGTGGCGGAGGTGCTGCACGGCGGTGCGCATCCCGTCACCCGCTCTCTGGCCGATGCTGCCCGGGCCACGTCGTGGACGGGAGTCGACGCATGACCACGCTGTTGGCGGCGCGAGGGATCCGCAAGCGGTTCGCCCTGCCGAAGGAATCGCTGTTCGCGCGCACCGTGCACCGGGAGGCGCTCGTGTATGTGGACATCGACATCGACGAGGGGCTCACGACGGCCATCATCGGCGAGTCCGGGTCGGGAAAGTCCACTCTCGTCCGGATCCTGCTGGGACTCGGCCGAGCGGATGCGGGGGACGTGCGGTTCGCGGGGCGCACGATCGACCCCGGTCGCGGGGCGGAACTCCGCCGGCTCCGCCGCGACACCGGGATCGTGCTCCAGGACCCGTACGCGTCGCTGGATCCCCGCTTCACCGTCGCGCAGACGATCGCCGAACCGTTGGAGGCGCTCGGTATCTCCGGCGACCATCGGGCGCGCGTCGTCGAGGTGCTCGATCAGGTGGGACTGCCCTCGTGGCGCGCCGATCAGTTCCCGCACGAACTGTCGGGCGGGCAGCGTCAGCGGGTGGCCTTGGCGCGGGCGATCGTCCACGGTCCGCGGCTGCTGGTCGGTGACGAACCGCTCAGCGCGCTCGATGTCACCGTCCGTGCACAGATCCTCGAGCTCCTGCGGGAGCTGCGGGACCGTCTCGGGCTCACGATCGTGCTGGTCTCGCACGACATCGGGCTCGTCCAGCACGTCGCCGACCGGATCGTCGTCATGAAGGACGGCCGGGTCGTCGAGTCGGGCGAAGCCACCGCGGTGCTCCGCAACCCATCCCATCCGTACACGCGGTCGCTGCTGGCGGCCGTGCCACGACTGATCGACAAGGAGATCGCATGACGGACTCACCTCCTCTCACGCCCGAACGTCCGTTCCGGCTTGGCTTCCTGACACACGTCAACGGCTATGGGCGCTCCGCGGCGCGCGTCTACGGCGAGGTGCTCGACACCATCCAGGCCGCCGAGGACCTGGGCTTCGACGGCGCCTTCATCGCACAACACCATTTCGGAGGGGAACGCGTCGGGGTGCCCTCGCCGTTCGTGCTGCTGGCCGCGGCGGCATCGCGCACCCGTCGGATTCACCTCGGCACGGCCGTGTCGGCGCTCCCGATAGAGGAGCCGTTGCGGTTCGCGGAGGACGCCGCAGTGCTCGACGAGCTGAGCGGCGGGCGCCTGCAGCTGGGGCTCGGCACCGGCGGGGCCAATCGCGCCGCGTTCGGGGCATTCGGGGTGTCGCCGGAACAGTCACAGGCCCGCTACGACGACGCTCTCGCTCTCGTGCACGACGCCCTCGAGGGCCGGCCCATACGTCACACCGGCCTCGTGCTCGAACCGCCGGCGCGCGGGCTGCGCGACCGACTGTGGCAGGGGACGGGAAGCGACGAGAAGGCGCGACGTGTCGCCGCCGCCGGCGACGGTCTGTTCATCGGAACCTTCTCCCACAAGCCCGCCGAGCAGCAGCTCCCGCTCATCGACGCGTACCGGACCGCGTGGCGAGGGAACGGCCCGTCGCGGGTCGGTGCCGCGCGGGCCGTCTTCCCCGGCGTCAGTCGCCCGGCAGCACTCGCCGACCTCGGCCGGGGCCTCACGCTGTTCCGCGAGCGGATCGCGGATCACGTGGACTTCGCCGGTCTCGACGATGAGCGCCTTGCGGCACGGATCAACGCCCACTACGGCTCGGTCGACGACGTCATCGGCAGCCTGCGCGCCGACGCGGCCCTGCTCGGCCACGTGGACTACTTCTTCCCCGTCGTGCAGCACGAGGCGTCCACGGTCGAGGAGGAGATCGCACGGCTCGAGATCATCGCCACCCAGATCGCACCGGAACTCGGATGGCGGTCCGCCGTGGAGCCCGCGCTGGAGGAGATCCGATGAGTGCCGCGCCCCGCATCGGGTTCCAGACCCACGTTCACGGTGACGCACCCGCCCGCGAGCTCCTTCCCGGTCTGATCGACCTCTTCGTCGCTGCGGACGAGCTCGGATTCGCCTCCGGGTGGCTCGCGCAGCACCACGTCGGCAGCGACTCGGGCCGGCTCCCCTCGCCGCTCATCGTCCTGGGCGCCGCTGCCGCGGCCACGAAGAGCATCCGACTCGGGACGACCGTCATCGTGCTTCCCCTCGAGGATCCCGTGCGCCTGGCCGAGGATGCGGCGGTGCTCGACGTCGTCTCCGGCGGCAGGGTCGAGTTGGGACTGGGCACCGGCGGCTTCTCGGCCACCGAGTTCGCCGCGTTCGGCGAGGATCCGCAGCGCCGGCGCGAACGGTACGCCGAGAAGCTCGATCAGCTCCTCGAACTGTTGGCCGGATGGGGATTGCCCGACGGGCTCACACTCACGCCCGCCGCGCCGACCCTCGCCCAGCGGCTGTGGGAGTCGGCGTCCACGCCGGAGCGGGCGGCCGCCACGGCGCGCGCCGGCCGTGGCCTGCTCCTCGGGGTCGGTGACGCCGGCGCTCAGCGCGCGCTCG
>NZ_JASGDO010000012.1:0-26920 GCF_047607225.1 Microbacterium sp. | reverse complement strand
GTGGCCCGCACCACGGCGCGCCCCGCCGCACCGCCGCCGGTGCCCGCGCAGGCGCCCAAGTCGGCCCCGTCCTCCCCCGAGGCCGCGGGGGAAGACGTCGTCACGCCGTTGCGAGGCATGCCGAAGACGCTCGCGGCCAACATGGACGAGTCGCTCACCGTGCCCACGGCCACGAGCGTGCGCACCGTCCCCGCCAAGCTCATGATCGACAACCGGATCGTGATCAACAACCACATGTCGCGCACGCGCGGCGGCAAGGTGAGCTTCACGCACCTCATCGGCTGGGCGCTCATCCAGGCCCTCAAGGCCTTCCCCAGCCAGAACGTGGCCTACGCGGAGGTCGACGGAAAGCCGTCGGTCGTCGCCCCGGCCCACATCAACCTCGGCATCGCGATCGACCTGCCCAAGCCCGACGGCACCCGGGCGCTCATGGTTCCCAGCATCAAGCGCGCGGAGTCCCTCACCTTCCACGAGTACCTCGCCTCCTACGAGGACCTCGTCAAGCGCGCTCGCGCCGGCAAGCTGACCGCCGCCGACTTCCAGGGCACCACCATCTCGCTCACCAACCCCGGCGGCATCGGCACGGTGCACTCGGTCCCCCGCCTCATGAAGGGGCAAGGCTGCATCGTGGGCGCCGGAGCGCTGGAGTACCCCGCGGAGTTCCAGGGTTCCAGCGAGAAGACCTTGGTCGAGCTGGGCATCGGCAAGACGATCACCCTCACCAGCACCTACGACCACCGGGTCATCCAGGGTGCCGGCTCGGGAGAGTTCCTCAAGATCGTCCACGAGCTGCTCATCGGCCAGCGCGGGTTCTACGAGGGCATCTTCGCCGCCCTGCGCATCCCCTACGCCCCCATCCACTGGGGAGGGGACATCAACGTCGACATCGCCGAGCGGGTCGACAAGACGGCGCGCGTGCAAGAGCTCATCAACTCGTTCCGCGTCCGCGGGCACCTGATGGCGGACATCGACCCCCTCGAGTACGTCCAGCGCACCCACCCAGACCTGGAGATCGAGTCGCACGGCCTGACCTTCTGGGACCTCGACCGCGAGTTCGTCACCGGAGGCTTCGGGGGCAAGCGCACCATGAAGCTGCGCGAGATCCTCGGGGTGCTGCGCGACTCCTACTGCCGCACGATCGGCATCGAGTACATGCACATCCAGGACCCGGCCCAGCGCAAGTGGTTCCAGGACAACGTCGAGGTGAAGTACCAGAAGCCGGGGCACGACGAACAGCTCCGCATCCTCGACAAGCTCAACCAGGCCGAGGCCTTCGAGACCTTCCTGCAGACCAAGTACGTCGGCCAGAAGCGCTTCAGCCTGGAAGGCGGGGAGTCCCTCATCCCGCTCCTGGACGAAGTGCTGCAGGGAGCGGCCGGTGCCGGTCTCGACGGTGCGGCGATCGGCATGGCCCACCGCGGCCGTCTCAACGTGCTCACCAACATCGCCGGCAAGACCTACGGTCAGGTCTTCCGCGAGTTCGAGGGCTCGGTCGCCATCGGCTCCAAGAGCGGCTCGGGCGACGTCAAGTACCACCTCGGCACCGAGGGCACCTTCGTCTCCGATGCCGGCGAGGAGATCCCGGTCTACCTCGCGGCCAACCCGTCGCACTTGGAGACCGTCGACGGCGTGCTGGAGGGGATCGTGCGGGCCAAGCAGGACCGCATGCCCATCGGCTCCTTCTCCTGGCTGCCGATCCTCGTCCACGGAGACGCGGCCTTCGCCGGTCAGGGCGTCGTGGTCGAGACGCTCCAGATGTCGCAGCTGCGCGGATACCGCACCGGTGGCACGGTGCACGTCGTCGTCAACAACCAGGTGGGCTTCACGACGCTGCCGCAGGACGGTCGCACCTCGGTCTATGCGACCGATGTCGCCAAGACCATCCAGGCGCCCATCTTCCACGTCAACGGGGACGACCCGGAAGCGGTCGTCCGCGTCGCCGAGCTGGCCTTCCGCTACCGCGAGGAGTTCCACCGCGACGTCGTCATCGACCTCGTCTGCTACCGCCGTCGCGGGCACAACGAGGGCGACGACCCCTCGATGACGCAGCCCCTCATGACCAACCTGATCGAGGCGAAGCGGTCGGTCCGTCGCCTCTACACCGAGTCGCTCGTCGGTCGCGGTGACATCACCGAGGAGGAATACGAGAAGGCCAAGCAGGACTTCCAGAACCGCCTCGAGGTCGCCTTCGCGGAGACCCACGCCGCCGAGACCGGCTCGACCGGGATCGTCTCCACCACGGGTTCGGTCGACGTCGCCGTCGGCGCTCCGGAGACCACGGGAGTGTCGACCGCCGTCGTCAACCAGATCGGCGACGCGTTCGTCAACCGCCCCGAGGGCTTCACCGTCCACAACAAGCTGCAGCAGCTCCTCGAAAAGCGCCACGACATGAGCCGCAACGGCTCGATCGACTGGGCGTTCGGCGAGCTCCTCGCCTTCGGCTCGCTCCTCATGGAGGGCACCAACGTCCGCCTCGCCGGCCAGGACGCGCGCCGCGGAACGTTCGTGCAGCGCCACGCGGTCATGCACGATCGCGCGAACGGGCAGGAGTGGCTGCCGCTGGCGAACCTCGGCGAGAACCAGGGCCGCTTCTACGTGTACGACTCGCTGCTCAGCGAGTACGCCGCGATGGGCTTCGAGTACGGCTACTCGGTGGAGCGCGCCGACACGCTGACGCTGTGGGAGGCACAGTTCGGCGACTTCGCCAACGGCGCGCAGTCCGTCGTGGACGAGTACATCTCCGCCGCGGAGCAGAAGTGGAGCCAGCAGTCCAGCGTCGTCCTTCTCCTCCCCCACGGATACGAGGGTCAGGGACCGGACCACTCCTCGGCTCGCATCGAGCGCTATCTGCAGATGTGCGCGCAGGACAACATGACCGTGGCCCGGCCGTCCACGCCCGCCTCCTACTTCCACCTCCTGCGTCGACAGGCCTACGCACGACCGCGGCGACCGCTGATCGTCTTCACTCCGAAGGCCATGCTGCGCCTGCGCGGCGCGACGAGCCCGGTGGGCGCGTTCACCGAGGGACGCTTCGAGCCGGTGCTCGACGACGATCGCGGTATCGACAAGAGCGCCGTGCGCCGGGTCCTGCTCCATTCCGGAAAGATCCACTGGGACCTCAAGGCCGAGCTCGACAAGAACCCGAACCCGGCGATCGCGCTGGTGCGTCTCGAGCAGTTCTATCCGGCGCCGGTCGACGAGCTCAACGCCGTGCTGGCGGAGTACCCGAACGCGGAGCTGGTGTGGGTGCAGGACGAGCCGGAGAACCAGGGGGCGTGGCCCTTCATCGCCCTCGAAGTGGTCAAGCATCTGCGCGGGCGCACGATCTCGCGCGTGTCCCGCCCGGCAGCGGCCTCCACGGCCACCGGGTCACCGAAGGTGCACGCCGTCGAGCAGTCCACGATCATGCAGGAGGCGCTCCGGGTCTGACCCGGCCGACGAACCACCCCCGACGCCGACATGGACGTGGCACTCCTGGTGAATCCCGCCGCCCGGTCGGGGGCACAGTCCACTGCGACGCTGCGGTGCGCCGAGCGGCTCCGTGCCCACGGCGTGCGGACGACCGTGCTCGCCGGAGGAAGCGCGTCGGAGTCGACAGACCTCCTGCGTCGAGCGGTGGATGCCGGAGCGGACGCCGTGGTCGTCGCGGGCGGTGACGGCACCGTCCGCATCGCCGCGGAAGCGCTCGCCCACACCGGCGTCCCGCTCGCTCCACTTCCCGTCGGCACCGGCAATGATCTCGCGACCTCGCTCGGCTACCGCGAGCGCGACGGCGAGCGCACTGCCCGCGCGGTGCTCAACGGCGCCGTCACGGCCATCGACCTCGGCCGGATCCAGCGCGCCGACGGATCCGCGGCCCTCTTCACGACTGTGCTCGCGAGCGGGTTCGACGCCAAAGTGAACGATCGCGCGAACCGGATGCGATTTCCGCGCGGTCGGTCCCGCTACACGTTCGCCCTCCTGATCGAGTTCGCGAGGCTCCGTGGGCAGCCGTTCCACCTCACCCTGGAGCACGCAGACGGCTCCGAAGAGCACGTCGACGAAGACCTCGTCATGGCCGCTCTGGGAAACGGACGCACCTACGGGGGCGGCATTCCGATCTGTCCCGATGCGTCGCGGGAGGATGGCCTGCTCGATCTGACCCTCGTGCGCCCGGCCGGTCGCCTGCGGCTCCTGCGACTGCTCCCCCGCGTCTACCGGGGCACGCACGGGGCTGTGCCGGAAGTGTCGATGCGTCGGGTGCGGGCGGTGCGGATGGAAGCGACGGGCGTCACGGCCTACGCCGATGGCGACCCGGTCGGTCCGCTTCCGCTGCGGGTAGACGTCCTCCCGGGCGCGCTCGCCGTCATCACCCCCTGACGGGGTGGTCCAGGCGCGTCAGTGGTGAGTCGCCTGCTCCGCACGAAGGCGCGCCAACACCTGGTCCCGGAGCTCCTCGGGAGCCGTCTCGCGGCACGCGCGAGCGACCACCGCGGTCAGCGTCGTCGCGACGAGGGCCTCCTCGCGGCACGAATCACAGTTCTCCAGATGCTCCTTGATGTCGGAATGCTCGGTCTTGCAGACCTCGTTCCGCAAATACTCCTCGAGGTCCTTCCGGGCCTTCTCGCAGCCGCAGTCGCTCATTTCGTGCTCCTCGTGGCGGGCACGTCGATGCCGCGCTCTCTTGCATAGTCGGCGAGCAGTTCACGGAGCATTCGCCTGCCACGGTGCAGACGGCTCATGACCGTGCCGATCGGGGTTTTCATGATGTCCGCGATCTCCTGATACGCGAATCCTTCGACGTCGGCGAGATACACCGCGAGGCGGAAATCCTCCGGGATCTCCTGCAGGGCGTCTTTCACGGCGGATGCCGGCATGTGATCGATCGCCTCGGCTTCCGCCGAGCGGGTACGGGTCGCGGTGGTCGACTCCGCGCCCCCCAGCTGCCAGTCCTCGAGGTCGTCGATCGTCCCCTGGTAGGGCTCGCGCTGCTTCTTCCGGTACGTGTTGATGTACGTGTTGGTGAGAATGCGGTACAGCCACGCCTTGAGGTTGGTGCCCTGCGTGAACGACGCCCACGAGGCGAACGCCTTGACGAACGTCTCTTGAACGAGATCGGCGGCGTCAGCCGGATTGCGCGTCATCCGCATCGCGGCGGCATAGAGCTGGTCCATGAAAGGAAGGGCCTGCTCTTCGAACTGGTGTCGCGGATCGGTTGCCGCCTCGTTTTCCATCAGGCGCCAGTCTACGTCGCCGAACAGATCCGACACGGGTGGCAGCGTCGCGATCATGCCGCTCCTCGCTCTCCGGTCTCGAGATGTTCCGCCGGCGGGTGTCGACGGGTTCGTTAGGGTAGAACTCGATGACTGCGTCCGGGTATTCCCCCCTTTCCTCTTCACCGGGAGCTCAGTCGCCGCGCGAGGCGGCGCATCCCGGCCCGTGGCGCGCTCCGGCGGTCTCCGAGCCGCTCGCTGCAACCGTCACGGTGCCCGGCTCGAAGTCGCTCACGAACCGCAAACTCGTCCTCGCCGCCCTGGCCGATGGACCGAGCACCCTCGTCGCTCCGCTGCACTCTGACGACTCCGCCCGTATGATCGATGCGCTTCGGACCCTGGGCGTCGAGATCGAGGAGCTACCCGCCACGGGACCGTTCGGGCCGGATCTGCTCATCGCCCCGCCCCGGAAGCTGCGTGGCGACGTCGTCATCGATTGCGGCCAAGCCGGCACCGTCATGCGCTTCATCGCCCCCCTCGCGGGCCTGGCCGAAGGCGATGTGACGATCACCGCCCACGAGAGCGCACTGCATCGACCGATGGGCACCATGATCACCGCGCTGCGTGAGATCGGCGTCGACATCGACGACGGCGGCCGTTGGGCCCTGCCCTTCACCGTCCGCGGGAGAGGCCATATCCGCGGCGGCGAGGTCACGATCGATGCCAGCGCCTCGAGCCAGTTCGTCTCCGGCCTGCTCCTCGCCGCTCCCCGATACGACGTCGGCCTGCACTTGCACCACAGCGGCGAGCGACTGCCCAGCGTCCCCCACATCGACATGACGGTGGAGTCCCTGGCCCGCCGCGGCGTGCACGTGGAGCACCCCGAGGCGCACGAATGGCTCGTGCCGGCCGGCGCTCCGCGCGGCCGCGATGCAACCGTGGAGCCGGATCTGTCCAATGCCGCGCCCTTCCTCGCCGCGGCGATGGTCGTCGGTGGATCGGTGACCATCCCGGCGTGGCCGGCCACATCGACCCAGCCGGGGGCCCTGCTCACCGAGATCCTCGCCTTGATGGGGGCTCGCGTCACCCGCCGCGGTGGCGCGGTCACGGTGACGGCGGGCGACCGGATCAACGGCGTAGACCTGGATCTCACGGCCGCCAGCGAGCTGACTCCGACCCTGTTCGCACTGGCCGCCTTCGCCGACGCGCCGTCGACCCTCCACGGCATCGGGCACATCCGCGGCCATGAGACCGATCGGATCGCCGCACTCGTGAGCAACCTGCGTCGGCTCGGCGGCGAGGCCGAGGAGCTCGCCGACGGCATCCGGGTGACACCCGTGCCGCTCCATGGGGGTGTGTGGCACGCCGAGCACGATCACCGCATCGCCACGGCGGGCGCGATCATCGGACTGCGAGTGCCCGGTGTCGAGGTCGACGACATCGGCACGACCGCCAAGACCATGCCCGAGTTCCCCGACATGTGGCAGCGGATGCTGCAGTCGACGGGTCGATGACGGGGCGGCTACCGGAGTGAGCTGGCTCGACGCGGACGACGAGGACGAGGACGACTTCGACGAGTCGCGTATCCGGGTTCGTCCCAACCCGAAGGCCAACCGACCGCGAACCAAGCGTCGCCCTGCCCACGCCGACGCGCAGATCGCCCGGGTGCTGGGTGTGGACCGGGGGCGGTACGCCGTGCTCGTCGATGAGGACGGACCCGAGGAACGTCAGATCTCCGCAACGCGCGCCCGGGAGTTGCGCAAGCAGCCGATCGTCACGGGCGACCGCGCGCGCGTCGTCGGTGACCTCTCCGGCATCGAGGGCACCCTGGCACGCATCATCGGCATCGAGGAGCGCACGTCGCTCCTGCGCCGCAGCGCAGACGACACCGATCAGGTCGAGCGGGTCGTCGTCGCCAACGCCGACCAGATGCTCGTCGTGGTCGCCGCCGCCGATCCCGAGCCCCGCCCTCGCCTGGTCGATCGGTACCTCGTCGCCGCGCTCGACGCCGGCATCCACCCCCTTCTGGTCGTCACCAAGACCGATCTCGCCGACCCCTCCGCCTTCCTCGCGCATTTCGAGGGGCTCGACGACCTCGAGGTGTTCACGAGCGGTCACGGGCACATGCCGGTCGAGGAGATCGGCGACCGGCTGGTGGGGCACTCGACGGTGTTCGTGGGTCACTCCGGAGTCGGCAAGTCGACCCTCGTGAACGCGCTCGTCCCCGGGGCCTCCCGCGCGACGGGGCACGTCAACGAGGTCACCGGCCGCGGGCGGCACACCTCCAGCTCCACGGTGTCGCTGCGCTACCAGAACGACGACGGACGTGGCTGGGTCATCGACACCCCGGGGGTCCGATCGTTCGGTCTCGGACACGTCGACCCCGCCAACATCCTCCGCGCTTTCACGGATCTGGCGGTCATCGCCGAGGAATGCCCGCGCGGGTGCACGCACCTCCCGGACGCCCCCGACTGTGCGCTCGTGGAGGCAGTCGCGGAAGGGCGCCTCGGAGAACGGGGAGCCGCGCGCCTCGACTCGCTGCAGCGGCTTCTCGCGACCTTCGGCTGAACCCTCCGGGTGCCCTCGCGCTCTCGCGCCGTCGGTAGGCTGGACGCATGGCACGTCTGGAACCCGGCGCCCTCGCCCCTTCGTTCGCGCTCGTCGATCAGGACGAGAAGCCGGTCCGCCTGGCCGATCTCCGCGGATCAGGGGTCATCCTCTTCTTCTACCCCGCCGCGATGACGCCCGGCTGCACGACGGAGGCCTGCGACTTCCGTGACAGCCTCGCACCGCTTCAGGCCGCGGGCTACACGGTGCTCGGCATCTCTCGGGACACCCCGGCGAAGCTGCGCGAGTTCCGCGAGCGCGATCACCTTCCGTACGACCTGTTGAGCGACCCCGACCACGCGGTCCACGAGGAGTACGGCGCCTGGGGCGAGAAGAGCAACTACGGCAAGATCGTCGAGGGCGTCATCCGCTCGACCTTCGTCATCGACGGCGAGGGCGTCCTCACCCATGCCCTGTACAACGTCAAGGCCACCGGACACGTCGCTCGGATCCGAGGGATTCTCGGGGTCTAGGAGCTCGAGGAACGAAGGCGGCGCGAGGCCGCACGCGCCGCGAGGATCAGCAGCGCGAGCCCGAGGAGAGCGGGCAGCGCGACGGTGACCGCGAATCCCGGCTGAGGGTCCTCACCCGTCAACGCCCCGCCCGCGACCGCGAGCGCGAGCAGCTGCGTGACGATGCCGCCACTGCGCCCCCACGACGCTCCCCGCCACGTGGCCAGGGCGAAGCCGGCCACGGCGAACGCCCCCACTGCTGTCAGCACGATCAGGGCGACGGAGCTGGCGACCGACCCGGTGTCACCCCGCACGAGCGCGACGATCTCCCAGCCGGCGAGCACGAACAGGGCCACTGCCTCCGCCGCCAGGAGGAGGCCCGCCAGTCGTTCGACGGTCGTCGTGGTCATTGCGCACATGCTCCTGATCGGGTCGTATCGGATCTCATCGCGGGCGTCGCATCGAGCTTCTGCACAGCACACTGCTCAGGAAATGACATGTTCACCCTTGATTCACCTCGCCTCGCATGGGACGATTGAACCAGCGTGTGCTCCCACAGCGCAGTGGGGCGAGCAACTGCTCGCACACTTCCAGGGTAATCGACGTCACCCGGCGTCAGACCCACCCGAACTTCATCCCGCATCAAGGAGCACCACACCATGGATTGGCGCGACAAAGCCGCCTGCCTGACCGTCGACCCCGAGCTGTTCTTCCCGGTGGGGAACACCGGTCCGGCGGTCGACCAGATCGAAAAAGCGAAGGCCGTGTGCGCGCGCTGCACCGTCACCGAGATCTGCCTGCAGTACGCTCTCGAGAGCGGTCAGGACTCGGGTGTGTGGGGCGGACTGTCCGAAGACGAGCGCCGCGCCCTCAAGCGCCGCGCCGCTCGCGCGCGCCGCGCCTCCTGACGCTCCTCGCCCGCGTCACGTGACGCGACGGTCGATGTAGCGCAGCGGAATCTCGATCGTCACTTCGGTTCCCGAGCCCACGAGCGTGTGCCAGTCGATCGTTCCGCTGAGCTCTCCCTGGATCAGGGTGCGCACGATCTGCGTGCCGAGCCCTCGGCCCACCTGCCCCTCGGGAAGGCCCACGCCGGTGTCTCGCACGCGCACGCCCAGCTGATCGTCGGTGCGCTCGGCGATGATCTCGACCTCCCCCTCCTTGTCGGCCAGGCCGTGCTCCACGGCGTTGGTGACGAGCTCGGTCAGCGCCAGTGCGAGAGGCGTCGCGTACTCGCTGGGAAGGGTCCCGAACGTACCGGTCTTGCGCGTGCGCGCCCGGGTGTTGGGAGACGCGGCGACCTCTGCGACGAGCTTGAGCACGCGGTCGAACACGTCGTCGAAGTCCACGTTCTGCGCGAGGCCTTCCGACAGCGTGTCGTGGACGACGGCGATCGCAGACACTCGGCGCATCGCCTGAGTCAGCGCGTCCCGCGCCTCATCGGAATGCGTGCGGCGGGACTGGATCCGCAGCAGCGACGCGACCGTCTGAAGGTTGTTCTTCACCCGGTGGTGGATCTCCCGGATGGTCGCATCCTTCGTGATGAGCTCCTGCTCCTGGTGGCGGATCTCCGTCACGTCCCGGCACAGCACGATCGCCCCGATGCGCGTGCCGTGGTCCTTCAGCGGGATGGTGCGCAAGGAGACGGTGACCCCGCGCGCTTCGATGTCTGCCCGCCACGGGGCGCGGCCCGCCATGACGATCGGCAACGACTCGTCGAACTGACGCGAGGCGGGCAGGAGTGCGGTGGCCACCTCGATCAGCGGCTCTCCCTCCAGTTCCTCGTCGAATCCCAAGCGGTTGAACGCAGACAGGGCGTTGGGGCTTGCGAACGTCGTCACGCCGTCGACGTCGAGCCGGATGAGTCCGTCCGACGCCCGGGGAGCGCCCCGCCGCGGCGAGGTCGGTGCCGCGAGATCGGGGAAGTCCGCCGAGGCGATCATGCCGAAGAGGTCGTCCGCGCAGTCATTGAACGTGATCTGCTGCCGAGAGGGAGTGCGAGCCTCCCCCAGATTGGTGTGCCGGGTGAGCACTCCGATCACCGTGGTCCCCGTGTCCTCGCTCCCCTGCGCTCGGAGGATCGGGACGGCCCGCACGCGCGTCGGCGTCTCTTCGAACCAGTCGGGCGAGGCCGAGTCGACGATCCGCAGCTGCGTGAACGCGTCGCGCACCTGCGTGCGCCATTGTGGCCGGACCCGGTCGCCCACGATGTCGCGGTAGAACAGGGTCGCCGCCCCGGAGGGACGGGTGTGGGCGACAGCGATGAACGAGTCGTCATCGGTGGGAACCCAGATCACGATGTCGGCGAAAGCGAGGTCGGCGAGCAGCTGTCCGTCACCCGCCAGCCGATGCAGCCACTCCACGTCCGCCTCGCTCGAACGGCCCTGGGCGTAGACGAGATCGCTGAGTGTCGACACGTCTCCAGGCTACTCACCCCTCCGGACTACTCGCCCCTGCGGACCACCGCGCGCCGCGTGAGCCTTTCTCCACGTCGGCGTCTCCGACGCCCCGAAGCGGGCACGACGCGACGAGCCCTCGGGGGGTCGATGGCCTCTCCGACGAAGCGGCGAACCGCGGCCGTCAGTGCAGATCGTCCTGCCACCCGCATCAGCGGCTGCGCCTCGAGGACGGCTGCGTCGACCGCTCGGACGTCGAACGGCGCGAACCACACGTGGACGATACCGAGATAGCGGTCCAGGGTGCGGCGCACCTGCCCCCGCGGGTCGATCCCGAGGACTCCGGACCGCGTCTTGTTGACGAGCACTCGCACCGGAGTGGCGCCCACGGCCGCCACGAGGTCGGCCTGCGCGCGAACGAACCGCGAGACACCCACAGGGTCGGCGGCGACCACAGCGACAACCAGGTCCGCGGCGCCGAGCGCCGCGAGCGTCGCAGCGTTACGACGAAGGCCGTCGAGGTCGCTCACGATCTCTTCGTCGGACTCGAGCGAAGACGCTACGTCGACCACGATGTCATCGACCCAGTCCCGACATACCTCCAACGCCCCCGTCACGCGGTCGGCCGTGAGCTCTGGCCACCGGCTCGGACGGTTGATCCCGGTCAGGACCGACACGTCGCCAGAGACCGCTGCGATTCGCGACAGTTCGTCTCCCGTCAGCGCGCGGCGGGCGACCTGCCGACAGGCGGCGGCGAATCCCGGAGCTTCGTCGGGGAGGCCTGTCGCAAGCGCGATCGACGGCGCGTGTGTGTCGGCGTCGACGAGAGCGACCCGACGGCCGTCACGGCTGAGCTCCGCCGCCAGCGCATAGGCGATGGTGCTCCGACCCGGTGCGCCGGCAGGGCCCCATACGACGATGATCCGTCCGCGTGACGGGCCTGCCTCGTGCAGAGGCGGCAGCTCGGGGTCGAGGAGGCGGTCGACGTCGTCGTCGATGGCCACTGCCCGGACGCCGAACGCGGTCGCGAGGCGCCGCTCGGCATCGCGGGCACATCGTGCGACGATACGCACGCCGAAGCCGTCACAGGCCGAGACCAGGGCGCTCGTGAGCGCCTCGCGAGACGCATCGACGACCAAGAGGTCGGCGTTCGACAGGAGCGCTGACAGATCGCCATCGCTGCTCGGTCGCGCGAGGTCACCTCGTCCGGCGACGACCGCGGCCGGCGCGGTCGGGTCGACCACGGCGGCCACTTCGACGGCGCGGCGGCGGAGCGCGTCGGCCAGCACAGCCCCGTCGTGAACGGCGAGGACGGCCCTCACGGAAGCGGTCCGCCTGCGGGAACGACAGAGATGCTCGCGCCGCCCGCGACGGCGGCCAGCGTTGCGGCGACCTGCGAACGATCGATCACGACTTCCAGCGACACCCCCGCACCCGCCATGACGGAGTCGTCGCGCGTCACCGAGAGGACCGTCGCCTCATCGACGAGCACGTGCGGAGTGTCGAACCTGCCTTGTTCGAGCGGCGCCGCGGCCCACACCTCCACCTGCGCCCCCGTGACGACCGACGACGGCACGTCACCGTCACTGTGCAGTACGACCGTGGTGGTGCGGATCGCGTGCTGCGACGAGATCGCAGCCTGCGGGACGAGTTCTCCCGCGGCGATCGTGCGGGTTGCCACGGCGTCAGACGGAAGCGACGCCGTGGCGACGTACGCGTTCGCGGTGTCGCCCAGCGCCACATCGACGAGGGTCAGATCGCGCGACGCGACGCGCTCACCCGGAACGATCGTCCGGCTGGCCGCGAACACCGGCACCGTATGGCGCGCGGCAGCCACCACCGCCCACACCCCCGCGATCGACGCGACGACGAGGACGATGCCCAGCAGGAAACGCGTGTCGCTCCAGAACGCTCGGGCGCGAGGGCGGGCGGACTCTCCAGAGGTCATGGCACCATCGTGACCGCTCCGGGGGCGGGCCAGGGCGTCTGTCCACAACAGCGCTATCCACAAGGCACGAACGTCTTCGCATTTCGACTCACTTCAGGCGGATAATGGCGTCATGCCCGAAGCACTCCCCCCCGAAGTGCGCCTCCTCGCCGCTGCGCAGGTCGCGGAAATGCTCGCGATCGACGTCGACGAGGTGGTCGCCCTTGCACTCGACGGCCGGCTGGAGGGAATGAAGGTCGGCAACCCTCCCCGCTGGCGGATCTCACAGACGAGCGTCAACGCCTACGTGTCCGAGCAAGCCGAAGAGGCACGCCGGATGGCGCTGTGGCGGCAATCGAACGCCGCGAGCTTCCCCGAGCTCTGGGGACGCGGACCGATGACGCACCCGGACTGAGCCTCCGCGGGTTACGGCAGCGGCGTGGCCACCTCGGTGCGCACCCAGGCCACCGCGGAGAACGCGATCACGCGGTAGCCGGTAACCGACGACGCCCGTCGTGGCGCGTCGACGTCGTGGAGCGCAAGATCCGCGTGATCCGCTCCGGCGCGGTCGAGCGTTCCGACGAAGCTCCGTCCACCGGTGACCGCCACGGTGACCGGCGCACGCCGTCGCGCGAGGTCTCTCAAGGCGAAGCCGAACGTCATCCGCTGCGCCAAAGCCGCCCCGGGCGTCGCATCCCGCGCACTGGCGAGCACGTCGTCGCGCGTGAGGGAGACGGAAACGACGGACGGCAACGGGATCAGCAGGACGCCCGGGTGCCGGGTACCGAGTTCCATCGCTGTCCAGTCGGCGCCGACGGCGACGATCCGCCCCGACCATGCCGTGCCGTCGACGAGGTCCACGGCCACCTCTCCGCCGGCGCGAACGAGCACCGCGGTCAGGCGCTCGCGCAGCGCCAGCCGGGCCACCCGCAGCCGTTCGGTCTCGCTGTCGAGGGCCGCGCGCTCGGCCTCCCATTCCGAGTCGAGCTGGTCTTCCAGGTCCTCGAAGAATCGTTCCCACCGCACGGCGAGAGGTTAGGCGATGACCGGCGACGGCGTCCGCGGTTTCCACAGGTTGGAGGATTCTCATCCCCGCGTTCGAGGCGCTGTGCTCTACTCGACCGGACGCACTGAACGGAGGAACGGCATGCCTGCAGTCGCCGACGACACCCCGACGCCCGCTCGGGGCCTCATGCGCCTGTCCCGTTCGCTGTCGATCGAGGAGTACTTCGCGGCGCAGCGCACCTCCACCTGCGACCTCCCGGACTCAGAGCCACTCCTGCGCAACCTCACGATCGGCGTCATGGAGGTCCTCGCCGGCGTGCGCGAGGTCGACCAGCTCGCGCGGTGGCTCGGCGAAGACGCCTACCGGGCGCTGGTCGCCCGCGCCAATCTCTCCGCCCGTGCTCGTAGCGCGCGGGGGGTGCCGGCGGCACGGCCCGCCCACCGGATCCTGTCGATCCGTGAGACGACCCCTGCCGACGGCGTCGTGGAGGCGGCCATCGTCGTCGCCGGACCGGCGCGCACTCGAGCGATCGCCATGCGTCTCGAGGGCTGGGACGGGCGCTGGCGGGCGACGACGTTGGCCTTGCTGTAGCCCGTCTACTGCCGGTACGACGCGAGGAAGTTCCCGAGCCGTTCGACCGCCTCCGAGAGCACACGAGCCTCGGGCAGCGTCACGATGCGCAGGTGATCGGGGGTCGGCCAGTTGAAACCGGTCCCCTGCACGAGCAGCACGTGCTCGGCGACGAGGAAGTCGTAGACGAGCTTGGCGTCGTCGCGGATCTCGTACACCTCCGGGTCGAGCCGCGGAAAGGCGTAGAGGGCGCCCTGAGGCTTCAGGCAGGTCACTCCGGGGATGCGGGTGAGGCCCTCCCACGCCGCGTCGCGTTGCTCGTGCAGGCGCCCCGACGGCGCGATGAGCGCATCGATCGACTGCACGCCCGACAAGGCCGCCTGCACCGCATGCTGCCCCGGTACATTCGGGCACAGGCGCGTGGAGGCGAGGAGCTGAATACCCTCCAAGAAACCGCGAGCGCGCGCCTTGGGGCCGGTGATGACCATCCAACCGGACCGGAATCCCGCGACACGGTAGGTCTTGGACAGCCCGTTGAAGGTGAGGCAGAGCAGGTCTGGGGCCAGGGTCGCGAGGGGGATGTGCGCCGCCTCGTCGAAGAGGATCCGGTCGTAGATCTCGTCGCTCAGCAGGAGCAGTTCGTTCTCTCTCGCGAGCTCGACGAGCCCCGTCAGCACCTCGCGGGTGTAGACGGCGCCGGTCGGGTTGTTGGGATTGATGACGACGATCGCCTTGGTCTGCGGCGTGATCCTCTCGCGGATGTCGTCGAGGTCGGGCTGCCAACCGTTCTCGTTGTCGCAGCGGTAGTGCACCGGCGTCCCCCCGGCCAGCGACGTCATCGCCGTCCACAACGGGTAGTCGGGGGCAGGGATCAGCACTTCGTCGCCCTCGTCGAGCAGGGCCTGCATCGCCATGGTGATCAGCTCGGAGACGCCATTGCCGAGGTAGACGTCGTCGGGGTCGAACGCGGGGAATCCATCGACCTGTTCGTAGCGCGAGACGATCGCCCGGCGCGCGGACATGATGCCGCGGCTGTCGCTGTAGCCGTGGGCGTGGGGAATCGCGTCGATCATGTCCCGAACGATCTGATACGGGGCCTCGAAACCAAAGGTGGCGGGGTTTCCCGTGTTGAGCTTGAGGATCGTGTGCCCGTCGGCCTCCAGCCGGTCGGCCTCGACGAGGGCGGCTCCGCGGATCTCGTAAAGGACGTCCTTCAGCTTCGACGATTGATCCAGGATACGAGGGCTCATCGGATCAGGATATCGCCGCGCTCCGGTGGCCAATCGACCACGCGTGGCCTGAACGACGGATGCCGGCCGCATCCGTGCAGCCGGCATCCGTCGTCGGTCTCGATCTACTTCTTCTTGTCCGCCGCACGACGCTGGGCGCGGTTGAGCGGAGCGGAATCGCCCCCGGCGCCGCCGTCGGTTCGCTGTCCGAAGGCACCGCGGGGAGCCTCCTCGGCGGGCTGGGCGGGCGCCGCCGCCTGCCGCAGCTTGTTGGTGGCGGCCTGCTGGACCTGCCCCCGGTCGTTGCGCACCTCCACTTCGCCGGCGTCGTTCGCGGCGGTGTACTGGAGCTTCTGCACCTCGACGGGCGGGGCTTCCAGTCCCTTCGCCTCCACGGCCTCCCCGGCCTGGCGCACCTCGACGTCCAGGTTGTAGAGGAAGCCGACCGACTCCTCCTTGATCTGGGCCATCATGGCCTGGAACATCTGGAAGCCCTCACGCTGGTACTCGATGAGCGGATCGCGCTGCGCCATCGCGCGCAGGCCGATGCCGTCCTTGAGGTAGTCCATCTCATACAGGTGGTCCCGCCAGCGCCGGTCGAGCACCTGCAGGACGACGCGTCGCTCGAGCTCGCGCATCGCGGGCTCGCCGAGCTTCTCCTCGCGCGCGGTGTAGGCGATCTTCGCGTCGGAGAGGATCTCGCGCTTGAGCAACTCCGGGGTGACGCGCCCCTTGCTGCCGCTCTCGGCGACGACCTCATCGATGGTCACTCCGACCGGGTAGAGCGTCTTCAGCTCGGTCCACAGCGCATCGAAGTCCCAGCTCTCGTTGTGACCGTTGGCGGTGTGGTCGTCGATGATCGCCGAGATGGCGTCTTCGATGAAGTGCTGGACCCGGTCGGACAGGTCGTCGCCTTCGAGCATGTGCCGACGGTCGGCGTAGATCGCCTCGCGCTGGCGGTTGAGGACGTCGTCGTACTTCAGGACGTTCTTGCGGATCTCGGCGTTGCGGGCCTCCACCTGCGACTGCGCACTCTTGATCGCGCGAGAGACCATCGTCGACTCGATCGCGACGTCGTCGGGGAAGTTGGTGCGCGCGAGGATCGCCTCGGCGGCCCCCGACTGGAACAGTCGCATGAGGTCGTCGGTGAGGGACAGGTAGAACCGGCTCTCACCAGGGTCTCCCTGACGTCCGGATCGACCGCGGAGCTGGTTGTCGATACGACGCGACTCGTGACGCTCGGTGCCGAGCACGTAGAGGCCGCCGGCCTCGACGACCTTCGCGGCCTCCTCCGCCACGGTGTCGCGCATCGCGGTGTAGACCTCGTCCCACGCCGCCTCGTACTCCTCCGGAGTCTCCTCGGGGTCGAGCCCCCGGGACTTCACTTCCTGCACCGCCAGGAACTCGGCGTTGCCGCCGAGCATGATGTCGGTACCGCGACCGGCCATGTTGGTGGCGACGGTGACCGCCCCCAGACGCCCCGCGCGCGCGACGATCTCCGCCTCGCGGGCATGGTTCTTCGCGTTGAGGACCTCGTGCTTGACGCCCTTCTTGGCGAGCAGACGCGACAGGTATTCGCTCTTCTCGACGCTCACCGTTCCGACGAGCACGGGCTGTCCGGTCTCGTGACGCTGGACGATGTCTTCGACGACCTGCGCGAACTTCGCCTGCTCGTTCTTGTAGACGAGGTCGGGCTGGTCCTTGCGGATCATGGGCTTGTTCGTCGGGATGGGAACGACGCCCAGCTTGTAGGTCGACATGAACTCGGCCGCCTCGGTCTCGGCCGTACCGGTCATGCCGGCGAGCTTCTCGTAGAGGCGGAAGTAGTTCTGCAACGTGACCGTCGCCAACGTCTGGTTCTCGGCCTTGACCGGAACGTTCTCCTTGGCCTCGATCGCCTGGTGGATGCCTTCGTTGTAGCGGCGTCCCACGAGGATGCGCCCGGTGTGCTCGTCGACGATCATGACCTCGTCGTTCATGACGACGTAGTCGGTGTCGCGCTTGAACAACGCCAGCGCCTTGATGGAGTTGTTGAGGAATGAGATCAGCGGGGTGTTGGCCGATTCGTAGAGGTTGTCGATGCCGAGGTAGTCCTCGACCTTCTCGATCCCGGGCTCGAGCACACCGATCGTGCGCTTCTTCTCGTCGACTTCGTAGTCCACGCCCGCCTCGAGCGTCTTCGCGATCTTGGCGAACTCGACGAACCACCGATTCGCCTCGCCCGACGAGGGACCGGAGATGATCAGCGGCGTCCGGGCCTCGTCGATGAGGATGGAGTCGACCTCGTCGACGATCGCGAAGAAGTGACCGCGCTGGACGAGGTCTTCCTTGCGCCACGCCATGTTGTCGCGGAGGTAATCGAATCCGAACTCGTTGTTGGTCCCGTAGGTGATGTCGGCGTCGTACTGCTCCCGCCGCACATCCGGGGTCTGCCCGGAGATGATCGTTCCCGTCGTCATTCCGAGCGCACGATAGACGCGCCCCATGAGTTCGGACTGGTACGAGGCGAGGAAGTCGTTGACGGTGATGACGTGAACGCCCTTGCCGGCGATCGCGTTGAGATACACCGCGAACGTCGCCGTCAGGGTCTTTCCTTCACCGGTCTTCATCTCCGCGATGTTGCCGAGATGAAGCGCGGCGCCACCCATGATCTGGACGTCGTAGGGACGCTGACCGAGCGTCCGCTTCGCGGCCTCGCGCACGGCGGCGAAGGCCTCCGGCATGAGCTTGTCGAGGGTCTCCCCCGCGTCGTAGCGTGCGCGGAGCTCTGCCGTCTCGCCGCGCAGTTCCTCGTCGGTGAGCTGGGCGTAATCCTCCTCGAGCGCATTCACGGCCTTCACGACCTGCTGAAGCCGACGCAGAATGCGTCCTTCTCCGGCGCGGAGCAGTTTCTCGAGAGGGTTGGCCACGGAGGATCTCCATCTTTCGGGTGCGGGCGACGCGAATGCCGCCGGTGACGCGCGCCGATGCGCACAGCACAACTCCCCATGTTATGCGGTTGTGACCTTGAAACGGGCTGAACAAACCACCGGGCACCCGGAAGCGCCGTGCTCCCCTCGCGCTCCGGACGCTGCGAACGGTGCGGATGCCGGTCACCCCGCAGGATCGGGAGCACCGGCCGGTTCGCAGGAGCGGACCGTAGGATCGAACCATGGCCGGAATCTGGGGCAATCGCAAGAAGGAACGCGAAGCGCAGGCAGCGCAGGACGCCGAGGAGACACGCCGCGCGGGGGCCGCGCTCGTCGCGATCGATGAGCGCCTGCGGACGACCAGCGATGAGCTCGTCTACGCCGAGGCGGAGCTCGGCACCGAGGCCGTGCGTCCCGTCCGCGACGCGATCGAGGCCGTCCGCCAGCACCTCGCCGAAGCCTTTCACCTCCACCAACTCAATCACGACGAGATTCCCGACACCTCGGAGGAGTTGCGCACGCGCAGTGCCCGCATCATCCAGCTCTGCGAATGGGCCGAGGACCTCCTCGACGATCGCACGGAAGCCCTCGCCGCGCCCATCGAGCGCGCACGTCGCGCCCCCGAGATCGTCGCGGGCATCCGTCGCGACGCGGAGCGACTGTCGGCGCGGCTCCCCCAGACCAAGACCACGCTCGAGCGCCTGGCGGCACGCTACTCCACCGATGCCCTGCGGAAGGTGTCGGGAAACCACGCCGAGGCCGAGCAGCTGCTGAGCTTCGCCCTGCACGGCGCGGAGATCTCGGAGCGGCGCCGCGAGTCCGGTCAGCGGGAGCAGGCCAACCTCGCCCTCGAGACGGCGATAGAGGCGATCCGGCGCGCGACCACCCTCATCGACGCGGTGGATTCGTACGAGGTCGAGGCCCTGCGGGCGGAATCGACGCTCGATGCGATCGTTCTCGACTCCCGGGAAGACCTCGCCGCGGCTCGGGACATCGCCCACGTGCCCGACGTTGCGGCGGCGATGTCGACGCTGGAGCGAGAACTGACCGCCCTGACCCCCGCCGGAGCGCTTGCCGACCCCTTCGCCGAGCTCACCCGGCTGCGAGAGGCAAACGCCGCCCTCGACGTGGTCGTGGCACGCGTTCGGGAGCGCGCCGCGCGACCGGTGATCCCCGAAGCGCACGTCCGTCACGCCGTCGAAGACGCGGACCGCCAACTCGGTGTGGCCCGCAGCGTCATCTCGGGGCACCGCGGCTGGATCGGTGCCGATGCGCGCACCCGCCTGGCCGAGGCCGAGCGCATCCGGCTCGACCTGGCGACAGTGGTCTCCGGCCCGGTCGAGGAAGACGATCGAGAACGGGCTCTCGCCGATGCCCGACGTTGCGGCATGTTGGCCGCCGAGGCACTGCAGCTCGCCCAGCGCGACATCGACTCTTCACGTCCGCGCGACGACGACTGGGGCGGCGGATGGGGAGGGCGCGGAGGTGGCCGAGGCGGTGGCGGTGACGTCATGGGCGGCATTCTGGGCGGCCTCGTGATCGGCAGCATCCTCGACGGCATCTTCGACTGAGCGCACCGGCGTCGTTCGCGCGGGTGACAAGACGAAGGGGCGGACACCCACCGGTGCCCGCCCCTTCGTCTTGTCAGATCAGGACGCCAGCTCCTGCGCCGGGGGCGCCGTCGCCGTCAGCGAGATGACCCCGTAATCCCAGCCCTTGCGACGGTAGACGACGCTCGGGTGGTCCGTGCGGGCGTCGATGAAGAGGAAGAAGTCGTGCCCGACGAGCTCCATCCGATCGACGGCCTCCTCGACTGTCATCCATTCGGCGTCGAAGTTCTTCGTCCGGATGACGACGGGGGTGTACTCCGCCTCTTCGGAGTCACTGTTCTGGATGGGCACTTCGCCGGTGGCCACCGCGTGGAGCACTTCCACCGAGGCGGGCTGCACGTCGATGCCCTGGAGCGCGCCGCTGCCCTTCTCGAACTTGGCGCCGCGGGGGTGATTGCGCGCGTCGACGCGCTTCTCCTTGGCCCGGCGCAACTGCTCGGCGAGCTTGTCGACGGCCAGGTCGAGCGCGACGAACTTGTCTCCGTCGGTGGCCTCGGCCCGCACGACGGGCCCCTTGCCGGTGACGGTGAGCTCCACCGTCTCCTCTTCCCGGCCGCCGTTGTGATAGGCGCGGTGGGTGACTTTGACGTCGAGTCGCTGCGCTCGTGGAGCGAGGTTCTCGATGCGGGTGGACTTCTCCTCCGCGACCGTGCGGAAGCGATCGGTGATACCCACCCCGACGCCGACGATGCTGGTTTCCATCCCTGACCTCCTTGTTCCGGGTCCTCCCGGTCAAGGGCGGACCCTGAGTTCGCCTTGTCCCCTCCACGCTATCGGGCGTTCCCTCCGATGTCACCTCCCGTTACCGGGACAATCCTCTGTCCCGCCTGTGCGGACGGTGTGGCCGCGACCGTCGCCGCGCCGACCACCTCCGCGCCGGCGGAGGTGAGCACCCGAGCCGCCTCCGCCAAGGTCGCGCCCGTGGTGACCACGTCGTCGACGACCACGACGCGGTAACCGCCTGCCTCCCGCGCACGCAGCGAGCCGACGACATTGCGGAGGCGCTCCTCCCGACTGAGTCCGCGCTGGTCAGCGGTGGCCGCGCCCGGCGTGAGCAGACGGCTCGGCCGCATTCCCGCTCGCCGAACGAGCAGGTCGACCGGCGCGAAGCCCCGGCGCCGGAAGGCCGCTCGCGACGAGGGGAGCGGCACGATGTCGACCTCGCCCGTCGTCATGCCGATGCGGTCGCACATCCCGACGATCGCGATACGGAGCGCAGCCGCGAGCGGGGCGGTCAGCGGCGTCCGACCCTCCTCCTTCCACGCGCGGATGACGCGAGCGACGGTGTCGGCGTAGGGAAGCGCCGAGACGACCGTCGGCCCCGCGCTGAGCCGGCGCACGATGAGCTCGGACGAGCCGGGCAGGAGCGAGGCGCGGCACACCGGGCACACCTCCGCCCCGGCGACACCGCATCCGGCGCACCAGACGGGAAGGAAGAGGCCGACCGCTTCTCGGAGGGCGTCGCGTACGAGAGACACGCAGCAGTCTCCGCCTCCTCGATCCTCGCCCGCCTCGATCGGTCCGCCAGATGCTCAAGCCGGCCCCGTGGCACCGATGGGGACGAGCCGATGGAGGTCAGCCGGGCATGCCGCGCTGCGTGGCGAGCACCCCGACGTCGTTCGCGATCACCGACCACGTCGCGCCGCGCTGCCCGAACAGTCGCCCCTCGGAGTCGAGGAGGCGAACCTCCCCCGACTCGTTGCCACCGGCGAGCGACGTCGCCCCCTCGGGAGCCCGCGTGCTGCGCGACGGGCCGCCGACCGGCTGCTCGATCACGACCGGCTGTCCTTCGCTCTCGGCGAGGACGGCGAGGGTCGACCCGTCCAGCCAGGTGAGATCGACGCCTGCTCCGGGGAGCGCCCCCAGCGCCTTCGGCTCGCCGAGCCGGACGGGGACACCGTCGTCGTCGCGGATGATGCCGGAGATCCAGACCGCGGGCTGCGTGCCGTCGCGGACCACGGCGGCGAGGCGAGTGCCGTCGCGGGACACACGGACCGCGTACACGTGCGTGACGCCCGGCCACGCCGATGAGAGCTCGTGGACGGTGCCGTCGGGGCTGTAGGCCCGCAGGCCAGCCGGATCCCCCGCCGGCACGGAGTAGGTGAAGAGGTCGTCATCCATCGTGGGCTTCACGAGCCCCGCCCTGGTGTCCAGCACCTGCCAGCGACCGTCGGACTGCACGAGGCCGACACCTCCGCTCTCGCCGCGGACGGCGGCATGGGCCCTGTCGGCATCCACCTCGATCGCGTTCACGGCGCCGATCTCGGTCGCCACGTCCGCCAGTGCTCCGCCCAGACCCGTGAGGGGCTCCAGTTCGGCTCCCGAGAGGAAGCCGAAGCCGTCGCCCCAGGTCACCAGTGGCCTGCTCTCCACCCGCGTCTGCCGGACCTCGGCGGGGACCGCCCCCAGCGGCTGTCCGTCCACGAGCATGTCGACCCCCTGCACCCCCGTGCCCGCCAGACTCTCCGCCAGTTGGAGCTGCATCCGCCCGAGCGTCGTCCGGTCGACGCCGCGCGCGGCGGAGCGCAGCGGCACTTCGGCCACCTGCGAGCGCACGGGGACGGACGGCGCGCCGAGCCCGGTGCTCTCGGTGAAGGCGTTGCGCACCGATTCGGCGAGCCACGCGCTCGGTCCGCCGAGAGTGAGGGCTTCGGCGATGCGCACCCGGGCGGAATCGACCGGGAACCAGCGTTCGTCGGGAACCAGATAGCGCCAGTCCCGGTCGAAGAACATGAGCGGGTAGTTGCGGAAGACCGACGTGAACCGGTTCCGGTCGAGCACGATCCCGTCGGGCGCCTCCGTGATCCGCCACTCGCCCTCTTCCTTCGCGAGGCGGAAGTTCAGCGAGACGACCTCCCCGGCGCGCTGCGTGTAGGCGCCGTTGGCCTCGACGGAGCCTTCCACGCGCACCGCGACGTTCACCTCGTCGTCGGAGACGGCGGTGACCGTACGTTGGCCCGGCGTGTACACCGTGACGCCTGCCCGCGGGTTCCACGGCGTCGCCTCGGCGAGGAACAGCTTGGCGACGGCCCACGTGTCACGTGTCCCGCTGCCGGCGGCGATGAACCCCTCGACCACCTGCTGCGGCGTCATGCCGGGGCTCGGCTTGTCGGGGTTGAACGAGACGGCCGGATCCTCGTCTGCCTCCGAGACGCTCCGACCGAGCTTGACCGGCCCGCTGGTGGGCAGACCCGCACACGCGGCCAGCACGAGGATGAGCGCGATGGCAGGGAGAGCGAGGAGGCGACGGGTCCGCTGCGGGATCATGCGAGTCCTCCCGGCGTCCGCGAGATGTCGATCGGCTGCGTGAGCCCCAGGTCGTCCAACGGCGCTCCGTCGTCGCCGGGATCGAGCGGAATCGGCGAGGCGTTGCCGATCCGGGCGGTACCCCGGGGAAGGGTCAGCACGAAATGGGTGCCACGCCCCGGCTCCGACCACACCGCGAGCGTGCCGCCGTGGAGTCGCGCGTCGCCCAGGGCGATCGAGAGCCCGAGACCGGTGCCGCCGATCGTCCGCTTGCGCGAGGGATCCGCACGCCAGAAACGGTCGAACACCCGCTCGACGTCCTGCGCGCGCATCCCGAGACCGAAGTCTCGGACGCCGAGGGCGACCGAGCGCTGATCGCTGTCGACGGTGACGACGATCGGGCGCCCCTCGCCGTGCTCGATGGCGTTGCCGAGCAGGTTCCGGACGACCCGACGTACACGCCGCGGGTCCATCTCGACGGGAGAGTAGCCGCCCGGGGCGACCAGACGCACATCGCTCCCGTGCTGCTCGGCGAGCTGCTGCATGGACGCGATGACGTCCTCGGCCAGATGAGCCAGGCTCGTGGGCTCCGTCTCCAACTGCACCGACCCCGCGTCGTATCGGCTGATCTCGAGGAGGTCGGTGAGCAGGGTCTCGAATCGCTGCACCTGGGCGTGCAGCAGCTCGGCGGCGCGGGCGGTGGTGGGGTCGAACTCCGTCCGCTGATCGTTGAGCATGTCGGAGGCGAGACGAATCGTCGTCAGTGGGGTGCGGAGCTCGTGCGAGACATCGGACACGAAGCGCTGCTGGACGAGGGACAGGTCCGCGAGCTCCTTGATCTGGCTCTCGATGCTGTCGGCCATGGCGTTGAAGGATCGCCCCAGCGTGGCGAACTCGTCCTCGCCCCGCACCGGCAGCCGGACGCCGAGATCTCCCGCGGCGAGCTTGGCGCTCGTGTCGGCGGCCTGGGCGATCGGGACGGTGACCGAGCGGAGGACGATCCAGGAGATCGCGCCGATGAGAACGACCAGAGCGATCCCGACGCCCCAGAGAGTCACCTGGACGAAGCGCAGCGTCTCGGCCTCCGACGCCAGGTCGTAGGCGAAGTAGAGCTCGTACGGCCCCGCTTCGGGCAGGAGGAGCTGCTGGCCCACCACGACACCGGGGACGACCGCTCCGTCCTCGGTGGGGATGCCGATCGATTGCCAGGCCTGGTGGTCGGGGTCGGCGACGACGGCCTTGCGCAGGGCCGGGGAGAGCATCGTGGACAGCTGCCCGCCCACTTCGAGGTCCTGCGGCGCGACGGCGGAGGGATCCGAGGAGATCCGGAACATGGCGTACATGTCGGTGGCGGCCTGCCGGAACTGCGTAGCCTGCACGTCGCGCATCACATCCTGCAGCGCGACCGCGTCACCCCCGATCGCCGCGGAGTCGAGCGTCGTCTGGGCGGCGAGCGTGGCGCGCTGCGCGGCGGCCTCCACCTGCTCGACGCGCGACTCGAACAGGTCGTTCTGGATCGCCAGCGACATCCACACGAGCGCGACGAGGATCGTTAGGGCAGTGGATCCGAGCGTCACCGCGAGCGTGCGGAACCGGAGCGAACGGCGCCAGGAGTAGCCGACGTTGGCGGGCCAGCCGCGCCAGTCCCGCCACGTCGGCAGCGCGGCCGTGCGGACGGAGCCGGTGGAGGACACGGTCCCCTACACCGCGGCGCCGGCGCGGTAACCAACGCCGCGCACCGTCGTGACGATCTTCGGATTGTCCGGGTCGATCTCCACTTTGGCGCGCAGTCGCTGCACGTGGACGTTCACGAGCCGGGTGTCGGCCTTGTAGTGATAGCCCCAGACCTGCTCCAACAGTGCTTCGCGCGAGAAGACCTGCTGAGGCTTCGAGGCGAGCGCGACGAGCAGTTCGAACTCCAGCGGTGTCAGCGCGATGACGGCGTCGCCACGACGCACCTCGTGTGCCGCGACGTCCACCGACAGGTCGCCGATCCGGAGGGTCTCGGCGGGAGCCGCGCTGGCCGGACGCAATCGCGTGCGGATGCGGGCGACGAGCTCCTTCGGGTTGAAGGGCTTCACGATGTAGTCGTCTGCGCCCGACTCCAGCCCTCGCACGACATCCGCGGTGTCGGTGCGCGCCGTGAGCATGATGATGGGCACTCCGGACTCCGCGCGGATGCGCGTGCAGATCTCGATCCCGTCCATCCCCGGGAGCATGAGATCCAGAAGGACGAGCTCGGGACGCTCCTGCCGCCACATCTCCACGGCCACCGCGCCGTCCGCGCAGAAGACCGGCTCGAACCCCTCGGTGCGCAGGACGATGCCGATCATCTCTGCCAGAGCGGTGTCGTCGTCGACGACCAGGATGCGAGAAGCCATCTGACCCATTCGTCCTTCGGGTTAGGCGGGAGTCAACGCGTACCGGGCGGTGTGCGTTGACTGACACAGTATCGGACGGCCCCGGGAATGGGGCTGGGAGCAGCCGCGCGAGTGCCTGGTGTCTCGGCCGTTCCGCGCGGAGAGCTGCGGGGGTCGGTGTGCCACGATAGGAGAACCACGAGCCCTCCGGCTGCTCTTCGGGCACCGGCCGGCTGCGCGAGATGGAAGGATCCTCGACGTGACGGACACGACCTGGACCCCGGCGACGAGGCCCGGCATCGTTCCCCTGCACCCGTTGGGATTCGGCACCATCCTCGGTCGCTCCTTCACCGTGCTCCGCCACAACCCCCGGGTCCTCCTCGGCTTCGCCCTCGTGGTGCAAGCGGTGGGCGCGCTCCTGGTCGCGGGAGTCCTGGTGGGGCTCGGCGTGCTCAGTCTCTCGCGACTGGCCTCGCTGCAACCGGGCACCGAAGAGTTCGAGACGGTCCTGGCGGGCTCCGTCGCGCTCGTGGGGATCGCAGGGCTCATCCTGACCGTCGCCTCCGCCGCGCTCGGGGTGATCGTGCAAGGGGTCGTCGTCGCCGACGTGCTCCACGCGGTGGTCGCCGAGAAGCTCACCCTGCGCCGCCTGTGGGGCCGGGTCCGTCCCGTGGCGGGACGGTTGATCGGCTACGGGCTGCTCCTGACCCTGGCGATCGTGGTCGCCGTCGCCATCGTGGTGGGGATCTTCTTCGGGCTCAGCGTGATCGCCGGGCCGATCGGCTTCGTCGTCGCGATGGTGGTCGCCCTCGCGATGATCCCCCTCTCGCTGTGGCTGACCACCAAGCTCATGCTCGTCCCTGCCGTGCTGGTGGCCGAGCAGGCGAAGATCCGCACGGCCATCGCCCGGTCGTGGACCCTCATTCGGGGACGGTTCTGGGTGGGGCTGGGCGTCAGCGTCATCATCAGCCTCGCCTTCGGCACCCTTGCCCAGGTGGTGAGCGTCCCGCTGTCGATCGCCGCTTTGGGGATGGGCACGATCGTGACACCGACCGGGGAGCCCGATGTCGCCGCGCTCACGACCTTTCTCGTCGGCAACGTCGTCACCCAACTGGTGGTCTTCCTCATCCAGTGCGTCTCGCTCATCGTCCTGTCCACCGGCGCCGCGCTGGTGTATGTCGATTGCCGCATGCGACACGAGGGGCTCGATCTCGATCTGCTGAGCTATGTCGATCAGCGGGACGCCGGCGCGGGCGCGCTGGCAGACCCCTACCGTCTGCACATCGGGCGGAGCATCCTGCCACGGTGGGGTGCCCCGCCCGCCCCCTGGCCGCCAGCCGGGGGTGCGACCTGGTCCGCGCCGAGCCCGTCGTGGCCTGCACCCGCCGCCGGGCCCCCGCCGGGTGGATGGCCGCC
>NZ_JASGDO010000011.1:0-19023 GCF_047607225.1 Microbacterium sp. | reverse complement strand
GGCGGCGGCGTCGGCGACGTCCGCCGTTCGCACGCCGGCACGTCGCCCGCGCCCCGCGGCATCTTTGCGCCCGAGCGCACGCATCCGGTCGATCCACGATTGCCGTGACGACTCATCGCTGAACCGCACGGGTGTGAAGCGGGTCACCCCGACCGTCGTCACGCCGCAGTAGCCGAGGGTGGCTCGGGTGAGGGACGCTTCCGCGGCGCCGCGGTAGACGATCCGGTTCCACCAGCGCGGGGAGTCCATCGTCATGACTACCCGGGCGGTCCTCCCCTTCAGCAACCGGTCCCACGTGCGGGTGCCCTGGCGGTAGCGGAAGGTCGCGCCCGAGAGGAACACGCGGTCGATGAACGCCTTGAGCGCGGCCGGGACGGTGCCCCACCACTGCGGGTGGACGATCGTGATGTGCTCCGCCCACCGGACATCGTCGAGGTAACGGGCGACGTCCGGGTCGAGCGGACGGTCGGCCTCCGTGCGAGGTGCGCGGAGCTCGTCGCGCGTCCGCGGGTGGTCGGGAATGGGGTCGACGGCAAGGTCGACGACGCGGACCTCCGCGCCGTGCGACCGCGCGGCGTCGGCGTAGGCGGCGGCGAGGGCGTGGGTGAGTGTCGCCGGCAGCGGCGTGCCGATCACGAGGAGGATCCGGCGGGTCATGAGGGGGTGCCTTTCTCGAGGACGATCGTGGTGAGGGTCGCCAGGTGGGAGTTGAGCCGGCCGGCATCGATGGCGCCCGGCGAGACCTCGGGATCCAGGCGCGGGTCTGCCAGCATCTCGGTGAACTCCGCTTCCAGCTCGCCGCCCGCGCGCTGCACGAGTGTGTGTCCCTTGTCGGTGAGCGACATCACGACGCGGCGGCCGGTGCCGGCCTCGGTCCGGATCCAGCCGTCGTCGACGAGACCGGGGAGCCGTTTGCTCACGGCCGCTTTCGTCACGCGGAGGCAGCGCGCGAGCCCGGTCACATCGACCGGCCCCACTTCGGCGAGGGTCGCCAGGAACTCGAAGAGGTTGAACGAGACGCCGTGTCGCTGCTGCAGGACGGCGTCGGCGTAGATGTCGAGCTCGGCGACCAACTCGTGGAGGGTGACGGTGATGCGATCGGCCATGCTTCGAGTCAACCTGTTGACACCTCGTTTGTCAACAGGTTGACAGTGTGTCACCGGGGCGCCATCCGCGGGTCCTCGGAACAGCAGCGCTTCGCCGCCAATGCTTCGCACGAGCTGCGCACGCCTCTCGCGATCACCCGCACTCTCCTGGAGGTCGCCCGCTCCGACCCCGACCGGGACACCGCCGCGCTCCTGGAGCGGTTGGCGCGCGTCAACGATCGCTCCATCGAGCTCGTCGAAGCGCTGCTCCTGCTCACCCGGGTGGAGCGCCGCGCGTTCGAGCGTCGAGACGTCGATCTCTCCCTCCTCCTGGAGGAGGCCGCAGAGGCTCTCCTCCCGCTCGCGGAAGAGCGTGGCGCGGAGCTCATCGTCTCCAGCGCCCCGGCTCCGACCTCCGGATCGGAGCCGCTGCTCGGTCAGGTCGCCGTCAATCTCCTGCACAACGCGCTCGTGCACGGTGATCCGAATCGAGGCCCCGTCTCCGCCTCGACCTGGCTCGACGAGGGAGAGGCGGTGCTGGTGGTCGAGAGCGCGGGTGCCGTCCTCGATCCGGTTTCGGTGGACACCCTCGTGGAGCCGTTCCAGCGTGGGGCTGCTCGCACACGGCGGGAGGGACAGGAGGGCGCGGGCCTGGGGCTCGCGATCGTCGCGGCGATCGTCCGCGCCCACGACGGGACCCTTCACCTCACCGCGCGCCCGTCCGGCGGCCTCCGCGTGGTCGTGCGCCTCGCCGAAAGCTGACCCGATGCGGTGGCCGCCGTCGAGCTCAGCGAGACTCCGTCGCGGTGGGCAGGCTCTGCCACGTCGTGAACGCCGTGGCGGCGGCGCGGGCACCATCGTGTCGTTCGCACAGATCGATCATGCGTTCGTGCCGCTCGATGGAGGCATGCCCGTCGTCGCTGAACCGGATGAGCTCGGCGCGACGGACGATGGGGCCGAACTGCTCCAGCACCTTCTCGACCGCCCGATTTCCGAGCACGCGGATCGGGACGGCGTGCAGTTCTTCGTCGCTGTCCAGTGCGGCGGCCGCATCACCCGCCGCGATCGCCTCGGCGAAGCGACGGTTCGCGTCGCGCATCTCGGCGATGTCGGCCGCGCTCAGCCGTCCGGCCACCTCCTGCACCGCGAGGGTGTGCATCGCGGCGACCACATCCCTCGCGTCGCGCAGAGACGTCTCGTCGATCTCACTCACGGCCGTCGATCGCCCCGGCTGCGTGACGACGAGGCCGTTCCCCTCCAGTCGCAGCAGCGCCTCACGGACGGGAGTGCGGCTCACGCCCAGCCACGCGCCGATCTCGGCGTCGCGCAGTTGCTCGCCGGGCCGGAGCGTGCCGTCGACGATCGCGTCGCGCAGACGCCGGTAGACGTCATCGCGCAAGAGGGAGCGGCCGACGGGCGGGACATCGGAGGGGAGGGGCATGCAACATATTGAACACCGTCACGCACCGGCCGCCGCGGATGTCAGCCCAGCGAGACGAGCTCGTCGAGATCGTCGGACGGAAGCTCGTCTGCCACGGCGCCGACGCGGAGGTCGACGAGGTCGGCGCGGCCGCTCAGTACCGTCAGGAACGCGGTGTCGGCGGCGTCACGGCCGGTCGCGATCCGCAGGAGCGACCCGCGTGGCGCTAGCGTCGTGGCGTCGATGACGCGCCAGGCACCCTCGACCCACGCCTCGACGACGGCGTGGAAGTCCATCGGCTCCAGGCCGGGCGCGTACACCGACACGAGTCGCGCGGGGAGCCCGCGGGCGCGCAGCAGCGCGACGCACAGATGGGCGAAGTCGCGGCAGACGCCCCGTCGAGCCAGGAGCGTGCGGGTGGCGCCGTCGGTCGGGAGGGAGGATCCCGAGACGTAGGCCAAGCGTGTTCCCACCCACGACGAGACGGCGAGGAGGGTCTGGGCGTCGCTGCCGGAACCGGCGAACTCCGCGCCGGCCGTCGCGGACAGCTCGTCGGATTCCGCATATCGGCTCGGGCGCTGATACACCACCAGCTCGGTCTCGTCGGCGTCTCGCGGCGTATCGCGGCCGGTGACCTGCGCGGCGTAGTCGACGACGAGCTCACCGGGGTCCACACGGAGCCGGTGCAGGCGACCGCCGTGGGCATCGGGCATCTCCGTGGGCTCGACCGCCACGCCGTCGAGCGTGGCGCGGAACGACTCCTCCACCTCGGCGGAGGTGGTCGCCACCGCGATTGCGAACAGGAGGTCCGCCGTCTCGGTGACCCGGACCACGATGCGGCTGGTGACGTCTCTCTTCATCCGTCCAGAGTGACAGACGATCGCCGCGGCGTCAGGTGGCGTCGAGATCGTGTCCGCGGGCGGCGCGGATCCACTCCTCGGCGAGCCGTTCCGACTCTCGGGCGAGGATCGCCACGTCGGCGCCCACGAGCAGGAAGTCGGCACCGGCGTCGGCGTACCCGCGCGCGATCACGGGGTCGAACGCGTTCACGCCCACGGGCTTTCCCGCCGCCTGGACCACACGCATCGTCTCGTAGACGGCGGCGAGGACATCGGGGTGGGTCTGTTCGCCGAGAAGGCCCATCGATGCGGCGAGGTCGGACGGACCCACGAACACGCCGTCCACCCCGTCGACGGCGGCGATCTCGGCCGCCTGGGCGACGCCCTCGACGGTCTCGATCTGGACGAACAGCGACGTGTGCGCGTCGGCATCGCGCACGTAGTCGTCCACGCGGTTCCACCGCGCCGACCGTGCCAGCGCAGCGCCGACCCCGCGCGTGCCCCGAGGCGGATACCGAACCGCCGAGGCGGCGGCACGGGCGTCGTCGGGCGTCGACACCATCGGCACGAGGAGGTTCTGCGCGCCCAGGTCGAGCACCTGCTTGATCGTGACGACATCTCCGATCGGAACACGGACGACGGGGGTGGCCGGGTAGGCGGCAGCGACCTGGAGCTGAGCGAGCGTACTGCCGAGCCCGTTCGGTGAGTGCTCCATGTCGATGAGCATCCAGTCCATGCCCGATCCCGCGAGGATCTCGGTCACGACGGGAGACGCCGTGCAGGCCCAGAGCCCGGCGAGGGGGCGCTCCGCCTCGGCCAGGCGCTCCCGGAAGGTGGGGGTCAGACGAAGTGACACGAGATGGTTCCCATCGGTCCGTAGTCGCAGAGCACGTGGTCGCCCGCGTGCACCCAGACGGGGCGGGTGAAGGATCCGGCGAGGATGATCTCGCCCGCTTCGAGTCTGGCACCGTGCTGATGGAGCTTGTTGGCCAGCCACGCCACACCGGTGGCGGGATGGCCGAGCACCCCCGCGGCGACCCCGGTCTCCTCGATCTCGCCGTTGCGGCTGAGCACACCCGGGACCCACGGAAGGTCGACCTCGTCCGGGCGGCGACGCGTCTCGCCGAGCACCATCGCACCGTAGGCGGCGTTGTCGCTGATCGTGTCGACGATGGTGCGCCCCTCCAGCTCGATGTGCGAGTTGAGCACCTCCAGCGCGGGCACCACGTGATCGGTCGCACGCAGGGCATCGGCGAGGGTGGCGCCCGGCCCCTCCAGGGGGTGCGCCAGGACGAAGGCCAACTCCACCTCCACGCGGACGTTGGAGAAACGGTCGAACGGGAGGCGGTCGCCGCTGCGGAACACCGTGTCGTCGAACATCACGCCGTAGTCCGGCTCGGTGATCCCGGTGGCCTGCTGCATCGCACGGGACGTGAGACCGATCTTGCGCCCCACGAGGCGCCGGCCGTCGGCGATTCTCCGATCGCGCCAGCGCGCCTGGATCCGGTAGGCGTCCTCGACGGTCGCCGCGGGATAGCGCGCCGTGATCCGCGGGATCACGCCGTGGGTGCGGTCGGCCTCGGCCAGTTCCGCCGCGATGCGGTCGGTCTCGTCGGGGGTGAGCATGTCAGAGCTGGTGTCCGAGCTTGTACTCGCCCTGCCGGTGTTCCGGCCCCGAGGTGCCCCTCTCCTGCGGACGCGTGTACGAGAAGCCGTCGGCGCCGATCGTCATCGCCATCTCCGACGCCTCGGTGCGGGCGAGGACCGGCTGCGGGTTGCCGTCGAGATCGAGGACGAGCGAGGCGTCCGTGTACCAGGACGGCACGACCGGGTTGCCCCACCAGTCGCGGCGCTGGTTGTCGTGGACGTCCCACGTGACCACGGGGTTGTCGGGGTCGCCGGTGTAGTAGTCCTGCGTGTAGATCTCCACGCGGTGACCGTCGGGGTCGCGGAGGTAGAGATAGAACGCGTTCGAGACGCCGTGTCGCCCCGGCCCGCGCTCGATCGCGTCGGAACGGCGGAGCGCTCCGAGCTTGTCGCAGATGGCGAGGATGTTGTGCTTCTCGTGCGTCGCGAAGGCCACGTGGTGCATGCGTGGTCCGTCGCCCCCGGTCATGGCGGTGTCGTGGACGGTGGGCTTCCGACGCATCCACGCCGCGTAGACCGTGCCCTCCTCGTCCTGGATGTCCTCGGTCACGCGGAAGCCGAGCGACTGCATGAAGCCCACCGCCCGGGGGACGTCGGGGGTGACCTGATTGAAGTGGTCGAGGCGGACGAGCTCACCCGGGGTGTGGAGGTCGTAGCGCCACGACAGTCTCTCCACGTGCTCGGTCTGGAAGAAGAACTCGTAGGGGAACCCGAGTGGATCGGTCACCCGCACGGCATCGCCGATGCCCTTGACGAAGCCCTCGGCCCGCCGCTCCACTCGGCAGCCGAGCTCGGTGTAGAACGCGACCGCTTTGTCGAGGTCGTCGGCGGAGCGCACCCGATACGAGAACACGGCCACGGCGGCGATCGGCCCCTCGCGCAGCACCAGGTTGTGGTGGATGAACTCCTCCGTCGAGCGGAGGTAGACCGAGCTCTCGTCCTCCTCGGTCACGTAGAGGCCCAGCACGTCGACGTAGAAGGCGCGCGACGCCGCGAGGTCGGTGACGACGAGCTCCATGTAGGCGCAGCGCAGGATGTCGGGCGCCGGCGCGGTGGGCGTCGGGAGGGGATCGTCGGAGCGGATCGGTGCCTCCTGGCTCACGAAGAAGCCCGACGAGGTGGGGGTCAACTGGTCACGGGAGGTCATATCAGCGTCCTTGCTTTCCGGGCGTGCGTCAGTTCTTGCCGAAAGTGGGGTTGTGCACCGCGCCGAGCGTGATGTGAACGGCCTGCTGGTCGGTGTAGAAGTCGATGGAGCGGTAGCCGCCCTCGTGGCCGAGCCCCGACGCCTTCACGCCGCCGAAGGGGGTGCGAAGGTCCCGGACGTTGTTCGAGTTGAGCCACACCATGCCCGCCTCCACGGCGCCCGCGAAGGTGTGGGCGCGCTTCAGGTCGTTCGTCCAGACATAGGCGGCGAGGCCGTACTTCGTGTCGTTGGCCAGCGCCAGCGCCTCCTCCTCGGTCTCGAACGGCGTGATCGCGACCACGGGGCCGAAGATCTCCTCCTGGAAGATCCGGGCGTCCGGGCGGACGTCGGCGAACACCGTCGGGGCCACGAAGTTGCCGAACGCGAAACCCTCGGGCTGCCCCCCGCCGGCCACGAGACGACCTTCCGTCTTGCCGAGCTCGACGTAGCTCATGACCTTCGCGAAGTGCTCGGGATGCACGAGCGCGCCCACCTCGGTCTGCCGGTCGTGCGGGTAGCCGACCCTCACCCGCGCGGCCTGAGCCGCGTAGCGTTCGACGAACTCGTCGTAGACGGCACGCTCGACGAGAATCCGGGAACCGGCCGTGCAGCGCTCGCCGTTGAGGGAGAACACGCCGAAGATGGTCGCGTCGATGGCGGCATCGAGATCGGCGTCGGCGAAGACGATCGCGGGGGACTTCCCGCCGAGCTCCATCGACAGCCCCTTCAGGTGCGGTGCCGCGTTGGCGAAGATCAGCTGCCCCGTGGAGCTCTCGCCCGTGAAGGAGATGAGCGGCACGTCGGGATGCTTCACGAGGGCATCTCCCGCGGCCTCGCCCAGCCCGTTCACGAGGTTGAAGACGCCCCGCGGGAGTCCCGCCTCTTCGAAGATCCCCGCCCACAGGGACGCCGACAGCGGCGTGAACTCGGCGGGCTTGAGAACGACGGTGTTGCCGGTCGCCAGGGCCGGGCCCAGCTTCCACGACTCCAGCATGAAGGGCGTGTTCCAGGGGGTGATGAGCCCCGCGACGCCGATCGGCTTGCGGTTGACGTAGTTGAGCTGGCGGCCCGGGACCTTGAAGGTGTCGTCGGCCTGAGCGACGACGAGATCGGCGAAGAAGCGGAAGTTCTCCGCCGCGCGCCGGGCCTGTCCCAGGGCCTGCGTGATCGGCAGCCCGGAGTCGAACGATTCGAGCTCGGCGAGGCGCTCGTCGCGCGACTCCACGATGTCGGCGATCCGGTGGAGCACTCGCGAGCGTTCGCGGGGGAGCATCCGCGGCCACGGACCGTCGGTGAACGCGCGCCGCGCGGCCGCCACGGCGCGATCGAGGTCCGCGCTCTTGCCTGCGGCCGCGGTGACGTACACCTCGTTGGACACCGGCTCCAGCACGTCGAAGGTGGCCCCGTCGAGGGAATCGACGAACGCGCCGTCGATGTAGTGCTGGATCCGGGAGGGGAGATCGGCCGGCACGTGACGCGAGTCGAGGTCGGGAGTGCTCATGTGGGCTCCTTGTCGGGACGGGGATCAGAACGCGGGGAGGCCGAGGGCCTCATCCGGGTGCTCGTGGATCATGTAGGCGTCGAGCGTTGCCGAACGATGACGACGAGCGGCCTTCTCGATCTCACCGAGAGGCGCTCCTCGCTCGATGAGACGCACGATGTTCTCGTGCTCGTGGACGGACTCCTGGGCGCGGCCGGGAACGAAGCTGAACGTCGAGTCGCGGAGGTGTCCGAGGCGCGCCCACTCCGCCTCGACGAGCTCGAGCATGCGCGGGTTGGGGCACCGTGCGAACAGCGTCGCGTGGAACTCCTGGTTCAGCCTGGTGAACGCGCGCGGGTCGAAATGGGCGAGCGTCTCGATCATCAGCTCGTTGATCCGACGCGCATCGCGCAGGTCGTCGGCGGTGAGACGGCGTGCGGCGAGGGCGGTGGCAGCCCCCTCCAGGATGCTGAGGGACTGCATCGAGAAGCGGTATTGCGTGTCGTCGACCATGGAGACGCGGGCACCGACGTTGCGTTCGAAGGTCACGAGACCCTCCGCCTCCAACTGCCGGATCGCTTCTCTCACCGGCACGACGCTCATGTCGAGGTCGGTCGCGATGGTGCCGAGCACCAACCGGTAACCGGGAGTGAAGACCTGATCGGCGATGCGTTCCTTGATCCAGTGGTAGGCCTGCTGCGACTTGCTGCGCGCGGTCTGGGTGGTGTCGGTCATCGCTGGGTCCTCTCGGCCTCGTAGCGGGCCCGCCAGGTGGCGTCGAGGGGGAACAGTCCTTCGATCGGGTGTCCTTCCGCGACGCGGGCGGCGATCCACGCGTCCTCCTCCTCCTGCGCGAGTGCCGCTTCGACGACCTCACGCACGAGCGGCGGCGGGATCACGAGCACGCCGTCGGCATCGCCGACGACGATGTCGCCCGGCTGGACCGTCGTGCCTCCGCACGCGATGGTCACGTCGTGATCCCAGGGCACGTGCTTGCGTCCGAGCACAGCCGGATGCGCCCCGGCGGCGTAGACCGGGAGGCCGACGGCCCGGACCGCATCGACGTCGCGCACGCCGCCGTCGGTCACGATCCCTGCGGCTCCCCGAGCGTGGGCGCGGAGCGCGAGGATGTCGCCGAGCGTGCCGGAGCCGGTCTCGCCGCGTGCCTCGATCACGATCACCTCGCCGGCGCCGACCGTGTCGAACGCCCGCTTCTGTGCGTTGTAGCCCCCGCCGTGGGTCTCGAAGAGGTCGGGACGGTGCGGGACGAAGCGCAGGGTCCTCGCCGTGCCCACCAGTCGGCGGTCGGGGTGGAGGGCGTGTACCCCGTCGATCGTGACGTCGTCGAGACCGCGCTTGCGCAGCTGCTGGGAGAGCGCCGCCACGGGAAGGCGGAACAGCGCGTCGCGCAGATCGGTGTCGAGCCTCGAAGCATCGGTGGGGTCCGACTCGTCTCGCTCGGCTCTCTCGTCTCGCTCGGCCGCCGTGCTCGAGCCGGGGATGGCGGACGCGGGGGAGCCCCAGGCTTCGGCGCGCTGCGTGTCGTCGACGGAGGGGAGCGCGCCGAGAGTCGGATCGAACCCCGGGCCGTCGCCGTCCGCGACGGTCGTCACGAGGCGCCCGGTCGCCAGTCCCGCCTCGGGTGCGTCGACCTCGACCTCCACCACGTCGCCGGGCTGGAGAACCGACGACCCCGCCGGCGTGCCGGTGAGGATGACGTCGCCCGGTTCGAGCGTGAGGTGCTGGCTGAGGTCGGCGACGATCTGCGCCAGGGGGAACAGGAGGGCGCCGGTCGTGTCGTCCTGGGCGAGGGCCCCGTTGACCCACGTGCGCACACGCAGGCCCGTGGGGTCGAGGCGCCGCGCGTCGAGGAGCCGGGGGCCGAGCGGGGTGAACCCGTCTCCGCTCTTGGAGCGGACGTTGGCCCCTTTGTCGCCGGCTCGCAGGTCGTAGAGCCCGAGATCGTTCGCGGCGGTCACCCATCCCACGTGGTCCCAGGCATCGGCGAGGGAGACGTTCCGCGTGGGGATGCCGATGACGAGGGCGATCTCGCCCTCGAAGGCGAGGAGCTCGGTGCCGGCGGGGCGGGTGACGGTGGAGCCGGAGGCCGCCACGGAGCTCGAGGCCTTGAAGAAGTACGAAGGGGCTTCGGGCGTCCGGCCCCGCTGAGCGGCGCGCGAGGAGTAGCTGAGGTGCACCGCGATGATCTTGCCCGGACGGCCGGGGAGGCCGGAGAACCGGGGATCGGTGGTCGTCTCGATGGTCATGAGCTCCCTCGCTCTTGCGTCGTATCCGAAATCGTATATGATCCTGAGTCACCGGGCAAGCACGCCCGAACGACAACGACGTCAGTGACACAGGAGCCACCATGAGCGCATCCTCCTCGACTCCGCCGACGGGGTTCACCCCCACCGGCACCATCGCGACCGCGACCGATCGGCGCAGGGTCGTGTTCGCCACCGTGGTCGGCACCACAGTGGAGTGGTACGACTTCTTCATCTACGCCTCCGCGGCCGGTCTCGTCTTCGGACAGTTGTTCTTCGCACCCGCCGGTGAGCAGTTCGGGCAGATCCTCTCGTTCATCACCGTCGGGATCAGCTTCCTGTTCCGGCCGCTGGGCGCGTTTCTCGCCGGACACTTCGGGGACAAGTACGGGCGCCGGCTCGTCCTCATGCTGACGCTCGTGCTGATGGGTGTCGCGACGACCCTCGTCGGGCTCCTGCCGACATATGCGCAGATCGGCATCCTCGCCCCCGTGCTGCTGATCGTGCTGCGGATCCTGCAGGGCATCTCCGCGGGTGGCGAATGGGGCGGAGCCGTGCTGATGGCGGTGGAGCACGCTCCGAAGGCCAAGCGCGGGCTGTTCGGCGCCTCGCCGCAGATCGGCGTGCCGCTCGGGCTCCTGCTGGCCTCGGCGGTGCTCGCGATCGTGTCGCTGCCTGGAGAAGACTTCTTCCTCTCGTGGGGCTGGCGCATTCCGTTCCTGCTCAGCGTCGTGCTGATCCTGATCGGCGCCTACGTACGACGTCGCGTCGAGGAGAGCCCCGTCTTCGTGGAGCTCGCCGAGCGGAAGGAAGAGACGCGGATGCCGATCGTGCGCCTCTTCCGCACCCACGCGTTGCTGGTGATCGTCGCGGCTTTCGTCTTCGCGGGGAACAACGCGGTCGGATACATGACCACCGGCGGATACATCCAGCGCTACGCGACCGACCCCGCCGGTCCCGTGGGCCTCCCGACCTCGGAGGTCCTGTGGGCGGTCACCCTCTCGGCAGTGACGTGGCTGATCTTCACCTGGATCGCCGGATGGCTCTCCGATCGACTCGGACGGCGGACGACGTACCTCATCGGGTGGGTGCTGCAGCTGGTCGGTGTGTTCCTGCTCTTCCCTCTCGTCAACACGGGAGACATCGTGCTGCTCGGCCTGGGTCTCGTGGTGCTGACCGTGGGGCTCGGCTTCACCTACGGGCCCCAGGCCGCGCTGTATGCGGAACTGTTCCCGGCGTCGATCCGCTTCTCGGGCGTGTCGATCTCGTATGCCATCGGTGCGATCCTGGGAGGCGCGTTCGCTCCGACGATCGCGACGGCGCTCGTGCAGGCCACCGGTTCGACCGGAGCCGTCACGTGGTACCTCGCCGGCATGACGGTGCTGGGCCTGCTCGCCACGCTCGTTCTGCGCGACCGGAGCGGGATCCCGCTCGGCCCGGATCACGAGAAGGAACAGGCCGTGAGCCCGATTCGCGGTCTCGCGCGGGCGTAAGGCGCGACGATGCAGTTCCACCACCACGGCTACGTCTCCGGCGACCCGCGCGTGCATCCCGCGCGGGATACCGGCGTCGAGCGCCCGCGCGAGATTCCCGACGAGATCGATGTCCTCATCGTCGGCTCCGGCCCCGCGGGCATGCTGCTGGCGGCTCAGCTGTCGCAGTACCCGTCGGTCGTGACGCGAATCATCGAGCGCCGGGACGGTCGGCTCGTGCTCGGCCAGGCCGACGGCATCCAGCCCCGGAGTGTCGAGACATTCCAAGCCTTCGGCTTCGCCGAGCGGATCACGGCCGAGGCGTACAACATCGGCTGGATGAACTTCTGGGGTCCCGATCCCGATGATCCGAGCCGCATCGTGCGGCGTTCGCGCACCGAGGACTATGGCTACCGGATCAGCGAGTTCCCACACCTGATCGTCAATCAGGCCAGGGTGCTCGACTACTTCGCCGAGGCGGCCGCCCACGGGCCGGGGAGGATCGAGCCCGACTACGGCGTCGAGTTTCTCGGGCTCACGGTGCGAGAGGAGGGCGATCATCCCGTCGAGGTGCGTCTGCGCTCGGTGGCCGGAGAGCGCACGGTGTACGCGAAGTACGTCGTGGGTTGCGATGGCGCTCGCAGTGCCGTCCGGGAGGCGATCGGTCGCCATCACGTCGGGGACATCTCTCAGCATGCGTGGGGGGTCACGGATGTGCTGGTCAACACCGATTTTCCCGACTGGCGCATCAAGTGCGCCATCAACGCTCAGGCGGGAAACATCCTCCACATCCCCCGGGAGGGCGGCTACCTCAGCCGCATGTACATCGACCTGGGGGCCGTGGCCGCGGACGATGACCATCGGGTGCGGCAGACCCCGATCGAGGAGATCATCCGCCGCGCCAACGAGATCCTCCACCCCTACACGCTCGATGTGAGACAGGTGGCCTGGCACAGCGTCTATGAGGTCGGTCATCGTGTGACGGACGGTTTCGACGACGTGCCGGAGGGCTCCGATCGCACGCCCCGTGTGTTCCTCACCGGCGACGCCTGTCATACCCACAGCGCGAAGGCGGGGCAGGGGATGAACGTCTCGATGCAGGACGGGTTCAACCTCGGTTGGAAGCTCGGCTCCGTGCTCACTGGGCGCAGCCCTGCATCGCTGCTGTCGACCTACGGTGCCGAGCGCCGGCCGGTGGCTCAGCAGCTCATCGACTTCGATCGCGAGTGGTCGTCGCTCATGGCCCGCAAGCCGGAGGACATCACCGACCCTGAGGATCTCGCCACCTACTACCTGGCCACCGCGGAGTTCCCGTCGGGGTTCATGACGCAGTACGCACCGTCGATGATCGTCGGGTCGCCGGCGCAGCAGGGTCTTGCCGCGGGCTTCCCGCTCGGCAAGCGGTTTCAGAGCGTGCCGGTCACGCGTGTCGCCGACGGCAACGTGGTCCATCTCGGCCACCACGCGAAGGCCGACGGGCGATGGCGGATCTACGCGTTCGCCGACCGGGATGACTCCGGCGCTTCGCCGGTGCTGGACGCGTGGGCGCGGTGGTTGTCGGAGTCGGCCGACTCGCCGTTGCAGCGCCACGTCCGCACGGGCGAAGACGTCGACGCGGTGTTCGATGTGAAGGTCGTGTACCCGCAGTCGTTCGAGCAGGTCGAATGGAGTGCCGTGCCCGACGTGTTCCGGCCGCGGACCGGGCCTCTCGGACTGATGGACTGGGAGAAGGTGTTCGCCGCGGGGGCGAGCGCATGGAACGATCGCGACATCTTCGATGAACGGGGCATCGCCCGCGACGGCGCCGTCGTCGTGGTCCGTCCCGACCAGTACGTCGCGGCGGTGCTGTCGCTCACGGCGCGTACCGAGCTGGCGGGGTTCTTCGACGGAGTCCTCCTTCCCGCGCGGTGAGCACGAGCGGCGCCGGGGGTGCACGCAGGCACGGCGATTCACGCCCCGCATCAGAACGGCGGCGGCGAGTGCGGCTCGGAGCCGGAATCGCTCACGTTCTCGGGGGTGAAATTACCCACGTTCTCGGTGCCGCAATCGCTCACGAAGGCCAGGGTTCGCGCAGGCCGATCGGGGTAGACCCGACCGGTGGGGCTGGTCCAGTGCAGCACTCCGTCTCCCGTCTGCCTCACCCGCCAGGCGGAGTGGTGTTTCAGGGTGTGGTGTCGGCGACAGAGGTGGGCGAGGTTGGTCACCCCGGTGGGGCCGTCGTGTGCTCTCGCGACGGTGTGGTCGATGTCGCACCTGTGAGTCGGGATCCGGCAGCCCGGAAAGCGACAGTGCTCGTCCCGCACCCGCAATGCCCGCTTGAGCTGGTCGGTGGGTCGATATCGGTCGACACCGAGCACCGCCTCGGTCACGGGGTGGGTGAGAATCCTGTCCCACCCGCTCGCCGCTCCCGCGAGGCGGAGCGCGGTGGGCGTGTCGATGGGGGCGTGTCCCACGAGTTCGGCGGGCGTGACGTCGCTCCCCAGCACGGTGAGCACGGGCACCGTTACCTGCACGCGAGCGACGATCGCCTCGCCTTCCGGCATCGATGCGTTCGAGACTTCAGGAGTCGCGTGTCCGGTGAGGAGGAGGTCGGTGAACACGTCGGCACGGATCTCGCCGAGGCCACGGAGGTCGGCCGTGTCGCCGTCGCGAAGCTGACCGCCGCCGCTCCCGCCGGTCCTGCCCCTTCCTCGGGCATCGACCTCTCGGCGCGCGTACTGATCGAGCCGGTGACGGATCCCGTGTGCGAGAACGGCCGGCAGGGTCGCGATCAGCTCCGCCATCCCGTCGTCGAGGTCACGCACCCACACATTCCGGGCAGTCGCCGCGGCCGCGTGACGCGCGTCGAGTGGGATCGGGTGGAGGCGGTTCGCAAGGAGGCGCGCGGCAGGCCTCAGACGACCGGGGGTCTCGCGCCGCGCGACCTGCAAGACGGCAGCTTCGTACCGCGCTCGAGTGTCATCGTCGGGGAGAGGGAGGCCGGCATCGACGATCACCGATGCATGAGCGCGGGAGATCTCGCCCGCTTCCAGCGCGGCATGGGTCGCCGGGAAGGTCCCCACCAGCACGGCGGCGTGGGACATCTGACGCTCGACCGTGCGGTCGGACGCGCGCCACATCGCCCCGATCTGCGCGGCGAGCGAGCGCAGCGGGAGGTCGCGGACGGAGGACGGTCCCGGAGCCGCCTCCCGGGAGCGTGCGAGATCGACCGCCCTTGCCAGCAGAACCGTCTCTTTCGCATCGAGCGCGGCGCGTTCTCGACGCGTGGCAGCGAGAGCGTCCAGTAGTTCCCGCTCGCCGCCCTGAACGTCGTGAGGAGCGCCGATCGCCGTGTTCGTCATGCGTTCATTGTTCGCCGGGGTCCCGACGTTCAGCCCGGTAAATACCAGATCAGGTGTGCTTCTGTGGACAGAGCCCGCGGCACCCCTGCTGGGGAGGAAACGGCGTCTCGGGAGGCGGCGTGTCGACGCGCCGTGCCCCTCACCTCGCGGGAGTGTTCACTCGGATGATCTCCTGCTGGTACGGCGCGATGACCTCGCCCGAGATGCGGCAGTCCAGCAGCAGGAAAGCCCGGTCCGACGCAGCCCGCGCCGCCCATTCGTCCAGCGCGCGGAGATCGTCGAGTGTGCGCACCACGACGCCCTCGGCTCCCACAGACCGCGCGAGTCCCGCGAAGTCGACCTCCGGAATCAGCATCGGTTCCCGGGCCAAGCCCTGCAGGCCGTAGAGGTTGACCTCGGCGCCGTACGCGGCGTCGTTCCAGACGACGGCGAGCCCCCGGCCGGCCGCCACACGTACCGCCGACTCGAGGTCGGCGAGGGCCATGAGCCCGCCACCGTCTCCCGTGGTCAGCACCACCGTCGACTCCGGCCGGGCGAGCGCTGCGCCGGGAACCGAAGGGAATCCGAGTCCGATCGACTGGTAGGCGGTGCCGACCATCATCATCCGGTCGGGAGCCGCCACCGGCCAGTACATGTTCGCCCAGCCGATGAAGTGCCCGCCGTCGGAGACGACGACCCGGTCGCGCGTCGACGGGTGCCGCTCCAGCGCCTCCCCGATCCGCACGGCGACCGCGCGAGGATCCAAGCGGCCGTCGGGGGCGACGGTCTCGCCCTGGTGTCGTGCTCGCGCGGCCGGCAGGTCGACGGACTCGCGCCATCCGGAGGGCTGTGACCGCTCCAGTGCGTCAGCGAGTGCCGAGGCCACGATCGCTGCGTCGCCGCGGATGAAGCCGCCGACGTGCGGGTGCGTGGCGGCGGGGGAGACATCGACCTGCACGACGCGCGTGCCCGGCGCGAAGAGGTCGCCGAAACGCATGGTGAAGGGGTTGAGGCCCGCGCCGAAGACCACGGCCACATCGGCCGCGCGGATGAGCTCCATCGCCCCCTCGGCCCCGAACCCGCCCGCCACGCCGAGGTCGAACTCCGCGCGCGGGAAGACGCCGCGGCCGAGCGCGGTCGTCGCGGTGAGCGCCCCGGTCGCATCGGCGAGTCTCTCGAGCGCGGCGCCGGCGCCCGACACCCATGCTCCGCGCCCGGCCAGCAGAAGCGGGCGACGTGCATGCGCGAGGGCATCGGCGAGGTCGACGATGGCCGCCCGTGCGAACGGGCTGGGTTCGACCGGCCCGGGGAGGATCGGTGCGGGCGCGTCGGGCACCGATCCGGCATCGAGCCGGGCCACATCGTAGGGGATGGCGAGAACGGTCGGCACTCGGTAGGACAGCGCGTGTTCGACGGCGATGGCGGTCGTCGCGGCGGCATCCGCGCGTCCGACCGTATAGGTGCGTGCACCCACGGCCGACGCGAGCGCGATCTGGTCCACGTCCCAGGGCCTCGGGCCCGACGTGGGCTCGTCGCCGACCACCAGCAGCAGCGGCACGTGCGCCTGCACGGCCTCGGCGAGGGCCGTCAGTGTGTTGGTGAATCCGGCGCCGTAGGTCGCGGTCGCCGCGGCGAGGCTTCCGCCGGCGCGGTGGTAGGCATCGGCGGCGACGACACCGCCCGCCTCGTGTCGTACGGCGGTGAAGGCGACGTCGGTGGAGCGTTCGAGCGCGTCGAGGAAGTGGGCGTTCCCGTTGCCCATCACTCCGAAGACGTGGTCGATGTGGCGGGCGAGGGTCTGCGCGACGTGCGCGGAAACGGTGGACATGCTGCTCCTGCGAGAACGAGACGGAGGTGAGGCCGTATGTGTCTCGCTGCTCCGGCGTCGTCGCCGGGCTGCTGCGTGCCCATTTTTCGAGCACCGGCGGAGGGGTCGCCGGACCGCACGAGTCTATCGCGCGGCACGCCGCACCGTGGGGGTCGCCGCGTGTGGGTGGCCCCGGGCAGGATGGCGTCATGGATCTCGTCGCGTTGCGAGCCGAGCGCCTGCGCGCACATCGGCTCAGTTCCCCCGCCGACTCGGTGACGGCCGCCGCGGCCCACATGACGGCGACGCAGGCCCAGGAGTTCTGGGGTGGGCGGTGGGCGTTGGCCGCCCGCGCGGTCGGTACCCCGGCGCTCCGCGACGTCGATGCCGCGTTCGCCCAGCCCGGCGGGCTGGTGCGGTCGTGGACACAGCGCGGCACCCTGCACATCGTCCCCGCGGCCGATCTCTCTTGGATGCTGTCGGTGACCGCCGAACGCCAGACGAGGCAGTACGCCGGGGTCCATCGCGGCCTCGGCATCGATGCCGAGATCCTGTCGCGGGCCGAGACGGCAGCGCGCGCCGCGCTCGCCGGAGGAAATCGCATCACCCGTGCCGAGTTCGCCGCGGTCCTGGAGGCGGTGGGCATCGATACGTCGCGCATGCGCGGCAACCACGTCTTCTCGGCGCTCGCCCTGCGTGAGGTCGTCGTGCTCGGCCCGGTCGTGCCGCGTGAGGGCGGTCCGACGCGCGAACAGTACGTCGTCGCGCCGGAGGACTGGATCCCCGACGCCGCCCGGCCCGCCGACCCGCTCGCGGAGCTGTTCGTCCGCTACATTCGCAGCCACGGACCGGCGGGGACCGGCGACTTCGGGTGGTGGACCGGGTTGCCGAAGGGGCTGTCCCAGCGGGCTCGGGAGGACGCGGGCGACCGCGTCGTCGAGGTGGAGGACGGGCTGTTCGTCTCGGCCGATACGCCGCCGCCCGCCGCGGTCGCTCCGGTCCTGGCGCTGCCGCCTTTCGAGGAGTACTACCTGTCCTACCTCGACCGCACCACGCCGTGCGCCCCCGAGTTCACCCGCCGGATCGGTCCGAGTATGAACGGCATCGTCAAGCCCGTGCTCGTCGCCGACGGCGAGATCGTGGGCCTGTGGTCGCATTCGGTGGCCGCGGGAAAACACCACCTCGCTCCCGTTCCCGAGCTGTTCGGCGAGGCGGACGCCGCCGAGGTCGAGCGGGCGCTCGCGCGCTTCGGACGGTTCATCACCGGTTGAGCCGGCCGTCGCTCCCCTCCGTCCGCCCCCGTGGTTCAGGCGAACAGCTCGGCACCGACGAACGACCCTGTGCTCGCCCCGCGCGGAACCGCCCAGATGCCCGAGCCGACGTGGCGGATGTACTCGTTCATCAGATCGGTGGACAGTGCCCGTTGGAGGGAGATGAACTGCGCGGGGGATCGTTGGTAGGAGAGGAAGAACAGGCCGGCATCGAGGCGTCCGAGGTCGGTGTTGCCGTCGACGAAGTTGTAGCCGCGACGGAGGATGCGGGTGCCGCCGTTGAGCTCCGGGTGCGCGAGGCGCACGTGCGAGTGAGCGTCGATCCGGGCTGCGCCGGCGACGCCCGTCGCGGCGAAGTCGGGGGCGGTCTCCTCCTGGCCGCCCGACAGCGGCGCGCCGTGCGCTTTGTCGCGTCCGACGATGCGCTCCTGCTCGGAAAGTCGCACGCGATCCCACGTCTCGATGATCATCGCGATCTTCCGGGCGACGAGGTACGAGCCGCCTGCCAGCCATGCCGGCTCGTCGGCGCCGTCCACCCAGACGTGCTCGGCGAGGGCCGCCGTGTCGTCGGCGAGGATGTTGGCCGTGCCGTCCTTGAACCCGAACAGGTTGCGCGGCGTGGCCTGAGCGGCGGTGGTCTTCGAGGTCTTCCCGAAGCCCAACTGCGACCATCGCAACCGCGCGCGCCCGAACGCGATCCGGCTGAGGTTGCGGATCGCGTGCACGGCCACCTGCGGATCGTCCGCGCATGCCTGAATGCAGAGGTCACCGCCCGAGGTGCCGGGATCGAGGTCGTCGCCGAGGAACGGGGGCAGCTTCTCGAGCGCGGCCGGCCGCTGAGAGGCCAGACCGTAGCGGTCCTTTCCGTCGGCCGTGACGAACAGTGTGGGGCCGAAGCCGAACGTGATGGTGAGTCCGGACGCGGGGAGGCCGAGTGCTTCGCCGGTGTCGTCCGGAGGTGCCTCCGGCGATCCGCCGACGGCTCCCGTCGCGCTTACGTCGAGCCCCTGCGTCATCCGGGCTGCCGCGTAGGTCCAGTCCTGCAGCAGGCCGATCAGATCCTCGCGCGTGGTGCGGGCCATCATGTCGAACGCGGCGAAGTGGAGGTGGTCTTGGACGGGCGTCGTGATGCCGGCCTGGTGCGGGCCGTAGAAGGCGTACACGGCCGCCGCGCCCTCGCGCTCCCGCGACCTGCCCACGGCGACGCCCGCGGCAGCACCCGCGCCCGCGCC
>NZ_JASGDO010000010.1:0-36099 GCF_047607225.1 Microbacterium sp. | reverse complement strand
GCCGCACCAGACGCCCGCACCCAGCCGGCCCGCCCCGCACCCAGCCGGCCCGGCCCCGCCCCCAGCCGGCCCCGCCCCGCCCGGCAACGGACACAACGGCGGACCGGGCAGGGCGACACCCCGGTGGACGGCTGGTTCCACCGGGGTGTCGCGTGTCTGATCCGCCGTCGTGCTCCGGAGACCGCGCTCCGGAGACGGTGCTCCGGGCACCCGGCGGGGAGTGGCTCAGCGCCGGATGACGGCCACGTCGTCCACCTGCAGCCAGATGTCACCGCTGTTGGTCCAGACCCCGGCGAACACCTGCACCGTGTCTCGCGACCCGCTCGAGAAGTCGACCGTAAGCTTGGTCCAGGGCCCGACCGAGACGAAGTTCGCCTCGGAGATCACTTCGCCGCCGGTCGACCTCACCCCGAAGAAGCCGGCATCGCTGTTGACCGACGTGCGTACCCATCCCGTGAGGCGATAGTTCGTCTTCGGGCTCACCGCCACGTTCTGCCAGATGTTGCGCCATCCGCTGTTGTAGCGGACGAAGGCGTTGTGGTCGCCGCTGAAGGAGCTCGCCGGCGCCTCGTCGATCCCGCAGTTCGGTGAGCATGCCCACGTGCCGCCGGTGCCGTCTCCGATCGCGTCGGGCCGCTCGAAGCTGGGGTTGGTGACGAGGTTCGGATTGACGATGCGGCCGCTGCGGTCGATCTGCATCCGCATGAGGTACACGTTGTACGGGCTCCACTGCGACATCGCGAAGTACAGCTCGCCGTTCGAGCTCCACGGGTGGAAGTACCCGCCGTACAGGCCCGGATAGTCCGCGGAGCTCGCGACCGTCTGCGGCGCGGTCCACGGACCTTGCGGACTCTTGGCGGTGCGCAAGATGATGTCCTCCCCCGACAGCGTCATGAGCAGGAACCGCTTGCTGTAGCTGTCGTACTGCACCGACAGCTCGCTCACGGGCGCGTCGATGATCGGCCGGGCATCGGCCTCGCGGGGGCTCCAGGACCGCCCGTTCCAGTAGCGGTACGACTTCTTGTCGAGCAGCTTGCGTTCGGGAACGCGGGCGAGTGAAGCGGGGCCGTTGCGTCCGTTCTGGGTCCCGAACACGTAGACGTATCCACCCTTGCGCGCATACGCCTGCATCTGGAACGGGTCGTCGCCGGCGGCGTTGTTCTGCCAACGGGTGTCGGAGACCGTCCAGTTCTCGCCGTTGTCGTCGGAGTACGCGATTCCCGCGTAGTTGGTGTCCCAGTAGCCGGGGGCGCCCCACTGCTTCACCGACATGAACGACAGGTACTGACGCCCCTTCACCGAGATCCCCGCCGTCGGGATCGTCGTCATCTCGTCGCCGTTGACCTTCTTCGACGGGATGATCTCCTTCGCCGCGCCGGACGGGGTCTGCGGCGCGCTCTCGAACAGCATGCCGTCGGCGAGGGTGCGGTCACTCGAGCGGAGCAGCACGTTGCTGCGCCAGTGCCCGTTGGCCGGAGCTCCGCCGCCGGGACCGGTCCACGCGTTGCCGAAGGTGTCGCCGAACGCGGCGAGCACCGAACCGGCGCCGTTGTCCCACATGATCCCGAGGTCGGTGCCCTTGATGTCCCACCGGCCCCACGTGTTGTTGGGGGCGTCGGGACCGGTCATCTTCTCGACGATCGTCGCAGGCGTCCGGGCCTGCGTGGCCAGCGCGGGCCCGGCGGCCGTCACGCTCGCCGCCAGCACGAGTCCCCCGATCGCGGCGGCCCCGATCCATCTTCTGTGGTGCGTCATTGCACTCTCCTTCTGGTGTCGCCCCGCCGGGCGGCGGGCACGGTCGATCCCGGTGGCGCCGCGGCGGGCGCCCCGGGCACTACTGACACACCTCGGCCCCCTCCTGCGGGAAGCGCCGGGTGCGCATCGTCTGATCGGTCGGGAGAGTCCGGGACGCGGGACCGCTCAGTCCTGCGGGGCGCGCGGGGGAGTGGCTCCGATGTCGGGAACCGGAGCGGTTCCTAGGTGAACCTCCAGATCGTCGGCCGTCGGAGTCTTCGGTCGCCGCGCCGTGGGGCGGTCGAGGTAGAACAGGGCCGTGGAGGCGATGTCGTCGCGCAGCGGCAGGTATCGCCAGCCGCTGCGCCACCCGAGCGCCTGGATGTCGACCTTGGGCAGGCCGGTCGCGAAGTGGATCGGATCCAGCAGGTGCCACCGGTACATCCCGAACCGCTGTTGTGACACGTACAGTCCGTCGGGACGGATCACCTGGGGCATGCCCAGGTAGGGGGTGGAGAACTCGGTGTAGCCCTTGCCGGGGATGTCGAAGTTCCACGCGCCGCCGAAGTAGTCCTCGGTGCCCGTGCCGCAGATGGTCGGGTAGTCGGTGTCGTCGTCGAGATAGAACTTGATCTCGCCCTCGCCCCACCACCCGTTGGAGTTGACCCCCCAGGCGATGTAGGTGCCGACGTACTGTCCCTGGCCTTCGACGCCCTCGATGATCGTGTGGGGGACGAGCTCCTCCAGCGGGTTCGAGCGCCGCCACTGCGCGTGGAAGTAGCCGTCGTTCGTGTAATCGCCGCCGGTCTCGTACGTGACCTGGTAGTAGACGCGGACATCGACCACCGACGTGTTCTCCACGGTGAGTCGTGCCCCGGTGCGGAACGGCATCGGCCAGTACGAGTTGAACCCGCCGTGGGGGTTGGCGGCGATGGTCTGCGAGTTCACCTGCGCGAAGACGCCCCAGCCGTTGCAGAAGAAGTCGCCGTAGGGCACTTCGACGGCCGGCTCCTCCGCGCCGTCCCAATAGGCGCGCAACAGCAGGGTGCGCCAGTTGTCGGTGTGGGTCGTGATCCAGATGTGGGTGATCTTCCCGCCGCCGACGATGTTGGCGAGCTCGAAGGTCTCACCGGCCTTGATGTCGACGCTGGGGGAGATCTTCCACCCGGGGCCGAGGTCGCGTGCGCACGAGGCTCCGGTGCCCTCGGTCGCACGCCCGCCGCCGCCCGCGGAGCCGTCGAAGTTCTCGGGCGAGATCGAGCGGGTCTGCACCGTTCGGAGGGCCGAGAGCGAGGAGAGATCGGAGTTCGGTGTCGTCGTCATGGCGGGCACATCCTTGTTGCGAAGCGGGTGGGATTCCACGATCAGGCACCGGTCGAGCCGCCACAATATCTGGAATCGATTTCAACAGTGTTGCAGCACACTGTAGGGTGGCCTGACCGGCAATGTCAACGCGGGCCGGCGCAGGGTGCAGGTGGGTGAGATGGCCACGATCTACGAAGTCGCGCGCGCCGCCGGGGTGTCTCCGGCGACCGTGTCCCGGGTCTTCAACGGAATGGGCGTCTCGGAGGAGAAGACGCGCGCTGTGCGCGAAGCCGCGCGTCAGCTGAAATTCTCGCCGAACCGGACCGCGCGCACCCTGCGCAAGCAGGAGTCCGAGGTCATCGCCCTCGTGATCCCCGACATCGAGAACCCGTACTTCACCGAGCTGGCCCGGGGCGTGGAGGACGTCGCGCAGAGCGCGGGCTACTCGGTCGTGCTCTGCAACACCGACTCACAGCTGGAGAAGGAGGCCACCTACCTCCAGATCGCGATCTCGGAGCACATGGCGGGGGTCATCCTCGCCGCCGCGAGCGACCACACGAACCTCGACGACCTCCTGGCCGCCGGCCGTCCGGTCGTAGCCGTCGACCGCGGCACGGGCTACGACATCGACGGCGTGGTCATGGCCAACCGCACCGCGGGACAGGCGGCGACCGAGAACCTCGTGCAGGCGGGGTATCGACGGATTGCGTGCATCACGGGTCCGCAAGAGATCGAGACGGCGTACGAGCGGGCCCAGGGGTGGCAGGCCGTCATCGCTCGGAGCTTCCCCGAGGCCGATCCCACTGAGCTGCTGCGGTACTCGAGCTTCCGCGTCGACGGGGGCCGTGCGGTGATGGAGGAGCTCCTTGCTCTCCCCGAGCCGCCCGACGCGATCGTCGCGGCCAACAACCTCCTGGGCGTCGGCGCCATCCAGGTGCTCACCGAGCACGGGCTCACTCCACCGAAGATCGGCGTCGCGGTCGTGGGCTCGCTGCCCTACACGACCCTGTCGCCGTCGGCCGTCACCGTGGTGCGCCTTCCCGCGCGGCACATGGGAGTGACGGCGGCGAAGCTGCTTCTGGAGCGGATCGCCGGCGACGATCAGCCGGCGCGCACCGTGGTCCTCCGCAACGAGATGCAGCCCGCGCGACTCGTCGACGCGAACTGACGGCGGCGGCACTCGATCTCCGCTTCGTGCGGTTGTAGATGAAATCGATTTCGTCTAGAGTTGCCTCGTTCAGATCGTCAGACGGATCGAAGGGGATGCCGTGTCCTTGTTCTGCACGCTCGGCGTCGACATCGGCACCTCGAGCACCAAGGCCGTGCTCGTCGACGAGGCCGGAACGATCGTCGCGTCGGCCTCGCGTGCCCACGGCGTGGACCGCCCACGCCCCGGCTGGGTGGAGATGGACGCCGGGGTGTGGTGGGACGAGTTCGTCGCCCTCACCCGTGAGGTCTGCGCCGCGCGTCCCGACGTTCGCATCACGGCCGTCGGCGTCAGCGGCATGGGGCCCTGCGTGCTCCTCGCCGACGCCGACGACGTCCCCGTGCGCCCGGCGATCCTCTACGGCGTGGACACGCGCGCAGGCTCCCAGATCGCCCGCATGACCCGTGAGCTCGGCGCCGACGAGATCGTGCGGGTGGGCGGCTCGCCTCTGTCCACCCAGGCGGCGGGGCCGAAGATGCTCTGGATCGCCGACGAGGAACCCGCCGCCTTCGCCCGGGCCCGGCGCCTGTTCATGCCGGCGTCCTGGCTCGTGCGGCGCCTCACCGGCGCGTATGTGCTCGACCACCAGTCGGCCAGCCAGAGCTGGCCCCTCTACGACATCGAGCGCGAAGGCTGGCGCGAGGACTGGTGGGACCGGTACGCGCCCGGCATCCAACGCCCCCGCCTCGGCTGGGCGTCGGAGGTGGCCGGCACCGTCACGACCGACGCGGCAGAGGCGACCGGCCTTCCCGCCGGCACCCCCGTGACCGTCGGCACGATCGATGCCTGGAGCGAAGCGGTGAGCGTCGGCGCGCACGGTCCGGGTGATCTCATGCTGATGTACGGCACCACGATGTTCCTCATCGCCACGGGGACGGAGACGTTGCGGACGCCCTCGATGTGGACGACGGCGGGCGCCTACCCCGGTACGCGCAACCTCGCGGGAGGGCTGGCGACCTCGGGGGCGCTGACGTCCTGGATCGCCGAGCTCTCGGGCGCCGACTACGCCACCCTTCTGAAAGAGGCGACCGCCTCGGGGGTGGGGGCGCGTGGGCTGCTCGCGCTCCCGTACTTCGCCGGCGAGCGCACTCCGATCCTCGACCCCGACGCGCGCGGAGTGTTCGCCGGACTCACTCTCAGTCACGGCCGCGGCGACCTCTATCGTGCGGTCCTGGAGGCGACGGCCCTCGGCATCCGGCACAACGTCGCCACGATGCGCGACGCGGGAGCGGACATCCGTCGCGTCGTCGCCGTCGGCGGCGGGACTCAGGGTGCGCTGTGGCTGCAGATCGTCTCGGATGCGACGGGTCTCGTGCAAGAGGTGCCGCGCGTGACGGTCGGGGCGAGCTACGGCGCGGCCTTCCTCGCGGCGAGCGCCGTGAGTCCCGAGCCGCCGCGCATCGAGGAGTGGAACCCCGTCGCCTCCACCGTCACTCCGGACTCCGACGCCTCGGCCGACTACGACGCCCTGTTCGACCTGTACGTGCGGCTGTACGCCGGGACGAAGGACATCGTCCACTCCCTCGCCGACCGCCAGCACGCCACGGCTTCTCAGGAGAGCTCATGACCGCCCGCATCCGCCGAGCCCGCGGGATTCCCCACACCGCTGAGCGGGCCGCGTTCCCGCTCGGCGGGATCGGCACGGGGAACGTGTCGATCGGCGCACGGGGGGAGCTGCGCGACTGGGAGCTGGAGAACCTGCCCGACAAGGGGCGGCTGAATCCGTACTCCTTCTTCGCCGTCCACGCGGCACCGGAGGGCGGCGAGGCCGTGACCCGCGTGCTGGAGGCGCAGGTCACCGGCCGGCACGACTGGGACGCGGGTTACGGGTTCGACCGCCTCGCGGGGCTGCCACGACTGTCCGGCGCCACGCTCTACGGAGAGTATCCCGTCGTCGACATCGACTTCCACGACGACGTGCTTCCCGTCGAGGTCTCGCTGCACGCGTTCACCCCCCTCGTCCCGCTCGACGCCGACGCCTCGGGCATCCCTGCGGCCGTGCTGCGATACCGCGTCACCAATCCCGCCGCGGTGCCGGTGCGGGTCACGATCGCGGGATCCCTGTCGCACACCGCGGGCCGCGGCGAGGGTCCGTTCGGCATGCGCGCTGCGCAGACCGTGCGGTGGCGGGAGGAGCGGCCCGGTGACGGCCCGACCGTTCGCGGGCTCGACTTCGGCATCGACCTCCCTGTCGACGACCCGGGCTATGGGACGCTGAGTCTCACCACGACCGATCCCGACACGACCGCGAAGCCGCAATGGGTGACCGGGTTCTGGCCCGACGGTCCGCGCCTGTTCTGGAACGACTTCCGCGACGACGGATTGCTGAGCCCCGAACCGCGGCTGACCCTCGAGGACCGTCCACGGGGACTGTTCGCCGAGTCGGCGCCGCCCGAAGGCCGCCCCCTCACCGATGAGGAGCTGTTCGCGACGCTCCCGCGCCTGCGGACCGGGAGCCTCGGCATCGTCCACGAGCTCGCGCCCGGCGAGTCCCGCGACTTCTCCTTCGTCCTCTCGTGGAGCTTCCCGAATCGTCGGCGCGGCTGGGCGGGGCACATCGTGTTCGCCGATCCGCATCTCGACCAGACGGTGCGCAACCACTACGCGACGCTGTGGGAGGACGCCTGGGCAGCCGGTGCACACCTGCATCGCCACCTCCCGGCACTGGAGGCGGCGACCGATGCCTTCGTGGAGGCCCTCTACGGAGGCGATCTGGATCCCGTGTTCGCCGACGCGGTGGGGGCGAACATCGCCACCGTGCGCTCGACCACCGCCTTCGTGGTCGACGGCCCCACCCCGGAACTCGGCGACGGCCCGGTGTTCGCGGCGTGGGAGGGATCGTTCGACCACGCCGGATCGTGCGAGGGTACCTGCACGCACGTCTGGTCGTACGCGCAGACGGTCGCCTGGCTCTTCCCCTCGCTGGAGCGCAGCGCCCGCCGGGTGGAGTTCCTCCTCGAGACCGACGACGACGGTGCCCAGAAGTTCCGCTCCAACCGGGTGTTCGGGGGCCCGGCATGGTTCATGGGGCCGGCCGTCGACGGACAGCTCGGCACGTTCCTGCGCCTGCACCGCGAATGGCGGTTCTCGGGCGACGACGACTTCCTCCGGGAGTCGTGGCCGGCCGCTGCGCGCACGCTCGACCACGCGGTCCGGGAATGGGCGCGGGGAGATGCTCTCCTCAGCGGCGAGCTCCACAACACGTACGACATCGAGTTCCACGGCACGGAACCGCTCGCGAACGGCATGTTCATCGCGGCCCTCCGCGCGGGGGCGCGGATGGCCGCGCACCTGGGCGAGCACGAGCGGGCGCGAGAGTGGGAGGCTCGCGCATCGGCCGCCGCGGCGGCGATGGATGAGCGGCTGTGGAACGGGGAGTACTACCGGCAGGTGATCGACGACGTCGACGCCCACCGCTATCAGTACGGCGACGGCGTTCTCTCCGACCAACTGCTCGGGCAGTTCCACGCGCGCCTGAACGGGCTCGGCGACATCCTGCCGCCCGACCGGGTGCGCAGCGCTCTCGGCGCCGTCGTGGCGCACAACTTCCGCTCCGACCTGACCGATCACGAGAGCACTCAGCGGGTGTATGCGCTCGGTCACGAGGGCGGGCTCCTCCTCGCGTCCTGGCCGCGGGGAGGTCGCCCCGCGATCCCCTTCGTCTACTCCGACGAGGTGTGGACGGGGGTCGAGCACCAGGTGGCCACCTCGCTCGCGTACGCGGGGCTCGTCGACGACGCCCTGCGCGTGGAAGCCGCCCTCCGGTCGCGCTACGACGGCGCGGTCCGCAACCCCTGGAACGAGATCGAGTGCGGCAATCACTACGCCCGCTCCCTCGCCTCGTGGGGGCTCCTCCTCGCCGCCAGCGGTGCGCAGTGGGACGCCCCCACGCGCACGCTCTCGTTCGATCCGATCCGCGATGGCAGCTACCTCTTCACCACCGACACGGCCTGGGGCCGCGCCGTCATCGACGAGGACACCCTGACGCTCCACGTCGACGGCGGCGTGCTGCACGTCGACCGGCTCCTCCTGCGGGGAGAACCGGTGCCCGTCCCGGCACCGCCCGCCACCCCGCCCGCACGCCTCACACCACAGGAGACACCATGACCTACGTCCTTCCCGCTCCCACCGAGCGCCCCGCCCTCGCGCCGAAGACGGCGTACCTGATCGCCTCCGGAGACCTGCGCGAGTCGGCCAATGCCGCCGGCTGGCCGACGCAGGTCGAGCTCGAAGCCGCGGTCACCCGCGTCCTCGAGGAGCTCGGGTGGACGGTGGTGCGCGCCAACGGCGTGAACCCCGAGACCGGCCACGGCTTCATCTCCAGCCAGCGCATGGGCCTCGAGGTGTTCACGAGCATCCCCGCCGATGCTCCCCTCATCGTCGCCGAGGCGGTCTGGCAGTACTCCCACCACGTCCTTGCGGGACTGCGCACCCACCGGGGGCCGATCCTCACCGTCGCGAACTTCGCGGGGGACTGGCCGGGCCTGGTGGGATTGCTCGGCCTGAACGCCGGCATGACCAAGATGGGCACGGACTACGCGACCATCTGGTCGGTCGACTTCACCGACGACTGGGCCCGCGAGGGTCTGCGCGAGTGGACCGAGACGGGCCGCATCACGCATGACGCGTCGCACGTGCGCTCGCTTCCGGAGCTGCCGGACACCCCGGAGGTGGCGCTCGGGCGAGCGCTGGGCGACCAGCTCCTGGCGGAGAAGGCGATCATCGGTGTCTTCGACGAGGGCTGCATGGGCATGTACAACGCCATTTTCGACGACGAGCTGCTCAACCAGACGGGCATCTACAAGGAACGGCTGTCGCAGTCGGCGCTGTACGCCGAGATGCTGAACGTGACCGAGGAGGAGGCCGACGCGGCCTACGACTGGCTGACCGGCCGCGGCATGACCTTCCGTTACGGCGAGGATCCCGCCACCGAGCTCACGCGGGAGCAGGTGCAGTGGCAGCTGAAGATGTACGTCGCCGCCCTGCGCATCGCCGACGACTTCGGGCTCGACGCGGTCGGCATCCAGTACCAGCAGGGACTGAAGGACCTCGTGCCGGCGTCTGACCTCGCCGAGGGGATCCTCAACTCCACCGAGCGGCCCCCCGTGCTCTCGCGCGACGGGAAGCGTGAGCTGTTCGCCGGACGTGCCTTCCCGCACTTCAACGAGGCCGACGAGGGGGTCGCAGTCGACGCGCTCGTCACCGACCGCGTGTGGCGGGCCATGGGCCTCGTGCCCGACAACACGCTGCACGACGTGCGGTGGGGCGAGCAGTACGGCGAGGACTTCGTCTGGGTGTACGAGATCTCGGGATCCGTCCCCGCCTCCCACCTCGGCGGCTGGGACAAGGCCGAGGGCTGGCGGCAGGGCCACGTCTTCTTCCCCGCCGGCGGCTCGACGATCAACGGTGTGAGCAAGCCCGGCGAGGTGGTGCTGTCGCGCGTGTTCATCGCCGAAGGCGTGCTGCAGGCCGACATCTTCCGGGCCTCCGTGATCGAGCTCCCGGCCGACGAGACGCAGCGCCGCAAGGACGCGACCAACCCGGAGTGGCCGATCGCGCACGTGGTGCTGCACGGCGTGAGCCGCGACCAGTTCATGGCGCGACACAAGGCCAACCACGCGCAACTCGTCTACGCCCCCGACGCCGAGACCGCCGACAAGGCGCTCGCCGCCAAGGCCGCCATGTTCGATCGCATGGGCATCCGGGTCAACCTCGTGGGCGACGTCGCGCTCTGATTCCGGTCGCCCTCGCGCGCGGGCCGGGGCGGTCGGGCGGCGTGAGTCCGGCGTGCGGCGTGCACGGCGGCGGATGGGGAGGGCGACACGCCGGTGGAGCGGGCGTGATGTGCGGCGTGTCGGCTGCCTGGTCCGCCGTTATGCACGGGGCGGCTCGCGTGCGGTGCGGTCAGCGGGCAGCCGCCACGAACCGCGCGTGGTCCTCGCGGGAGAGGTCGGCGTAGGCGTACGCCCAGTCCTCGAGCGCGTCGGCGAGGCGTATGCCGCCGCCGACGTATCCCACGATCATGGCGGCGCGCGGCGACTGGCTGTGCGCGCGAGCGAGGGTGGTCGCACACGCTTGCGCATAGACGCCGAACGGGGCGTCGTCCAGCGTCTCGATTTCGATCCCGCCCTTCATGTCGCGGAACTGGCGCACGTAGTAGTCGCCGGTGTCGCCCCGAAACGACCCGAGGAATGGATCGGAGACCCCCTGCAGGATCCGCTGCAGGGCGACCACTCGTGCCCCTTGGCCGCCGCTCTCGCACAGCTCGCGCAGATGCGCCGGCTGCGGGCGCCTGCCCCACTCGTCGAGCACACTGGGCCCTGCCTCCTTCGTCTGCAGGAGGAGCGCGCGGCCATCTCCGTCTTGGAGGACCGTGACGTAGCAGCGGGTTCCGACGCTTCCGACACCGACGGCACGACGAACCGTGTCGGAGACCGCGTAGTTCTCCAGCAGCAGCCGGATGTCGACGTTCGTGGTGTCGAGGTAGCCCGACATCGACCGCTCCACGCGCGCGGCGACGGCTGCGTCGAGATGCGTCATCGACGGCGGCGCCTCGATGAAGCGCAAGCGGCCGTCGGCGTCGGCCACCGTCAGCTTCCGGGCGGCGCGCTCCCCGGTGCGCTTCTTCGCGTGTCGGATCGCATCGGCGACGACTCTGCGGCCCGACTTGTCGCCGAGGGTGAGGCCGCCGTCGGCGTCGAAGTGCTCGAAGTAGCGGCCCACCGGTGTCCGCCGGGTGTACACATCGAGCGACCGCACGTACGAGCCGACCGCCGCGCGGACGGCGCTGCGCACGATCTCTTCGTCGCGCCCCGTGGCCTGCCCCGCGATCACGAGGCTCGTCACGAGTCGCTTGAGGTCCCACTCCCACGGAGACCACGCGGCCTCGTCGAAGTCGTTGAGGTCGAACACCAGGGTGCGCTGCGGCGAGGCGAAGAAGCCGAAGTTCGCCACGTGCGCGTCGCCGCAGGACGCGACCTCGACCCCGCTGTCGGGGTCGCGTGCGAGATCGGCCGCCATGATCGCGGCGGTGCCGCGGTAGAAGGCGAACGGGCTCGCCGCCATCCGCTCCGTGCGCACCGGGATCAACTCGGCGACGCGGTTCGCGTTCTGCGCGTCGAGGATAGCCAGGGGATCACGTCCGGCCGTGCTCAGCAGGCCGAGAGATCGGCGAGGGCGATGGCGACGGAGCCGGCGCCCCTCGTCGGCCAGGGCGCGTCGTGAGAGCGGAAGGTCCCGCCCGGCGGCGGCAGACGGATCGCGCGGGGACGAGGAGGAGGGGCGGGCCATAGCTCATCTTGGCATCGCGCGTCCGGGCCGCGTTCGTGCTCCGGCGGGCCGCGGCGGCAACACGATCACCCCGTGATGACGCTTGTGCCGAGCGGGCGGCCGGCGGTCGGGTGGTCGGGCTGGCGGGGTGGCCAGTGGAGTGGCCGGTGGGGTGAGCCACAACGGCGGATGAGGCGTGCGACACGCCGCGCTCGGCAGGGCGGCAGCGGCGTGTCGCCTTCCCCGGTCCGCCGTTGTGTCCCCGGGGAGCGCGCGGGCCGGGAGGGAGCGGGCGCCCGGTCAGGCGGGGTCGATGCGCAGCGTGGACGGCGACTCGGACAAGGGGACGTCCTCGATCAGCCGGAGCGAACGGGCGAGATCGTCGACCGCGCCGATGACGGTCCCGAAGCGTTCCCGGTCCGCACACACGGCGGTGACCGTCACGAAGTGGCTTCCCGTGTCCCACGTGTAGGTGGCGAACGGGGGAGGCGTGGACCCGTCGGGGCGCCGCGGCGGCAACGGCAGCTGCAGCTTCTCGCCCACGCCCAGGAACGTGCCCCGGAAGGTCTCCGTGTCGTCGTACTCCATGGGCATCATGGCCCGCGCCGTGCGCAGCTGCGGCGTCGCCTCTTGCACCTGCGCCAAGACCACGAGCAGCTCAGGATCGTCTTTCCACATCCACACGAGGATCCGCCCCGCCGCTCTGCGCATGATCGCGGGCGCCGCTTGACTCATCGCCCAGGCCGCGACGGAGCTTCCGGGGCGCGCGTCGGCGCCCAGCAACGCATTCGCCTGGCTCAGCAGCATGCGGATCGCCTTCTTGCGCGCGCGGCGTCCGGCGAAGCCGAAGGACCCGGTGACGGGAACCCAGCGGGAACGGTCGGTATCGGCTTCCAGGCGTGCCATTCCTCCAGCGTACGTTCGCTGTTAGCATCCCTCCATGCGCCTCCTCACCCCCCGGGGGGCCGTCGCTGTGCTCCTCACCTCCGCTCTGCTCGCCGCGACGCCCGTCGTCACTGCTGCCGCTGCTCCGTCGCGCCCTGCGGCGGTGGGTCTCGTCACCTTCATCAACGCCTCCCTGACTCCGACCGGCGCCACCCTGAGCGTGGACTGGGCCGACGTCCCGGGCGCGAAGAAGTACGAGGTGTTCGCCTCGACGTCCTACGACGGGGTGCTGGCCAAGCAGACGCCCAACGTCACGGTCGAATCCTCGCGCGCGACGATCCCCCGCCTCCTCGAGGGGCGCAACTACTACGTGCAGGTGCGCGCCGTCTCGGACGGCGGAACCGGCCCCAAGTCGTGGCGTGTGGGGCACGGCACCATGGTCGGCGAGGCGAAGCTCTCCGCGTCGACGCCCCGATACCGGGCGGTCAGCTGGAACATCTGCTCGTACGCGTGCGCGAACTTCTCGAAGCGCCAGAAGACGATCAACAGTCGGATCGTCGAGCTCAAGCCCGACCTCGTCGCACTCCAGGAGGCCTCCCGCTACTCCACGGCGCCCAAGGGGTACCGCTTCGCCGTCGAGGAGCAGAACGCCATCCTGCTGCGCTCGGGGCAGTTCACCGCCGTCAAGAAGAACTCCGCGGGAGCGACGAGCGGGATGAAGCGCTTCGCGAAGAAGGTCGCCACCCCCGGCCGGGGCGTCGCGTGGGCGGCCGTCAAGCACAAGTCCGGGAAGTACGCGGTGGTCTTCAGCGTGCACCTCTTGGCCGGCACCTCGTCCAAGGCCGTTGCTCAGCGCGAGTACGAGGCCGGGAAGCTGCCCTCCTTCATCACGTCGACCCTCAAGAACCTCAAGAAGTCGCACGGAAAGCTCACCGACTGGACGAAGGCTCCCGTGTTGGTGCTCGGCGACTTCAACACGCACAAGGGCCGTACCAACGACGACACGATGAAGGTGCTCAACGCCAAGGGCTGGTACGACGGCTTCGATCAGGCGCGTCGTCTGGTGCGGCAGCACCACAACACCGCGAATCCGGACTGGCAGCGCACGCCGCTGGTCGGCATCCGGTGGGGGTCGCACGTGGACAAGGTGATCGTGCGCCCGTCCCGCTCCGTCGTCTACCGGTGGGAGAGCGCGGGGAAGATCGTCAACGGCAAGTACGCCGCTCCGCTCCCCTCGGACCACAACCCGCTCGTGGTCGAAGTGGGCCTGAAGTAGCCGACGCTCCGCGCGCACCCGAGTCTGTCGAGGGGCCTCCGGTAGACTTTGGGCGGCGTGAACGCGACCGCGTTCCACCGCAGCCGCAGAGATTGGCCTCGTATCCCGTGACCGAAACCGCGACGCCTGCCGACGATGTGCTCCGCGATCGACCTCCCTTGACCATCGTCATGGCCGCCGACACGTTCGCGCCCGATGTCAATGGCGCGGCGCGTTTCGCCGAGCGCCTCTCGGCCGGGCTCGCCGAACGCGGCCACGACGTGCACGTCGTGACGCCGAGCGTCGGGCACCGCAACCACGGCGTGTTCACGGAGAACATCGAGGGCCAGGACCTCACCGTCCACCGCCTCCCCGGGTGGCGCTGGTACCCGCACGACTGGCTGCGCTTCGTGTGGCCGTGGCGGAGCAAGCACTATGCCCGCAAGATCCTCTCGTCGGTGCAGCCCGATGTCGTCCACAGCCAATCCCACATCGTGATCGGCCGCGGGATGACCCGCATCGCCCACCAGCGCGGGATCCCCGTCGTGGCCACCAACCACGTCATGGCGGAGAACGTGCTCGATTTCACGACCCTTCCGCCCGTGCTCGACAAGATCGTCGTGAAGCTCGCCTGGGACGACGCCAAGCGCACCTTCCTGATGTCGCGGGCCGTCACCACGCCCACGCGCCGCGCGGCCGAGTTCCTCGAGAAGACGATCGACATCCAGGGCGTCATCCCCGTCAGCTGCGGCATCGCCAAGCGCAACTACACCCCCGACCTCACGCCGCGGAAGCACCACCGGGTACTGTTCGTGGGCCGGCTCACCACCGAGAAGCACGTGGAGGTCACTCTCGGCGCAGTGGCGAAGCTCGCCCCGGAACTGCCCGAGATCACCTTCGACATCGTCGGCGGCGGCGACCAGCGCCGAAACCTCGAGCAGGCTGCGCAGCGCCTCGGGATCGCGGATCGGGTGAGGTTCCACGGCCGCGCCTCCGAAGAGGAGCTACGGGCGGCGTACACGAAGGCGGACGTGTTCGCGATCGCGTCGGTCGCCGAGCTGCAGTCGATCGCCACGATGGAGGCGATGGCATCGGGCCTTCCGATCGTGGCCGCGAACGCGGTGGCGCTCCCGCACCTCGTCCACGACGGCGAGAACGGCTACCTGTTCGAGCCGGGCAACGTCGGCGACCTGGCCGACAAGCTGCGTCTGGTGCTCACGGCCTCGCCCGAGGAGTACCTGCGGATGCAGCAGGCATCGCTCGACGGCGTCGAGATCCACGACATCGAGAAGACCCTCGACACCTTCGAGAAGCTGTACCGCGGCGAACCCGTGTGAGCCCGCGGTGACCCGGCTCTTCTTCGACGCGCGCTACATCCGCACCGATTTCCACGACGGCATCAGCCGTTACTCCGCGGAACTGGCCGCGGCGGTGGCGGCACGTGCGCCGGAGCGCGGCGTGGAGGTGACCTTCCTCGTCTTCGACGATGCCCAGCGTCGCTTTCTCCCGGAGGGCGCCTCGACCCTGACGATCGGAGCGCCGACGGCGCTCGGCGAGCCGTTGCGTGCGCGGGAGCTCAACCGGCATCATCCCGACGTCGTCTTCTCCCCCATGCAGACGATCGGCACGATCGGGCGCCGCTATCGGCAGATCCTCACCCTCCACGACACGATCTACTACCGTCACCGCACGCCGCCCCGCGACCTTCCGTGGTTCGTGCGGCTCGGTTGGCGGCTCTTCCACCTCTCCTACGTTCCGCAGCGGCTGACGCTCAACGCCGCCGATGTCGTCGCGACCGTCAGCGAGACCAGCGCACACCAGTTCGCCGAGGTCCGGCTGACGCGCAGACCCGTCGTGGTGATCCCCAACGCGCCGCAACGACTCGCCGACCTGCTGCCGGCGCCGGCGGAGGTGGTCCCTGGCGCGCAGAACCTCGTCTACATGGGCTCGTTCATGCCGTACAAGAACGTGGAGACGCTGGTGAGGGCGATGGCCGGGCTCCCGGGGCGCACGTTGCACCTCCTGTCGCGCATCTCGCCGACGCGCCGCGCCGACCTCGAGGCGCTCGTGCCGGCTGGGGCGTCCGTGGTGTTCCACGGCGGTGTGACCGACGAGGAGTATGCGCGGCTTCTGGCCGATCGCGCCGTGCTCGTCTCGGCGTCGCTCGACGAGGGATATGGGCTCCCGCTCGCCGAGGCGCTGGCGCTCGGGGTCCCCGCGGTCGTCACCGACATGCCGATCTTCCGCGAGGTCGCCGGCGACGGAGCCCTCTATGCCCCGGGCGCCGATGCGGACGCCTTCGCCGCCGCCGTGCGGGAGCTCGACGACCCGCAGGCGCACGCCCGGGTGGTCGCGGCGGGCGCGGCGCACATCGCGCGCTTTTCCTGGACGCGCTCCGCCGACATCCTGCTCGACACCGTCACCTCGCTCGCCTGAGGGCCCGCCTCGGCCGAGGTCGAGTCGGCGATGCGTGCCGAAAGCAGGGCGACCGCCTCCCTCTGCGGGTCTTCGGGACGGATACCGACATCGGGCCTGCTTTCGGCACGCAGTACGGCTGCGAACGGCAGGGTCCCGCCCGGTCGAAGGGCGGCGACCCGGCCTGAATCAGGGAAGGCGGGTGGGGTCGGTGGGGATGCGGCGGTAGCCGTCGGACAGAAGAGCACGGACGGTGCCGATGGCACCGGCGAGGGCGAGGGCGGCGAACAGGATCAGGACGAACATGGCAGAAACGCTACGCATGACGAGATCACGCCACTAGTGGCAGGACTGCGCATAAGGGTAGGATTCCTGCCATGCACACCGTGGCCCTGGTCGTCCTCCCCGGATTCGCGCCGTTCGAGTTCGGACTGGCCTGTGAGGCGTTCGGCCTCGACCGCTCCGACGACGGCATCCCCAACTTCGACTTCCGTATCGTCACGCCCGACCCCGGAGCCGTTCCGAGCAACATCGACTTCTCGATCAACGTCGAGCGTGACCTGACGTTCGCCGACGAGGCCGACCTGGTCGTCGTCGCGCCCATCCCGCGCGAGAGCTGGGGGCAGGTCGACGAGCGCGTGCTCGCGGTGGTCCGCCGTGCCGTGGAACGCGGAGCCTGGGTGCTGACCGTCTGCAGCGGGTCGTTCGTCGTCGCCGCCGCCGGCGTGCTCAGCGGGCGACGCGCGACGACGCACTGGCGGTACGCCGACACGATGTCGGCGATGTACCCCGACATCGACGTCGACCCCCACGTCCTCTACGTGCAGGACGGCCGCATCATCACGAGTGCGGGGACGGCGGCGGGGATCGACGCGTGCCTGCATCTGCTGCGGATCGAGATCGGAGCGGAGCTCACCAACAAGATCGCGCGGCGCATGGTGGTGCCGCCGCAGCGCGACGGCGGGCAAGCGCAGTTCATCGACAAGCCCCTTCCGGTCACCGCTTCGCTCTCGCTCGCGCCGGTCACCGACTGGATCCTGCAGAATCTCCGGCTGGAGATGTCGGTGGACCAGCTCGCCGCCCGTGCTCACATGTCGCCGCGGACGTTCGCCCGCCGCTTCAAGGCCGATTTCGGCACCACTCCGGCCGCGTGGCTCGGGCGCCAGCGAATCCTCCACGCGCAACGCCTGCTGGAGCAGACCGATCTGGGGCTCGATGCCATCGCCTACGAGTGCGGGTTCGGCTCGGCCGCGGTTCTCCGCCAGAACTTCTCCCGCGCGCTCGGCACCACCCCGACGGCCTACCGCGCCCGATTCGCCTGCACCGAACCCATCGCCGAGGCCATCGCCTCCTGATTCTCGCGCCCTCCCGAACTCCCCGTTGAGGTGCTAAACTTGAGCCATCGCGACTCAAGTTTGATTCGCCACAGATTTCAGGGAGACACCATGAACGCGCAACCCGCACCCGGGCAGGAGGAGCAGAAGAGCGCCCTCGAACAGTTCGGGATCAACCTCACCGATCGGGCTCGGCAGGGAAAGCTTGACCCCGTGATCGGACGCGACAGCGAGATCCGTCGCGTTAGCCAGGTGCTCACCCGCCGCACGAAGAACAACCCCGTGCTTATCGGTGAGCCCGGCGTCGGAAAGACCGCCGTCGTCGAGGGGCTCGCCCAGCGGATCGTCGCGGGCGACGTGGCCGAGTCGCTCAAGAACAAGGAGCTCGTCACCCTCGACATCTCCGCTCTCGTCGCCGGCGCGATGTACCGCGGCCAGTTCGAGGAGCGGCTCAAGAGCGTGCTGAAGGAGATCACCGAGTCGGATGGGCGGATCATCACCTTCATCGACGAACTGCACGTCCTCATGGGAGCAGGCGGAGGCGAAGGATCGGTCGCGGCGTCCAACATGCTCAAGCCCATGCTCGCCCGCGGCGAGCTGCGCCTCATCGGCGCGACCACCCTCGACGAGTACCGCGAGTTCATCGAGAAGGACGCGGCTCTCGAACGCCGCTTCCAGCAGGTGTATGTGGGCGAGCCGTCGGTCGAGGACACGATCGCGATCCTCCGCGGGCTCAAGGGGCGCTACGAGGCGCACCACGGAGTCACGATCAGCGACGGCGCGCTCGTCGCGGCGGCCGCCCTCTCCAACCGTTACATCCCTTCCCGTCAGCTGCCCGACAAGGCGATCGACCTGATCGACGAAGCGATGAGCCGACTCAAGATGGAGATCGACTCGAGCCCCGTCGAGATCGACCAGTTGCGCCGACAGGTCGACCGGATGCGCCTGGAGGACCTCGCCCTCAAGAAGGAGAAGGACGACGCCTCCAAGGAACGTCGCGCGAAGCTGCGGGAGCAGATGGACGCCGCGGAGGCGGAGCTGCGGGTGCTCGAGGCGCGCTGGGAGCGCGAGCGGGCGGGCCTCAACCGAGTCGGTGAGCTGAAGAAGCAGCTGGACCAAGCGAACACCGATCTCGAGCGCGCGATTCGCGAGGCCGACTACGCGCGGGCGTCCAAGCTCCAGTACGAGACGATCAAGCGGCTCGAACGCGAGCTCGCCGACGCCGAGCGGGCCGAGGCCGACCCCGCCGAGGAGCGGATGGTGAACGAGCAGGTGACCGACGAGGACATCGCCGCCGTCATCGCCGCATGGACCGGCATCCCCGTGGGCCGCCTCTTGCAGGGCGAGAGCGAGAAGCTCGTGCACCTGGAGGCCGAGCTCGGCAAGCGACTGATCGGACAGAAGGACGCCGTGAAGGCCGTCTCCGACGCGGTGCGTCGCTCGCGGGCCGGTATCAGCGACCCGCAGCGCCCGACCGGCTCTTTCCTCTTCCTCGGGCCGACCGGCGTCGGCAAGACCGAGCTCGCCAAGGCGCTCGCCGAGTTCCTCTTCGACGACGAGCGCGCCATGGTGCGCATCGACATGAGCGAGTACGGCGAGAAGCACTCCGTCGCCCGGCTCGTGGGCGCCCCTCCGGGGTACATCGGCTACGAGCAGGGGGGACAGCTCACGGAGGCCGTCCGACGCCGGCCGTACTCGGTGGTGCTGCTCGACGAGGTCGAGAAGGCGCACCCGGAGGTGTTCGACATCCTGCTCCAGGTGCTCGACGATGGGCGCCTGACCGACGGACAGGGACGCACGGTCGACTTCACCAACACGATCCTCGTTCTTACGAGCAATCTCGGGTCGCCGATCCTCATCGACCCCACGTTGTCGGTGGAGGTCAAGCGGGAGCAGGTGATGGCTCTGGTCCGGCAGGCGTTCCGCCCGGAGTTTCTCAACCGTCTCGACGACATCGTCATGTTCCAGGCCCTGAGCGAGGACGACCTCGCCCAGATCGTGGAGCTGTCGGTCGATGCCCTGCAGCGCCGACTCAAGGACCGCCGGCTCACGCTGGCGGTCACCCCCGACGCGCGCGCGTGGCTCGCCGAACGCGGGTACGACCCGCTCTTCGGCGCGCGTCCGTTGCGCCGGCTCATCCAGTCGGAGATCCAGGACCGCCTCGCGATGGCCCTGCTGTCGGGCGGTGTGCACGACGGCGACGTCGTGCGTGTCGACGTGGCGGCCGACGGCTCCGCGCTCGTCCTCACGAGCACCGCTGCTCCGCCGACGGCCGGAGACGACGGCGACGACGACGTGATCGAGGCTGAGCTGCTCGACGACTGATCCTCGCCGCGGCGGCTCGGGCGGGGTCATGGTCGTGCGAAAAGCAGGCTGAGGTCGGCCTGGTGGCTGTCGCTGGTGGGTGGGACCCGGTTCGGCCTGCTTTTGGCTCGGGTTGGGGCTCGGCTCGGTCGCCGCGGCGGACCGGCGGTCGGGTCGGCCGCGCGGGCGGCGGTGGGTTGGCGGCGCGGGTGGGGGCGTGGTCGGGCGAAAAGCAGGCTGAGGTCGGCCTGGTGGCTGTCGTTGGGGGTGGGGACCCAGTTCGCCCTGCTTTTGGCTCGGGTGGGGGCTCGTTTTGGCTCGGGTTGGGGCTCGGGTTGGGGTCCGGCTCCGTCGCCGGCGGCGGGACCGGTGGACCGGGCGGCGGACCGGGCGGCGGACCGCCGGGCGGCTCGGGTGTGACACACACGGGGGCGGGGGATTGGCGCGGGGTGAGACGGTGCGGCGGGGTAGCGTCGGGACATGACGTCGACGGCAGTCCGGGCCCTGTGGGGATCCTCGCATCCCGGACCGTCTCTGGTCGTCACCGCGTTGGCGCTCGCGCTCGGCGTCGCGGCGAGTGTGGAGCCGTGGCGACTCGTCGTGCTGACGGCCTCGGTGCTGGCGGGGCAGCTCTCGGTGGGCATCTCCAACGACGCGATCGACGCGCGCCGCGATGCGCAGGTCGGCCGCACCGACAAGCCGATCGCGCGGGGCGACGTCGGCCTCGGGACGGCGTGGGCGGCCGCGATCGCGGCGGCGGTGGTTGCGCTCGGCCTCTCCGCCGTTCTGGGCGTCGAGCTCCTCGGGGTGCATGCGGTGGCCCTGGCCTCGGCCTGGTCGTATAACGCCGCGCTCAAGAACACGCCGATCTCCGTCCTGCCGTTCGTCGTCAGCTTTGGGCTCTTCCCCTCGTTCGCGACCCTCGCCGCCACCCCGCCGACTTTCGCTGCCCTGTGGGCCACAGTTGCCGGTGCCGCCCTCGGTGCGGCGGTGCACTTGACGAACGTGCTTCCCGACCTCGACGACGATGCGCGCACCGGGGTCCGGGGCCTTCCGCACCGGCTGGGTGTGCGCGCGGCGGCGATCCTGGCGGTGACGGGAATCCTGCTCGGGGCGGTCGCCGTGCTCCTCGGTCCGGTGATCGGCGGGCCTCAGCCGCTCGCGGCGATCACGCCCGTGTCGTGGGCGTTCTTCGGCGGCGTCGTGCTCGTCGCGCTCCTCACCCTGGTGCGGGCTCTCCGACGTCCGCCCGCCCGAGTGCTCTTCCGCTTGACGATGCTCTCGGCCCTCCTCCTGGCGGCGCAGCTGGTGGGTACTTCGGCCGCCTGACGGTAGACGCGTCGCGATCGAAGCCCATCGCGTAGGCATGGGCGAACAGGCTGCCGGACGGGCCGGCGAGCATCAGTCGCAGCAGCGCGGAGCGTGCCGCGTCAGGCAGCGGAAGTGCCGGGTTCCCCAGTGTCGGACGCCCCAGTGTCGGACGTCCCAGTGTCGGACGTCCCAGGGCGGTGTTGACGGTCGCGAGGGCCGCGGCGATGCGCGCCGACCGCACGCGGCGTCGCTCCCAGGCGTCCAGTTCCGCGGCAGGAGCGGTGCCCGTGTGCACCCACTGGGCGAGAAGCGGCGCGAGTCCGAGCGCGTCGAGGAGGCCGAGGTTCATCCCCTGACCGCCGATCGGACTCACCTCGTGTGCGCCGTCACCCACCACGACGATGCGGTCGCGGCGCAGGCGCGGCACCACGACCCGGCGCACCCGGAACGTCGACGCCGACGCGTCCACCTCGACCGACGTCCGTCCCCGCTCCGCGATCGCCCGCTGCAGGCGGTGCGCGGCATCGTGGGGAGCGGGGTCGTCGCCGCGTCCGTCCCATGCGACGAACCTCCGCCGGCTACCGGGAAGCGGGAACGACTCCAGCACACCGCCCGGGGCGAGCGTGACGACGGCGACGTCGTCGTCGTCTGCGCGCGGACCGACGTCGAGGTCGGCCATGACGTAACGGTCGGGGTAGTGCCGCACGGCGACCGCCCCGGGCCGGTAGACGAGGTGGCGTCCGCCGGACCCCGTGGCGACGACCACGATCGCGGCGGTCCATTCGCGCTCGCCGTCGTCGCTCACGGCGCGCGCTCGCACGCGGTCACCCGCTGGCCGTACCTCTCGCACCGTCACTCCGCGCAGCGGAGCGGGTGCCCCGACGCCGAGGGCTTCCTCGGTGAGCGGCTGCGGAAGCGTCGCGACGAAGGGGAACCGCGTCGACAACCGGTCGAAGCGGACAGTGCCCAGCAGCCGCCCCGCGCCGTCGCGGGCCTCGCCCCGGTGCACGCGGAGGGCGGACGCGAGGATGCGGTCGACGTGCCCGCTCGGCTCCAACGCCGCGAGCACGGGTGCGTGGATGCCGATGGCGCGGGAGTGACGCCCTCGGTCGACGCGTCGCTCGAGCAAGAGCACGTCCACCCCGCGGAGCCCCAGCTGCGCCGCGAGTGTCAGCCCGACGGGGCCTGCCCCGACGACGATGACCTCAGGCACGGCCTGCTCCGACCGCCAGCACCCGGAAGGGCGCGGGGGCCTCCACGCGCCATGCGGCTCCGAGCGCGGACTCCAGCTCGTCGGGACGGTAGCTCCGGCGGACGGAGCGCAGCCCGTCGGTGCGCAGGAACGTGCCGGGCGCGATCGGGGTGATCCCGACGGCGTACAGGGCGTAGGCCAGTCGCCCGCGTCGGATGTCGGCATGGAGCACCGGGCCGCGGGAGAGGGCGAGCGAATCGTCGGCGAACTGCGCGAGCGCGGACGCGTCGAGGTGGTGGAGCACGTGGTTGGACAGGACGACGTCGAAGCTCTCGCCGCTCTCACGCACCTCCGTCGAATCGGCGCGACGAAACCGCACGTCCTCGCGTTCGCGCTCGACCGCGACCTCGAGTGCGCGGGGGTCGGGATCGATGCCGAGCCACCGCGCCGGCAGTCCGTCGCGGCGCGCGAGGGCGGCCAGTCGGGAGGCGACGTCGCCTCCTCCGCAGCCGATGTCGAGCACCCGCGCGGCGGATCCGTGGCGGGCGCGGGCGAGGAGGGCGGGGCGGACGTGACTGCGGTAGAGGCGGTCCCAGCCCGACACCAGGCGGTTGACCGTGCCGAAGCGGCGCAGTGTGGCGGCGAGCCGCTCCGGGTCGCAGGCGGGGTCGTCCATGAGCTCGCGCAGTGCGGTGTCGCGGTGACGCAGGCTCACGGCGCGACGGCCCCGACCGATGAGAGGGGCACGCCGGCCGGCCGCCGCTCGGCGGTGCGGCGGGTGAGGAGAGCGGACTCCACCGTCAGCCCCGGACCGAAGGCCAGGGCGGCGATCCGCCGGGCGGCATCGCTGTCCGCATCGTCACCGACGGGTGCGGACAGCTGGGCGGCCAGGATGAAGAGGATCGTCGCGCTCGACATGTTCCCGTAGTCCCTCAAGACCCGACGGGAGACCGCGAGCGCGTCGGGCGGGAGGGACAGGCCGCTCTCCACGCGGTCGAGCACGCTGCGTCCACCGGGATGGACGGCCCACGCATCCGGAACGTCGCCGGCGAGGAAGCCGCCGACGGCCGAGCGGATCTCCCGCCCGATGATGCGGGGCACCTCGGCCGAGAGCGTCATCTCGAAACCGTGGTCGCCGATCGTCCAGGCCATGTCGTCCTCGCCCTCCGAGGTGACCGTCGTGGCGAAGCGGTCGAGGTCGAGTCGGGGGCCGCCGTGGCCCGCGACGAGATCGGGGGCGGCGGTGACCACGGCGGAGGCTGCTCCGTCGGCGAACACGGAGGCCGCGACGATCTGCTCGGGGTCGGCGGACGGGCGGAAATGCAGCGTGCACAGCTCGGCACACACGACCAGAACCACCGCATCACGCCGCGCGGCACAGAGGGCGTCGGCCAGCCGGAGGGCGGGAAGCGCCGCCGCGCAGCCGACGAACCCGAGGTGGAATCGCTCGGTGGTGGCAGGGAGGCCCAGATCGCGTACGAGGCGGTAGTCGGGCCCGGGCGCGAACAGACCGGTGCAGGAGACGGTGACGACGTGAGTCACCTGGCCGGGGGAGAGACCCGCGCGGTCGAGAGCGTCACGACCCGCCGCCGCGAACAGGGCGGGCGCCGTCCGCAGGTACGCGTCGTTGCGCGCCCCCGTCGTGGGGCGCTGGAGCACGCCGCGTTCGTCGACCACGGGGAGAGCCTCGGACGTCGGGTCAGCCGGAGAGCGGGGCGGGTTCGGCGCGAGCGCCGACAGCACGGTGTGTCGAGTGTCGATCGCCGCCGCGTCGAACGCGGCATGCACGAGCCGGCGGGTGAGCCGGTCGACACCGGGCTGCTGCGCGAAGAGGTCGCGGACGTGATCCTGCGGCAGACGGGTCGGCGGGACGGCCGTGCCGATGGCGAGGATGCTGGCGGTCATGGTTCACCGTAACCAGCCGAGGCGCCCGGCGCGACGGGCGTTGCGGATCCGCCGGGCACACGATATGCGGTGTCCGGCGGATCCGGCGGGGCGCGGTCAGTCGTTGACGATGAGGGTCTCGGCGATGGGTCGCCGGGTGCGCGGGGCCAGCTCCCGCTCACGGAGCGCCTCGGGGGCCGCCTCGATGTCGCCGAGCGCGCCGACGGCCATGACCGTCACGGCGGCGAGGTCGTCGCCGAATCCGAACGCGCGCGCGATCGCTTCGCGGTCGAAGCCGCCCATCTGGTGGGTGTGCAGACCGGACGCGTGGGCCTGGATCGTGAAGTGGGCGGCCGCTTGGCCCGCGTCGTACGACGCCCAGCCGAGGGGCTTGCCGTCGAGCGAGGTGGTCGTGGCGAAGACGACGAGCGCGGCCGCGTCAGCGGCCCACGACCGGTTGAAGCCCATGAGGGCCTCCACGATCGCCGCGTGCGCGGTGCCCCCGCGGCGGGCGACCACGAAGCGCCACGGCTGCGTGTTGTTGGCCGACGGAGCCCATCGTGCAGCCTCGAGGGCGCTCCGCAGCGCCTCTTCGTCGATCGGGGTCTCGGGGTCGAACACGCGCGTGCTCCAGCGCTCCGCCATCACATCGAGGATGGGGGCGTCGACATCGGCACGGTGGTCGGATGCGGGGTGGTCGAGGGTCATGCTCATGGCGTCTCCTTGGGTTCGTTCGGTCGGGACGCCATCGGCCCAGTGCATGCAACCGCATGCGTCGCGCGATTGTTCCCGCTTCGACCTGCCGCGTCGAGGCCGCCCCGTCCGACAGCCCTCATCGCCCCCAGACAGCCCTCATCGCCCCCAGACGGCCTTCACCGCCCCCAGACAGCCCTCACCGCCCCCAGACAGCGGAGAGCACGCCGGTCGCGAGGAGGGTGAACACGGTGGTCCACCCGGCGATCGCCACGGCCTGCCAGGCGAGGATCCGCCCGCGGGCCACGCCGGCACCGGCCAGCATCACGGCGGTGAAGTGCGTCGGCAGGAGCAGCGGGCCGAGCAGGCTCACTCCCGGCACACCGTACTTGGTGAAGGCGCGCTGGAACTTCTGGCGTCGCGGAGAAGGCTCGGGAGCCCCACCGCCGCCGCGCCCCGCCGTGGCTGCCGTGCGCACGCCGGCGCCGAGCAGCACGAGGAGGGTGACGCACACGAAGTTGCCGGTCGCGGCGGCAACGGCCGCGACGATCGGGTGTACACCGCCGAGGATGCCGATCGCTGCTGCGCCCTCACCTTCGACGAACGGGACGGCGCCGGCGGCCGCCACCGCCAACGGCTGCAGGGGCCCGGGAAGCTGCGCGACGAGATCCTGGAATCCGGCGACGAGATCGGCGAGGGGACTGGACACGGGTTCTCCTTGGGGACGGCCGCCGCGGCGGGACTGTGGTCGTTCCTCCAGTCCAGCGACCGGTAGGGGGATCGGCCAGTGCCGACGGGGCTCCTCCGTGCGGGAGAGTCGAGCGGTCGGAGGGTGACATTTGTCATGGCCGTACCCTGGGGCCATGACGATCGCGCACGAGGAGACTCCGCTGCGCCCTGGTCTCGGCGCCGGGTCCGGCGGCGTGACGGCCACGTGGTGGTACACGGTCCTGTCGGCGATGTTCTTCGCCGTCTCGGTGCTCTTCGTCTGGTTCTGGATCGCTCGCGCGACCGCCGCCGAGTCCCCCGCCCTCCTCGTGCTCTACGTCGTCGGAGCGCTGGCGTGGCTCGCCGCTCTGGCGCTCGCGCTGCGTGCCCCGTGGAGGACGGAGGCGGAGCGACCCTCTCGAAACTGGCGGGTCGTCACCGTTGCGGTCGCGGTCGCCGCCGCCGTGGGGGCCGGGTTCGGGGCCGGGAGTGTGACGCTGGCCCTCGCGCTCGTGGTCGGCATCACCGTCCTGTCTCTTCCTCGCGGTGTCCGTGGCCGCGTCACCGTCGTGGCGACGCTCGTCGTGGCTGCGGCGGGAGTCATCGAAAGCACGGCAGAGCGCTTCGGCGCATCCGCGATGAGCTGGCTCATGCCGTTCCTGTTCGCCGCGGCCCTGCCGAGCGCGATCGTCAGCACCCTGTGGTGGTGGGAGATCGTGCGCGAGCTCGACCGCTCGCGGGCGGCGCAGGCGCGCCTGGCCGCGGTGAGAGAGCGACTGCGGTTGGCCGACGACGTCCACGACCTGCAGGGACACCACCTCCAGGTCATCGCCCTGCAGCTCGAGCTCGCTCAGCGTCTCCTCGCGACCGATCCCGACGCCGCGCTCCGCCACCTCGCCGACGCCCAACGCTCGGTCGACGACGCGCGGGCGGGAACGCGCGCTCTCGCGACGCGCTTCCGCGGCGTTCCGCTTCCCGACGAGCTCGCCAACGCGGTCGACCTGCTCCGCGCGGCGGGAGTCGACGCGACTCTCGACGTGTCCTCGGATGCGGAAGCCGCTCCGCGCGAGGCGCTCGGACCGGTCGTCCGGGAGGCGACGACCAACATCCTCAAGCACGGGGGCGGCACCTGGGCCCGGCTGAGCCTTCATCGCGACGGAGCACGATGGTGATTCCGCGCAGCCAACGACACCCCGGCCGCGGTGACGGTGCGCGCCGCCGCGGAGGGATCGGGTCTTCACGGCATGGCGAACCGGATCGCGCAGGCCGGGGGCGAGTTCACCGCGGCGACCCGCGCGAGCGATCCGGCCGCCGCGTCCGAGGGGGCGGGAGAGTTCGTGCTGCAGGCCTCGGTGCCGGACGAGGGAGAGGCGCGATGATCCGGGTGCTCATCGCCGACGACGAGGACATGATCCGTTCGGCCCTCTCCGCTCTCCTCCGGCTGGAGGGGGACATCGACGTCGTCGCGGAATGTCGGGACGGCGAGGAGGCGGTCGCCGAGGCGATGCGCCTCGTGCCCGATGTCTGCCTGTTCGACGTCGAGATGCCGGGGCTCGACGGCATCGACGCCGCCGCGCGGGTGCGCCGGAGCGTCCGCACTCGCATCGTCGCCGTCACCCGTCATGCCCGCCCTGGAGTGCTCCGACGTGCGCTCGCCTCCGGTGTCGACGGCTTCCTCCCCAAGACGCGCCGCGCGCAAGACGTGGCCGAGGTGATCCGGCGGGTCGCGGCGGGCCGGCGCTACGTCGACCCCGAGATCGCGGCGGATGCCCTGTCCGACGAGCGCTCGCCGCTCACCGATCGGGAGCTCGATGTGCTGCGCGCGGGCCGACGCGGAGAGACGATCTCGCAGATCGCGGCGGTCTTGCATCTGTCGCCGGGGACGGTGCGCAACCACGTCTCGTCGATCCTCGGCAAGCTGCACGTCGCGACCCGTCAGCAGGCCGCGATCGAAGCCGAGGAACGGGGCTGGATCTAGGCGCCCCAGCTGCCGGAGCGCCGCTCGTGCCCGGAAAGGGAGACACGCGACGACCGGGAGGCCGATTCCCCCCGGTCGTCGCGTGCGCGTCGCAGCGTGCTGGACTAACCCTTCAGCGCCTCCGCGAGCTTCACGCGCGCACCCATGCGCAGCAGAGAGTTCTCGTAGATCCGAGCGCCGACCATGATCGCCGCCACGCAGGTCGCGAGGAGGATCGCCAGCGACAGCAGCGGCTCCCACCACTGCGCCTCGCCGAGGAACACGCGCACCGGCATCCCGACGGGCGCCGAGAACGGCACGTACGACATCACGGAGAGGACCACCGGGTTGTCGTTGAAGAACACGACGAGGAAGTACGGCGCCATCACGAGCATCGTCAGCGGTGTGGTGGTGGAGCCGATGTCCTCCTGCCGCGACACCATCGCGGCAGCCGCGGCGAACAGCGACGCGAGCAGCACGAACCCGAACAGGAAGAACACCGCGAACCAGACCAGCGGCGCACCGAGCCCCGTCAGGAGCGCGGTCTGGTCGGTGACGGTCAGCCCGATGATCGCGATCGCGCCGAGCCCGACGATCTGTCCCATGGCCAGAACCGTGTTGCCGAGGACCTTGCCGGCCAACAGGGCGCGGGTCGGGATGGCCGAGATGAGCAGCTCGACCACGCGCGTCTGCTTCTCCTCGACCACGCTCTGGGCGATCGTGGAACCGAATGTGATCGCCGCCATGAAGAAGATGATGCCGAAGCCGAGGGCCACGAAGTAGCGCAGCATGAAGTCGACTCCGCCGGTCTCCAGCAGCTCGACCGGCGGGCTGATGCTCAGGAGCGGCATGAGGCCGCTCGGCACGGATTCGTTGGCGACGAGCGTGTAGCCGAACGGCTCCGCGCCGCCGGGGATCAGGGCCGCGTCGACATCGCCCGATCGCACGAGTTCACGCGCGGCGTCGGCGTCGGCGGCCTCGGTCACCTCCACGGCGGAGGTCAGTTCCGACACGGCGCCGGAGGTCTGCGGCGTGACGGCGACGGGGATCCGGCTGTCCGACTGTGCGGCGAAACCTCCCCACACGACCGCGACGAGGGCGATAGCGAAGAGGATCCCGGTCGAGATCAGGAAGGCCTTGCTGCGGAGCTTGGATCCGATCTCCCGCTCGGTGACGAGCCAGACGCTCTGACCGAACGACGGGGCGGACGTGGAAGCGGTGGACGAGCTCACTGGATGACCTCCGTGAAGATCTGGGCGAGGGAGGGGTGTCGCGGCGCGAAGCTGGCGACGTCACCGCGCTCGAGGGCGCGTCGGAGGACCTGCTGAGCGGCCTCGTCGGAGTCGGCGTCGAAGAGGGCATAACCCCCGTCGAACTCGATCACGTGCACGCCGGGCTCGTCGCGAAGCCAGCCCGCGTCGCCGGCCGAGACGAGCTCGAACCGGCGTTGCGCGTGCTGCGCCCGCAGCTCCTCCCGGCTGCCGTCGGCGCGGATCGTCCCGCCGGCGATGATGACGAGGTCGTCGCAGAGACGTTCGACCACGTCGAGCTGGTGCGAGGAGAAGATCACGGCCGCTCCGGCCGCGGCCCGCCGGTGGAGTACCGTCGCCACGACGTCGACCGCGAGGGGGTCCAGGCCCGAGAACGGCTCGTCGAGGATCAGCACCTCCGGGTCGTGCACGAGCGCGGCGGCGATCTGCGCGCGCTGCTGGTTGCCGAGCGACAGGGTCTCGACGTTGTCCTCCAGGCGCTCGCCGAGACCGAGCTCCTCCAGCAGCGCGGTCGCGCGAGACGTCGCCTCCGCCTTGGAGAACCCGTGGAGCCGGGCCAGGTAAACGATGTGCTCCCGCACCCGCATCTTCGGGTAGAGGCCGCGCTCCTCCGGCATGTAGCCGAACCGCCGGCGGTCGGCGGTCGTGACCGGCACCCCGTGCAGGGTGACGTCTCCCGAGTCGCGGGCGAGCACGCCGAGGATGATGCGCATGGTGGTGGTCTTTCCCGCGCCGTTGCCGCCGACGAAGCCGGTCAGCCGGCCGGCGCCGACGGAGAACCCGACGTCGTCGAGCACACGGCGACCGCCGTAGCTCTTGGTGATCCCGCTCAGTTCGAGCATTCGCTCCTCCTCCAGTGGTGTGGTTCCACGCTAGGGAAGACGCCGCGTGGGTGCCTCCGCCCCCGGGGGGAGATCCCGGCGTCCCCCGTGCGGGGGAGTGGCCGGCGGGCGTCGTGCACAACTCCTCCAAATCGGGAGTCTCCGCAGCATCCACCCGCGCGGCCGTAGGTGTCGGGCGACCGACCCGCGGCGGACTGGAGGAGTTATGCAGGCGCGCCGGGTCAGGCCAGCCCGTGACGGTGGGCGTAGACCACCGCGGCGACGCGGTCGCGGGCGCCGAGCTTCTGGAGCACGTTCGAGACGTGGGTCTTCACCGTCGCCTCGCCGATGTAGAGCTCCTGAGCGATCTCCGCGTTGCTGAGGGCTGCCGCCAGAAGACGCAGCACCTCGGTCTCCCGGTCGGTGAGGTCCACCGGCAGCGATGGAGGAGCCGGCGAAGACACTCCTGCTCCCGGCGGCGTCGCTGTCGCCGGCGTGCCTTCCGCCGCGGCGAACCGCTCGATCACCCGTTTGGTGACCGCCGGGGCGAGCAGCGCGTCGCCGGCGGCCGCCACCCGCACCGCCGTGATCAGCTCCTCGGGTCCGGCGTTCTTCAGCAGGAAGCCGCTGGCCCCCGCTGCCAGGGCCTGGAAGAGATAGTCGTCACGGTCGAAGGTCGTGACGATGACGACCGAGGCCGTGACGGCGGGATCGGAAGTGAGCCGCCGCGTGGCTTCCAGTCCATCCATATCGGGCATCTGCACGTCCATGCAGACGACGTCCGGGCGATGGGCGGACACGGCCGCCACCGCCTCCGCCCCGGTCCCCGCTTCACCCACGACGAGGATGTCGTCCTCGCTCTCGAGGATCATCCGGAATCCTGCCCGCATGACGGCATGATCGTCGGCCAGGACCACGCGGATCGGCCCGCTCATGACGTCACCGCCAGCCTCGATGCGGGCACGCGCACGCGCACCAGGTACCCGTCGCCGCGCGGCCGGGGGCCGACCTCGAGCGTTCCGCCCGACGCGGCCGCGCGTTCCCTCATCCCCACGAGCCCCAGTCCGGGTCGCCCGCCGCCGCGAACGACCCCGGTGTTGGACACGTCGAGCTCGACGGAATCGCGGGTGTAGCGGAGGCGGACGTCGGCGGTCACTCCCGGCCCGCCGTGACGCCGCGCGTTCGTGAGCGCCTCCTGCGCGATGCGGTACAGGTTCACCTGCACGAGCTCCGACTGCTCCACCGGGTCGCCGATCACCGTCAGCGTGGTCGGCACGCCGTTGACATTCGCGTGTTCGATGAGCTCCGGCAGGGCCGACAGGCGCAGCGTGGATCCGCCGGGGGTGTCGGCGTCCGGTGTCCGCAGGGTGTCGAGGAGGTTCCGCAGTTCGTCCAGCGCTGCCCGCGCCGACGTCTCGACGCCGGTGAGTGCCGTTCGGGCGACGGCGGGGTCGCGTTCGAGCACGGCACGGGCGGCGCCGGCCTGCACCCCCATCGCCGACACGTGGTGGGCGACCACGTCGTGGAGCTCCCGAGCGATCTGCACACGGTCCAGCGCCACCGCCTGGGCCGCGGTGAGCTCGCGTTCGCGTTCGAGCTCGGCGGTGCGTTCCTCCAGGGCGCGACGCGACTGCGCGTCTGCCCAGGCGCGGTCGCCGAAGAAGTAGGCGCCCCCGAAGAAGGCGGCGTTCACGAGGAACTGGATGAGGATCCACGCGGCGAAGGGCGAGAACAGCCCCGCGCGGGACAGCCCGTCGTCGTCGGGCGCGGTCGCCGCCTGGAAGGTCGTCACCAGCAGCCAGAGGAACATCGCGGCGACCACGAGGAGTCGCACGATCGTCGCTCGGCGCCGATCGGAGACCGTCGCGCCGACGGAGTACATCGCCGCGAAGAGCACGACGTTCGCCACGTACATCTCGGGGATGCGCGCAGAGACGCCCACGAAGAAGGCGAGCGAGACGACGACGAGCACGACTTCCGGGAAGCGCCGACGGAGGGCGATCGGCAGGGTGAGGACGGCGGCGTAGAGCAGGGACCACCCGAACGGCGGCGTGTCGGTGCCGTAGAAGCCCGCGATCTGACCGAGCCACGAACTGATGACGGCCGCGACGAACAGGCCGAGGGCCAGCCACGCGTCGCGACGCACCCGCGGATCGTCGCGCAGGCGCTGCAGGGCGGCAAGTCTCATCCTTCCAACGTAGGGTGCGGTGCCGGGACGGTCATCCCCCGTAGGACGGAGGTGGAGCCGACCGCCGGCCGCGCAACCCCCTGTCGATGCGGTGCGTGAGAGGGCAGGCTGGGACAGTCGGCCGATCGAAGGGAACCCCATGACCGCGAGCGTCTTCACCGTCGGACTGATCGTCGGATCCGCCTCGCACGACTCGCTGAACCGCCGCTACGCCGACGCGTTGCGTCGGATCGCACCGGAGGCCGGGCTGGACCTCGTGGACATCCCCATCGCGCACCTGCCGTTCTACGGAACGCAGTACGACCGCGAGTACCCGGCGGTGGGCGTCGACCTCAAGCGGGCGATCGACGAGGTGGACGGGCTCCTCATCGTCACGCCTGAGTACAACCGCTCGATCCCCGCGGTGCTGAAGAACGCCATCGACTGGGCGACTCGTCCGGGTGGGAAGTCGTCGCTCGCGGGCGTGCCGACGGCGGTGACCGGGGCGAGCAAGGGCGCCGTCTCGACGGCGGTGGCCCAGGCGCACCTGAAGTCGATCCTGTCCGCGCTCGGCGTGCCGCTGGTCGGGGTGCCCGAAGCGTACATCCGTGTCGACGACGGCTTCTTCGCCGAGGACGGGTCTTTCGCGAGAGAGGGCACGTCGGAGTTCTTGGCGGGCTTCCTCTCCGCACTGCACGACCTCATCGCGCGCTGGCGCTGAACCGGGTGACGCCGGCGAGGAGGTCCTAGAAGATCATCGGGCGGTCGTCGTCGTCGGGACCGTCGAGGTCGAGGTCGACCACGACCGGAACGTGGTCGCTCGGGACCTCGCCCTTGCGCTCGTTGCGGTGGATCGCCGCGCCGACGACGGCATCGGCGAACGCCCGCGATCCGAGGATGAAGTCGATGCGCATGCCTTCGTTCCGCGGGAAGCGCAGCTGCTTGTAGTCCCAGTAGGTGAAGCCGGTGGGGACGAGGGGACGAACGGTGTCGGCGAGTCCCGCATCCAGCAGCGCCTGGAAGGCGGCGCGCTCGGGCGGTGAGACGTGGGTGGTGACCCCTTCCACGACGGTCGGATCGCCATTGTCCGCGTCGGTGGGGGCGATGTTGAAGTCGCCCGTGAGCGCGAGGGCGAGGTCGGGGTCGGCGGCCAAGGCCTCCTGCGTGTAGCCGCGCAGGGCCTCCAGCCACTCGAGCTTGTAGCGGTAGTGCGGATCGTCGAGCGAGCGTCCGTTGGGCACGTAGAGGCTCCATACGGTCACGCCATCGATCGTCGCGCCCATCGCTCGGGCCTCTTGCGGGGCCCCGGGGCCGTCGTGCCCCTTGGCGAAGCCGGGCATGTTCGGGAAGCCGATCTGCAGGTCGTCGATGGGTGCGCGGCTCGCGATCGCCACGCCGTTCCACTGGTTCAGTCCGTGGGCCTCCACCGTGTACCCGGCCGCCTCGAACTCGGCGTACGGGAACTGCTCGGGCTTGCACTTGATCTCCTGCATCGCCAGCACATCGATGTCTTCGCGCACGGCGAACTCGACGGTACGGGTGACGCGGGCGCGGATCGAGTTGACGTTCCAGGTGGCCAGGCGCATGGTATCCAGCGTATTGGTCCCCACCGACGTCTTGCCCCGAGGGGGCGGTTCCGCGAGGCGGCCGTGCACAACGGCGGATGCCGAGGTCGACACGCCGTGGTCCACGGTTGGAGGGCCGGCGTGTCACCCTCCGACTCCGCCATTGTGTCCAGGGCGGCGGAAGGGAAGGTCGGGTTGGGCCCGTTAGTCCCGGCCCGACGCGGGGTGGGCGCACGCCGGGCCGGAGTACGGTCGGCGCCATGACCGCCGCCGTTCCCCCCGTCCAGCCCGTGGCTCGCCGGCTCCGGCTCGGGCTCCTGATCGTCGCGTGGTTCTCGCTCGCCTCCGCGCTCGTGGGGATGATCGGGCTGACACTCGGTGGCGGGATCGGCATCCCCACCGAGTGGCTCGACGGATCCGTGTTCGACTCGTACGTCTGGCCCGGCGTGATCCTCGGCGTGGTCGTGGGTGGGGCGCAGGCGCTCGCGCTGGTCGCCGACCACGGGCACTTCCGAGTGGCCCTCGGTCTGCATGCGGCGGCAGGCCTCGTCATGATGATCTGGATCTTCGTGGAGATCGCGATCCTGCTCGTGTGGTCGCCCTTGCACGGCATCTACTTCGTGGCGGGGCTGGTGCAGGTGGTCTTGGCGGTGCTGGCCCTCGGTGCCTGGCCGCGTCCCTTCCTCGCCCGCTCCCCGCGCTGACCTCGTCCGTTCCCGGGCCGCCGTCGTCCGCTCCCGGGCCGCCGTCGTCCGCTGCCGGCTCGCCCTCGTCCGCTGCCGGGTCGCCGACGGCTGAGCACACAACGGCGGATGGCAGGGGCGACTCGCCGGGGGAGGAACCGGTGGGGGCGGCGAGTCGGTGTGGATCTCCGCCGTTGTGCATCACCGGAGCCGGAGCACAGCCGCACCCCCGCACCCGAGCCGGAGCACGGCCACCGCCGCAGGCGCGGGGGCGAGCGACGTCAGGCGGTGAGGGAGCGGAGGATGTCGTCGACGCGGTCCTTGGCGTCGCCGAACAGCATCTGGGTGTTCTCCCGGAAGAACAGCGGATTCTGCACCCCGGCGTAGCCCGATGCCATCGAGCGCTTGAAGACGATCACGTTCGCCGCCTCCCACACGTGGAGCACGGGCATGCCCGCGATGGGCGAACCCGGGTCTTCGGCCGCCGCCGGGTTGACGGTGTCGTTCGCGCCGATCACCAGCACGACGTCGGTGTCGGAGAAGTCGTCGTTGATCTCATCGAGCTCCAGCACGATGTCGTAGGGCACCTTGGCTTCGGCCAGCAGCACGTTCATGTGCCCCGGCAGGCGCCCGGCGACGGGGTGGATGCCGAAGCGCACCTCGACGCCACGCCCCCGGAGCGCCGCCGTGAGCTCGGCCACCGGATACTGCGCCTGTGCGACGGCCATGCCGTACCCGGGGGTGATGATGACCGACCGGGCGGAGGTCAGTAGCTCGGCCACGGATGCCGCGTCGGTCTCCCGGTGCTCCCCGGCCACCTCGTCGCCGCCGCGCGGCGCCTCGATGCCGAAGCCACCGGCGATCACCGACAGGAACGACCTGTTCATGGCCTTGCACATGATGTACGACAGGTAGGCACCCGACGACCCGACGAGGGCACCCGTGACGATCAGGAGATCGTTGTTCAGCAGGAACCCTGCCGCGGCCGCGGCCCACCCCGAGTAGCTGTTGAGCATCGAGACGACGACCGGCATGTCGCCGCCACCGATGGAGGCGACCAGGTGCCAGCCGAGCGCGAGGGCCAGCAACGTCACGGCGATCAGGAGCCCGAGCGAGGGGACGATCACGTACCAGACGGTCAGGACGAGGAAGGCGACGAGCGCACCGACGTTCAGCGCGTTCTTGCCGGGGAGCATGAGGGGCGTGGAGCTGATCCGCCCCGAGAGCTTGAGGAAGGCGACGATGGACCCGGTGAAGGTCACCGCGCCGATGAAGACGCCGATGAACACCTCGGCGTGATGGATGTCGACGAGTTGCGCGGGCACCTCGCCCGCGGCCAGGTGCCCGTTCCAGCCGACGAGTACGGCGGCGAGACCGACGAACGAGTGGAGCAGCGCGATGAGCTCGGGCATGCCGGTCATCTCCACGACGCGCGCTCGCCACAGGCCGACGGAGCCTCCGATGAGCACGGCCGCCACCAGCAGCACGAGGCCCACGGTTCCCGACGTCGTGCCCCAGGCGCCCGCCGCGGTGAGCCACACGGTGGCGATGAGGGCGATGGCCATGCCCGCGATGCCGTACGTCACACCCCGGCGAGACGTGTCGTGCCGGGAGAGCCCGGCCAGGCTCAGGATGAACAGGAGGGCGGCGACGATGTAGGCGCCTCCCGCGATGGCGCCCGCCGTGACGATGGAGTCGAGTCCGATCACTTCTCGGCACCCTTCTGGAACATGGCGAGCATTCGCCGGGTCACGGCGAAGCCGCCGAACACGTTGATGGAGGCCACGAGCACCGCGATGGCCGCCAGGACCTGCACGACGAGGTCGCCGGCGGTGATCTGCACCATCGCACCGACGACGATGATGCCGCTGATGGCGTTGGTGACGCTCATGAGCGGTGTGTGCAAGGCGTGGGCCACCTTGCCGATCACGTAGAACCCGATCACGACCGAGAGCGTCAGGACCAGGAAGTGCTGCGGCAGCGGCGCCGGTGCGATGGCGCAGACGAGGAACAGCAGGGCGATGCCGACGGCGGTCAGGACGCTCTTTGCCGCCGTCGAGATCCCGCGCGGGGGTGCGGGGGTCGGGGCGGGCGCTGCGGGTGCGGCCGCGGGCGCTGCCGAGACCTGCACGGGCGGCG
>NZ_JASGDO010000009.1:0-26298 GCF_047607225.1 Microbacterium sp. | reverse complement strand
TGGCTGCTCCTCCTGGCCCTCGCCGTGGTCGCCGTCGGCGCCCTCGCGGGAGCCGTGGGACGGGCGCGCCACGCGTCGTCGGCGTCCGCACGACGCAGGCGCGCCCGTCCCACGGCTCCCGCGAGGGCGCCGACGGCGACCACGGCGAGGGCCAGGAGGAGCAGCCACGGCGAGGGCTGCTCGGGGATCGCGCCGAGCACGGGGATGCCGGGCACCACTCCGAGCGCGGTCCCTCCGGGTGAGACGGCCGTGCCGACGCCCACCGCGAACCCCGGGCCCGCGGCGTAGGCCGCCCCCCACACGATCATCGCGGGGAGGTAGAGGAGCTGACCGGCGGCGACCACGATCGCACCGACGAGGTCGACGTGGGCCGCCTCGAACAGGGCGAGGATCCGCCCGGCGCCGACCGCGACGGCAAGGGCCAGCACCGCTGCCCCCACCCCGACGAGCCCCATCGCTCCGGCCGCGGCACCCCGCGCCGAGGCGGCGACCGTGGTCGGGTCGAGGTCGAGACGCTCTCGCACCCGGTCGAGAAGGCCCGCGTCGCCGTCGCGCCAGGCACGGCACGCGGCAGCGCTCAGGGCCGGGAGACCATAGACGGCCGCGGGGAGCAGCACCGCGGCCGCGAGGTCGGTGGACACGATTGCGTCCACGACCGATCGTGTCGTCGACAGCGCCGCGAGCAGGGCCAGGAGCGCCACGACCGCCGTGCCGCTGACCGCGCCGACGGCCCACGCTCCCGCGCGCGCCGCGCGCAGTCCCGACCGCGCCGCGAACAGGGCCGTGAAGACGGCGAACGCGAGCGGCGCGAGCGACAACACGAACCCCGTGCCGTCGGCCGGGATCCCGACATCGGTGGCGTATTGCGCGTCGATGTGCACCTCGAGAGGCACGAGGTGTCCCGCCTGCCAGATCCGCACCGCCGTGGGCCACAGCGCTCCCCAGTCCGCGTCGCCCGGTAGCCCCAGGGACCACAGCAGGGTCAACGGCGCCAGGGATGCGGCGAGACCGACCGCGACGGCGACGAGGGCGTCGAGGGCGGAGAGGAGGGCGACGAGGAGGCGGTTCATGCGGCTTCGACCCTACCGAGCGCTCGTGCGCGTTCCCGGGGGACGCGCGGGCGCGATACCGTCAATCCCAGGAGGATCCATGACCAACCGCGCCACCACGGCATCGACGACCGAGCCCAGCCCCCGAGGAGCCCTCGACCGCTACTTCGGAATCACCCGCCGCGGATCCACCGTCGGCGCGGAGGTCCGCGGAGGCCTCGTGACCTTCGTCACGATGGCCTACATCGTGATCCTCAACCCGATCATCCTCAGTGGCAAGCCCGACGTCGCCGGCCAGGCGCTCGAGTTCGACCAGGTCGGCGCCGTCACCGCCCTGACCGCCGGGGTCATGACGATCCTCTTCGGACTCGTCACCCGCCTGCCGTTCGCCTTCGCCGCCGGTCTCGGCATCAACGCGTTCGTCGCCTTCAGCGTCGTCGGCGAGGTCACCTGGCCGGAGGCGATGGCGCTCGTCGTCATCAACGGCCTCATCATCGTCCTGCTCGCGGCGACCGGTCTGCGCAAGATGATCTTCGACGCCGTCCCCGTCCAGCTCAAGCTCGCCATCACGGTGGCCATCGGCCTCTTCATCGCCTTCATCGGCTTCGTCAACTCCGGGTTCGTGACCGCGACGCTGTCCGCCTCGCCGCCCGTCGGCCTCGGCGTGGCGGGTTCGGTCGCCACGATCCCCACGCTCCTGTTCGTCATCACGCTCCTGATCACCGGAGTGCTCGTGGCCCGCAAGGTGAAGGGCGGCATGCTGATCGGTCTCGTCACCGGCACCGTGCTGGCAGTGATCGCCGAGGCGATCTGGCACCTGGGACCGGCCACCGAGAAGGCCGGCGGCTGGAGCCTGACGATCCCGGCACTCTCCGGCGCCCCGGTGAGTCTTCCGGATCTGTCCTTGGTCGGCGCCGTGGACTTCGGCTTCGACTTCTCCCGCGTGGGGCTCGTGACTCTCGTGATGCTCGTCTTCACCCTCGTGTTCTCGAACTTCTTCGACGCGATGGGCACGATGACCGGGCTCGCGAAGGAAGCGGGACTGGCCGACGAGAAGGGCGACTTCCCGCGCATCAAGTCGGCCCTCGTCGTCGAGGGCGTCGGAGCCGTCGTCGGCGGTTCGACCTCCTCCTCGTCGGCGACGGTCTTCATCGAGTCCGGCTCCGGAATCGGCGAGGGGGCCCGGACAGGCCTGGCCAACGTCGTCACGGGACTCATGTTCCTCCTCGCGATGTTCTTCACCCCGCTCACCTCGATCGTGCCGACCGAAGTCGCCGCGGCCGCGCTGGTGATCGTCGGAGCGATGATGCTCGCCCAGATCGCCCACATCGACCTGACCGACTTCCGCGTGCTGCTGCCGGTCTTCCTCACCGCCACCGTCATGCCCTTGACCTACTCGATCGCCAACGGCATCGGAGCGGGATTCGTCAGCTGGGTGCTCGTGCACGCGCTGTCGGGACGGGGCAAGACGATCAGCCCGCTCCTGTGGATCGTCGCGGGAGGGTTCGTGATCTTCTTCGCCCGCGGTCCCATCGAGACGCTGCTGGGCGCCTGAGCCGTACGTCAGCGGCCGGGTTCAGCGCGGCTGCGAGAACGCCGCGTCGAACGAGGCGTGCGGCGGAGTGATCGCGGCGAGATCACGAACGAACGCGAGCGCCTCGGGAGCGCCCACGAGGCGGTCCATCCCCGCGTCCTCCCATTCGACGCTCGTCGGCCCGTCGTAACCGATCGCGTTGAGGGCGCGGAAGAGCGGCTCCCACGGCACGGAGCCGTGGCCGGTCGACACGAAGGTCCAGCCGCGCCGCGGATGGGACCACGGCAGGTGTGAGCCGAGCACGCCGTTGCGGCCATCGAGGTGCGTGACCGACTCCTTGCAGTGCACGTGGAAGATCCGGTCGGCGAAGTCGAGGACGAACGCGACACTGTCCAACTGCTGCCACACGAAGTGCGACGGATCGAAGTTGAAGCCGAAGCTCGGGCGGTGACCGATCGCCTCGAGCGTGCGCTGGGCCGTCCAGTAGTCGTAGGCGATCTCGGACGGGTGCACCTCGAGGGCGAAGCGCACCCCCACCTCGTCGAAGACGTCGAGGATCGGATTCCACCGGTCGGCGAAGTCCCGGTAGCCGGCGTCGATCATCTCCTCGGTCGCGGGAGGGAACATCGCGACGTATTTCCAGATGCTCGACCCGGAGAAGCCGTTGACGGTGTCGACGCCGAGAGCGGCGGCGAATCGTGCCGTGTCGGCCAGCTCGGCCGCGGCACGCTGCCGCACCCCTTCGGGATCCCCGTCGCCCCACACACGATCGGGCACGATGTCGCGGTGACGCTGATCGATCGGATCGTCACAGACCGCTTGCCCGACGAGGTGCTGCGAGATCGCCCACACCCCCAGTCCGTGGCGTTCCAGGATCGCCCGCCGGGACTGGACGTACTCGGCGTCGGCCCACCGCGACACATCGATGTGGTCTCCCCAGCAGGCGATCTCGAGACCGTCGTAGCCCCACTCACCCGCGAGGCGCGCGACCTCCTCGAACGGCAGATCGGCCCATTGACCGGTGAACAGGGTGATCGGGCGAGCCATGTCAGTGCCTTCCTCTGGGCCGTCAGCCGACGGCGGTCCAACTCGATCCGTCGCCGGCGCTGCGCTCGACGGCGTCGAGCACGCGCTGGACGTGGAGGCCGTCCGCGAACGACGGACGGGGCGCCGTCCCCTCGGCCACGGCGGCGACGAAGTCCACGACCTGGTGCGAGAACCCGTGCTCGTACCCGAGCATGTGGCCCGTCGGCCACCACGATCCGGCATAGGGATGCACCGGGTCGGTGACGAGGATGGTCCGGAACCCCTGCTCCCCGGCCGGATCGGTCGCGTCGTAGAACTCCAGCTCGTTCTGACGCTCGAGGTTGAAGGCGAGGGCGCCGAGTGCACCGGAGACCTCGATCGTGAAGCCGTTCTTGCGGCCCGTGGCAAAGCGCGTGGCCTCGAAGGAGCCCAGCGCCCGGTAGCCGTCGCCGCCGGAGAACCGACCGGCGAACAGGGCGATGTCGTCCACCGTCACGACGCCCCGCTCCGAGGACGCGGTGCCCGACAGGCCGACGCCTTCGCCGAGCAGAGGACGCTCGCGGACCACGGTGTCCAGGACACCCGAGACGGTCTCCAGGGAGAGCCCCGTGATGAACTCCGCGAGGTCGATCGCGTGGGCGCCGATGTCGCCGAGCGATCCCGACCCCGCGCGGTCCTTCTGCAGACGCCACGTGAGGGGCGCCTCGGCGTCGGACAGCCAATCCTGCCGATAAGCCGCCCGCACCTGGCGGATCTCCCCCAGGCGACCGGCCGCCACGAGATCCCTCGCGAAGGTCGCGGCGGGCACCCGGCGGTAGGTGAAGCCCACCATCGAGCGGATCCCGCGGTCGGCGGCGGCCTCGGCGGCCAGCGCCATCTCCTCCGCCTCGGCCACGGAGTTGGCCAGCGGCTTCTCACACAGCACGTGCTTGCCGGCCGCGAGGGCGGCCAGGGCGATCTCGGCGTGCGTGTCACCGGGCGTCACGATGTCGACGATGTCGATGTCGTCGCGCTCGAGCACGGCCCGCCAGTCCGAGGCGGACTCCGCCCAGCCCCACCTCTGTGCGGCCGCAGCAGCGGCGGCGGGATCGCGCCCCACGAGCACCGTCATCTCCGGCGCAAGGGGCAGGTCGAAGAATCGGGGCGCGACGCGCCATCCCTGAGAGTGGGCGGCTCCCATGAAGCCATGGCCGATCATCGCGACGCGAAGGGCGTTCGTCACAGTCATCTCCGTTGATCGCAGCCGCTCTCACCGCACGAGGGACCGCGCTTGAGCGAATTGACGTTTGCGACAACATAACAGGCCGCGTCCGGACACCGCGGGGTTTTGCGCAACCCCGGGCGGTCGGACGCGGCCTGGTGACGAAATCACCCGCGGCGTGCGGGAACCGTGCGAGCGATCAGAGCGATTCGATGATCTCGCGCATGAGGGCGGCCGTCTCGGACGGGGTCTTCCCGACCTTGACGCCCGCGGCCTCGAGGGCTTCCTTCTTGGCCTGCGCCGTGCCGGCAGAGCCCGACACGATCGCTCCGGCGTGGCCCATCGTCTTGCCCTCGGGAGCGGTGAACCCGGCGACGTAGCCGACGACCGGCTTCGTGACGTTCGCCTTGATGTAGTCGGCCGCACGCTCCTCGGCGTCGCCGCCGATCTCACCGATCATGACGATCGCCTTCGTCTCGGGGTCGGCCTCGAAGGCGGCGAGCGCATCGATGTGGGTCGTGCCGATGACGGGGTCTCCGCCGATGCCGATGGCGGTGGAGAAACCGAGGTCGCGCAGCTCGAACATCATCTGGTAGGTCAGGGTGCCCGACTTCGACACGAGGCCGATCGGCCCCTTTCCGGTGATGTTGGCCGGGGTGATCCCGACCAGCGCCTCGCCGGGGGTGATGATGCCGGGGCAGTTCGGGCCGATGATGCGCGTCTTGTTGCCGCGGCTCTTCGCATAGGCCCACGCCTCGGCGGTGTCACCGACGGGGACCCCCTCGGTGATGACCACGAGGAGCGGGATGTCGGTGTCGATGGCCTCGATCATCGCGTCCTTCGTGAACGCGGGGGGCACGAAGGCGATCGAGACGTCAGCGCCGGTCTTCTCGATCGCCTCGGCGACGGAGCCGAAGACGGGGAGCTCGACCGCGTTGCCGTCCTTGTCGGTGTGCGACACGGTCGTGCCCGCCTTGCGCGCGTTCACGCCGCCGACAACGTTGGTGCCTGCCTTCAGCATGAGCGCCGTGTGCTTGGTGCCCTCGCCGCCGGTGATGCCCTGGACGATGACCTTGGAGTCCTTGTTCAGATAGATCGACATAGTCCTCTTCCTTCTGTCTCGTCGCGGCTCAGGCGTTCGCGAGCTCGGCGGCCTTGTCGGCGCCCTCGTCCATGCCGGCGGCCAGGGTGACCAACGGGTTGTTCGCAGCGGCGAGGATGGCGCGCCCCTCCTCCACCTGGTTGCCGTCCAGACGCACGACGAGCGGCTTGGTGGCGGCATCGCCCAGGATCTCGAGGGCCTTCACGATGCCCTCCGCCACCGCGACGCAGCTCGTGATTCCGCCGAACACGTTGACGAAGACGCTCTTGACCTGCTCGTCGCCGAGGATCACGTCGAGCCCCGCCGCCATGACGGTGGCCGAGGCGCCACCGCCGATGTCGAGGAAGTTGGCGGGCTTGACGCCGCCGTGCTTCTCGCCCGCGTAGGCGACGACGTCGAGCGTCGACATGACGAGCCCGGCACCGTTTCCGATGATGCCGACCTGACCGTCGAGCTTGACGTAGTTCAGTCCCGACGCCTTGGCCTTGGCCTCCAGCGGGTCGGCGGCGTCCTTGTCCTCGAGCTCTTCATGCTCGGGGTGGCGGACCTCGCTCGCGTTGTCGTCGAGGGTCACCTTGCCATCGAGCGCGATGATGTTGCCGTCGGCGTCCTGGATGAGTGGGTTGACCTCGACGAGGGTGGCACCCTCACCGGTGTAGACGTCGTAGAGCTTGACGAAGACGGCGGCCACCTTCTCCACGAGGTCTTCGGGGAAGTTCGCCGCGCGGGCGATCTCGACGGCCTTCTGCGCGTCGATGCCCTGCAGCGGGTCCACCTCGACGCGAGCGAGGGCCTCGGGCTTCTCGACGGCGAGCTGCTCGATCTCCATGCCGCCCTCGACCGAGCACAGGCTGAGGTACGACCGGTTGGCGCGGTCGAGGAGCACCGAGAAGTAGAACTCCTTCTCGATGCGGGCGCCCGCGGCGACCATCACACGCTTGACGACGTGGCCCTTGATATCCAGACCCAGAATGGCCTCGGCAGCGGCGAACGCCTCGTCGGGCGTCTTGGCGACCTTCACACCGCCGGCCTTGCCTCGACCTCCCGTCTTGACCTGGGCCTTGACGACGACGACGCCACCGAGCTTCTCGGCGGCGGCCTTCGCCTCCTCGGGGGTGTCGGCGACGATGCCGGCAAGCACCGGCACCTCGTACTTCTCGAACAGGTCTCGTGCCTGGTACTCGTAGAGATCCACGTGCAATCCTTCGCTGGGCGACGGTGGGTTTCGATGCCGAAAAAGTCTCGATGTCGAGAGATCGACCAGTGTCCCAGCCTAGTACCTGCGCCTGAGTGCCCCTCGCCCGCGACGCACGAGCAGTAGGCTTTCAGCCACCATGAGCGACCCGACCGCCACGCCCGCCCGCCACACCGTCGTCGCCGCCGCGTTGGAGCTGTTCGCCACGCAGGGGTTCGAGGCCACCTCGGTGGAGCAGATCGCCCAGGCGGCCGGGGTTTCCCGCTCGACCTTCTTCCGTCAGTTCGGTGGCAAGGACGACGTCGTCTTCACCGATCACGACGATCTGCTCTCCCTCTTGCGGTCCTTCCTCGCGACGCCTCACGAGAACCCGTGGTCGGCGGTGTGCGCCGCCTCCGTCGAGGTGTTCCGCCACTTCGCCGCCGACCCCGAGCTCGCCCGCCGCCGGTACACCGTCGTGCGTCAGGTGCCGGCGCTGCGAGAGCGCGAGATCGTCACGGTCTTCCAGTACGAGCGTGTCTTCGACGACTACCTGCGCAGCGCTCTGCCCGGGATCGACCCCGTGGAGTCGGTGGCCTTCGCGGCGGCGGTGACCGCGGTGCACAACCATGTGCTGCGACGGCTCCTGCGCGGCACCGTGCCGGTGGATCCGTCCGTCCTCACCGCCGCGTACGACGATCTCCTGCACCGCTTCGGCGTCCATCCGGCGGGCGAGGAGCCGGCGGTCGACGACCTCGTCATCGCCGCGTTCCCCCGTCGGATGCCGGCGGCGGAGATCGCTCGGCGGCTCCGGTCGGAACTGGAGTGACGGGCCCACTCGCAAGAATGGAACGCGGTTTCGCGTGACGTGACACTCCGTCCCGCGGGCGAGTACGCTATCCCCATGGATGCGCAGTTCCCCGGGCAGTCGGTCGACGGCTACGACGTCACCGCCCCGCTCGACAGCGACTACTACGCCGTGTTCGCCGACATCTCCGCCGAGGACCGCGCGGTGTGGGACCGCGCCCGCGCATTCATCGACGGCCTGGGCGGACGGATGGCCGCGGCATGGGACGGCGCGGACTATCCCATGGATCTCGCCCGACGCCTCGGCGAGCTCGACCTCCTCAACGACGGGGTCGTGCACCCCGCTCTCACCCGGTTCTCACCGCTGGCCGCCGGACTCGTGAACATGGAGGTCTCCCGCGGTGACGGCTCACTCGGGACCGTCATCGCGGTGCAGGGCGGCCTGGCTCTGCGCACCCTCGCCCTCTTCGGCAGTGAGGAGCAACAACGCCGCTGGCTCGTCCCGATCGCCCGTGCCGACGTTCCGGCGGCGTTCGCGCTGACCGAACCCGATCACGGTTCCGACTCGGTGTCCCTGGAGACCACCGCGCGTCGTCACGGCGACGGCTGGATCCTCCGCGGCGCGAAGAAGTGGATCGGCAACGGCGCCGCGGGAGGGCTCGCCTTCGTGTGGGCCCGCATCGACGACGAAGGGGCCGCACACCACGGAGCCGTCCGCTGCTTCCTCCTCGAGCAGGCGCTGCCCGGATACACCGGCACCGTGATCACCGGCAAGGCGTCCCTCCGAGCGATCCACCAGGCCCACATCACCCTCGACGACGTCCACGTGGGCGACGAGGCGCTGCTGCCGGGAGCGCAGAGCTTCCGCGACGCCTCCACGGTGCTCCACTCCACTCGGTCGGGTGTCGCGTGGTCCGCCCTCGGCCACGCGACGGCGTGCTACGAGACCGCGCTGCAGTACGCCGGGGAGCGCATGCAGTTCGGGAAGCCGCTGGCGCGATTCCAGATGGTGCAGGAACGCCTTGCCCAGATGCTCGCCGACCTGACCTCGATGCAGCTCTACTGTCGCCGCCTCGCCGACCTCGAGTCCGGCGGGGTCCTCCGACCCACGCAGGCATCGCTCGCGAAGTACCACAACACGCGCGCGGCGCGACGGATCGCCGCGACCGCCCGCGACCTTCTGGGTGGCAACGGCATCCTCCTCGAGTACGGGGTGGCCCAGCACATGGCCGACATCGAGGCCATCCACACCTACGAGGGCACCGAGAGCGTCCAGGCGCTGCTCCTCGGCCGCGACATCACGGGGGTCAGCGCGTTCGCGTGAGGAGGAGACCGGCCGGGCGCGTCCGCACCCGGCCGACCCTCCGCTCAGCGCCGGATGAGGGAGCCCGATCCGCTCTCGCTCAGACGGCCCTCGACCTCTGCGCCACGACGGACCACGAGGTCGCCGGCCCCCTGCTCTCGGACGCTGCCGTCGACCTCCGCGCGGGACTCCACCGTGACGCCGCCCGTGCCGCTCTCGGTGACGCTGCCGTCGACGCTTCCCGCGATACGGATGCTTCCCGCGCTCTTCTCGGTCACGCTGCCGTCGACCTCACCGGCTCGCTCCACGATCACCCCGCCACCGTCCGCCTCGGTGAGTCGTCCTCCCACATCGCCGGAGACCCGGATGTCTCCGTGGCCCTTCTCGCTGACGGACCCGTCGACCTCACCCCGAACGGTGATCCCACCGGTCCCGGTCTCGGTGACACTCCCCTCGACCTCGCCTCGAGCGCCCACGACGATCGAGCCCTTGCCGGACTGTCGGACGTTGCCGGTGACGGTGCCGTGGATCGTGATCGTGCCGCCCGAGACGATCAGGTCGCCGCGGACGGTCTTCCCGGCGGCGACGGTGTAGTCACCGCTGCGTACGGTGTCGGCGGCCGACGCGGCGGCGGGGATCCCGGCCGCGAGCAGTGCCGTGGTGGCGCCGAGCGCTGCCAGACGTGACATCTTCATGATGAGTCCTCTCGTAATCGCCGGGGCGCAGGATGTCGGCCGCCGTGCAGGATCCATTCGACGGGATCCGGCTAAGCCCGCCATGAACCGTCGATGAGACGCCTCTTAGGGCCAGCGGACAGACCCCGTCGCGGTCGGCCACCCCCTCGCCAACCCCGATGGCGGCGGGCAGGATGAGGGCGTGTACGAGATCCCTGCCCCCATGCTCGCCAAGTCCGTGCCCGAGATCCCCCGGACCGACCGCGTCCCGGGCGGGCTCAGCTACGAGCCCAAGTGGGATGGCTTCCGTGCCCTCGTCGCCTGGGACGGACGCGAGGTCGTGATCGGTTCGCGCGGCTCCAAGCCACTGACGCGGTACTTCCCCGAGCTGGTCGACGCCTTCGCCCGGCTTCTGCCCGAGCCCTGCCTCCTCGACGGCGAGATCGTCGTCGCCGTCGGGGAACCGGGGGCTCAGCGACTGGACTGGAGTGCGCTCTCGCAACGCATCCACCCGGCCGCCTCACGTGTGGCGCTGCTGAGTGAGGCCACTCCGGCCATGTTCATCGCCTTCGATCTCCTCGCCCGCGGCCAACGCGACCTGCAGTCGGCCCCGTTCGCCGAGCGGCGGGAGGAGCTCGTGGACCTCTTGGCCGGGGTTCCCGCGCCCGTGCACGTCACCCGCACGACCGCCGATGCCGACGCCGCCGCCCGCTGGCTCGCCGAGTTCGAGGGGGCGGGACTGGACGGTGTGGTCGCCAAGCCCCTGACCTCTCCCTACGCGCCCGGCAAGCGCACGATGTTCAAGATCAAGCACGCCCGCACGGCCGACGTGGTCGCGGTGGGGTACCGGGTGCACAAGAGCGGTGAAGGAGTCGGTTCGCTCCTGGTGGGCTTGTACGGTTCGGACGGCGAGCTACACAACGTGGGCGGGGTGTCGGCCTGGAGCGATGCACGCCGGCGCGAGCTGATCGACGATCTCGCCCCGTTGGTCGAGCGCGACGAGGACGGTGCGGCGGTCGTCGGCGAGACCGACCGTTCCCGCTACTCGTCGGCGTCCGACGTCTCGTTCGTGCGACTGCGTCCCGAACGCGTGCTCGAGGTGCGCTACGACCAGCTGGAGGGATCGAGGTTCCGCCACACCGTGCAGTTCGAGCGGTGGCGTCCCGACCGTGACCCGCGGTCGTGCACGTATGAACAGCTCGAGAGCGTGACCGCCTACGACCTCGGAGCCGTGCTGGACTGACCGGCACCGTCACTCGGCGCCCCGCACGAACAGCCCGGCCGGACGAACAGATCGGGCCCGCATCGGCGCCGGACTCCAGCGGCCGGACATGCGGGCCCGAGACCTGTGAAGCCCGGGGGGGTGAGGCTTCTGATCTCCGACCTTACGCATCACCGCGGCCGCGTGGAGGGGCCTGCCGCCGTGATTATTCGGCGGCCACGACGGTATGCCGCCGGATGTTTGTCACGGTGCACGCGCGACGCCGAGATGCCAGGATCGAATCATGGCCGACGAGCACGGCGCCCCCGATCCCGACCCGACACATACCGCCGAGTTGCGGCTGGAGCCGGTCGGTTTCATCGCGCGCACCGACGCGGTCCTGCGGCTGGGCTCGATGATGCTCGGCGCGGGCGCATCGTCGGCGCGCGTGAGCGACAGCATGCTGCGCACTGCCCAGGCGGTGGGGATCGAGGAACTCCATTCGCGCGTCGGCATGAAAGACATCGTGTCCACGGCCAGCCGGGGACAGATGTTCCGCACGCGCGTGGCCGAGATCCGCAGCCCTGCCATCGACGCCGACCGGCTCACGGAGCTCAAGCGGTTGACCAACCGGCTCCGTCTGGGCATGTCGGCCGCCGAGGTCCAGCACGAGCTCGACGAGATCGAGCGGCTGCCGCGACGGTACAGCGACCTCGTTCGCGTGCTCGCGGCAGGGCTCGCCTGTGCCGCGTTCGCCCTTCTCAACAACGGCGGATGGCAGGAGTTCGTGGCGGTGGGAATCGCGGCCGCGGCAGGCCAGTCCGTCCGCATGGCGATCCACCGACTGCGCACCAACGAGTTCCTCGTCGTCTTCGCCTCGGCGCTGACGGCACTGCTGGTCTATCTGCTGGCGGCGCAGGTGTTCACGGTGCTCGGGATGCCGGGCGGCCAGCACGACGCGGCCCTCACGAGCGCCGTGCTGTATCTCGTCCCCGGGTTCCCCCTCGTCACCGGAGCCCTCGACCTCGCTCGCCTCGACCTGAACTCGGGGATCGCGCGCGTGACCTACGCGGTGCTCATCCTCCTCGCGACGGGCTCGGCGGTGTGGGGCGTGGCGGCGGTGTTCGATGCGACCGTGACGCAGACGGCCGCGCCGGTGTTCGCCGAGCCGCTGCTGTCGGTCATGCGACTGCTCGCGGGTTTCGTCGGCGTGTTCGGCTTCGCGGTGCTGTTCTCCACCCCGTGGCAGATCGCCGTGGCGGCGTCGCTCCTGGGAGGCCTCGCGAACGTGGGACGACTCGCGCTCGTCGACGCGGGCACGATGCCCGCGGTGGCCGCCGCCGCCGCCGCGCTGGCCGTCGGCATCGGGGCGTTCCTCGTGGGTGACCGGCTGCGAGCGGCCCGAGTGACGCTGACGGTGCCTGCCGTCCTCATCATGGTGCCCGGAGCCGCCGCCTACCGCTCGATCGCCGGAGTCATCGGAGGCGACACCCTCGCCGCGATCCAGAACGGGATGCAGGCGGTCTTCGTCGTCGTGGCCCTCGCCATCGGGCTGACGGTGTCGCGCGTGCTCACCGAGCGCGAGTGGCAGCGCCCGGCGCGGTGAGCTCCGTCTGACGCACCGCCGTCGCAGACGGGTTCGCCGTCGCGCACCATTTCGCCATGTGCGTGCGGGCGGTCATCGCGTACGGTCGAGGCATGGCTCCCTCTCCTCTGCACCGTCTGTTCGGCTCGCAGCCCCGCACCGTGCGCCTCGATCTGAGCGCGGCCCCCGCCGTGCCGGTCGCCGCCGGGGGCAAGCCATGGAGTCTGTGGTCGGACGCTCTCGGCACCCTCGCGATCCGCTCGCTGCAGGTGCTGATCGTCGTGGGGATCGCGGCCGCACTCATCGTCGGCATCCTGCAGCTGACCGTCGTGACCATTCCGCTGGTCCTCGCCCTCATCCTCGCCTCGGCGTTTGCTCCCGTCATGACCTGGCTGCGACGCCGCGGCGTCCCCTCGCTCCTGGCGACCCTGCTCACTCTGCTGGCGATCGTGGTGTTGCTGGGCGGGGTGACCTGGCTCATCGTGTGGGCGGTGCGCGACCAGTGGGACACCCTCGCGACGCAGGCGCAGGAGGGGTTCCAGAAGTTCCTCGCGTGGGTCGGGACGCTGCCGTTCGACATCGATCAGGCACAGATCGACGACTGGGTCGCGTCCCTCGGCGAGTTCGTCACGAGCGCCCAGTTCGGTTCGGGAGCGATCGCGGGCGTCGGCGCCGTCGCCAACTTCGTCACGGGATTCGTCCTCATGGTCGTGATGTTGTTCTTCTTCCTCAAGGACGGGCCGCAGATGTGGGCGTTCGTCCTCCGCCCGTTCCGCGGTGAGGGGTACACCCGCGCGGTGAGGATCGGCGACAAGACGGTCTCGACGCTGGGATCGTACGTCCGAGGCACGGCCACCGTCGCCGCCGTCGATGCGATCGGCATCCTCATCGGCCTCCTCATCCTGCAGGTTCCGCTCGCGATCCCGTTGGCCGTCCTGGTGTTCCTGCTCGCATTCATCCCCATCGTGGGTGCCACACTCGCCGGGATCCTCGCCGCTCTCGTCGCCCTCGTCGCGCACGGTCCGGTCATCGCCCTGATCGTCGTCGGGGTCGTCGTCCTCGTCAACCAGCTGGAGGGCAACCTCCTGCAGCCCTTCCTCATGGGCAGGACGATGAAGCTGCACGCGTTCGTCGTCCTCGTGGCCCTGACGGTGGGCACGGTGCTCGGCGGCATCGTCGGGGCCGTGCTCGCGGTTCCGCTCACCGCCGTCGCGTGGGGCGCGGTGCAGGTGTGGGACGGACCGCACACGCCCGCCCGCTGGGCGCGCCCGAAGCAGGCGGACGCCGCGACACGCTGACCGCCGCCGTTCACCGGACGGACACCCTCCCGACACCCGGCGCGTCTAGCGTGACGCGGCCGCGATGCGCGGTCCGGGAGGGAAGTTGTCACCACACGTGTTGGCCGTCGTGGCCTACGACTCTCAGCTCAAGTGGGCGATGGGCCTGCTGACCGAGTTCCGGCGACGGGGATGGTCGACGCGCGTCGTGGTGCCGGTCGACGTCCGACACTCGTTGTCGGCCGAGCAGGTGCGCGCGGCCGGCGCCGACGACGTCGGCTTCCTGCCGTGGTCGAGGGTGCTCGCCGAGGCGGCCGCGGCGGACGGCGTGGTCCTGGCGGTCCAGGGACCCCTCGTCGAACGCTTCACCGACGATCTCCACGTGAGACGCGAGGAGGATGGCGCCGCCCCGTCGGGCCCCGTCGTGATCGCGGGATGGGTCGGGATCATCATCGAGAAGATCATCGCCGGCTACCTCGATCGCTGCGCGGCGGACCTCGTCGCGGTCAACTCCGCCGACAACCTCCGGGACTTCCGCGCGGCGGCACGCCTCCTGGGGATTCCGGACGCGAATCTGCTGCTGAGCGGACTGCCCCTCCTGCCCGCGGCGCCCGCGCCGGTGGGCACCGGCCCCCTTCGCACCGTGCTGTTCGCCGATCAGCCCACCGTCCCCGCGGGGCGGGCCGACCGCGCCTACCTGTACCAGCGATTGGCGGACTACGCTCGCGCGCATCCGGATCGTCAGGTGCTGCTGCGTCCGCGGCATCGTCCGGGTGAGGGCACCTTCCATGTCATGCGTCATCACCCGGAGACGGTGCTCGCGAGCCTGCCCCCGTCACCGGACAACTTCGCCGTCACCTACGAGCCCATCACGAGCCTCCTGCCGCGGACCGACCTGCTGCTGACGGTGTCATCCACCGCCGGCCTCGAAGCGGTCGGGGCCGGCGTGCGTACGGCCTTCATCGGCGATCTGGGGGTGCACGAGAAGCACGGCAACCACGTGCTCCTCGCCTCCGGGCTCCTCGCGACGTTCGACGACCTCGAGGCGGACCGGCTGCCGACCGCGCGCCGTGCATGGCTCGACGACCTGTTCGTCCACGATGGCGACGGGGCCCCGCGACGGCCGGCCGAGCGCATCGTCGACCGCGCCGTCGAGCTCCACGCCCTGCCTCCGGGGGATCGGCCCGGAGCCGCCGTGGCGGCGAGCGCATTCGTGCGCGGCCGAATCGCGGTGCGCACGCGCCGCCGAACGATGCCGCCGATCACCCGCGTGGGCGCGCATTCCCGCGTGGGCGAGGGCCGTTTCGCGGACCTCCTCGCTCGGATCCGCGCGGAGGCGCGGCGGCGAGCGTACTGGGGCGCCCAGGCGCTCCTCCCCCGTTCATGGGTGGAGCGGCTGCGTCAGCGACGCTACTCCGGGGTGCGCCGGCCGCGGTGATGCGGCCGGGTCTAGAGGTCGAGGAGCGCAAGGGCGATGGCGACCAGACGGTCCTTGTCGAGGCGACCCTCCTGACCCCACCGCGAGTCACTCACGACGATCTCGACCCCGGGGACGAGGACCGACCCGGTCCCGCCGCCGACGGCGGCGGAGTCGGCATCGAGCCACAGTCCGACGCCGCCGCGTGCGTCGAGCCGGGGGTCGGTGAAGTACATGTCCATTCCGTACTGCGCGGCCTCTTCGGGGTCGGGGATGTCCTCAGACCCCTCGGTGATGTCGACGGAGAACCGCTGGATGTCGGTGAGGTCGTCGACACCGTCGGCCGGTGTCGCCCAGACGCATCCGATGGCATCGCTCTGCGCGGAGGAATACTCGGGGTCGAACGGAATCCCCTCGATCAGGTCGCCGACGACGGCTGCGACCTGGTCGCAGTCCGAGATGTTCGGGAGCCCGGCGTCGGGAACCTGGCCCGAGGCGCCGCCTTCCGCGCCCTGCCCCGCTTCGACCGGGACACCCGACGGGGACGGCACCGGCTCGGCGGGAGCCGAGCAGCCGGCGAGGAGCACCGCCGACAGGAGGAAGGGAGCCAACAGCGACAGGCGACGGTGAGCACTCACTCCTCCGATGTTATCGGCCCGGCTCCGTGTCCTCCGTGCGAGCGCGGCTCGGCTGCACCCGCGGCGGCTCCCCCGGCATCTTGGGGAACTCGGGCGGGAAGGGCAGCTCACCGAGGCCGTCCGCGAGGTCGCGTTCCCACCATTCCAGGAGAACGTCGATGCGTCCCGGCTCCTCGGCCAGGTGCTCCCACGGGTCGCCCTGAGTGGCGAGGCGCTCGGGGACGGTGCGCACCGTGAACGCGCCGGGGTCCACCCCCTCGGCGAGCTCCTCCCACGTGATCGGCGTGGCGACGGTGGCGGTCGGGAGAGCACGGGGGCTGTAGGCGCCGGCCATCGTCCGGTCGCGGTTGGCCTGGTTGAAATCGACGAACACGCGCCGACCGCGCTCCTCCTTCCACCAGTTGGTCGTCACGGAGGTCGGCAGTCGACGCTCCAGCTCGCGACCGGCGGCGATGACGGCATGGCGCACGTCCAGGAACTCGTGCGTCGGCTCGATGGGGCAGAAGACGTGCAGGCCGCGGTTGCCGCTCGTCTTCAGCCAGGCCTGCAGCCCCGCCTCGCGAAGAACCTCCCGCAGCACCGGGGCGACGGCGGCGGCATCGGCGAAGTCGGTCCCCGGTTGCGGATCCAGATCGATGCGCAGTTCGACGGGATTGTCGGTGTCGGCGGCCAACGATGCCCACGGATGGAACACCACCGTGTTCATCTGGACGGCCCACACGATGGCAGCGGCCTCGTCGAGCACCACCTGAGGATGGCGGCGGCCGCTGTTGTAGGTGCACATCACTTGATGGACGTACTCGGGTGCCCCTTTGGGCGGGTTCTTGGAGAAGAAGCGCTCCCCGTCGACCGTGTCGGGGAAGCGTTCCAACGACACCGGACGATGACCGTTGGCGCGCAGGAACGGCTCTGCGACGGCGGAGACGTACTCGGCCAGCTCGTGTTTCGTGACGCCGATGTCGGGATAGACGACGCGATTGGGACTTGAGAGGGAGACCTCGCGGTCACCGACCGTCACACTGATGCGCTCCGATGCCATGGCTCGACCCTAGGGGCCGGAACGGGGATGGCGACACCCCTTGCGCCGTTGCGACGGCGAGGTCAGGCCAGGGCGAGGACCGGGGCGAGATCGTCGCGGTCGAGCTCGATCCAGGGACCGGCGGGATCGACCACGACGCCGGAGATCGCCGGATCGGCGGCCAGCGCCTTGGCCAGCTGCTCCCCCGACAGCGGGAGCGGCCGGTCGCCCCGACCGACCGCGATCACCTCGAGCGGGTGCGAGAACACCTCGAGGCGCCGCCGGCCGTCCGCCGTACGTGCCTCCGCGAGACCGATGCGGCCGGCTTCGTCGGTGTTCCCCGCCACCCAGAGCCGCACCCGAGTGAGGGCGTCGGCGACCTCGGCGGCCGTCTGCGCCGTGCGCTCCCCCACGAGAAGGGCCTTGAGCGCCAGCGTCGGCTCGCTCTCCTCGAGCGCCTTCTGGATGAGCTCGGACGGCAGGATCAGCCGCGCACCGACGCTCGCGTGATCGAGGAAGAGGCCCGCGTAGGGTCCGGCCACGACGTTCTGGAAGACGGAGACGGTGGGCTGGCCGATCGCCGAGGTGGCGGAGTCGCCGTCCACGCGGACGCTGTCCTGGAGGGCGGCACCGCCGGTGAAGGCCAGCATGAAGCGCTGGTCGCCGATCGCGGTGGCGGCGATGTTGAGCGGCTGCCCGTCCGCGAGGAGAGCCTTCGCGTCGCCTTGCACGCGCACGTAGAGGTGGCCCTGCATCGCCTGACGCATGACGTTCATCACGTCGGTGTTCTGAGGCTCGGCCGGCAACGCGGCGAGCGCTTGCTTCAGAAGCACGTTGTCGGGCAGCCCGGGTACCGTCTGAGTGCGCGCGGGCGCCTCCGCAGCTGGACGCGCCGTCGAGGCCGAGCCGAACGTCGAGATCGAGATGCCGACCTCGGGCACTGCCTCCGCGGCGGCGGGAGGATCCGCCGGAGCCTCGGGCGCCTCGACGGCATCCCCGACGCTGGCTCCCGGGGCCTGTTCGTCGTCGGGCTTGCCGCGCCGGGAGAAGAGTGCCATTCCGTCAGCCTATCCGTCGCGAGGGGAGGCGCCCCGGCCGGGTGCGACCCGACCGAGGCGAGGAGACGTCCGGGGAGGCCGGGCCGTTCCCCCAGCTGCCGACGGCACCCCCTGGTGTTCCGACTCCACTACAGCATCGACGGCCGCTGGCAATGTCGGGTCAGGACACCTTCTTCGTCTTCTTCGAGGTCTTGGAGGCCGACTTGTAGCCGTCCTTCTTGCCCGTGACCTTGACCGTGATCGTCTTCCCCTTCTGCGACTTCGTGAGGGTGAACGTCGACTTCGTCGCCTTCGCGATGGCCTTTCCGCCCGCATACCACTGGTAGCGAAGGGTCGCTCCCCGCGTCCACGTTCCGGGCTCCGCGGTGAGCTTCTTGCCGACCTTGAGGGTGCCGGAGATCTTCGGAACCGACGTCCTGAGCGTCTGGATCTTCGGCGCCACGTCGAGGTTGGTGTTGATGCCACCGGTGTTCTTCGGCGCCTTCACCGTGACGCGGGTCGCCGACTCAGCGTCCGGCTTGTCCTTGTACCACTTCTCCCACACGACCGATGCTGCCGCCGTCGGTGCGGGCGTGGCCGGGGTCAGCGAGCGAGCGCCCGCGGGAAGCGCCGGAGCGGTGGTGCTCCCCGATCCCGCACCGCCTCCCGCACGGTAGAACTGCACCGCGTATTTGCCGCTCTGCAGGCCCTTGATCTTGTAAGAGCCGGACTTCGCCGCCAGGGCCCAGCCGCTGTACTCCCACTCGCCGTCCGAGGCCAGGCGGTACGCGTACACGTACGCGACGCCGTTCTTCGCGGCCGACCCCGAGACCGTCCCGGAGATCGATCCGCCGGGCTTGAGGGAGAAGTTGACGTTCGTCCGCGTCGCGCCGGTCTTGAGCGCGATCTTCGTCGCGGTCTTCCAGTCCGACTTGCCCTTGTACCACTGCCCGGCAGCGGTGCCGTCGTTCGGCATCACCCGGACCTTGTACGAGCCGGCGGGAAGCTGGTCGACACGGTAGGTGCCCGAGGCGCTGAGCCACGTGCTGCGGAGGTAGACGCGCTTATCGGTGAAGACGCCGACCTCGACGTTCTTCAGCGTCGCGCCGGACCCCTTCGGGAGCGTGACCTTGCCGCTGAGGACGGCGCCCTTGACGAGTTTCGCGTTGAGCGTGCGGGTCTGCCCGGCCGTCACCGTGACCTTGGCGGCAGACGCCCACGTGGAGGTGTTGTTCCACCACTGTCCCAGCACGTTGAGGCCGTAGGCGGAGAAGTTGACCTTGTATGTGCCTGCCGGCACGTTCTCCAGGCGGTAGGTGCCGTCGGCCTTGACGCTCGTGCTGTTGAGGTAGACCTCCTTCGTGGCCGAGTACACCGCCACGTAGAGTCCGCTCGTGTTCGTGAGTTTGATGCCGGCCGGGAGGGTGACCTTGCCCTTCAGCACCGCCGATTTCACGAGGCTCGCGTTGATCCCGGTCTTGACGTCGCCGCCCTCGACTTTGAGGGTCGTCGCCGTCTCGAAGCTCGCCTTCTTGTTCCACCACTGCTCGGTGGCGCCGTTCGCGCTGAACGCGATCTTGTAGGAGCCGGCGGGAACGCCCGTGAGGGTGTAGTTCTTCGAGCCCTGGTCGTACTGCCAGGACGCCTCCACACCGCGCGTGCGGTCCTTCGCGTCGACGATCCGGATCGACGGCCACTCGACCCCCGCGGGAACCGTGAAGGTGCCCTTGATGGTCGCCCCGCGTTCGAGCTTTGCGTCGATTCCGGTGATGTTCGCGCCGGCGGTGACCTTGAGGATCGTCGCGGTGCTCCAGTCCTTCTGGTTCTTCCACCACTGGCCCGCGAGCCCGGACGTGTCGCTCACGCTGAACTTGACCTTGTAGTCACCGGCAGCGACGCCCGAGATGGTGTAGGTGCCGTCGGCCGAGACGGTGGCCCACTTGTACTCACCGGTCGAGACTCCCGAGGCGTTGACCGTGAGGCTCCCGGGGGAGACGGACACGCCGGAGGGCACGGTGACCTTCCCGGAGATCGTCGCGGTGTCCGCGGCCTGCGCGGCGGCGGGGGCGAAAGTGAACAGTGCCGCCGTGAGCACCGCGACCAGAGCGATGCCGACGGAGCGAAGGCGCGATCGTGTGCGCATGGACTCTCCCAGAGGTGGATGTCGTGGCGCACCAGCGGGAGCACCCAGGGTCACATTAGGGCATTCTCATGTCGCACGACGAGGACATGTCGGAACGCTGAGTAACGGTGCGGTGAAGGGGCCGCCCTCACAACTTGATGATCGGGGCGATCTTGATGAGGAGCTTCTTGGCGCCTGCCGCATCGAAACGCACGTGCGCGACGCGCTTGGCCCCTTCGCCCGTGACCATGTCGACGCGACCTTCGCCGAAGTCGTCATGGCGGATCCGGTCGCCCGGGGCGAGCTCGAGGTCGCCGTTGTCACGGACCTTGGCGGGGATCCGATTGGCGAACTTCTCGAGCGAACCCGCCGGTCGCTCGCGCGGCGGCAAGGGCACGAGATCGTCGCCGTAACGACGGCCGCCTCCGCCGGCGCCGCGCGAACCCGGGCGAGCGTTCAGGGCGCGCGACTGTGCCCCGCCGCGCGAGTTGACGTCGCCCGGCGACTGACGCCAGTCGATCAGGTCGTGCGGAATCTCCTGGAGGAACCGGCTCGGCATCGCGACCGAGACCTCGCCGAACTGCGCCCGCGTCATCGCGAGAGACAGATGGAGCTTCTTGCGCGCACGCGTGAGGGCCACGTAGAACAGCCGGCGCTCCTCCTGCGGCCCTCCGGGCTCGCCCGCCGAGATGCGGTGCGGGATCAGGTCTTCTTCCACTCCCGTGACGAAGACGGCGTCGTACTCCAGGCCCTTTGCGGTGTGCATCGTCATGAGCGAGACCGTCCCCGACGCGTCATCGAGGTCGTCGGCGTCGGAGACGAGCGCCACCTCGGTGAGGAAGTCGAGGATCGTGCCGTCGGGATTGTTGCGGGCGAACTCTCGGGTGACGGCGACGAGCTCCTCGAGGTTCTCCACGCGCGCTTCGTCCTGCGGGTCCTTGGACATCCGGAGCGCGTCGAAGTACCCCGACTTGTTCAGCAGCGTCGTGAGGCCCTCGGTGACCGACGTCGACGAGGCGACCTCGCCGCTGGCCGGCAGCATGATCTCCGCGGCTTCGGCCAGCACGGCGTCGAGCTGCGCGATCGCCTTCTGGATCTTGGGCCCCACCCCCAGAGCCGACCCGTTGGCGAGCGCCTCGCGGAACGAGATCCCCTCCTCCGCGGCGTAGCGCGCGATGGCCGTCTCGGTGACGTCGCCGATGCCCCGCCGCGGCTTGTTGAGGATGCGACGGACCGCCAGGTCGTCGGCAGGGTTCGCGACCGCGATGAGATAGGCCATCGCATCCTTGATCTCGGCGCGGTCGTAGAACTTGGTGCCGCCCATGATCTTGTAGGGCACGGCGGACCGGATGAAGATCTCCTCCAAGGCACGTGACTGCGAGTTCGTGCGATAGAACACCGCGATCTGGCCGTACGGAAGGCCCTTCCGATGCAGCGCCTCGATCTCATCGGCGACGAACTGCGCCTCGTCGTGCTGCGAGTACCCGGTGAAGCCGATGATGGGGTCGCCCGCGCCGACGTCGGTCCACAGCTTCTTGTCCTTGCGATCGAAGTTGTGGCTGATCACCGCGTTGGCCGCCGACAGGATGTTCTGCGTCGAACGGTAGTTCTGCTCCAGGAGGACGACCTTGGCGCCCGGGAAGTCCCGCTCGAACTCCGAGATGTTGCGGATGTCCGCGCCGCGGAAGGCATAGATCGACTGATCGGAGTCGCCGACGACCGTGAGAGACGCCCCCTCGAGCTCCGGTGCGTCGGCCGTGTCGAAGATCATCATGCCGCCGCTGGAGAAGGCGTCTCCGGCGCCGGAGACGGGCCTGGTGAGCTCGTGGATCAGCGAGTACTGCGCGTGGTTGGTGTCTTGATACTCGTCGACGAGGATGTGCCGGAAGCGCCGGCGGTAGACGTCGGCCACGCGCGGGAAGGCGCGGAACAGATAGACCGTCTGCGCGATGAGATCGTCGAAGTCGAAGGCGTTGGCCTTCTGCAGAGCGCGCTGATAGTCGGCGAAGATCTCGGCGAAGATCCGCTCGGCGGGATCGCTGAGGTTGGCTTGCCGGGCGAAGGACTCGGCGTCGGCGAGCTCGTTCTTGAGCTTGGAGATCCGCCCCTGCACCGACGCCGGGGTGAGACCGAAGGCGTCGGCGTCGTGGTCTTTGACGAGCCGTTTGATGAGGGCTCGGGAGTCACCCGAATCGTAGATCGTGAAGTTGCGCGTGAAGCCGAACTGCTCGGCCTCGCGGCGGAGGATGCGGACGCACGCCGAGTGGAAGGTGGAGATCCACATTCCCTGGGACGCCTCGCCGACGAGCTGGTGGACGCGCTCGCGCATCTCGCCCGCCGCCTTGTTGGTGAAGGTGATGGCGAGGATCTGACTCGGCCACGCTTCGCGGTTGCGCAACAGGGACGCGATCCGGTGCGTGAGCACTCGCGTCTTGCCCGAGCCGGCACCGGCGACGATCAGCAGCGCAGGACCGCGGTAGGTGACCGCCTCTCGCTGCGGCGGGTTCAGTCCGCGCAGCAGATCGTCGTCGGCGCGAGCGCCCCGCCCCTGCGGACCTGGCGCATCGGCGCCGACGATGACGGGTGTGCTCGGGTCGCTCATGACCCCCCAAGTCTAGGCTCGGGCACCGACACCGGTCATCGCACGCGGGGAGGGATCGGGGAGGACGGCAGCGACGGCAGCCGGCTTCGTCTGCACCGGCTGCCCCACCGTCCGACGGGCGACGAGGGTCACGGCGAATGCCAGCGCGCACAGCACGGGCCCGAGGGGCGCCAGCGCCGCCACCGGCGAGCCGGCAGCGACCAGGGCCGCCGCCGCAATGGCGGGGGCGAGGACGAGCTCGGCCCGCAGCAGGTCGACCAGTTGTCGCACTCCGAGCGTGCGCTGCGCCTTCGGAGTGATCCAGAAGACCGCTCGGCGGCCGATGGCCGTGCGCACGACGGCGGAGAGCACGACGAACATCACCGAGGAGTAGAGCACTCCGGCAAGGAGGAGAAAGACGACGCCGGCGGCGGGGCGCTGAACGCGCGTTCGGCGGGTGGCCTCGGGAATCAGAGGGGCGACGGCGCTGAGGGCGGTGAGAGCCATCGCCCACAGCGGCGGGGTGGTGCCGTGCATCGCGAGGCTCACCCCCGACACCATGGCCGCCACGCCGGCCAGCGCGGCCAGCGGGACCAGCGCGGTCTCCAGCAGCACGTCGAGCCGACCGCGCCCCTGCCACCCGCGGAGCTGGCCGGGTCGCCGAAGGAACTCCACGGCGCCCTCCGTCGTCTTGCGCATCTGGGTGCGGAACGACCGGTAGTCGATCGGGTAGTCCTCCGCGAACGCGACATCGACGTTGACGAGCCGCCACCCGCGGCGACGCAGGGCCACCGAAAGGGCGAGGTCCTCGGCGACGACCTCGGGGACGCCCCCCACATCGTCGATCGCGGCGGCGCGGACGAGCGCGCCCCGGCCGAGGAGGGCGACGACCCCCGCCGCCTCCCGGCCTCGTCGCGTGGTCTCCAGGTGGGTCTCCAGCAGCGGCCCGAAGTAGCGCGAGAACCACGACCTGCCCGGGCGGGCGGTGGGGAGCGCTTGAGCGACGGCGACCGTCGGGTCGGCCAGCGCCGAGGCGCACCGGCGAGCGAGGTCGGGAGGCAGGACCACGTCGCTGTCGCAGAGGAGGTAGGCGTCGAACTCGCCCCGCAGCGCGGCAAGACCGTGATTGAGGTTGCCGGCCTTGTAGCCGCTGCGCTGCGCCCTCCGGATGATCCGGCACCCGTATGCGGCCGCGAAGGCGTCCAGCCGTGCTTGCGCATCCGGATCACGGGAGTCGTCGAGGATGACCGTGGCCACCGGGACGTCCTGGCGCATGCTCGTCGCGATCGCCGGGAGGTCGGCATCGTCGGCGACGCAGTAGACGAGAGCGACGCGCAGGTCGGGCGCGGCGGCTGGCGCCTCGTGACCCTCATCGTCTCGAGAACGTCTGGCGACGGCAGCGCGCACCCAGAGCCCGACGGACCGGAACCCCGTGCTCCACAGCACGAGGCTCGCGACGACGAAGATGGTCGCCGCACCGGCCGCAGCGCCCGCGGACGCGGCCCACAGCGCGAGGACACTGCCGAGAAGGCCCACCAGCACGACGGCCACGGCGGGAGTGAGACGGGCAAGGAGGCGGCGAATAATCACATGCCGAGTATATATATACCTGCAAATGGTTTACCTCAGGGATCACCCTGATCCTGCCCGGATCTCGTCGGCGGGGGTGCTACAGCAGGCGACGCTCGGACGCCCACACCGTCAGTTCATGTCGCGACGACAGCTGCAGTTTGCGGAGGACCGATGACACGTGGGTTTCCACCGTCTTGACGGAGATGAACAGCTCGGCGGCGACTTCCTTGTACGCGTAGCCGCGCGCGATGAGGCGCATGACCTCCTGCTCCCGGGCCGAGAGGCGGTCCAGTTCGTCGTCGACGGCGGCGGTCTCACCCGCGACGGCGCCGAAGGCGTCCAGGACGAAGCCGGCCAGCCGCGGCGAGAAGACGGCGTCACCGCCGGCGACGGCGTGCACGGCGGCGCTCACCTCGCCTCCGGAGGAGCCCTTCGTGATGTAGCCGCGGGCGCCGGCGCGGATCACCCGCACGACGTCCTCGGCGGCGTCCGAGACGCTCAGCGCGAGAAAGCGCGCGGTCGTGGGCAGACACCCACGGATCACGGACTCCCCGCCCGAGGCGTCGGCCACGCCCGCACCGCCGGGGAGGTGCACGTCGAGAAGGACGACATCGGGCATCGTGCGGCCGATGACCTCGATCGCCGACGCGACGTCGGCGGCTTCGCCCACCACCTCCACGGACGCATCCAGATCCGCCCGCAGGCCCGACCGGAAGATCGAGTGGTCGTCGACGATCACGACCCGCAGCTTGTCAGGCATACCGGCCTCCCGCCGTGGTGAGCCGCAGATGCACCTCGGTCCCGCCCCCGGCGCCCGGACGGATCGTGGCGGTCCCGCCGATCCGGCGCATCCGCCCCACGATCGACTCCCGCACTCCCCAGCGATCGGCCGGGACGGCCTCGGGATCGAACCCCGGACCGCGGTCGCGGACGAAGACGTCGACGGACGAGGCTGTCCCCTCGATGTAGACGGAGATGTCGCCTCCGGCATGACGGGCCGCGTTGAGCATCGCCTCGCGGGCCGCCGCCGCCACTTCGCCGCTCGCGCGCTCCGTCGAGGAGCCCGCCGAGACGACGTCGATCCGCACCGGATAGTCCAGCTCCAGGCCTCCCGCGTAATCCCGAAGGTCGGTCGGCAGGTCGCTGTCGGCGGGAGCGTCGCCGTCGTAGAGCCAGGCACGCAGCTCTCGCTCCTGCGCCCGCGCCAGACGGGCAGCCTCGCTCGACGCACCCGCCCGGTTCTGGATGAGCGCGAGGGTCTGCAGCACCGAGTCGTGCAGATGCGCCGCCATCTCCGCGCGTTGCTCCTCCCGCACGCGGGCGATCCGCTCCCCCGACAGCTCCCGATACCGTTCGATCGGCGTCGAGACCAGAACGCACGCGGTGCCCCCGAGCGGGATGAGGACGACCGCAAGGACGACGAGCCCGTCGTCGTCGATACGCTGCGCCGAGACCCAGGCCGCCACGAGCATCACCGCGACTGCGAGAAGGCGTACGACGAGCGCATGGCGAGGGCCACGGGCCGGGTCGCGGCGGTCGATGAGTGCGGCCCACCATCCGGCACCGGTCGCCGTGACCGTCGTGAAGACCACTGCCGCCGCAAGCCCCACCGGGACCGACACCCAGCGGGGGCCCACCCACACGACCGTGGTGGCGTCGATCCCCCACGCACCGAGGATCCCGATGAAGCCGACCGCAGACGCCGCGATGAGGACCCACGCCACAGGAGCGCGGCGCGTCGGCGAGTCCTCACCGTCCTCCCACGGCACGAACGCCCACAGCCACAGGTAGAGGAGCACGCCGGCGCCCGCGAGCAACGCGAGGGTCACGAACAGCGCCCGAACGACGGTCTCGGATGCCCCGAGGTGTCGCGCGACGCCGGCCGACACCCCTGCCACGGCGCACGATCGCGGGCGCCGGAGAGGCGGGCGCGCCGTTGCCCCCGCCGCGCTGGGCCACCGCGACGGCCGAACGGGGCGC
>NZ_JASGDO010000008.1:0-13833 GCF_047607225.1 Microbacterium sp. | reverse complement strand
TTCTCCTTGATTGGGGTTGTGCTATGCCGAAGCCCGGATTCAGGCCGCGGACTCCTGCTTCTCGCGCAGCGCGTCGACCGTGCGAACGGCCTTCGACGGCAGCGCATTGAAGACGTAGGCCGCCTTGGTCAGCGAGGCCTTCATCGCACCGGCGAGCTTCGCCAGCAGGACTTCACGGCTCTCGAGATCGGCGAGCTTGTTCACCTCGGCCGGGGTCAGAGCGGCACCGTCGAAGTACCCGCCCTTGATCACCAGCAGAGGGTGTGCCTTGGCGAAGGCACGCAGACCCTTGGCGACGGCGACCGGGTCACCGTGCACGAAGGCGATGGCGGACGGGCCCTTGAGCTCGTCGTCCAGGCCCTCGACCCCGGCCCGCTGGGCCGCGATCTTGGTCAGCGTGTTCTTCACCACGGCGTACTCCGCGTCCTGACGGATGCTGTTGCGCAGCTCCTTGAGCTGGGCAACCGTCAGACCGCGGTACTCGGTCAGCAGAACGGCGGTCGAGTCCTCGAAGTTCTTCGTGAGCTCGGCGACCGATGCTTCCTTCTGCGCCATGGCCACTCCTTGTGTGTACGAGACGTCCCGCGGTGGCGGGCCGTCGGCCGCGGGCGTCGGTCCGGTCATTCCACCCCGCACACGAAAAAGCTCCGGCGCAAGCGCACGGAGCTTTGGATCCCGTTTCCCGGGAAGTTCTGTGTACCTGCGTGGGCCCCTGCGTGCAGAGCTTCGTCGACGTCCGCTTGCGCGCACGCCGAGACCGACGGTCTTTGGCTTGTCTCTACTGTACCCCCGGCGCACCCATCCCCCCAAATCCCACCCCAAGTTCCCCCGCCCCGCCGGGCCCCACCCCGAATCCCCCGCCCGCGCCGCGCCCCACCCCTCTCGTCGAGAGCACATGCTCCCATCGAGGGCATACGTCACGTACGAACAAGACATGTGCTTTCGACGAGAACATGTGCTCTCGGCAAGAGGCGAACGGGCGGAGCGAGTCAACGGATGCCGAAGCGAGCAAGGTAGGCGGCGAAGGACGTGGACGAAGCGATGTCCTCGTCGACGGCGCGCAGCACCCTCCACCCGGTGACGGCTCGGATCTCGTCCTCCCTGAGCTTCTCTTCGATGACCACGTGCTCCACCGGACGACCGTCGCGCATATCGGCGTCGACGTACTTGACTCGCCCGTCGAACTCGAAGAACGACCGGATCTCGCCGATCGCGAGGTCACAGCGACGCCGCCGACCCCGCGGGAGGAGGACTTCGGGCTGCACCTCGATCTCACGGAAGCCCGCTTCGTGCCATCGCAATCGCGAGACACTCTCTCCGGGCGACTCCGCCCGGCCGTCGGCGAGTTCGAGTAGCTTGATCGCCCGGCGAACTCCGCGGCCGCCGGCGTGCTGGGCACACCGCGACAACATCTCTTCCCGCCACCTGTCGGCGACACTCTTCTGGTGCCCCGCCGCCACACCTGCTGTCACTCGCCCCAGCGCGACGTCGGCCGCCGAGAGCGACGCCTCGGCCCCGACAGTGCGGGCCAGGTCATAGACCGTGCGATCCAGCGACGTGCATCGAATGCCGTCGACCACCACGACATCCTCCGGAGGAAGCACGTCGCGGTGCCGGAAGAGCCCCTCGCGGCTCGGCATTCTCCCGTCGCGCGTCACGGTGATGTGAAGGGATCGGAAAGCGTGCCGGTAGAGCGGAAGTCCGTGGATGACGGCGGCGGACTCGTGAGAGAACGCAGACGTGCCGGTCGTCATCTCGCCGTGCGCGGCGACGATGGCCGTGAGGTGTCGAGACTCGGGCCAGAGGTCGCGCCAGAGATCCCCGTGGACATATCGGTTGCGCTGGAGGCGGATCCACTCGCCTGACTCGACAGCGGCGCGCAGCGCCCGCGCGCTCCACCCCGCCAACGCGAGCTGCCGAGACGTTACGACGAGTTCACGACACTTCGGGATATCGAGCGCCAGCCTCATTCGGTCAGCCTTGCGCGGTTTGGAGGGCTCGGCCCGTCACTGGATCCTGTCGCTCCTCACCCTTCGACACTCGGGCACCTGGGGAGGAGCCGCCGCACCCTCCGACGCCGCCGCGTACGCGCCTCGCCGCGAGCCCGTCGAGAGCACATGCTGCGGGTGAGCGCACACGTTTGTGACGTCCGGATCGTGTGCGCTCGATGACAGCATGTGCTCTCGAGGAAGGACCCCGGGAGGAAGGACCCCGGGAGGAAGGGCCCGGGAGCAACGGAGGAGCGCCGCGGAGTGTCCGACGAACGAGGTCGGCGGGGCGGGCTACCCTCGATGACATGACTCCGGAGGCTTTCGCGCGCGTGGCTCCGGAATTGGCCCAGCGCATCGTCGCCGACTCGCGGGATCGTGTGGCCTGGATGCGCGCACGCTCGCGAGGCATCACCGCGACCGACGTGGCACAGCTGACCAGCCCCAACGCGATCGCGCGGGCAGCCGACGCAAAGCTCACCGGAGGGTCGGGATTCTCGGGGAACGCGTACACCGCACACGGTCGCCAGCGCGAGCCTGAGATCGCCGCCTGGGTGGCCGCAACCCACAGCATCCAACCGTCGTCGGCACTGTTCCACGCCGTCGTCGAGAAGCGGCACTTGGCCACGCCCGACGGCATCTCCGTCGATGCGCAGGGGCGGGTCACCCTGTGTGAGATCAAGACGACCAAGAAGCCATGGCGATCGATCCCCCGCTCCTACTTGCGACAGGTGTGGTGGCAGCAGCACGTCCTGGGCGCCGAGCGCACGCTGGTCGTGTGGGAGCAGCACGACGACTTCGTGCCGGTGAGCGACGAGCCCCGGTGCGCGTGGGTGGACCGCGACGAGCGCGAGATCCGTCACCTCGTGGGGCTGGCCACCGAACTGATCGACGAGCTCTACCGGCGGACGATGCAACGGCGACAGACGGTCGACGGCGCACTGCTCGACGCCGCTCGCGCTCGCGCCGGCGCCGACACCCCGCGCCCCGCGGAGCCGTATCGCGCCCTCGCCCTCGCGGACTGAACCCGCCGCGCGAACCCGCCACGCCCCAGCCAGACGGCCGATCCCGCGCCGCGGGGAATAGTTGACGCACCTCAACGATTGAATCTATAGTTGACCAATCTCAACCGTTGACCTAGATCAATCAATTGTCGCAAGGAACTCCATGTCTGCCCCTTCTTCTCCGGCCGTCGAGAAGCCGCGCATGACGCACCGCCAGGTGCTCGAGGCGCTCTCCGGCCTGCTGCTCGGCATGTTCGTGTCGATGCTCGCCTCCACCGTCGTCTCGACGTCGTTGCCGGTCATCATCCATGACCTCGACGGCAACCAGACCGCCTTCACGTGGGTCGTCACCGCGACCCTCCTGACCACCGCGATCTCGACCCCGATCTGGGGAAAGCTCGCCGACCTCACCAACCGCAAACTGCTCTACCAGCTCGCGATCGCGATCTTCGTACTGGCGACCGCCGCTGCGGGCTTCTCGCAGAACCCCGAGACGCTGATCGCCTTCCGCGCCGTGCAGGGCATCGGAGCCGGTGGCCTGGCCGCCCTCAGCCAGGTGCTGATGGCGGACATCATCAGCCCGCGCGAACGCGGACGGTACATGGGTCTGTTCGGCGCGGTCATGGCTGTGGCCACGATCGGCGGACCGCTCCTGGGCGGTGTCATCACCGACGCCTGGGGCTGGCGCTGGAACTTCTTCGTCGCGCTTCCCATCGCGATCATCGCGTTGATCCTCGTGCAGCAGACACTGCACATCCCCCCGCGGCCCAAGAAGAAGACCACGATCGACTACCTCGGCATCGTTCTGCTGTCCACGGCGGTATCGCTCCTCCTCATCTGGGTCACCCTGGCGGGCGACTCCTTCGAGTGGTGGAGCCTGACCACCGTCCTCATGGTGGGCGGTGCACTCCTCGGCGCCGTGCTGTTCGTGATCGTCGAGCTGCGCTCGCGTGAGCCTCTCGTTCCGCTGTCGCTGTTCCGCAACCGCACCTTCACCCTGTCGGTGATCGCATCGATCGCCACCGGTATCGCGATGTTCGGGGCCTCGGTCTTCCTGAGCCAGTACATGCAGCTCGCCCGGGGTGCCACCCCGACGGAGGCCGGCTTCATGACCATCCCGATGATCGCGGGCCTTCTCGTCGCCTCGATCGGCGTCGGCGCGCTCATCACGCGCACCGGCCGCTGGAAGGGCTTCCTGATCCTGGGGGCCGTATTCCTCATCGCCGGCTCGACGCTGCTGTCGACGATCCACTACGACACCGACTTCACACTCGTCTCGATCTACATGTTCCTGCTCGGCGCCGGCGTGGGTATGACGATGCAGAACCTCGTGCTCGTCGTGCAGAACACGACCAAGCCGACGGAGATCGGCGTCGCGAGCTCGGGCGTCACGTTCTTCCGGAGCCTAGGCGGAACGATCGGCGTCTCGGTCATGGGTGCCGCTCTCGCCTCGCGCGTCACCGAGCTCGTCGCCGAGCGCAAGGACGACATCGTCTCGGCGCTGATGAGCCTGGGCGCGGAGGCGCAGAAGTGGCAGGACCAACTGCAGTCGGGAGCCCTCCCCCAGGTGTCCACGATGCCGCACGCGCTGCGGATCGTCTTCGAGGACATCTACGCGACCGGGATCTCCCATTCCTTCCTCATCGCGGTACCGTTCGCGGTGCTGAGCCTCATCGCCATCGTGTTCCTGCCGAACAAGGCACTGACGACGATGACGACCACCGAGCGGCTGCGCGCGGGCGAGGCGGACCTGGCCACCGTGTCCGTTCCCGCGGGGATGGACTCCGTCACCGCCACGGCCGACGACGACGCCCCGTCGGCGGGTCCGCGCCGCTCAGCTGGCGCGGAGTAGAGGAGACACCGTGTCCGCCTCTGATACCGAGCTCGCGCCGGCCTCCGGCGAAGCCGACGACCGCCTCGAGGCCCGCAGCCGCGCGGTGCGGGCCCTCGAGGCCGAGTTCGGCGAGCTGATCAACCAGTTCCGCCGGATCATCACCGACAACGCCAACCGAGTGAGCCCGGGCATGCTCCCCGGCGCCTACAAGGTGTTCACGACGATCGCCCGCCGGGAATCCGTGACGCAGACGGCGCTCGCCGAGCACCTCCTGGTCGACAAGGGACAGCTGTCCCGGACGGTGCGCGAGCTCGAACGACTCGGTCTCGTGGAGCGCACGCCCGATCCCTCCGACGGCCGGTCCAGCCTCCTCTCGGCGACCCCCTTCGGACGGGAACGACTCGAAGAGGCCCGCGGGCCCCAGGAGGACCTCCTGCTGCGGAGCCTCGAGGACTGGCCGGAGGAGGAGATCCGAAGCCTCACCCGACTCCTCCACGCGCTCACCTCGGGCGTGCGACCCTGACGGTGCACGGCGCGGTGGCCCGGCCGGGAACGGAGCGCCTGCCATCATGGGGGTTCCGCTCGTCCGTCGGTCGTCCGAGGGGCGCGGGACCGGTTCCCACCGGTAGCACCGGCGTAACACGGACGAGACAATCGCGCGGTTGACTGGTGCCATGAGCCGCACGTGCTGACGACGTCGACACGCACGGGGAAGGATACACACCGATGGACAAGTCCCGACTCACGCGACTCCGTCCGACGCGCTCCGGCGAGACTCCTGTCGCCGCGACCACGAACGAGACGATTCCCGAGACGATGCGAGCGGTCGTGTTCGACGCCCCCGGCGATGCGGGAGTGCTCCGCGAAGAGCGGATTCCCGTCCCGGCCCCGGTCCTCAGTGAGGTGCTGGTGCGCGTCGTGGCCGCCGGAGTGAACCCGATCGACGCCAAGACGCGCGCGGGTCGTGGCGCACACTCGGGCATCACCCAGCACCCGAGCACTCTCGGGTTCGACTTCAGTGGCGTCGTGGTGTCCTCGCCGTACGAGAGCCACCCTTTCCCTTCGGGCACCGAGGTGTTCGGAATGGTCCCCTTCCCCCGATCGGGCGGAACCTACGCGGAGTATGCCGTGGTTCCCACCCTGTCGGTGGCGCGCAAGCCGACGTCGCTCTCGCACGTCGAGGCCGCCGGGGTCCCGCTGGCGGCGTTGACGGCGTGGGGGCTCGTCGTCGAAACCGCGCACGCGCACGAGGGGCAGCGCGTGCTCATCCATGCGGGATCCGGCGGTGTCGGTCACTTCGCCGTACAGCTGGCCGCCTACTTCGGCGCCCACGTGACCGCGACGGGGTCGGAACGCAACCTGCCGTGGCTGCGTGACCTGGGCGCCGCCGTGACCGTCGACTACGCCACCACCCGGTTCGAAGACCTGGTTGACGGTGTGGACGTCGTGATCGATCTCGTGGGCAACGTCCACGACGACACCGGGACGCGCTCGCTGACCGTCCTCCGCCCCGGAGGCCTCTACGTCATGGTGCCGACGGGGTCGTGGCCCGGCTACGCCGAGGCCGCGGCGCGGGCCGGTGTCCGCGCGACGTCGTACAAGGTGATCCCCGACGGCAGCGTCCTGAGCACGCTGGCGCGCCTGCTCGATTCCGGAGCGATCCAGGTCTACGTCGATCGAGTGTTCGATCTGGCAGAGGCCTCCGACGCGCACCGCGAGATCGAACGTGGTCACTCGCGGGGAAAAGTCGTCCTGCGCATCGGCGACGCCTGAGGCCCGCGCGTCATCCGGCGCGGCCGAGCACACGCGCGCCTTCGGCCACGATCTCCTCGGCCACCAGATCGAGCAACGGCGAATGCAGATTCCACTGCTGCCACGACAGCGGCACGTCGATGGACGGTCCGCCGAGTCGGACCAGGGATCCGTCGGCGAGACCGCGAGCGCTCTGTACCGCGGGAAGCAGGCCCCATCCGAGCCCTCGGAGCACGGCCTCCGCAAAGTCGTGCGAGGCGGGAACGAAGTGTCGGGGGCCCGAGTCGTCCGCCGCGCCGAGGAGCACCAGCCAGCGACGCTGCACGTCGTCACGACGGTCGAAGTCGACCCGAGGCGCCGAGGCGAGCGCGTCCAGAGACGGAACGGCGTCGCTTCGCGCACCCCACCAGCGCTCCGCGAACTCCGGCGCGGCAACGGCCTCGTACCGCATCACACCGAGCGGAACCGCACGGCATCCCGCCACGGGCTCCGCCCTCGAAGTGACGGCCCCCATCACGGTGCCCGACTCCAGAAGGCCGGCGGTGAAGTCCTGGTCGTCACGATGCAGGTCGAAGACCAGCCGCGTGCGTCGCGTCAGGCGCGCGAGCGGCTCGAGGAACCAGGTCGCGAGGGAGTCGGCGTTGACGGCGAGCGGAATGCTCACGAGCTCATTCCCCGTGAGAGCGGTCATGGCATCGTGCTGGATCAGGGCGAGCTGGCGGGCGAAGCGGACGATCGGCTCCGCGGCCGCCGTCGGCCGCACCGGTTTCGCTCGGACCAGCAGCACCCGCCCCACGCTCTCCTCGAGCGCTTTGATGCGTTGACTGACCGCCGACGGCGTGAGGTGCAGGCGCCGGGCCGCCGCATCGAGGCTGCCCTCCTCGATCACGGTGGCGAGCGTTCGCGCGAACTCTGCGTTGAACATGAAGCTCAGCTTATGCTCGTTGAGTTTTCTGAACTGGACCTGTCGAACGCGCGGATCTACGGTCGAGGGATGATCACCGCCGTGTTGGCCGGTTTCGGACTGGGCCTTTCCCTCATCGTCGCGATCGGGGCTCAGAACATGTTCGTGCTTCGCCAGGGCATCCGGCGCGAGCACGTTCTGGCGGTCGCCGCTGTCTGCGCCGCCTCGGACGCCGTGCTCATCGTCGTCGGGGTGTCGGGACTCGGACTGGCCATCCAGGCGGCGCCCTGGTTGGTCGAGGTGGTGCGGTGGGCGGGCTTCGCCTTCCTCCTCGGATACGCCGCTCTCGCCGCCCGGCGAGCACTGCGGCCTACCGGCGCGACGCTCGCGGTGGCGCCGGAGCCTGACGCCACTCGTCGCCGATCCACACGGCCCGCTCAGCTCACCGCGGCGGGCACACGGCTCGCCCCGGTGCTCGCCACGTGCCTGGCCCTCACGTGGCTGAACCCGCACGTGTACCTCGACACCGTCTTCCTGCTGGGCTCGGTTGCGAGCACGCAGGGCGACCTCCGCTGGTGGTTCGCGGGAGGGGCGGCGACGGCGAGCGTGGTCTGGTTCTTCGGCCTGGCCATCGGCGCGCGGTACCTGGGGCGGTGGCTCGCAACCCCCCGCGCGTGGCGGATCCTCGACGGCGTGATCGCCGTGGTCATGGTGTCCATCGCCGTCTCCCTCGTGATCCCCTGAGGTCCGACCCGCCGAATCCGCGAGAGGGTTCCTGCCAGGATGGGGCGATGAGACACGTGCATCTGACCGTGGAAGGGATCGTCCAGGGTGTGGGATACCGCTACTCGCTGCGGGCGGAGGCGCGGCGACACCGCGTCACGGGGTGGGTAAGAAACCGAGGCGACGGATCGGTGGAAGCCGAGCTCCACGGCGCGGCCACCGACGTCGAGGCGGTCATCGCCTGGGCCGGGAGCGGCCCTCGCGGGGCCTGGGTCTCGGGCGTGTCGGTGAGCGACCTCTCCACGGACTCCGATGCGGACGACTTCGAGATCCGCGCCGACGCGTGAGCTGACGCCCGAGCAGTGCCCAGCGGAACGACGAAGGGGCCCCGCCGAGCGGCGGAGCCCCTTCTGCTGACCCGGGGGTCAGGCGAGCGAGTTGACGTCCAGCGGGATGCCGGGACCGAAGGTGGTCGACACGGCGCCCTTCTGGATGTAACGACCCTTGGAGCTCGACGGCTTCAGACGCACGATCTCCTCGAGCGCGGCCTTGAAGTTCTCGTCCAGCTGCTCAGCGGTGAACGAGGCCTTGCCGACGACGAAGTGCACGTTGGCGTGCTTGTCGACGCGGAACTCGATCTTTCCGCCCTTGATCTCCTCGACGGCCTTGGCCGGGTTGGGGGTCACGGTGCCGGTCTTGGGGTTCGGCATGAGGCCACGGGGACCGAGGACCTTACCCAGGCGACCGACCTGGCCCATGAGCTCGGGGGTCGCGACCGCCGAGTCGAACGCGGTCCAGCCGCCGGCGACCTTCTCGATGAGCTCGGCGCCGCCGACCTCGTCGGCACCCGCGGCGATCGCGGCCTCAGCCGCTGCGCCGGTGGCGAAGACGATGACGCGGGCGGTCTTGCCCGTGCCGTGCGGCAGGATGACCGTGCCGCGGACCATCTGGTCCGCCTTGCGCGGGTCGACCGCGAGCTTGAGGGCGACCTCGACGGTGGAGTCGAACTTCTTCGACCCCGTCTCCTTCGCCAGCTTCACGGCCTCGGTGGACGTGTAGAACGAGTCGCGGTCGATCTTGGCCGCGGCAGCTTCGTAAACCTTGGACTTAGCCATGTTGTTCTCCCCCTCAGTCCTCGACCGTGATGCCCATGGAACGGGCGGTGCCGGCGATGATCTTCGAGGCGGCCTCGAGGTCGTTCGCGTTCAGGTCGGGCTGCTTGGTCTCGGCGATCTGGCGCACCTGGTCCTTGGTGAGCTTGCCCACCTTGGTCGTGTGCGGGGTCGGCGAGCCCTTCTGCAGGCCGGCGGCCTTCTTGATGAGCTCCGCGGCCGGCGGAGTCTTCAGGATGAAGGTGAAGCTACGGTCTTCGTAGACCGTGATCTCCACGGGGATGACGTTTCCGCGCTGCGACTCGGTCGCGGCGTTGTACGCCTTGCAGAACTCCATGATGTTGACGCCGTGCTGACCGAGCGCGGGGCCGATCGGCGGCGCCGGGTTGGCGGCACCGGCGTTGATCTGGAGCTTGATCAGGCCGGTCACCTTCTTCTTGGGTGCCATGTTCTTCCTTCTGTCGAGCGCTCGGTGCCGGAGCATCGCGGGCGCGCTTCCACGTGTCAGGCCATTCCTGACGGTGGTGGGGTGATCGCGCGACACGCGCGCAACCGCTCAAGTCTACCAGTCCTGCGGAGAGGAACGCAGGCTGCAACAGCAGAGCAGGACGATTCGCGGGGAATCGTCCTGCTCTGGAGACGTCGTCCTGTGCGGCGGACGACGCGCCGTTGACTACTGCTTGGTGACCTGATCGAACGAGAGCTCGACCGGAGTCTCGCGCTCGAACAGGGAGACGAGCACGGTGAGTTTTCCGCTCTCGGGCTTGATCTCGCTGATCGAGCCCGGAAGACCCGCGAACGAGCCCTCCTTGATCGTGATGGTCTCGCCGATCTCGAAGTCGACCTCGGTGACGACGCTGCGGGCCTGGGTCGCCGAGCCCTTGGCCGCGCCCTTGGCGGGGGCGACGTCCTTGACCTCGACGAGCGACTTCAGCATGTTGAAGGCCTCTTCGAAGCGGAGCGGCGTGGGATTGTGCGCATTGCCCACGAACCCGGTGACACCAGGCGTGTGGCGGACGACCGACCAGGTGTCCTCATTGAGCTCCATGCGCACGAGCACGTAGCCGGGGATCCGGACGCGCGTGACCATCTTGCGCTGGCCGTTCTTGATCTCGACGACGTCCTCCATGGGGACCTCGACCTGGTAGATGTCCTCCTCGACCTCGAGCGTGGACTTCCGCTGCTCGATGTTGGCCTTCACCTTGCGCTCGAATCCGGCGTAGGAGTGGATGACGTACCACTTGCCCGGGAGGCTGCGCAGTTCGGCGCGGTAGGCCTCGTACGGGTCGAGGTCGGCGTCGGACTCGTCGTCCTGCGACACCTCGGCGTCGCCGTCGTCGTCGCCCAGCTCGGGACCGTCGTAAGGAGTGACCTCCTCGGCGGCCTCGGCGGCGGCTTCGGCCTGCTCCTCGGCGAGGGAGTCGGTGAGCACCTCGGCGGCGGCCTCGGCTTCGGCGGCCTCGTCGATCTCCAGTGCGTCGTTCACGATGGCATCAGCCTCCGGGTCGTCGATCTCGATGTCAGCATCGCCCTCGTCGACGCCGTCCTCGTCTTCGTCGACCACGTGGATCGCGATGTGCTCGGCCGCCTCGGAGGAGCGCTCCTGGTCGGCGAGGTAGTTGCCCTCCTGGGCCTCGTCGTCCTCGCTGGACTGCTCCGCGGCGGTCGCCCAATCGGCGTCGTCGACATACTTCTCAGACAATTGCCTTCTCTTCCATCGGATGGTCGGGTGAGGTCATCCCGCGAGTGTTCGAGCGAACGGTGGATCAGCTCGGCACGCCGAAGACGACGTTCACGACCCAGGTGAACAGCAGGTCGAGGCCGTAGACGATCGCCATCATGACGACGACGAAGCCCAGCACGACCGCCGTGAACTTGCCCAGCTCCTGCCGGGTCGGGGTGACGACCTTGCGAAGCTCCGCGAACACCTGGCGGATGAAGAGGGCGATGCGCTGGAAGAAGTTCAGCTTCTTCTCGCGAGACACGCCGCCGACCGCGACGATCTCGCCGTTCGCCTCATCCTGGACCATGTACCCACCTGTATGAATTGCGTCGGCGCCAACTCGGTGCTGGCGCTGTGTGTCAACGTATGCGCTGACGCGCAGGGCGGACAGGAATCGAACCTGCAACCTGCGGTTTTGGAGACCGCTGCTCTGCCAATTGAGCTACCGCCCTATGCCGGACGCGAGTCCGACGGGTGTGCAGACGACGACCTTCCGGTCGCCCGTCCACGCACTTCTACCGTAACCATGGATACGAGGTTTCAGGCCCGCGGGCACGGCAAAAGAATGCAGACAACTGCGCGCACAAGTGTACGGCATGCCCTGGGGCCGTGCGAATCAGGGACGGCGGCGGGGCGAGACCGGGGCGCGGAGCGGGTCAGTACTGCTGGATGCCGTAGCGGTCCGGTTCGTCGCCACGGCGGAAGTCGCGGCCCGAGACGGAGTCGGGGGTGATCCGCACGTAGTTGTACTTGAGCGTCGGAATCCACGGCTTCAGCGGCAGGTCATCGGCGGCGCGAACCTCGTCGGAGCTCTCGAGACGTTGCGCACGCCCGCGGACGACGACGCTCCAGGCATCGGTGGCGGTGTAGTCGTCGACCTCGAAGAGCACCTCGTCGTTGATGGAGAGCTCGGTGAGCTTGCTCCCCTCCGCCGTACGGAACACGATCGTGTCCCCGTCGAGCGTGTAGTTGACGGGGAAGATGTCGAGCACTCCCCCGACGGAGGTGACCAGCCGGCCGAGCTCCTGCTCCGCCAGGCGGTCGAAGCACTCCCGGTCGCTGAGATAAGAGATGGCGGCAGTGTTGTCCATGACCCCATCCTGCCCCCGAGACCGCCATCTGCACAGGCCTGGATGGCCGGGATAATCGCGGGCATGCTGGGTAGGCTGGAGGCACCCGGATCACCGCCTCGCGGCGGCGACGCGCCATGACACAGCACCATCGAGGAGTGACGCTGAACGACCACGCTGCCGCGCACCAGTTCCAGGTGGATCTCCGCGGCGTCATCGACCTCCTGAGCCGGCACATCTACTCGAGTCCGCGCGTCTTCTTGCGCGAGCTGCTCCAGAACGCCGTCGACGCGATCTCCGCGCGTCGGGCGCTCGACGGCGGCGGCGGCCGCGTGCGCATCACGCCGATCGGCGGGGAGTCGGCGGAGTTCGTCCTCCGCGACGACGGCGTGGGCCTGACCGAGACCGAGGTCGCCGACCTCCTGGCGACGGTCGGTCGCAGCTCGAAACGCGATATCTTCGACCTGCCGCGCGGCGACTACCTGGGACAGTTCGGCATCGGGATGCTGTCCTGCTTCATGGTGTGCGACACCATCGTCATCCGGTCTCGGAGCGCGGCCGGCGGCCCCGGGGTGGAGTGGACGGGGCACTCCGACGGCACGTTCACCGTCGGCCCCACCGAGGACGACCTCCCCGTCGGCACGAGCGTTCACCTGCGACCCCGCCCCGACAGCCGTTCGCTGCTGAGCACGACGACGATCCTCGAACTGGCCGAGACCTTCGGGCGCTACCTCCCGGTGACGGTGGTGGTCGACCTCCCCGCCGGGGGCGAGACCGTGGTCACCGAACCCGCTCCGTTCCTGGAGGGCGATCTCGAGGCGCAACGCGCCTACGGTCGCGAGCTCGTCGGCGCCGAGCCGCTCGATGTCATCCCGCTCACCGTCGCCGGCACCCAGACCCGCGGGTTGGCCTTCGTCCTGCCCTTCGCTCCCCCGCCCACCGCGCGTCAGAGCACGCGCGTATACCTGCGTCGCATGCTGTTGACCGAGCGGGCGGACGATCTGCTGCCCGACTGGGCGTTCTTCGTCCGTGCGGTGGTGGACTCGGGGTCGCTGAACCCGACGGCGAGTCGGGAGTCGCTCGTCGACGACGACGCCCTCGAGCAGACCCGGCGCGAGATCGGAGAGGCGATCCGGCGCTGGATCCTGGATCTCGCGCTGAGCGATCCCGGGCGCCTGGCGCACTTCGTGGCGATCCACGAGGTCGCACTCAAGTCGCTCGTGCGTCACGACGAGGAACTCGCGCGGTTCATCGTCCGGTGGCTGTCGGTGGACACGACGGTGGGGCGCCTGCGCATCGAAGAGCTCGTGCGGCGGTTCCCGCGCATCCGTTTCGCCGAGACGGTGGACGAGTTCCGTCAGGTGGCGAGCATCGTCGCGCCCGGCTCGGCGCTCGTGAACGGCGGATACCTGTACGACGCGGACCTCATGCGTCGCCTTCCCGAACTGTTCGACGGTGTCGTGGTCGAGCAGGTCGACGTCGTGAGCGAGATCGATCGCCTCGACCCTCCTGCCCTCGAGGACCGCGATGCCGCCCTCGCGCTCGAACGGCGCGCGGCGTCGGCTTTGGAAGGCGTCGACGTATCGGTTCGCTCCTTCGATCGCACCGAGCTGCCGAGCCTGTTCGTCGCCGATCCCGAGGTGCTGCGCGCCCTCGACCGCGGCCGGGCCCGCAGCGCCGGCGGGGCACTGTGGGGCGGCGTCCTCGACCGTGCCGCGCGTGC
>NZ_JASGDO010000007.1:0-3378 GCF_047607225.1 Microbacterium sp. | reverse complement strand
CAAGGCGGCCTACGTCTTCAATGCGCTGCCGTCGAAGGCCGTTCGCACGGTCGACGCGCTGCGCGAGAAGCAGGAGTCCGCGGCCTGAATCCGGGCTTCGGCATAGCACAACCCCAATCAAGGAGAAACATCATGGCAAAGCTCAGCACTGAGGAGCTGCTCGACGCGTTCAAGGAGCTCACGCTCATCGAGCTCTCCGAGTTCGTCAAGGCGTTCGAGGAGACCTTCGACGTCACCGCTGCCGCCCCCGTCGCGGTCGCCGCTGCCGGCGCGCCCGCCGGTGGTGCCGGTGACGCCGCCGCCGAGGAGGAGAAGGACTCGTTCGACGTCGTCCTCGAGGCCGCCGGCGACAAGAAGATCCAGGTCATCAAGGTCGTCCGCGAGCTCACCTCGCTCGGCCTCGGCGAGGCGAAGGCCGTCGTCGACGGTGCTCCCAAGGCTGTCCTCGAGGGCGCCAACAAGGAGACCGCCGAGAAGGCCAAGGCCGCTCTGGAAGAGGCCGGCGCTTCGGTGACCCTGAAGTAATCTCGCTCGCGAGATCAGAAGGCCCCCGGGATCCGTCCCGGGGGCCTTCGTCATGGGTGGAAGGCGGGGTCCGGGCCGGCGGCGCTCAGCCTTGTGAGGCTCCGCGGATCAGATCGGTGTCGAGCACCGCCGAGCTTTCCGCATTGGCCGCAGAGGTCGAGCTTCGCACGATCAGGCGCGCGTGCATCCGGACGATCTGGAGCGGGCGGTCGGGGTCCGCGATCTGGGCCAGCAGCATCTCGACGGCGGCCCGGCCCTGCTCGCGTGGCACCTGCTGCAGCGTCGTCAGCGAGAACACCTCGGCGAACTCGTGATCGTCGATCCCGACGACACTGAGGGCGCCCGGCACGTGGATCCCGAGCCGCCGCGCCGCGATGATCGCCCCGACGGCCACCTCGTCGCACGTCGCGACGAGGGCCGTGGGCCGGCGCCGTGCGTCGCCGAGCAGGTCGACCGCCGCGTCATAGCCTCCCGACAGCGAGATCGCAGAACGCACGTGGTCGATCCGGTCGCCCAGGCCCGCCTCCGTCATCGCCGCGCGATAGCCGTCCAGTCGTTGCTTGTCGACATGGGCCCAGTGGGCGCCGATGCCTCCGCCGAGGAAGGCGATCGCGGTGTGGCCCAGGCCGAGAAGGTGCTCGGTCGCTCGCCGGGCGGCGTAGTCGTCGTCGATCGTGATCAGACTCGTCTCATCGCCGCTGCCTACCACGCTGACCACGGGCCGACCGATCTGCACCAGCCGCTCGATCTCATGGTCCTGAGGCTCCAGCCCGACGGCGATGAGTCCGTCGAAGCGCTTGCGGGCGAGGAAGTCGTCGAAGATGCGTCGACGCCCGGCCGTTCCCGGCTTCGCGTCGTAGAGGGTGAGGTCCATCCCGCAATCCAGCAACGTCTGCTGGATCCCTTCGAGCACCTCCGCGAAGAACCATCGGTTGACGTAGGGCATCACGACGCCGATGTTCTGCGTCCTTCCGGTGGCGAGACTCACGGCGCTCGTCGAGGGCACGTAGCCCAGCTCATCGGCGGCGGCACGGACACGCAGCCTCGTGGCCTCTGAGACGTACCCGCTGCCGGTGAGAGCGCGGCTCGCGGTGGCCTTCGACACGCCTGCGCGCGCTGCCACATCCGCGATCCCCGCCATGCTCTCTCCCTCGAGTCGAACGTTGGAACTCTAGCCGATAGGGCCCCGTTATGGAACCGGTTGTGATTCCATGGCGGCCCGGGTTTCCGCGGGAATCACGGCCGTTATCGGGTTGTGATGTGAGCGACGTTGTGGGTGTGCCGCGCATTCCATTAGCGTTACCTGGAATCGGTTCCCTATCGGGGTTCCGACGTGTCGCCCGGGGCGGTTCCGGGCGCTCAACGAGGAGGAAAACACATGGGGATGGCACAGCGTCGTCTACTCGCCCCTCTCGCCGTACTCGGCGCCGCGGGCATCGCGTTGGCAGGGTGCAGTGGGGGCCCCGGGTCCACGGGGAACAACAACAACTCGGGTGGTGCCGATGACAAGGTCGTGACCGTCTACGGCACGATCGCCGACACCGAGGCGAAGCTCCTCGAAGAGTCGTGGGCCGACTGGGAGAAGGAAAACGGCATCGACATCAAGTACGAGTCCTCGAAGGAGTTCGAGGCTCAGATCGCGGTGCGCGCGCAGGGTGGCAACGCCCCCGACATCGCGATCTTCCCGCAGCCGGGCCTCATGGCCGACATGGCCACGCGCGGCTTCCTCAAGGAGGCTCCCGCCGCCGTCGCCGAGAACGTCAAGAGCGGGTGGACCGAGGACTGGGCGAACTACGCGACCGTCGACGGCAAGCTCTACGGCGCTCCGCTCATGGCCTCGGTCAAGGGCTGGATCTGGTACTCACCGTCGTTCTTCAAGGACAACGGGTACGAGGTGCCGACCGACTGGCAGGGGCTGCTCGACCTGACGGCGCAGATCCAGAAGGACACCGACAAGGCTCCGTGGTGCATCGGCTTCGGCTCTGACGCGGCGACCGGCTGGCCGGGCACCGACTGGATCGAAGACCTCGTGCTGCGCCAGTCGGGCACGGACGTCTACGACAAGTGGGTCGCCAACGAGGTGCCCTTCACCGATCCGGCGATCAAGTCGGCGTTCGACGAGTTCGGCAAGATCGCGCTGAACCCCGACTATGTCAACGCCGGCTTCGGCGACGTCAAGTCGATCGTCACGACCCCCTTCGGCGACCCGGCGACGGCGCTGGTGAAGGGTGAGTGCGCCCTGCACCACCAGGCCTCGTTCTACGACGGCTTCATCACCGACGCCGGTGGCACGGTCGCCGCCGACGGGGACATCTGGGCCTTCCTGATGCCTCCGTTCGAGGCCGGCGGCTCCAGCAACGGTGCCGTCGTCACCGGCGGTGGTGAGATCGTCGCCGCGTTCGACGACTCAGAGTCGACCCAGAAGGTTCAGGAGTACCTCTCCAGCCCGGAGTGGGCGAACTCGCGCGTCAAGCTCGGCGGCGTGATCAGCGCCAACAAGGGTCTCGACCCGGAGAACGCGTCGAGCAACATCCTGAAGGAAGCCATCAGGATCCTGTCGGACGACACCACCACGTTCCGCTTCGACGCCTCTGACCTGATGCCGTCGGCCGTGGGCGCGGGTACGTTCTTCAAGGGGATGATCGACTGGGTGAACGGTGCCGAAACCGACACCGTTCTCCAGCAGATCGAGGCCGGCTGGCCTTCGCAGTGATCTGACACCGAGGAGTGGGGGCGGGCCCGCGGGGGGGCCCCCCAACCAACCCGCGGCCCGGCCGCCGGGGGGGTGGGGGGCCCCCCCTCCGGGCCCCCCCCACTCCTCGGTGTCAGATCACTGCGAAGGCCAGCCGGCCT
>NZ_JASGDO010000006.1:0-13787 GCF_047607225.1 Microbacterium sp. | reverse complement strand
GTGATCGCGTCGGCGTCGGGCAGCGCCGGCGCCCCGCCGGTGTCGCCCGCGGCGACCGGGGACGCGGAAGGCGCGTCGAGCCTCGGCCCGGAGGGATGACGGCTCTGCTCGAGCCGCGCGAGTTGCTGCCACTCCCGCTCGGTGAGCGGCGCCCCGCCCCGCCCATAGGCTCTTTGGCGCAGATCAGCGAGGAGGTCGGCGTCGGCGGTCATGCCCCCTAGCCTGTCATCGCCTGCGCCTGGAAACGACGAAGCCCCGCCGGAGCGGGGCCTCGTCGGACGGCGATCAGTTGCCGGAGCCGCCGAAGTTCTTGAAGCGCTGGTTGAACTTCTCGACGCGACCGGCCGAGTCCATGATGCGCTGCTTGCCCGTGTAGAACGGGTGCGACGCGGACGAGATCTCGACGTCGATCACCGGGTAGGTGACGCCGTCGAGCTCGATCGTCTTGTCGCTGGAGACGGTCGAACGGGTCAGGAAGGTCTCGCCCGAGCCGAGGTCGCGGAACACGACGGCCTGGTAGTCGGGGTGAATGTCAGTCTTCATGGGGTTCCTCACAAGGTGCCCTGGATTTGGCCAGGGACGACGGAAGTCTGCGGTGCGAGCGCACCAAAGAGAGATTCTATCACCGATCCCCGTCGAGCGACGTCGCGGGTCAGGACGACTGGGCAGCCCGCGCCGCGTAGCGGCCCTCGGCCTGCGTCAGAACGATCTCGGCGCCGAAGGTGGCTGTGAGGTTCTCGGCGGTCAGCGTCTCGGCGATCGGCCCCTGGGCGACCGCCGCGCCGTCGCGGAGCAGGAGCACGTGGGTGAATCCGACGGGAATCTCCTCGACGTGGTGGGTGACCATGACCATGGCGGGGGTCGTGGGCGCCTGCGCGAATCCGCTGAGGAGGCTCAAGAGCTCTTCGCGTGCACCGAGGTCGAGACTCGCCGACGGCTCGTCGAGCAGCAGCAGCTCGGGGTCGGTCATGACCGACCGGGCGATCTGTACGCGCTTCTGCTCGCCGTCCGAGAGCGTTCCGAAGCTCCGATCGGCGAGGTGGTCGAGCTTCCACTCCCCCAACACTCGCCGCGCGCGACGCTCGTCGATCGACTCGTACTGCTCGTTCCATCGTCCCAGGACGGAGAACGCCGCCGTCAGGACCACATCGAGCACCGTCTCCTCGGGCGGGACCCGACGAGCCATCGCGGACGAGGCGAAGCCGATTCGCGGTCTCAGCTCGAACACGTCGGATCGGCCGAGTTGTTCGTCCAGGATCGTGACGGTGCCCGAGGTCGGGTGCAGGAGCGTCGAGGCGAGCTGCAGGATGGTGGTCTTCCCGGCGCCGTTCGGACCGAGGATCACCCACCGCTGGTCGTCATCGACGCTCCAATCGAGGTGATCGATGATGTTCCTCGTGTGACGGCGGACGACGACATCGGCGAACTCCAAGACCAGCGTCATGTCACCAGCCTATCGGCGCGGTGCGGCGTTGCCGGTCACCTCGCGATAGAGCGCGGCGGTCGCATCCGCGATCGCCTCCCAGCTGAACTCCGACGCGGCCCGCTCTCGCCCCGCCCGCCCCCACGCACGCGCGCGCGCCGGGTCGGAGACGACGTCGGTGAGCGCCGCGGCGAGGTCCGCCACGAACCGGTCGGGGTCGGTGGGCGTCCCGGTGCCGTCCTGAACCTGGTCGATGGGGACGAGCCGACCGGTCACCCCGTCGACGACGACCTCCGGGATGCCTCCCGTGGCGGTTCCGACCACGGCGGCCCCACACGCCATCGCTTCGAGGTTCACGATGCCCAGCGGCTCGTAGATCGACGGACACACGAACGTGGTCGCTGCGGTCAGGAGCGCACACAACTGGTCGCGCTGCAGGAACTCGTCGATCCAGACGACTCCGTCGCGCTCGGCCTGCAGGTCGCGGACGAGCGACTCGACCTCGGCGAGGATCTCGGCGGTGTCGGGGGCCCCCGCGCACAGGACGACCTGGACATCCGTCGGCAGCATCGAGGCAGCCCGCAGGAAGTACGGCAGTCCCTTCTGTCGCGTGATGCGTCCGACGAAGACCACCGACGGACGCGAGGGGTCGATCCCGAACCGGTCGAGCAGCGCGGGATCCTCCACCGGACGCCAGGCCTCCACGTCGATCCCGTTGTAGATGACGCGGACCTTCTCGGGATCGAGCGTGGGGTAGCTGCGCAGAATGTCACGGCGCATGCCATCACTGACCGCGACGATGGCGGCGGCCCCTTCGTACGCCGTCTTCTCGATGAAGCTCGACACCGCGTATCCGCCGCCCAGCTGTTCGGCCTTCCACGGCCGCAGCGGCTCGAGCGAGTGCGCCGTGATCACGTGCGGGATGCCGTGCAGGAGCGAGGCGAGGTGCCCGGCGAAGTTCGCGTACCACGTGTGACTGTGCACGACGTCGGCTCCCGCGACATCGCCGACGATCTCGAGGTCGGTGCCGAGAGTCTGGAGCGCACCGTTGGCGGAGGCAAGCTCTGCGGGAACTCCGTACGAGGTGGTTCCGGCCTCGTCGCGAGGCGCGCCGAAGGCGCGCACGGCGACGTCGATTCGCTTTCGCAGCGCTCGCACCAGCTCCGTCACGTGGACCCCCGCGCCCCCGTAGATCTCCGGCGGGTACTCCTTCGTGATGATGTCGACGCGCATGTCGTGAACGCTAGTACACGTGCATGGACGGGCATAGTCTGGTGCCATGCCTGCAGCGCCGAAGGTCTTCGGAATCATCCTCGCCGGTGGTGAGGGAAAGCGACTCATGCCCCTGACGGTGGACAGAGCCAAACCGGCGGTGCCCTTTGCCGGGCAGTACCGTCTCATCGATTTCGCGATCTCGAACCTCATCAACTCGGGGCTGCGGCAGATCGTCGTTCTCACGCAGTACAAATCCCACAGCCTGGATCGCCACGTCTCTCAGACGTGGCGGATGTCGGCGCTCCTCGACTCGTACGTGACCTCGGTCCCGGCGCAGCAGCGCCTCGGCAAGCGGTGGTTCTCGGGGTCAGCCGACGCGATCCTGCAGTCCCTCAACCTCATCCATGACGAGAAGCCCGACATCGTCGCGGTGATCGGTGCCGACCACGTGTACCGGATGGACTTCCAGCAGATGCTGGATCACCACATCGAGTCGGGGGCGCGCGCGACTGTCGCCGGCATTCGCCAGCCGATCGGCCTCGCGAACCAGTTCGGTGTGATCGACGTCGACCCGACCGACAACGTGACGATCCGCGACTTCCTGGAGAAGCCGCAGAATCCCGCCGGTCTCTCCGACAGCCCTCACGAAGTGCTCGCCTCGATGGGTAACTACATCTTCGACGCGCAAGCGCTGATCGAGGCCGTCGAGGCAGACGGCGAGCTCCCCACGTCCAATCACGACATGGGCGGCGACATCATCCCCTACTTCGTCGAGCGTGGCGAGGCCGCCGTGTACGACTTCAAGCGCAATGACGTGCCGGGGTCCACGGCACGCGATCGCGACTACTGGCGCGACGTGGGTACCCTCGACTCGTTCTTCGACGCCCACATGGATCTCATCTCGACGCTGCCCGTGTTCAACCTCTACAACACCGCGTGGCCGATCCACGCTCAGGCGCTCAACTCCCCGCCGGCGAAGTTCGTCCGCGACGGGGTGGGGCGAATGGGCAACGCGATCGACTCGATCGTCTCGCTCGGCTCGGTGCTCTCGGGCACCCATCTCGAGCGCAGCGTCGTGGGACCGTGGACGCTGTCGGGCGGCGGGTCGACGATCACCGACTCGGTGCTGTTCGATCACGTCAGCGTCGGCTCGGGGGCCCGCGTCCACCGCGCGATCCTCGACAAGAACGTCATCCTGGACCCGGGGGCGACCGTGGGCGTCGACCGCGAACGCGATCTGGCCCGCGGCTTCACCGTCACCGACAGCGGCATCACGGTGGTCGGCAAGAACGTCCACGTCACCGTCTGAGTCACATCCGTCGTGAGCGGCACGGGTGGCCATCGGTGCACCGGTAGGTTGGAGACGTGCCCGGTGAACGCTTCCTCGTCGTGCTCGACGCCGATTCGACCCTGATCCGCAACGAGGTCATCGAACTGATCGCCGAGGAGGCGGGGCGGGGCGCAGAGGTCGCCGCTGCGACGGAGGCGGCGATGCGCGGCGAGGTCGACTTCGCACGCAGCCTGGCGTCGCGGGTGGAGGCGCTTCAGGGCGTCCCGCTCGCCTCCTTCGCACGTGTGCGATCCCGGATCGAGCCGACCCCGGGAGTGCGCGAACTGATCGCAGCGGTCCATGAGCGTGGCGGGACGGTGGCGGTGGTCTCGGGTGGATTCCACGAGATCCTCGACCACGTCGCGCCGGATCTGGGCGTCGATCTCTGGCGGGCCAATCGCCTCGAGGCCGCGGACGGTGCGCTGACGGGCGTGGTGTCGGGTCCGGTGATCGACGCCGCCGCCAAGGCCGAAGCACTGACGGAGTGGGCGCAGGAGCGCGGCGTCCCTCTCGCGCGAACGGTCGCGATCGGCGACGGTGCGAACGACCTGATGATGATGCGGGCGGCCGGCCTCGGTCTCGCCTTCAATGCGAAGCCCGCGGTGCGCGCTCGTGCCGACCTCGTCATCGAGCGCGTCGACCTCCGCGAAGTGATCCCCCTGCTGCCAGCCGCCGAGTGAGGCGCGAGGCGACCCCGGAGCCCGCGCCGACGTCGATCAGAATACGTCGATCAGAAGATGCGGACGACGTTCGCAGTGACCGCCTCGTACTCCTCGAAGACGACGGGGTCGTGGCACGGGAGCACGGTGTCTCCGTCCGCGGCGAGCCGGCGGAGGAAGTCCGCGTTTCGATCGATCGAGGCATGCACCCCGACAGCGCGACGGCTCGTGACGTTCTCCCGCAGATAGCACTCATCACCGGCGAGCACGTAGCGGCGGCCTTCGTGAGCACAGAAGACGACGGAGGAACCCTCGGTGTGTCCCGCGACGGTCTCGACGCGCCAATCGTCGAAGCAGGCGCTTCCCGAGACCTCACGCACCTGAGCGGTCGCGAGCGCTGCACGGACCGGAGGCGCTCCCTCCGCGGCGATTCGGCGGTGGGCGTCCGCGGACAGGGTGACGCGGACCCGCGGATACGTGGCGAGGACCTCGTCGAGATTGTCGATGTGATCGAAATGCTCGTGGGTCAGGAAGACGTCCCGGACGACGCGTCCCGAGAGCAGGTCCCGGACCTCCGCTGCCACGTCGAGCAGTTCGACTCCCCACGTCCGCGCGACCTGCCGGTCTCGAAACCCGACATCGATCAACGTGGCGTCACTGCCGCGCACGGCGACGTAGTAGCTCCACACGATCGGGCGCGTTGTGGCCGGGTCGCCGTCGGCGAAGACATGGTGCTCCGCCAACTCCGACGTGCCGTAGCGGACGGCGTAGAGCGCGAGGCCCTGAGTCTCTGCGGCCGCCGAGCTCAGTGCCCCATCCCCAGGCCGCCGTCGACCGGGATCACGGCACCAGAGATGTAGGCGGCATCGTCGGAGGCCAGCCACGTGACGACACCGGCGACCTCGTCTGCGGTCGCGAAGCGCCCCGCAGGGATCGACGCCTTGTACTGCGCTTGTGTCTCCGAGGGCAGCTCCGCGGTCATGTCGGTCTCGATGAAGCCGGGCGCCACGACGTTGGCGGTGATCCCCCGGCCGCCCAGCTCACGCGTGAGTGAGCGCGCGAAGCCCACGAGAGCGCTCTTGGACGCCGAGTAGTTCACCTGCCCGGCCGAGCCGTACAGACCCACGACGCTCGAGATCAGGATGACGCGTCCCCATCGCGCGCGCAGCAGCCCCTTCGCGGCCCGCTTGACGACCCGGAAGGTGCCTCCGAGGTTCGTCGCGACGACGGAGTCGAAGTCGTCCTCGCTCATCCGCAACAGGAGCGTGTCGCGGGTGATCCCCGCGTTCGCGACGAGGATCTCGATGGGACCGAGCTCCTGCTCGACCTGGGCGAAGGCGGAATCGACCTGTGCGGCGTCGGTCACGTCGGCACGCACTGTCAGCGTGCCCTCCGGGCCTTCGCCCGAACGCGCCGTGACAGCGACGCGATACCCAGCCGCGACGAAACGCTCGGCGATGGCGCGGCCGATGCCGCGGTTTCCTCCCGTGACGAGGACGACTCGATCGGTGGACATGCTTCTCCCGGAACTCGGTGATGGAACGACCCCAGCCTAGTTGTCGGGACCGCCCGCGTATCGCGGTCGTGCGGCCCTGTCCCGCCGAGGGATGGCTGGCCACGCTAGCCTGGAGTCGACGTGAAGGAGACCCCGTGACCGACCCGATCGCCCCTCGTCCCGACGACGCTGCAGAGCCTCCCTCCGGCGCCACCGCGCCTCCCTCCCCGCCCACCGCTGCCCCGTATGCGCCTCCCGCGCCCGGCGGATACGCGCCCCCTCCCGCGGGCGGGTACGCGCCTGCTCCCGCGGCGTACTCACCGCCGAGCTATCCGCCGTCGGCGTACGGCCAGTCCCCCGCCGGCGCCGTTCCGCCGGCGACCTACCGTCAACCCGCCCCCGGAATGCCGCCCGTGCCCACGTACGGCGGTAACCCCTACGGCTACGCACCGACCGCCCCGACGAACGGCCTCGCGATCACCTCGATGGTCGCCTCCCTCGCCGGCGTCGTGTTCGCCTGGACCGGGGTGCTCGCGCTCGGCGTGGTCGTCGGCGTCATCACCGGCCACATCGCACTGAACCAGATTCGTCAGACCGGCGCGCGCGGCCGCGGCATGGCGCTCACCGGAGTCATCGTGGGCTGGATCTCCATCGGATTCGCCGTGATGTCCGTGCTCGCGATCATCATCTGGGCCACCACTGCACCGTTCGCCTTCGCGGCCCCGTGACGACGGCCCGGGGCGTAGCCTTTAAGGACCGTGAACACGTCGGAATCATCATGAAGTCGCCCTCGCCGCAGTCGGCGACATCGCTGCGGCGCGCGCCGCACGACGACGCGCAGACACGCATGAGGAAGTACTTCATCATGATGAGCGTCCGGGTGATCTGCTTCGTGCTGATGGTCGTCATCACCCCGTACGGCTGGCATACCGGCGTCCTCGCCGTCGGAGCGGTCCTGCTTCCCTACCTGGCCGTGGTCGTGGCCAACGTGGGCTCGGACGCCGACGTGGTCTCCGCCGTCCCGCCCGAGCGGCAGCTCACGGCGCCCCCTGAGGACGCGCCCGACGCGTCGCCCGCCCCGCCTTCCATCGTCCGGATCGAGGAATCACGGCCTGCTCCCCCGGAGCAGTCATGAGCCTCGCCGCGGGCATGCCCGCGAGCGGCGACGCCGTGGTCTGTTCCCGAGCCGGCTGCCGTGCCGAAGCCGTCTGGCAGGTCGTCTGGCGCAACCCCCGCATCCACGCGCCGGAGCGCCGAAAGATCTGGTCCGCGTGCGACGAGCACCGCGCCTTCCTGCGGGACTATCTCGCCGCCCGAGACTTCCCCGTGTCGGTGGAGCCCCTGGCCGAGCGGGCCAGCTCGTGACCGCGCGCACCGCCGCCCGCTGGGCGGGATACGTGGCCTTCGCCGTCGTCTTCGCCGTGGCCTGCGGGTTCCTCGCGAACTGGCAGTTCACCCGTAACGCCGATCGCGAGGAGCAGCTACGCCTGGTCGCGCAGAACTACGACGCGCCGCCGGTGCCCCTCGCCGACGTCGTCGCTCCCGGGAGCGCGTTCACGCCCACCGATCAGTGGCGCCCGGTCACTCTGAGCGGCGAGTATCTCACCGACCAGCAGCTCCTCGTCCGCAATCGCCCGCACGGGGGCACCAGCGCTTTCGAGGTGCTCGTGCCCTTCCGCACGGACGACGGCCAGGTGCTCCTCGTCGATCGGGGCTGGGTGCCGCCGGCGTCCGACGGACCCGAGCCGGAATCGGTCCCCGAGCCGCCGTCCGGCGAGGCGACGGTCATCGTGCGCCTCATGCCCGGCGAGCAGCTTCCCCGATCGGGACGAAGCGCCCCGGCCGGCCAGGTGCCGACGATCCATCTTCCGACCATCGCGGCGACCGTCGACTCCGGGACGGCGATGCTCACCGACGTCTACGGGGTCATGGTGTCCGAGGAGCCGGCGCCGTCCGCTCGGCCGCAGCCGCTCGAGTCGCCCTCCGAAGATCCGGGACCCCACCTGTCCTACGCGATCCAATGGATCCTGTTCGCCGTCATGGGATTCGTGTTCATCTGGTACATGATCCGTACCGAGCGCCGCCACCGACGCGAGGACGACGCGGACTCACCCGCCGCCACGCGTCGCGGTCGCCGCCGCGATCGGGACATGGAAGCGGAGGACGAGCTGCTGGACGCCGCGCCCCGGCGGTGAGGTGCTCGCGAACGCAGGCGGTCGTCAGGCCAGAGTGATCAGGTCGACGTAGTCACGACCCCAGATGTCCTCCACCCCGTCGGGCAGAATGAGCACCCGTTCGGGATTGAGCGCCTGGACGGCTCCCTCGTCGTGCGACACCAGCACGACCGCGCCCTCGTAGTGCGCCAGGGCACCGAGGATCTCCTCGCGTGAGGCCGGGTCGAGGTTGTTCGTCGGCTCGTCGAGGAGCAGCATGTTGGCGCTGGAGACGACGAGGGTCGCCAGCGACAGCCGCGTCTTCTCTCCGCCCGAGAGCACCCCGGCGGGTTTGAGGACGTCGTCGCCGGTGAACAGGAAGGAGCCCAGCACCTTGCGGGCCTCGGTCGCAGTGATGTCCGGCGCCGCCGACATCATGTTCTCCAGCACCGATCGGCTCACGTCGAGATTCTCGTGCTCCTGCGCGTAGTAGCCCACCTTGAGGCCGTGTCCCGGTTCGATCACGCCGGTATCCGGACGATCGACCCCCGCCAGGATGCGCAACAGGGTCGTCTTCCCGGCGCCGTTGAGTCCCAGCACGACCACCTTCGAACCGCGATCGATCGCCAGGTCGACATCGGTGAAGATCTCCAGCGAGCCGTACGACTTGGACAGGCCCTTCGCCATGAGGGGCGTCTTGCCGCACGGAGCGGGCTTGGGGAACCGCAGCTTCGCGACACGGTCCTCCTGGCGCACCTCCTCGAGCCCCGAGAGCATCTTCTCGGCGCGGGCGACCATCTGGTGGGCCGCGGCCGCCTTCGATGCCTTCGCGCCGAACCGTGCCGCCTGCTGCTGCAGCGCCGTCGCCTTCTTCTCGACGTTGGCGCGCTCCTTCTTGCGGCGCTCCTCGTCGGCGACCCGCTGACGCAGGTAGTTCTTCCAGTTCATGTTGTAGACGTCGATCACCTGACGCATCGCGTCGAGGTAGAAGACCCGGTTCACGGTCTCACCGACCAGCTCCACGTCGTGGCTGATGACGATGAGTCCGCCCTTGTAGTTCTTGAGGAACTCACGGAGCCACACGACGCTGTCGGCGTCGAGGTGGTTGGTCGGCTCGTCGAGGATCATGGTCTGCGCGTCGGAGAAGAGGATGCGCGCCAGCTCGATACGGCGGCGTTGGCCGCCGGACAGGGTCTTCAGCGGCTGGTCGAGGATCCGATCCGGGAGCGAGAGGTTGTGCGCGATTGACGCGGCCTCCGCTTCGGCGGAGTAGCCGCCGAGCGCCTCGAACCGCTCCGTGAGGTTGCCGTACCGTCGCATGGCGCGCGCGGCGACCTCGGCGTCGTCGGAGGCCATCTGCTCGCTCGCCTCGTGCATCCCCAGCAGCAGGGAGCCGAGCCCACGGGCATCGAGGATGCGGGTGCGCGCGAGCATCTCTGGGTCTCCCGAACGCGGGTCCTGCGGCAGGTAGCCGAGCTCGCCGGAGCGTTCGACCTTGCCCTCCGAGGGGAGAAGGTCGCCGGCAAGAACCTTCGTCAGGGTTGTCTTGCCTGCGCCGTTGCGCCCGACCAGTCCGATCTTGTCGCCGTCAGACACGCGGAACGACACGTCCGACATGAGCGTGCGCGCGCCCACGCGGATCTCGAGGTCGTGCACGGCGAGCACAGCGGAGGTCCGTTCCATCGATGACAGGGAGATGACCGAATGGCCAGCCTCCGAGTCTACCCGGCCCGAACGCCTGGCCGGTTCGCCCTCAGGCGTACGTCACGGGTTGCCGGGGATCGCGCGTGGCGGGTCGTCGTTGGAGATCCTGGACAACGACGGGGCTCGGTCGTGGGCCGATTCAGTCAAAGGACCGTGACACTACCCCCCATAGGATGAGTCGCGACCCCCGGCCATCGCCGATACGCAAGGAGACCCGATGTCGCTCACTGCCTCCGCCCGACGCCCCGTGCTGACGGATCTGATCGCCCGCCCGTCCGCGCGCGTCCACGCCTTCGCGCTCGATGCCGCCCTGGTCATCGCGGGCGCCGCCTTCGTCGCCCTCCTCGCTCAGGTCGAGGTGCCGCTGTGGCCGGTCCCGATCACCGGTCAGACGCTCGGCGTGGTCGTCGTCGGTGCGGCCCTCGGGGCGCGCCGGGGGGCCGCGGCGCTCACGACGTATCTCCTGGCGGGCCTGGCCGGCCTCCCGGTCTTCGCCGGCTTCAGCGGGACCCTCGCCGCGGTCGCGAAGCCCAGCTTCGGGTTCATCATCGGGTTCATCGGCGCCGCCTTCGTCGCCGGATGGTTCGCCGAGCGCGCCTGGGACCGCCGCCCGGTCCTCGCCTTCGTCGGCTTCGTCTCCGCGAGCGTCATCCCGTTCCTCTTCGGCATCCCCTACATGGCGCTGATCCTGAACGTCTTCGGTGGGGCTGGCCTCGGGGTCGCAGAGATCCTCGACTTCGGCCTCTGGCCCTTCGTCCTCGGCGGCGTGATCAAGGCGGCCGTGGCGGCGATTCTGATCCCGGCGGCCTGGCTGCTGGTGCGGGCAGCCGAGCGCGGAACGCGGCACTGACAGCCACGTCTCCTCCCTCGACACACGACGAAGGCCCCGTCCACGCGGACGGGGCCTTCGTCGTGTGGACTCAGCCCTTGGCGACGGCGGTGGCCGCGGCGAGCTTCTCCACGATCGTGTCGAGCCCGTACGGGAGGGTCAGCGGGGTCGGCGAGAGCATCGAGATCTCCTCGGGGCCGATGAGCCCGGCCACGGCGCCCTTCGAGATCGCCGGGATGAGACGCGCGTTGTCGGAGGAGGCGAAGGTGTCGAACGCGTCCTGCGTCTCACCGAACGCCAGCACCACGTCTGCGTCGATCTCGTCGAGCTTTTCCGGGCTGACCGTCGTGTAGAAGGTGCCCTCCCCGGTGTCGAGCGCCGTGACACCCTTCGGGGTGACGAATCCGAGGTCTTCGAGGATCTCGACGCGCGGGTCCGCCGGGAGGTAGAGGTAGTAGGTTCCCGCGGACTCGGTCAGCAAAGCGATCGAGGTCCCTTCGAACTCGGGGTGCGCGGCGGCGGCGTCGGCCACGAGGGCGTCCATGTCGGCGAGGATGCGATCGGCTTCGGCGGCCTTCCCCAGCGCTTCACCCACGAGCTTCACGGCGTCGCGCCACGGAGTGGTCCATACGGCCTCGGGGTAGGCGACGACGGGAACGCCGGCGCCGCTGACCTCGTCGAACTCCTCCTGAGTAAGGCCGGAGTAGGGCGCGAGGAGCACGTCCGGCGTCGCCGTCAGCAGTTCTTCCGTGGACAGCGTGCTGGCAGAGCCGTCGAGGATCACCGGAGCCTCGCCGCCGAGCTTCTGCAGACCCTCACTGACCCAGGGCGCGATCTTGTCTTCACCTCCGGAGTAGTCGTCGGATGGAATCGCCACGGGCGTGACACCGAGGGCGATGACCGCGTCGGTGGCGCCCCACCCCCACGTGGCCACTCGGGTCGGCGCCGACTCGATCGTCGTCGAGCCGAGGGCGCCGGTGATCGTCACCGGGAAGCCTGCGTCTGCCGACGGGGAGTCTGCGGGAGCGGGCGCGCCGGGGGTGCTCGCGCAGCCGACGAGGAGGGCGACCGTCGCGGCGGCGGCCATCGCGCCGGATGCGAACCGTGTGGTCGTACGGGACATGTGGGGTCCTTTCGGTGGGTGAATCAGGTCTCGTCGGCGACCGTGTGGGCGCCGCCGGGTCGGGGGATGACGAGCGGAGTCGACGTCAACGGATCGGGCATGACGAGTGCATGCAGAGCGAAGGCCCGCTCGACGACCTCGGCCGTGAGGACCTCGGCCGGCGAGCCGTGGGCGACCACCCGCCCTTCGTGGAGCACGACGAGATCGTCGGCGTAGCGCGCCGCGAGATTGAGCTCGTGGAGGACGACGACGATGGTCGTCCCCTCGGCGCGGTTGAGGTCCCGCAGCAGATCCAGCACCTCGAGCTGATGGCTCAGATCGAGGAACGTGGTCGGTTCGTCCAGGAGGAGGATCCGGGGCGACTGCGCCAACGCCATCGCGATCCACACGCGCTGACGCTGGCCGCCGGAGAGATCGCCGACGATGCGGTCGGCCAGTTCCGCGACGCCGGTGCGCTGCATCGCCGCATCCACGATCGCGGAGTCCTCTGCGCTCCAACGCTGGAACATCCCGCGATGCGGATGGCGACCGCGGGAGACGAGTTCGGCGACGGTGATGCCGTCGGGCGCGGCGGGATGCTGCGGCAGGAGCCCCACGGTCCGCGCGAAGGCCCGTCGAGGCAGCGAGGCGACGTCCACCCCGTCGAGTTCGACGGCTCCCGCCAGCGGCGCGCGCAGCCGAGCGAGGGTTCCGAGGAGCGTCGACTTGCCCGAGGCGTTCGCGCCGATGATCATCGTGATCCGACCGGGCGCGACGGTGAGGTCGAGGCCGTCGATGACCGTGCGGCCGGGGTATCCCGCCGACAGGCCGCGCACCTGCAGAAGCGGCGCAGATCCGGTACCGGTCACAGCTGTCGTCCTTTCGACGTCGTGAGCATCCACAGCAGGAACACCGAGCCGAAGGCCCCGGTGACCACGCCCACCGGCACCTGGAGTCCCGGGAGGGCGAACTGGGCGGCGCTGTCGGCCGCAGCCAGAAGCGTCGCACCGACGAGTGCGCTGGTGCCGAGTCCCAGCGCCCCGTGACGCAGGAGCGGACGCGCGATCGCCGGAGCGCACAGCGCGATGAACGAGATGGGACCGACGAAGGCCGCCGTCGTCGAGGTCAGCAGGACGGCCAGCCCCACGCAGAGCGGATGCACCAACCGCGGGGGCACGCCGAGCGAGGTCGCAGCGGGTGCGCCCATCTGGTGCAGCGGCAGCCAGCGGGCGGCGACGAGTAGCAGGGGCGCGGCGACGACGAGCACCGCCGCCAACGTCGCCACTTGCCACCACGGGGTCGCGGACAAGGACCCGACGAGCCACAGGAGGGCCGTCTGCGCCTTCTCGATCTGCGTGCTCACCATGAGGTAGTTCGTGACCGCCGAGGCGAGGAAGGCGATGCCGATGCCGGCCAGGATCAGCCGGAATCCCGCGGCGTGGGCCGATCGCCCCGCCCAGATGAGGATCGCGGCCACGACGAGGCCTCCGCCGAAGGCGCACAGCGCGAGGAGAGGGCCGCCGACTCCGAGGACCAGCAGGGCGAACACCGCCGCGAGCCCGCTCGCACCGGAGATTCCCAGCAGATCGGGGCTCGCGAGCGGATTGCGCAGCAGCCCTTGGAGCACGGCCCCCGCGAGACCCAGTGCAGCACCGGCCAGGAGAGCCATGGCCAGGCGTGGGGCACGGACGTTGAGGATCACGTAGTTCTCCACGCGCTCCCCCTGACCCCACAACGCACGCCACACCTGCGCCGGCGTCAGCGGGTAGTCGCCGAGACACAGCGACACGACGGCCACGACGACCGCCACAGCAGCGACGGAGAGGCCGACCCAGAACCAGCGGCGGCGCGGGGGCGCGCGCCCGACACCGACCCCC
>NZ_JASGDO010000005.1:0-19571 GCF_047607225.1 Microbacterium sp. | reverse complement strand
GGCGCGCGAGGCGAACTCGACCTCGCCGCGCCCTGCCAGGGCCGTGCGCAGCGCCCGGCCGAGCTGGCCGTCGGCGCCGACCACGAGCACACGTCGCGGGGGCACGGGGACGGCCTCCGCGAGCACGGGGTGAGCGCGGTCCTTGTCGGAGATCTCGACCTCGGAGAGGGGAATCGGCCACGCGATCGCCAGCGCCGGATCGCCCAGGTTGACGAACGAGTAGGACGCATCCGGCGACCAGTGGTCGTTGACGAGGTAGGTGTACGCGGTGTCGGGCTCGAGCGTCTGGTACGAGTTGCCGACGCCGCGTGGCACGAAGATCGCCACGGAGGGATCCAGCTCCGCAGTGAACACCCGTCCGAAACCGGGACCCTCGCGCAGGTCCACCCAGGCGCCGAAGATCCGGCCGGTCGCGACCGAGACCCACTTGTCCCACGGCTCGGCGTGGATGCCGCGGGTCGTGCCGACGGCGTCGTTGAAGGACACGTTGTTCTGCACGGGACCGAAGTCGGGAAGGCCCGCCGCGGTCATCTTCTCCCGTTGCCAGTTCTCCTTGAACCAGCCGCGATTGTCGCCGTGGACCGGGAGATCCCAGATCGTCAGGCCGTCGATGCCGGTCTCGCGCGGGGTGAGCGGCTTGCCGTACGCCGTCACTTACTGCCCCTTGGACGCGTAGAAGGCCTCGACGCCGTCCTTGCTGGGCGCCCACCAGTCCTCGTTCGCCCGGTACCAGTCGATCGTGGCGGCCAGGCCGTCTTCGAACTTCCCGTACGAGGGTGCCCAGCCGAGCTCGGTGCGCAGCTTGGTCGAGTCGATCGCGTAGCGCAGGTCATGCCCCGGGCGATCGGTGACGAGGTCGTAGGCGCCGGAGTCCTGCCCCATGAGATCCAGGATGAGCTCGACGACCTCACGGTTGTTCTTCTCCCCGTCGGCGCCGATGAGGTAGGTCTCACCGATGACCCCGCGGTCGAGGATCGTCAGGACCGCCGAGGAGTGATCGTCGGCGTGGATCCAGTCACGCACGTTCTCGCCCGTGCCGTACAGCTTGGGACGGATGCCGCGGATGACGTTGGTGATCTGGCGCGGGATGAACTTCTCCACGTGCTGGTGCGGCCCGTAGTTGTTGGAGCAGTTGCTGATCGTGGCCCGCACGCCGAACGAGCGCACCCAGGCGCGCACGAGGAGATCGGAGCCGGCCTTGGTCGACGAGTACGGCGACGACGGGTTGTACGGCGTCGACTCGGTGAACCGCTCGGGGTCGTCGAGCTCCAGGTCTCCGTAGACCTCGTCGGTCGAGATGTGGTGGAACCGGGTCTCGTGTCGCCGTGCCGCCTCGAGGAGCGTGTACGTCCCGATGATGTTGGTGTCCAGGAACGGGCGCGGATCGTGGAGCGAGTTGTCGTTGTGCGACTCCGCGGCGTAGTGCACGACGGCGTCGGCATCGGCGGTCAGCTCGTCCACCAGCGCGGCGTCGGTGATGTCGCCGTGGACGAAGCGCAGACGCGACTCCGGGATGCCGTCGAGCGAGGAGCGGTTGCCCGCGTAGGTGAGGCTGTCCAGCACCGTCACGTGGTGGTCGGTGTGGGCGGCGACGTAATGGACGAAGTTGGATCCGATGAATCCGGCTCCTCCGGTGACCAGCAGCTTCGCCATCAGCGACCCCTCTCCAGTGCTTCGAGCAGATAGGTTCCGTAACCCGACTTCACGAGCTTCTCGGCCCGCTGACGCAGGTCATCGTCGGTGAGGAACCCCTCGCGCCAGGCGACCTCCTCCGGCACGCCGATCGACAGTCCGGTGCGCCGCTGGATCGTCCGCACGTACTCGGCGGCGTCGGTCATCTGGTCGAACGTCCCGGTGTCGAGCCAGGCCGTGCCGCGCGGGAGCACCTCGACCTGCAGTCTGCCGCGTTCCAGGTAGGCGCGGTTGACGTCGGTGATCTCGTACTCGCCGCGCGCGGAGGGCTGCAGGTTCCGCGCGATCTCCACCACGTCGTTGTCGTAGAAGTAGAGGCCGGGAACCGCATAGTTGCTGCGGGGGGCCGTGGGCTTCTCCTCCAGCGAGACGGCCGTCCCTTCGCCGTCGAACTCCACGACGCCGTAGGCCTGCGGCTCGGCGACCCAGTACGCGAAGATGGCGCCGCCGTCGATGCCCGAGAAGCGCTTCAGCCGCGAGCCGAGTCCCGGCCCGTAGAGCAGGTTGTCGCCGAGGACGAGAGCGACGTCGTCGTCGCCGATGAAGTCGGCTCCGATCGTGAACGCCTGGGCGAGCCCGTCGGGCGAGGGCTGCTGCGCGAACGTGAGCGAGATGCCGAACTGCGACCCGTCGCCCAGCAGCCGCTCGAAGAACGGAGCGTCGTGTGGCGTCGTGATCACGAGGATGTCGCGGATCCCCGCGAGCATCAACGTGGACAGTGGGTAGTACAGCATCGGTTTGTCGTAGACCGGGATGAGCTGTTTGGAAACGCCCATCGTGATCGGGTGCAGACGCGTGCCCGATCCCCCCGCAAGAATGATCCCCTTCATGCGCCCATCGTCGCACATGCCCTCCGCGGCACGTTGTCAAGCCCCTGGGGGTGAGAGCGGTGCGCCACCTACATTCGTGACCTCACGGATGCCGATGAGGGGCGAGATGACCGACACGCTGGCGGCGCGCACGACGCGCACACGGGACCGCCGCCCGCTCGCCGATGTCGGCGCCGCCCCGGAGCGGGCGCCCCGCATCGTGTGGGAGCGCGTCGACACCGATCGGTACCGCGTCTCGGTCGACGGAGTCGCCCGAGGGTATGTGGAGGTCGTCGGCTCCGTGTTCGTCTCGCTCTGCGGCTGTCGCTACGACCACGCCGTCGAGGTGGCGCAGTCGCTGGACTTCGCGCGGGCGATCGCGCGGGTGGTGGAGGCGTCAGCCGGTTCCGCGCTCACCCCTTGAGCGCTAACCCGCGGTCGGACGACTGTCAAGCCCCTACAGTCCGTGGCGGCTTCGAGCGATGGTGCGCACGACGACGCGAACGCCCGCAGACGCCGGCGTACCCGTCCGGAGGCCCCATGAGATCCGAAGACCACCAGCTCTGGCTGGATCCCCTTACCGAGGACACGTGGCGATTGTGCGACCGCTCCGCATCCGCCACCGATCCCGACAGTGTCGTCGCCTACGTCGAGCGGCGACGCGACGGACGATACGAGGTGACGTGGGTCGCCCACGGCATCCGCACCGGCACTTACGCGACGATGGGGGAGCTCGTCACCGATGCGGCCGATCTCATCGACGAGGGTCCGCGGCAGGCCTGGACGAAACCTGTTCCCATTCCGCATCGTCCACCGCCCCTCCGGGCCGCGCGCTGGGCGACGCGGTGAGGCCGGGCGAGGGAGTCGCTCTCCATCGTGCGAGCGACGCGCAACGGGAAGCGGAGGAGGCCGGGACCGGGCGGGCTCGCGCCGCTTACCACGCGCGCTCCGGCGGTACCAGCCCCTCGGTCCGCGGATGCTGCCGCTCTACCGTGACGACATGGCTCGCAACGTGCGTCTGTTCCGCTGCTCTCCCGCCGAGGTGTTCGCCGTCCTGTCCGACGGCTGGCTGTATCCGGGGTGGGTCGTCGGAGCGTCGCGGATGCGCGACGTCGCCGAGTCCTGGCCCGAGGCGGGCTCTCGCTTGCATCACTCCTTCGGCACGTGGCCGGTGCTGCTCGACGACATCACGCGCGTCGAGCTATGGGATCCGCCCCGCCGCATGGTGCTGCTCGCGCGCGGATGGCCGATGGGCGAGGCACGGGTGAGCATAGAGGTCAAGCCGCGGGGCACCGGGTGCGTCGTCCGCATCGACGAGCACCCCGTGGCAGGTCCCGGGTCGGCGGTGAGTGCGCTCATCGACCCACTGCTCCGGTGGCGGAACAAGGAGACGCTCCACCGCCTCGCGCTCCTGGCCGAGGGCGGGGCGCGACGGCCCGTCGCGGAAGCGGCGCCGGATTCACCGGCTGTGGCCGACCCCGACGCGCCCCTGGACTCCGCCGCCTCCGGAGCGCCGGATGCCACCGAGCCGGAGGTTCTCCGCGAGGCGGCGGACGTCGACACCGCGCCGTAGAGTGGCGACGATGAGCGAGTCGGAGTACGGCGATCTCGACGTCGTGGTGGTGGGGGCGGGACCCAACGGGCTGGCAGCCGCGGTCACCCTCGCGCGCGCGGGGCTCCGGGTCGTCGTGTTCGAACGCGCCGCGCGTGCCGGGGGCGGGGCGTCGACGGCTGAGCTCACGCTGCCCGGGTTCGCGCACGATGTCTGCTCCGCCGTGCATCCCCTCGCGCTCGAGTCGCCGTTCTTCCGCGCCTTCGAGCTCGATCGGCGCATCTCCCTCGTCCGGCCCGACATCTCCTTCGCCCACCCCCTCGACGGCGGCGCGGCGGCGATCGCCCACCGCGACCTCGCCCGCACCGCCGCAGGGCTGGGGAGCGACGGCGCGGCCTACGCCCGCCTGATCGGTCCCCTCGCGCGCCGTGCGTCGGAGGTCGCCGAGATCACGGGCGGCCCGCTCCTGCGCTTCCCACCCCACCCGTGGACCGCTGCACTGCTGGGTGCGGCGACCGCTGAGCAGGGCACGCCGGCGTGGAACCTGCGCTTCCGGGGCGACGCGGCGCCGGCGCTCCTGTCGGGCGTGAGCGCCCACGCGATCCTTCCGCTCCCGAGCCTCGCTGCCGCGGGGGCCGGGCTCGCCCTCACCGCGTATGCGCACGCGCGCGGCTGGCCGATCCCGATCGGGGGGAGCCAGGCGATCGTCGATGCGCTCGTGCGCGACCTCGAAGCCCATGGGGGGAGGGTCGTCCTGGGCCACGAGGTGACGCGGCTGTCCGACCTCCCGCCGGCCCGCGTGCGAATGCTCGACCTCACTCCACGCGCCCTGCTCGCGATGGCGGGAGACGAGCTTCCCGAGCGGTACCGCCGCCGCCTCGCGCGTTTCCGGTACGGGCAGGGAGCCGCGAAGGTCGACTTCGCACTGTCCGCTCCCGTGCCCTGGCACCCGGCAGAGCTCCGCGAGGCGCCCACGCTCCACCTCGGCGGCACCCGCGCCGAGATCGCAGCGGGAGAGCGGGAGGTCGCCCGCGGCCGGCATCCGCAATCCCCCTACGTCCTGGTCTCGCAGCCGTCGATCGTCGATCCCTCGCGTGCGCCGTCCGGCGGGCACACGCTGTGGACGTACACGCACGTACCGGCGGGATCGACGCTCGATCGGGCGGAGGCGGTGATCGCGCAGATCGAGCGCTTCGCCCCCGGTTTCCGCGACACCATCCTCGCCGTGTCGAGCCGCACCGCGGTCGACCTCGAGCACCACAACCCGAACTATCCCGGTGGGGACATCGCGGCCGGTGCCGCCGACGTCCGCCAGTTGCTCGCGCGACCCGTGCTCAGCCCGACCCCCTGGCGGACGCCCGTTGCGGGCCTCTATCTGTGTTCGTCGTCGACCTCGCCCGGTCCCGGAGTCCACGGCCTCGCCGGATGGCACGCCGCCCGCACCGCCCTCCGCGACCAGTTCGGCATCACCACGGATCCCGACCTCTCCCTCGCCGGCTGACCCGCCCCCGGCGGCGAGCACAGCGCCGGGCACAATGGCGGACGGCGGAGGTGCCTCCCCGGCGTGTCGGACGGCGAGCGCGGCGTGTCGGGCTGTCGGTCCGCCGTTGTGCACCGGAGCGGCGCCCCAGACGATACCCGCCGCCGACCGCAGTTGCGTAAAGCACACTTGACATGCCAGAGTAGAAGTGTTGTAAAGCACACTTCACATCGGAGGCATCATGACCGACTCCCGCAGCCCGGAGGCCGCCCCGTCCGCCGCCCAGGAACGTTCCCGGTGGGGACGCGTGAAGTTCGGCTCGCGTCGCCTGTCCGCCCTCGTCGTCGCCGCGCCGATCGGCCTCGTGCTCGCCGTCGGGATCGGTGCGGTCGCGGCGCTCACGGGGGCCGCCGGCCCCCGCCCCCTCCTCGGCGGGATCGCGATGGCGGCGGTCACCGTGTGGCCGTGCCTGGGTCTCGTGTGGGCGCTCATCGTCGACCGGCAGACCCTGCGCGGCGCGACGCCGAACCCCGAGCAGTCCGTCGAGTCCGCCTGGTACGACCGCGCGGCCAGCGGGGCGTTCTCCGACACCCTCCTCATCACCGGCCTCGGGACGGCGGGACTTGCCATCACGGGACTCGATGTGCCCGTGCTGATCCCGTTGATCGCCGTGCTCCTGATCTCGATGGGATCGTTCGGCATCCGCTACCTCGTCCTCCAGCGGCGGGGCTGAGGGTGCGCAACTCCCTTCCCGACCTCCGGCGCGACCGGGGCTGGTCGCAGCAGCAGCTCGCCGACGAGCTGGGTGTGTCTCGGCAGACGATCATCTCGATCGAGCGAGGGAGGTTCGATCCCTCCCTCCCTCTCGCCTTCCGCCTCTCGCGCGTGTTCGACCGCCCGATCGAGCAGATCTTCGCCGATGAGGAGTGAAGCCCGACGACGGGACCGCGACAACCCCGATCGGGTCCTTACGACGTTGTAAGGTGGTGCCACGTCACCGAACGGAGGATCCATGGCGGCGACTCTCCACGATGTGGCCCAGCTGGCCGGAGTGTCGATCAAGACCGTTTCGAACGTCGTCAACGACTACCCGCATGTGCGCCCGTCGACTCGCGAACGTGTGCAGGCGGCGATCGATCAGCTCGGCTATCAGCCGAACCTCTCGGCGCGGAGCCTCCGCTCCGGTCGCAGCGGCGTGATCGGCCTCGTGCTCCCCGAGCTGAGCCTCAGCTACTTCGCCGAGCTCGCCGACGCCGTCATCACGCAGGCCGAGAGCCACGGGCTCGTCGTGATCATCGAGCGGACCGGTGCGGATCGGAGCCGCGAGCTGGCCGTCCTCTCCAGTCCGCGCATGCGGATGACCGACGGCGTGATCTTCAGCCCGCTCGGCATGGGGCAGGAAGACGCCGCGCTGCTGAACGTCGACTTCCCTCTCGTGCTGCTCGGTGAACGGATCTTCGGCGGCCCCGTCGACCACGTGACGATGCGCAATGTCGAAGCCGCACGCGCGGCGACCGAGTTCCTCCTCGCGGCGGGGCGCCGCCGCATCGCCCTCATCGGCGCTCACCCCGACGAGGAGCTCGGCTCCGCCGCGCTCCGCCTGAAGGGCTATGAAGAGGCGGTGACGGCTGCGGGCCTTCCGTACGATCCCGCGCTCGTGCGCTCCACGACTCTCTGGCACCGCGCCAACGGTGCCGAGGCCGCTCGCGAGCTGATCGAGAGCGGGGTCGAGTTCGATGCCGTGTTCGGCCTCAACGATGCCCTCACCCTGGGAGCCATGCGCGCGCTCCAGGAGAGCGGGCGACGGATCCCCGACGACGTCGCGGTGATCGGCTTCGACAACATCGAAGAGGCACAGTACGCCGTGCCGAGCCTGACGACGATCGATCCCGGTCGCGAGCAGATCGCCCAGCGCGCCGTGGACCTGCTCGTCCAGCGCATCGGCGCCGAGGCGAGCCGCCCCGAGAGCCCGAGCGAGGAGACGGTCGCCTTCGAGGTCATCGTCCGCGAGTCCGCCCCCGCCTAAGCCCGCGGCGCGAGTGCGACCCCGGGCCGCGCCCGCGGGCCCCCCGACACGCAGGAGCGGGGTGAGGCGCGTCGCACGCCCCACCCCGCTCGACGGAGGGTCCTACTGGATGCCCTCCTTGACGAGCCGCCACTGCTGGCAGAGCCCGCTGGTAGGACCCCATTGCTGCGCCACGGCGCCGTCAGCGGTGGAGCACCCGTCGATCTCGAGGTACTTGCCGCTGTTGGCGTTGGTGATCGCCCAGTAGCCGCTGCTGTTGGGCGTCAGGTTCCACCGCTGCGTCGCGTGACCGGTGGGGCCCCACTGCGCCGCGTCGGTGCCGTCGGCCGTCGAGGCGCTCGGGATCTCCAGCAGCTTGCCGCTGTTCTTGTTCACGAGCTGGAACGTGCCGCTCGTTGCCGGCGTCACCTGCCACACCTGCGTCGGGTTCCCCGTCGGCCCCCACTGGCCGGCGGGGGCGCCGTCGGTCGTGGCCGCCGAGAAGATCTCCAGCAGCTTGCCGCTGTTGCGGTTGACGATGCGGAACTCCGGTGCCGGGGTGGTGGACGACGGGTAGATCTGGATCTGGTCCAGCTCCGCGAACGTGCCGCTGTAGCCGAACCGGATCGTGTTCGTGCCCGCGTTCAGCGACACGCTCTTCTGTGCCCAGAGGTAGCGTCCCCAATCGGCGGTCTTGGGATAGCTGATGGACGACGCCGTGCCGCCGTTGACCGACACGGCGTGGCTGCTCGTGCCCGACGTCCCGTTCGCGTAGCGCACGTTCATCGTGTAGGTCCCCGCCGTCGGCACCTTGACCGAGAAGGTCACGCTGCTGTCGGAGAAGTTGATGTTGCCGACCTTCGAGCCGTTCGAGGCATCGCCGTGCGTGACGAGGCTCGTGTTGACCCGCGTCGCGTTCTCGGCCTCGTAGGCCGTGGCGTTGAGAGGAACCGTTCCGACCCGGATGTCGTTGTACAGGTAGCCGGTGCGGTAGTTGTCGACGTTGGTCGCCTGGTACAGCGTGCGCCCGTCGGGGCTGTAGTCGATCCCCTGCGCGAAGCCGGTGATCGAGCTCTGACCGTTGAACGTCACCGCGAACGGCAGGCGTTCCCAGGGGCCGACTCCGAGGTTGTAGTTGACGAAGAAGTTCTGGCCGCTGTTGAGGTTTCCTGCCGCGTCGAGACCCCACTTGGAGGCGACGACGACCATGCCCTTCGGTCCGCCGGTGGGAACCCAGGTGACCGTGGGGGAGGAGCCGATACCGCGTCCGTCCGCAAGCTCGACGGGGGTGCCGAGGCTCGTGGTGGTTCCCCAGTTCAGTCCGTCCGGCGACTTCTTGAAGAACACCGGTGAGGCGTTGGAGAACGCGTAGCCGGCGGCGTTGACCACCTCGTACGTGGCGAGGTAGGTGCTGTCGGGCAGCTTGGTGACCGTGATCATGCCGGGGCGGTGCAGCTTGTCGGTCGGTGCCGATACGTTGGACAGCGCGCCCCAGGTCAGCCCGCCGTCGGTGGACCGGCGGTACGACACGGCCTGCAGGACGTTGTTCGCCTTCTGTCGCTCATCGGAGAAGTACGCCGTCAGCCCGCCGTTGCCGTCGACGATGAGGGTGGGCTCCCACACCGTGGTGGTCGTGGAGGTGGACGAGGGGTCGTAGACGGCCGGACCGCCGGTGTCGATCGTGCTGAGGTAGCTCCAGCTCGCGCCCTGGTTGGTGCTCTTGTAGACCACCAGCTTGGTGATCGAGGCGGGGTCGTCGCGGTCGGCCGGGCGGATCTGTCCGGTCAGCAGGAGCGTTCCGGCCGCAAGGCCTCCCGTGGCCTGCGGCAGCTCGTAGAGGAACGGCTGGGCGAGTCGGTCGAGCTGGGTGGTGTCTTCCTGGCCCGGGATGCCCGGGAACTGCAGCCCAGGGTTCACAGCGGAGATCTTGGTCCACGACGTGCCGTTGTCGGTGCTGCGGAAGATGGGCCACTCCTGGTGACAGGCGAGGCTGGGGTTGGCCAGACACGCCTGAGTGTCGGTGGTGGGGTTGGTGCTGGGGCTCACGTCCTTGATCAGCCGGCCGTCGTCGAACGTGACGATCAGGGTGCCGTTGGCCGACCCGCTGTGCTTGAGGGCGACGATCTTGGCGTAGGCGGTGCCGGTGGCGTCACCTCCCTCGTCGTTGAACGACGAGCCGTCCGGTGGTGCGTAGACCAGGGAGCCGTTGCCGGTGGTCACCGCGTAGGCGGGAACGCCGACGATGGCCGACCCGGCGAGCGTGATCACGGCGGTGAGGGCGAGGAGCCCTCGGCGTCTGCGGGGGGCAGATTTCGTGTGTCGCATCTTTGCGTCCTTCATCTGGGGGACGATGCAGGTCGTTCTACATCGTTGTAAACGATGGTTTCACAACGATGTAAAGCGCGTCAACCACGAACTCCGGCGTCAGCGGGCGCGCGTGGCGAGGCGGTGGAACTCGTCGGCCACCGGCGTCTTCACGCGTCGGAGCGTTCCGTCGGCCTCCTCCTCGAGTGCCCACAGGCCCATCGTGAGGAGGTAGTTCATCGCCGACTTGTCACCGGTCCGATACGACCACTCGATCATGTCGGTGATGCACCACCACGTGTATCCGACGACGTCCACACCGTCGGCGCGGAGCTCGTCGACCGCGGCCACCGACTCCTTCATCCAGGAGATCCGCTCCTCGACGGTGCCGGTGTAGCTCGTCTCGGTCAGGAACACGGGCTTGCCGTAGCGCTCGGCGAACGAGGTGAGCACGTCCTTCATGCCCTCCACGCCGGCGTTGTGCCGGGGGCGCAGGTCGCGCGGGCCGCCGGAGCGGGTGACGCCCCGCTCGAAGGTCTCGGTGGAGTGCTGCGGGTAGTAGTTGACCCCGACGACGTCGGGCTGCGCGGTGTGCGCGCGGGCCCACGCGAGGTCGTCGTCGCCGAAGCCGTGGGCGCGCAGGTACGGCACGAGGGCGTGGTCGTCGCCGACGTGCCCCATCACGAGGTCCTGGATCAGGAACCGGCGGTGACGAAGGTGGTCGTGCGTCTCGCGGTGGGCGTCGAGGTCGCCGGTGAAGCGGAACGAGGCCTCCACGTGCACGAAGTCGGCAGCCTCGTCCACCGCCTCGATCGCGTTCTGGGTCGTGACGATGCCGCGGGTGACGCCGCGCAGCACGTCGACGAAGCCCCGATCGCCGGTGCGATAGGGCGGCCACTGCCCGAACTCGCCGCAGTACATGACGTTCAGGAGCGGTTCGTTCAGGGGGGTGTAGTGACGGATCCGGCCGCGATAGCGCTCGGCCACGGCGGCGGCGTACTCGGCCACGCGTTCCGGGTAGTCGGGGTGGACGAACTGGTCCTCCAGCCACAGCGGGGTTCCGTAGTGCATGAGGTCGGTGACGAGGTCGAGGCCGAGCTCATCGAAGGCGTCGACGACGCGGTCGAGCCATTCCCAATCCCACGTTCCCGGCTCGGGCTGGATCCGGTACCACGGGATGCCCCAGCGGACCATCTCGCTGCCGGACTCGGCGCAGTACTCCAGGTCCTCCCGCCAGAAGCGGTAGTGCTGCATGAGCTCGTACTCGTCGAGGGCGCGCTCGCCCGGCCGCGTCTGCGGAATGAACGTGTCTTCGACTCCGACGGCGAATCGGAGGCGTCCGTCTTCGAACCAGCGCATGTGTGTCGTCCTTCGGTGGGGCTTCGGGGTGTGTCGAGTGGGGTGTTCGGGCGGGAGGGAGAGAAGGGGCCGGACCCTCGCGCCGCATCGAGCGGTGCGAAGGGCCGGCCCACGATATCCGGAGCGTCAGCCGGCGAGTGCGGCGTCCATCTCCTTCTGCGCGGAGCTGAGGAGCTCGGCCACGTCGCCGCCGGCGAGGGCCTTCTGAGTGGCGGTGTCCATCGCCGTCAGCACGTCGGTGGAGGGGATGACGCCCGGCAGGAGCGCGACGCCGTACTGCGACTGCTCGGTGAGGGCGGCCACCACCTTGTTCTCCGCCACGTCGGCGGCCGTGACCTCGCTCGTGAGGGGAGGCCAGCCCGAGGCGAGAGACCACGTGACCATGTTCTCCTTCTGGTAGAACCACGTGAGGAACGTCTGGATGGCTTCCTTCTCCTGGTCGGTCGCCTGCGACGTGATGCTGAGGTCGACGGCGAGTGCGGAGGCCTTGATCCCGGCGGGTCCGGCGGGGAGGGGCGCGATGCCGTAGTCGATGCCCGAGGACTCCGAGACGGTCGCCATCCACGGTCCGGCGAGGGTCATGGCGACCTTGCCGGAGCTGAAGAGGCCGTCGGCGTCGGCGCCGGCGAGGCCCGTCGGGGAGAACTTGCCCTTGGCGAGCGCGTCCTTCCAGTAGGTCAGCGTCTTGACGTTCTCGGGCGAATCGATCACGGCCTTGCCATCGGCGGTGACGACATCGCCGCCGCCGCTCTTGAAGAGCGAGGGCCACACGCCGTTGCCGACGGTTCCGTGGTCCTGCAGCGCCAGACCATACTGCTCGGGCGTGCCGTCGCCGTTCTCGTCGATCGTGAGCTTCTCGGCGGCCGCCACCCACTCGTCCCAGGTGGTGGGCACCTCGACACCGGCTTTCTCGAACATGGCGGTGTTGTAGAACATCGTGAGCGGGGTGAAGCTCAGCGGCGCGGCGTAGTGCTTGCCCTCGACCACTCCGGTGGCGACAGCGCCCTCGTTGAGGACACCGGCGCCACTGTCCGACGCGCCGTACCAGTCGTCGAGGTCGTGCAGGGCCCCCTTGGAGGCCCAGACCGGGACGTTCTCGGCGGGGAGGGCGACCAGTTCGGGTCCGGTCTTGGAGCTGAGGGCGGGCAGCGCTGTGTCGAGCAGCGTGGCCCAGGGCTTGGTGGACGCGGTGATCTCGATCTTGTCCTGCGAGGCGTTGAACTCGTCGACGAGATTGTTGAGCACCTTGCCGTCGGCTTCGGTGTAGCCGTGCCAGAAGTCGATCTTGATCGGGCCTTCCGGGGTGGGCGTGCTGGCCGCGCAGCCGGATGCCATGAGCACGACGGCGCTCACGAGTGCTGCTGCGGTGATGGGCTTCTTCATTGGTGCTGGACCTCCACGAGTCGACTCCACTGTCGATGGAACGGCGAAACTCCCTCTCGCCTCTGGGTTCTACAACGTTGTAACAGCGTTGTGATCACATAGTGGATCGTCGGATCGCAATTGTCAAATGGTGCGGGGTGCGTGCTCGACGCGGACCCGGCGACGGTCGATCGTCCGACGGGATGGGCCGACTTGACGACGAGCGGTCGGGGCCCATACTGTCATTTACAACGTTGGAGAAGCGGTGAGGGACACCGCTCAGAAGAGGGAAGCAGCGATGACGCTCACCAGCACTCGACGGTTCCGACCGCCGCCCCCGATCGGGGGCCGTGGCCCCCTGCGTGGGCGGGCGAAGCGACGCATCACGATCGTCGCGTTCCTGCTCCCGGCGATGACGATCCTCATCACGTTCGTCTTCTGGCCCATGTTCGCCGCGCTTCGTCTGTCCTTCACCGATGCCAGCGGCTTCGGGCTGGAGCAGTGGGTGGGCCTGGAGAACTACATCGCGGTCTTCACCGAGCCGAACATCCTGCGGGCGATGGGCAACACCGCCCTCTACACGGTCATGTTCACCCCGGTCGTCGTGCTCCTCGCGCTTCTGCTCGCCCTCGCGCTCAACAGCCCACGGCTGCCCCTGCGCGGAGCCTTCCGCACGGCGCTGTTCCTCCCGTTCATCGTCTCGCTCGCGGTGGCCGCCTTCGCGTGGCAGTACCTGCTGGATCCGCAGGTCGGACTCCTGAACTACTGGCTGCAGTCGTTCGGGGTGCGCATCGGCGACGTGCTGCAAGACCCCGCGCTCGCGATGCCCACGGTCGTGCTGATCGCGGTGTGGAAGAACTTCCCCTTCTACATGATCGTCTTCCTCGCCGGCGTGCAGGAGATCCCGCAGAGCCTCTACGAGGCGGCGAAGATGGACGGCGCCGGGCCCCTCGCCCGGTTCCGCAACGTGACGGTGCCGCTCCTCAGCAACACGACCGGATTCGTGTTGGTGATCTCGACGATCGCCGCCCTGCAGGCCTTCGATCAGATCTACATCCTCACCGGCGGCGGCCCCTACCAGAGCACGCAGACCGTCGTGATGCAGATCTACAAGTCCGGCTTCAAGGATCTCGAGCTCGGGTTCGCTTCCGCACTGTCGTACGTGCTGCTGATCGCCACGCTGCTGCTGAGCCTCGTGCAGTTCGCGATCACCGCCCGCGGTGAGAAGGACGCCGGTTGACCATGAACACTCTCGCCCGCCGCCGTCGCGTCACCGACCAGCTCACCCGCTGGCTGTTCTTCGCCGCCATGCTGATCGTGGCCCTGCTCATCCTGCTGCCGATCGCGATCATCGTCTTCACCGCGTTCAAGCCGGTCGCCGAGGTCAACGCCTTCCCGCCGACGCTCGCGCCCGGTGCGTGGACGCTCGACAACTTCACGCGCATCTTCACCGACCTGCCGTTCGCGCGGCTCATCCTCAACAGCTTCATCTTCGCCGGCGGCGTGACGCTCTTCGCCCTCGTGTTCGACTCGCTCGCGGCGTATGTGCTCGCCCGAGTGGACTTCCGCGGCAGCAAGCTGCTCCTCATCGCGATCGTCGCGAGCCTCATGGTGCCCTTCCAGGCCACCCTGATCCCGGTGTATCAGCTGGTCGCCGACCTCGGATGGATCAACTCCTACACGGGACTGATCGCTCCGCGCGCCGCCGACGCCTTCGGGATCTTCTTCCTGCGGCAGTTCTTCCTGTCCCTTCCCCGCGACCTCGACAACGCGGCGCGCATCGACGGGGCATCCGAGCTGCGCATCTTCCGCAGCGTGGTGCTCCCCAACGCCGTGCCAGCGCTGGTGACCCTCGGGATCTACACCTTCGTCAACAACTGGAACGACCTGCTCTGGCCCCTCGTCTTCACGACCGACCAGCAGATGGGCACGATCACCTCCGGACTGACCCTGCTCACCGGCCCCGACGGCATCATCCCCTACGGCGTGATGATGGCCGGATCCCTCATCGCCCTGGCGCCCCTCGCCGTCCTCTTCCTCGTGCTCCAGCGGCGCTTCATCCAGAGCGTCGCCAGCACCGGACTCAAATGACCCCGACCGACCCGAGACGAGAGGCTGCAATGCCCACCGCACGACTCATGTTCGACCCCCGGCTGCCGATCGGTGCCGTCAACCGCCGGCTGTTCGGCTCCTTCGTGGAGCACCTCGGCCGGTCGGTGTACGACGGCATCTACGAGCCGACCCACCCCACCGCCGACGCCGACGGGTTCCGCCAGGATGTGCGCGATCTCGTCCGCGAGCTGGGGGTGAGCGCCATCCGCTATCCCGGGGGGAACTTCGTGTCGGGCTTCCGCTGGGAGGACAGCGTCGGGCCGCGCGAGCAGCGCCCCGAGCGCATCGATCTCGCGTGGCACTCGACCGAGACCAACGAGGTGGGGCTCCACGAGTTCCAGCGGTGGCTGGAGTCGATCGACAGCGAGCTCGTCCTCGCGGTCAACCTCGGCACCCGCGGGACCCTCGAAGCGCTCGACCTGCTCGAGTACGCGAACCTTCCCGGTGGCAGCGCGCGCGCCCTCGAGCGGGCGAGCAACGGACGCGCCGAGCCGTTCGACGTGCGCATGTGGTGCCTGGGCAACGAGATGGACGGACCCTGGCAGCTCGGACACCGCTCCGCCGACGACTACGGCAAGCTCGCCGCCCAGACCGCCCGCGCCATGCGCATGTTCGACCCGTCCCTGGAGCTGGTGGTGTGCGGGTCGTCGAGCCGGCACATGTCCACGTTCGGCGAATGGGAGCGGGTCGTGCTCTCCCACTCCTACGACGACGTCGACTACATCTCCTGCCACGCGTACTACGAGGAGAAGAACGGCGACGCGGCCAGCTTCCTCGCCTCGGCCGTCGACATGGACGCCTTCATCGAGCAGGTCGTGACGACCATCGATCACGTCAAGGCCGTCAAGCGCAGCGATCACGTCGTCAACATCTCCTTCGACGAGTGGAACGTCTGGTACAACGAGCGGTTCGAGAAGATCGACAAGATCACCGGCGTCGACAACTGGCCGGTCGCGCCCCGGCTCCTCGAAGACGCGTACTCGGTACTCGACGCCGTCGTCGTCGGGAATCTCCTGATCTCGCTCCTCCGTCGCGCCGACCGTGTCACGAGCGCGTCGCTCGCGCAGCTCGTGAACGTGATCGCCCCGATCATGACCGAGCCCGGCGGCATCGCGTGGAAGCAGACGACCTTCTTCCCGTTCGCCCTTACTTCGGCGCTCGCCGTCGGCGAGGCGGTGACCACGCGCGTCGAGTCCGAGAACTACGACACCGCCGTGTACGGCACCGTGCCGACGATCGACGCGATCACGACGCACGACGCCGAGGCCGGGACGGTCAGCATCTTCGTCGTGAACCGTTCGCAGACAGACGCCACGACGCTCGAGTTCGACCTCGCCTCCTTCCCCGGCGTGATCGGCGGTGACGCGCAGACCCTCGCCGACGACGACATCTACGCCGTCAATACGCTCGCCGAGCCCGAGCGGGTGTCGATGCGGGCGAACACGTCGCTCGCGCTCGCCGATGGGGCCGGACGAATCGAGCTTCCACCCGTGTCCTGGACCGTCATCACCCTCCGCACGCGCTAGCCGTCGGGGCCGGGTCGGGGGTCGGGCCTGTCCCTCCCCGATGCACAACGGCCGAGGCTTGATGCACAACGGCGGATGGGCAGGGCGACACGCCGTGCGTTCCTCCCCTTCGCACGGCGTGTCGCTCGTCCGCTCCGCCGTTGTGCCCGTTCGGTCGGCGGGGCGCGGTGACGGACCGGGCGCTGGGTCGGGGTGTGGCTGGAAGGATGTGCGCATGCGCTCATCCGACCGTCCGCGGTGGAACCACAACATCCACTTCCACCCGGTCGTGCTCAGCGCCATCCCCGCTGGAGCGCGCTCGGCGCTCGACATCGGCACAGGCAATGGCCTCCTGGCTGTCGAGCTGCGCCGACGGGTGGACGAGGTGGTGGCCGTCGACCTCGACGCCGGGGTGCTGCGCGAGGCGGCGAGTGACCATCCCGACATCGACTGGCTGCAGGCCGACGTCATGGCGCACGACTTCGGGCGCCGGTTCGACGTGGTCGCATCGGTGGCGACGGTGCACCACCTGCCGGACCTTCGAGCGGGTCTGCGCCGGATGGCGGAGCTGACCGCTCCGGGCGGGGTGCTGGTCGTTGTCGGGGTGGCTCGCGGTTCCACGACCCTTGACTACGCGCGCTCGCTGATCGGCGTGCTTCAGCATCAGTGGTACGCCCGTACGCGCGGAGTGTGGGAGCACACCGCTCCGACGGTGTGGCCTCCGCCGCACACCTTCACCGACGTGCGGCGCGCTGCCGCCGAGGTGCTCCCCGGTTCCCGCTGGCGGCACTTCGCACTCTGGCGCTACGCGATCCTCTGGCGCCGCCCGGCCTGACGGCCGCAGTGGGCGTGGTGCGCGACGTCCTGCCACGCCTTCGCGCTACCTGCTGCGCCTTCGCGCAACCTGCTGAACACAACGGCGGACATGGGAGGCGATACGCCGTGGATCGAGCCCGCGTCTGCGGCGTGTTGTCCAACGTATCCGCCGTTGTGCACGGGGTGGTGGCGGTCGCGACCTGGGAAGGCGGGACCGTCCCAACATTCCGATAAACGGAAGAGGCATCTGAATAACGGAATGTGGCTACAATGGCGACACCACTTCCCGACCCTTCGATGGAGAACGTCCGCTCATGGCAGCCCTGCCCGCCGGCGACACGCCCCCGACCCCCGCGATGATCGCGGTGGCCCTCGGGGTCCCGCCGATGCGCCTGGAGCTCCTCCGAGCCGTCGCCCACCTCGGGAGTGCTACCACCTCGCAGCTCGCGCGTCAGGTCGGGTGCACACGGAACGGACTGCGCCCCCACCTGGCGATCCTGGAGGAGCTCGGTGTCGTGCGGGCCGAGACGCAGCGGATCCTCGGCAGCTATCGCCCCGCGAAGGTGGATCTCGCGTGGAACGTCTACGACGCGCTCGTGAGCGGTCTGGGCCGCGAAGAGGTGAGCGCGTGACGCATCCGGAACTGGTCACGGCGACCACCGACTCCTTCCTCCTCGCCGAAGGTCTCGTATGGGATCCGGTCGCATCGCGGAGCGCCAACCCGATCAGCCACCCGCTGTCGGGCCGCCTGTTCACCCTGCGCACCCCCCACCGGGGCGCGCCACCGCTGCTGTGGTCGGGAAGCGCCGGCCCGGACTTCGCCCCCGTCCCTGAAGGAGGACACGAATGAAACTGCTGCGCGTCGGACCGGAGGGTGCGGAACGCCCCGGGGTCCTCGTCACCGAGGACGGGTTCGTGGACGTCTCCGATCTCGTCTCCGACTTCGACGAGGCGTTCTTCGGATCCGACGGGATCGCACGGATCGCTCCCGTCGTCGAGGAGCGCCGGCGGGAAGGGCGGATCACGCCGATCGCGGGTCATCGCATCGGCGCTCCCATCGCCCGTCCGCACCAGATCATCTGCGTCGGCCTCAACTACAGCGACCACGCGCGGGAGACCGGCCAAGCGGTGCCGGAGGAGCCGATCCTCTTCACGAAGTCGCCCAACACGCTCGTGGGTCCTCATGACGACGTGCGGCTTCCGCGCGGGGCGACCAAAGCCGACTGGGAGGTGGAGCTCGGCATCGTGATCGGTGCCCGTGCGAGCTACCTGGAGTCCCCGGCCGCCGCGCGCGACCACATCGCCGGGTGGGTGCTGGTCAACGACGTCAGCGAGCGCGCGTTCCAGATGGAGCGGGGCGGGCAGTGGCTGAAGGGGAAGTCGGCCGAGACGTTCAACCCCGCGGGGCCCTGGCTCGTGACCCCCGACGAGGTCGACGACGTGACGGCCCTCGACATGTGGCTCGACGTGAACGGGGTGCGCCGGCAGACCGGGTCGACCGCGACGATGATCTTCGACCCCTACGTGATCGTCCACTACATCAGCCAGTTCCTCGTGCTCGAGCCGGGCGACCTCATCAACACCGGCACGCCCCCCGGCGTGGGGATGGGCTTCTCGCCTCAGATCTGGCTGCGCGAGGGTGACGTCATGACGCTCGGCATCGATGGACTCGGCACGCAGCGGCAGACCGTGATCGGTCCGCGATGAGGGCCCTCGTCATCACGGGTCCCACGTTCCTCATCCAGATCTGACGAAGGAGACCGACATGACACGTGCCCTGGTGACCGGAGGTGCACGCGGCCTCGGCGCGGCGGCCGCGGCCCGACTGGCCGACGACGGGGTGGAGGTGATCCGCATCGACGTCTCGGACGGCGGCGACATCGTGCTCGACATCACGGACGAGGAGGCGGTGGCAGCGGCCGCCTCCGAGATCGGACCCGTCGACGTGCTCGTCAACTCGGCCGGGATCGTCGGCCCGAACGCGCCACTGCTGGAGACCGACCCCGCGCAGTGGCGCCACGTCTTCGACGTCAACGTGCTCGGCACCGTCGCGATGATGCGTGCCTTCGTCCCGGGCATGGTCGAGCGCGGATGGGGCCGGGTCGTCAACCTCGCCAGCATGGCGGGAAAGGACGGCAACCCCAACCTGTCGATCTACTCGGCCTCGAAGGCGGCGGTGATCGCCCTCACCAAGTCGGCGGGCAAGGAACTGGCCACGACGGGCGTGCTCGTCAACGCGATCGCCCCCGCGGTGATCGCGACCCCCATGAACCAAGACACCGCGCCCGACGTGCTGGCCCACATCACGAGCCTCATCCCCATGAAGCGCGTCGGGAAGGCGGAGGAGGTCGCCGAGCTGATCGCCTGGCTCGCGTCCCACCGGGTGAGCTTCTCCACCGGCGCGGTCTACGACATCAGCGGGGGCCGGGCCACCTACTGAGGTGCGGCCCTAGCTGTACCCGGTCATGAGGTTGGTGTCGCGCGGGTGATGGGGGGTTGGCCGCCGCAGGCGGTGTGGGGTCGAGCGTAGTTGTAGTGCTCGAGCCAGGGCGAGAGGGCGTTGAGTCGGGCTTGG
>NZ_JASGDO010000004.1:0-26875 GCF_047607225.1 Microbacterium sp. | reverse complement strand
GGGGGTCGTCGCGCTGTGGGCGGCACGGCCGGCGACGAGGCGGCGCCGGACCTCCCCGGCAGCGGTGAGCTCACCGCGCGCGAAAGCCCGGCTGCGGAAGATGGCGTCGCGCGGGCGATCGTCGTCGGGCGCCTCGGCCTCGAACAGCGGGAGCACCCGTTCGGCGCAGTCCGCCGCCCAGGCCGCGACCAGGCGCCGATCTGCCTCGCTGAGTGTCTGTGCGGAGAGGGGACGTGGCATCTCAGTGCTCAGCGCCCGAAGATTCTGGCGAGCAAGCCCTTGGCTCTCTCGCCCTCGTGACCCGGGCACCTCTGGGCCGCGGGCACACCGCGCATGACCTGATCGACGTGCTGACCGCATCCAGACCAGGTGGTCTTGCCGCACTTCCGGCACGAGACCGCGTTACACATGTGATTCTCCTTCGCTAGATGCTCAGGCGAGCATAAGGAAGAGCTTCTCGAGCTCCTCGGTCGTCAGGCCCTGTTCGTCGCGAGCGCTCTCGGGGTCGGTAATGCAGTCCTTCATCGCGGTCGAGACGATTGTGAACCCGGCGCGGTCGAGCGCGCTGGAGACCGCCGAGAGCTGGGTCACGATCTCGCGGCACGGTCGTTCGTTCTCGACTGCCACGATGACAGCGTCGAGCTGGCCGCGCGCGCGGCGCAGGCGGTTGAGGATGCGCTTGTGCGCGTCGGCGTCGGTCGTGATCATGGTGCTCCCTTCAGAGCAAGGAGTGGATGTCGAGGGGGTGAAGCTCGTTCGTCGTCGTGCGAGGCCACGGGCCCCGGTGCAGCGTCGCTACGCAGTCGCGAGCACTGCGGGGTGCTCCAGCACGTCGAGCTGTCGCTCGCCGAGCCAGGCCCGCAGCGTCAGCATGCCACCGGAGAGCGAGGCCGAGTCGATGCCGGCGTGCACCAGCACGCGATGGGCGATCGCGGACCGCACGCCCGACTGACAGAGGACGCGCACGGGACGGTCGCCCGCCGCGTGCCGCACCTCATCGAGGCGCTCTCGCAGCTCGGTATGCGGGATGTTGAGCGAGCCCGAGATGAAGCCCGTGTCGTATTCGGCGCGGCTGCGCACGTCGAGGATCAGAGCGTTCTGCCGCACCTCGTCGAGTTCGTCGGAGTACCAGAGTCGCACTGCGCCGGAGAGGACGTTCTCGCCGACCATGCCGACCAGGTTGACCGGGTCCTTCGCCTGTCCGTACGGCGGCGAGTACGCGAGGTCGAGGTCGATGAGATCGTCGACACGCATGCCCGCGCGGATCGCCGTCGCCAGTACGTCGATGCGCTTGTCGACGCCCTCGGTGCCGACGGCTTGCGCGCCGAGCAGAAGACCGTCTGCGGCGCGGATCTGGACGATGAGATGCACCTGGGCGGCGCGGGGGAAGTAGCCCGCGTGCTGGTTGGGGTGCAGATGCAGGGTGCGGTAGTCGATGCCGGCGTCATCGAGCGCGGCGCGGTTCGCGCCGGTGAGGGCGGCCGTCAGGTCCCCTATCCGAATGATCGCCGTGCCGATCGGGCGAGGGACGGGCCGCGCACGGTCGGGTCGGAGGATGTCGTCGGCGACGAGACGCCCTGCACGGTTGGCCGGCCCGGCAAGGGCGATGGGGCGACGGATGCCGGTGACGGCGTCGACCGACGCGGTCGCATCGCCCACCGACCACACGCCCGGAGCGGATGTGCGACCGTGCGCATCCACGATGATCGCGCCGCGCTCGCAGGCGATCCCTGCGGCGGCGAAGGGGGCGGTGTCCGGACGCACGCCGACGGAGAGCATGATGATGTCGGCGGGCAGCCGAGTTCCGTCGGCGAGCACGACGGTGTCTGCGTCCTCTCCATGCTCGACGCTCGCAGCGGCGACCCCCGCGCGGACCTCGATCCCGAGGCTGCGCATCTCTTCCGTGATGAGCCAGGCCAGTTCCGTCTCCAGCGGTGGCAGCGGATGCGGTGCGAGCTCGACCACCGAGACCTTCAGGCCGCGCCGTGCGAGAGCCTCGGCGGCTTCGACGCCGATGAAGCCCGCGCCCAGCACGACGGCCCGCTGGGCGCCCGCGAGGACGTCTTCGCGCAGGGCGACGGCATCTTCCACGGTGCGTAGCGTGCGCACGCGCGGGGAGTCGATGCCCGGCAGTGGCGGACGGAGCGCGGAGGCGCCGGGCGAGAGCACGAGTGCGTCGTAGGCCAGCTCCTCGTCACCGTGCTCTGTGTGCACCGACACGGTCTTCGCGGCGGTGTCGACGGCCGTCACCTCGCTGCCGGTGCGAACGTCGAGAGCAAGAGCGGCCTGGAGGGTCTGCGGGGTCTGCACCAGCAGCGATCGCTCCTCGAGGATCTCGCCGCCGACGAAATAGGGCAGGCCACAGTTCGCGAACGACACATGGGCGCCGCGCTCGAGCACCACGATCTCCGCGCTCTCGTCGAGGCGGCGTGCGCGCGCGGCGCAGCTCATCCCTCCGGCGACGCCTCCGACGATCACGATCCTCATCGCGCGAGCTCCTGGCCCGCATCCTGCCGGACTTCTGCGCGATCGTCTGCACGGTCATGGCAGGCGCAGCGATCCTCGTCGGGAACACCGCGCAGCGCCTCCTCGACGTGCTGACCGCACCCCGTCCACGTCGCCTTGCCGCACGCCGTGCACGTCACTCTGCTGCACATGGCCACTCCTTGTCGTCTAAACCCCTGGGGGTATCGCCAATATACCCCCAGGGGTTTACGAGTGCAAACGTGCGGGGTTAGCCGTGCGTGATCGAGACGGGTCAATCATGCGGGCCCGTGCTCCGGCGGGTGCTCGCGGCGCCGGACCGGGGAGAGTGAGGCTCCCGCGCGACCGCCGCCCGGAGTAGGTTGTGCTCCGTATGCCGGTCGCCGGCAGACCCGCGGCTCGCCGCCGCCTTCACGACTTCGGAGGAACGCTGAGATGACGCGCGTGCGGATGGACCTCTTCACCTCGCTCGACGGCTTCACGCCGTCCGATCCGACGCCCGACGCGCCGATGGGGGAGGACTGGGGGCGCCTCACCTCCGCGTACGTCGCGACGCGCACGTTCCGCGAGAGGGTATTCGGCGACGCGAGCGGGGAGGGGACGACAGGCGTCGACGACCGCTACGGGGCCGCGTTCTTCGAGGGGATCGGCGCAGAGATCATGGGCGCGGGAATGTTCGGGTTTCACTCGCATCCCGACGACCCGCACTGGCGGGGGTGGTGGGGAGAGAACCCTCCCTTCGGCACCCCCGTCTACGTGCTCACCCACTCGGCTCCCCGCGCGCCCCTGCCGATGGACGGCGGCACGACGTTCCACTTCCGAGACGCTCCGATCGACGAGGTGCTCGCCGAGGCCGGGGAGGCTGCAGGTGGTCTCGACGTTCGCATCGGCGGCGGCTACCGCACCGCGAGGGACTTCCTGCGCGCGGGGCTCGTCGACGACCTGCACCTCATGATCACGCCGGTCTTCCTCGGCCGAGGACACCGCCTCTGGGATGATCTGGTCGGTCTCGAGCAGACGCACCGCGTGAGGACGGAAGTCGCCGAGAGTGGCGTGATACACCTCACCGCGACGCGATAGCGCATACGACCGTCGGTGACCAGATCGTTCCGGTTCCCGACCGAGGGATGTCTTGTGCGCGTCACACGGAGTGCACAGGATGGGAGTCATGACGCACGCGACCGAGACCGCTCTGCTCATCGTCGATGTCCAAGAGTCTTTTCGACAGCGTCGCGAGGAATGGGTCTCGACGGCGAACCCTCGGGTGCTCGAGAACGTCGAACGACTTCTCGGGGCCGCGCGGGCAGCAGGTGACCTGATCGTGTGGGTGACGCACGCCGATCCGGGCTCCGGGGGCATCTTCGACCCCGGTTCGGGATTCGTGCGCGTGATGGCTGATTTCGAGCCACGGGCTGACGAGCTCCAGGTGATGAAGACGTCGATCAATGCCTTCACGACCACCAACCTGCACCAGCAGCTGAGCATCCGGGGCATCCGTCGCATCGTGGTCTGCGGTATTCGCACCGAGCAATGCTGCGAGACGACGGCGCGCGTGGGCAGCGATCTCGGTTTCGAGGTCGTCTTCGTCACGGACGCCACGACCACATCGGCGATCCCCGCAGGCGAGGGATACGGAGAAGTCTCGGGCGACGACGTGATGCGCCGAACGGAGACCGTCCTCGGCGGGCGCGGATTCGCGACGATCGCGACGACGGCGGAGCACGTCGGACTCGCGTCGGCGACCGGATGACTCGAGTCGTCTTCCTCTTGGTGCCCGGCGTCATCCTCCTCGACGTCGCCGGTCCGTCTCAGGTGTTCGCGACCGCGAACACCGCCGGTGGGTCCTACGAGATCATCCATGTCGGCGAACGACCCGTGATCGCGTCGAGCCAGGGCCTCGCGCTGCAGGTGCTCACCGAATGGCCGGACCTGTCTCGTGACGACCTCGTCGTCGTTCCGGGATGGAGCGCGCCGCGTGAAGAAGGCTCCGGGGCGCTGCAGCAGACGACTCTCGAGCGCCTTCGCCGGCATCACGCCCAGGGAGGGACCGTCGTGAGCGTGTGCGCGGGGGCGCTCGCGCTCGGGCGCGCCGGGCTCTTGGATGGTCGGCGCTGCACCACGCACCACGACATCCAGCAGGAGCTGGCGCGTCGGCACCCGCGGGCGCACGTCGTTCCGGACGTCCTGTTCACGGAGGACACGCGCGTGATGACCTCCGCGGGAATCGCGAGCGGCATCGATCTGGCGCTGCACATCGTCTCCCGTCGGCAGGGCGCTGCGACCGCGGCCCGCGTGGCGCGGGACATGGTGGTGTACGCCCGGCGCAACGGCGACGCATCGCAGCTCAGTGCCCTGCTCAGTCATCGTTCGCATCTGGACGAACTCGTCCACCGGGTCCAGGACCACATCGATGAACGCTTCGATCAGGCGCTGCCGCTCGATCTCCTCGCCGAGGTCGCTGGGGTGAGTCCGCGAACGCTCACGAGGTCGTTCACGGCTGCGACAGGCCTGACCCCCTTGCGCTACCAGCAGATGCTGCGAAGAGAGCGCGCCGAGCATCTGCTGACGCACGGGTCGACGGTGGAGGCGGCCGCGCGAGCGGTGGGGTTCGAGGACGCCCGCATGCTCCGCCGGCTCCGGCGGGATACGGTCCGCGGCGGCGCCTGATCGATCGATCGCTGCCCACCCCGCGCGCCCGGTGTGAGGACGGTGCGGCGAGACGTCCGACTCATCTCGGTCTCCGCGCTCGGGATCGTGGCCGCGCCACGATGATGCGCGGGTGCCGGCCGGCGACGCTCACGGGAGTGATCGAGGTCACGCTCCAGTCCGGATGGCCCGTCATCGTGTCCTCCTGCGTCTGGTCCAGGAGGACGACGAGCACCCCGTCGGGAGTGATGACCCTCCGCCATTCGGTGAGGAAGACGGTGAGATCACCCGCCGTCCGGCGAACGCCCCACGGCGGATTCGTGACGATGCGGTCGATCTCGTGCGCCGACGCGGCGACGCGGCGCGCATCACCGCGCCGCCAGCGGACCACGCGGCCCAGGTCGTTCCGACGGGCGGCCGCGATCGCGTCGGGGTCGAGGTCGCTGCCCCTGAGCGTGACGGCCGGGCCGGCGGCGTGCGCTTCGAGCAGGATCGTCCCGGAACCGCAACAGGGGTCGAGCACCGTGGCGCCCTCCGGTATGCGCGCAAGCCGCACCATCGCCGCGGCGACGGGCGGGTGGACGCTCCCGAGCACCGTCTGCGTTCGCCACGGGCGGCGGTGCAGCGGTGCGGCGAAGGGCCGGACGCCGGCGTACATCGTCTCGCCGTCCAGGGTGACGCGCCAGGCCGCCGCGTCTGGCGGGGGCACCGCGCCGTCGCGGCGCGAGACGTAGGTTCCTCCGCCCTGTCGGGTGACGGCGCGGCCGACCGCGTCTTCGACGTCGAATCGGGAGAAGTTCCGTCTCCCGACGAACGATGCGGATATCGCGAAGCGCCCCGGCGAGCGCCACGCGCCGTCGATCCGGAGCTTCTCGGCAGCCTTGACGAGGCTTTGCCGCTCGGCGCCGGGATCGGGTGCCTGGGCGGCGACGACGAAGAGGTCGTCGGCGAGGCGAGGCGGACGCGCGAGGATCGACGCGTCGGGGGCGGTCACGACGACTTGGCGCTTCGATGACGCCGTGACGGTGTGCCCGAGCTCTGTCAGCTCGGCGGTGAGGAGAGCCTCCAGGCCGGTGGTGGCGCGGACCACGACGACGGAATCGGTGCGGAGAGGGACGGATGAGGGCGCAGCGAACGCTCGCGCAGACGACATGACGAGTTCTTCCGGTCAGCGGTCGGGAGCCGCCGGATGACTGCTCCCGCATCGCTAGCCGAGGGCGCGGGCCGCAGGAGTGGCTAGCGGAGAGCTAGCCGAGACGGAAGAACGTAAACGCCATGCCTCACACCTTAGTGACCGCTCGCCCGGGAGCTCCGGTTTGACCTGGAGCGCACTCCAGCATTCACGATGGCGATATGACGAACTCCCTCACGACGCCTCAACTCGTTCTCGGCACCATGGACCACGGGACGCGCGTGGACGAGCGCACCGCCTTCCGCCTCCTGGACCGCTTCGTGGAGGCCGGCGGGTTCTGGCTCGACACCGCGAACTGCTACTCGTTCTGGACCGACCCGAGCGGATTGGGCGGGGCGAGTGAGCGGACGCTCGGCGCGTGGCTGCGCGCGAATCCCGGTGCGCGATCGCGGGTAGGTCTGGCCACCAAGGTGCGGCAGGATCCTCTCGTCGCTCATTCGTGGCCGGCGAGCGCGGAAGGCCTGTCTGCGGACGCGATCCGCCGGGGGCTGTGCGGAAGCCTCGACAGGCTCGGCGTCGACCACGTCGACCTCTTGTGGGCCCACGCCGAGGATCGTGCGGTCGATCTTGCCGAGACCGTCGCCGCCTTCGGTGAGGCGGTGGCCGAAGGGCGGGCAACGCGCATCGGGGCCGCGAACCATGCCTCGTGGCGCGTGCAGCAGGCGCGCGGAATCGCACGCGCAGAAGGACTCGCGGAATGGTCTGCCCTGCAGTTGCGCCACTCCCTCGTTCAGCCCCGGCCAGGAACGACGGTGCCCGAGCAGGGGCACAAGATGCTCGCCCCGGACGACCTCGACTTCGCGCGCTCCGAGGGGCTCGCGCTGTGGTGCTACTCCCCGGTGATGATGGGCGGATACACGCGGGCCGACCGTCCGTTCTCCTCCGGTTACGCCCATCCCGGGACGGATCGGGTCATGGCGGTCTTGGCGGAGGTCGCGCGTGAAGTGGGAGCCACGCCCAACCAGATCGTCCTCGCGTGGTTGATGGCGCAGGGGATCAGTCCGATCGTCGGGGCCAGCAGGATCGAGCACCTCGACGAGGCACTGGGAGCGCGAGCGATCACGCTGTCGGAGGAGCACCTCCGTCGCTTCCGCGACGCGCGGTGACCAGAAGCGCGCCACGATGGCCGGGCGCCCCCGCGCGTGTCACGCGCGGAACCAGCCGAGGTCGAAGATCGCGTGCGCGGCGAGCAGGAAACCCACGATCCCCACGATCCAGGCGGTCGTGGCGGTGGCATGACGCGTCAGCCACCCGTCGAGGCGGGTCAGGGGACGCTCGAGCGCCTCGTGGGCGACGAGTCGGGCGATGGTCAGGCAGGCCGCGGGAGCGATCATCACGAGGCAGTAACCCGCGAGCAGGACGACGGGCGCCGGTCCGCCCGGATCCTGAGCGGTGATGACGCCGATCGCCGCCAGATAAGGCAGCATCGAGGCGGCCTCGATCGCGACGGCGGTGAGCGCAAGAGCGGCCAGGGCGATCGTCGATGCCGACCGGCGATCGCCCTCGCCCATGATGCGGCTACGCCAGCGCACGAGCCGACCGCCGCCGGATGCGGTGCGCTGCGCGGCCCGAGCCCGCGCTCGCCGGGTGTCCATGAGCTGGCTGACGGCGACGAGCACGATGCCGAGGAGGAGCTGGCCGATGAGGAAGGCCCGCGAGCGAAGGATCTCGGCGTGGGCGTCGAGGAAGGCCCGGGCGCCCATCGACAGGCCGGCTCCCAGCGCGAGGTAGGCGAGCGCGACGGTGCCGAGGTAGACGAGCATCCGCCCGACGCGGACCTTTCCGGGGGCGGTGAGAAGCCAGACCGGGATGAGGAGCGTGCCGAAGCTCATCGAGTCGATGAGGGCCAGCACGACGAGCGTGCCGGCCGCGCCGGCCTCGATCACGACGGCCCGAGCTGGAGTCGGCGCTCGCAGGTCGCCGTGGCACGGCTTCCTTCGGAGCGGTGGAGGGTGTCGTCGACGACCCCGCAGCCGACCAGGATCAGGCTGATGCTGAGCGCCGCGGTGCCGCAGACCAGCCGGGCGACACGTGAGTTCCGAGCCATGACACCACCTCCTGTTGTAGCACGACTGTGCTAGATCAGATTTAATGTAGCACGGTCGTGCTACAGTCTGTCCATGTCCCGCAGCATCGACCTCGCCGCGCGCAAGGCGCAGCTCGCGGAGGCGGTGTGGCAGGTGATCCTCGACCGGGGAATCTCGGCGGTCTCGGTGCGCACGGTCGCCGAACAGGCGGGCCTCGTCGTGGGATCCCTCCGACACGTGTTCCCCACGCGGGCTGAACTGCTGTCGTTCTCGGCGGAGTTGATGGTCCAGCGCGCCACCGAACGCGTGCTCGCGACACCGTGGTCCGACGATCCTCGGCGGTACGCGCGCGACGTCATCGTGCGACTCTTGCCCCTGGACCCTGACAGCAGGGCGGAACTGGAGGTGAACCTCGCCCTCGTGGCGGAGTGCCCGGCCCAGCCGAGCCTTCGCGACATTCGTGACCACGCGCACGCGCAGCTCCTCGAGGTGTGCGTGCGACTGGTCGAGCTCCTCACGGGGCGGCCACGCGGGCCCGAGCTGGAGATCACGGCGCGCCGGCTTCACGCGATCGTCGACGGGCTCGCCCTCCACCTGCTGCACGGGGATGGCGATGACGAGAGCGCGCTGGCGATCGTGAGCGAGGAGATCGATCGCATCGCCGACACGGCGTGACCATCGCGCCGTGGCGGAGGGTGTCAGTCCTCGAACTGCAGCAGGTCTCCCGGTTGGCAGTCCAGCACGCGGCAGATCGCGTCGAGGGTCGAGAAGCGCACGGCCTTCGCGCGACCGTTCTTGAGGACGGCGACGTTGGCGGGGGTGATGCCGATCGCGTCGGCGAACTCTCCGACGCTCATCCCGCGCTCTGCGAGCATCCGGTCGATGGTGATGCGGATGGCCATCACACCACCTCGTCGAGCTCAGCGCGCAGCAGGATGGCACCGCGCAGGAGCGAGCGCAAGACGAGTGTGAGGGAGGCCAGCGCCGCCAGCGTCAGGCACGCGAGCGCCAGGACGAGGGCCATGAAGGGGCTTCCCGCCTGACCGCTCCCGATCACGACGACGGCGGTGACGATCAGCGCGATACCGAGCACCAGGAGCGCGACGATCGCATCCACCCAGAGCAGCGACGGGCGCGTCAGCATGGCGCCGGTGTAGATCCGGTGAACGAGGAGGGCGATCACGACGAGCGCGATGAGCCCCAGGGCAGTGAACGACATGGCGACGGCGAGAAGGGGCCCGCGGAGCTCGGCGTACTCGGGGAAGCTCTGCGCGAGGCTCGCCGACACGCCGGGGAGGGAGATGCCGGCGACGAGACCAATGGTGAAGAGCACGCCGAGGAACACGTGAGTGGCGACGATCAGGCCGGTGGACGGGCGAGGAGTGGCAGGATCCATGTATCGATTTTCGATAGATATCTATCGAAAGTCAATAGGCTGGGGAGTTCGTCGACGTGATGCGCCGACGTCATCTCTCGTACACTCACCGACGACATGAGCACAGGAAGGACGACGCATGAACACGCGCACCGTGGGCTTCATCGGTCTCGGCATCATGGGCGTGCCCATGGCCACGCATCTGGTGCGAGCGGGATTCGATGTCGTGGTGTGGGCGAGGTCGGCCGCGCCGGTGGACGAGCTCATGTCCCTGGGCGCCCGGCCGGCCGCAGATGTGGCGGGGGTGTTCGCGGACGCGGAGACGGTCGTCCTGATGCTGCGCGATGAGGCCGCCGTCGACGACGTGCTCCGCCGCGGCAGCGCGTCCTTCGCCGAGATGGTCGCTGGTCACACGGTGGTGCAGATGGGGACGTTCACGCCCGCGTTCTCGCGCACTCTCGCGCGGGAGGTCGGCGATGCAGGTGGACGCTACGTCGAGGCGCCGGTGTCTGGCTCCCGTGGCCCGGCGATCGAAGGCACGCTGGTCGGGATGCTCGCCGGCGACCCCGACGCCGCCGCGCACGCAGAACCGGTGGTGGCGGCCATGTGCGCGCAGACGTTCCGATGCGGGGAGGTTCCCTCGGCCCTCGCGATGAAGCTGGCGGTCAACACCTTCCTCATCACGATGGTCACGGGGCTCGCCGAGACCTTCCACTTCGCGGACCGTGCCGGCGCCGATCTCGACCTGCTGCGGGACATCCTGGCGGCAGGGCCGATGGCCTCGGTCGTCTCGCGCGGCAAGGCAGAGAAGCTCACCGCGGACGACTTGTCTGCGCAGGCCGCGATCTCCGACGTCCTCAAGAACGCACGTCTCGCGGAAGACGCGGCGCACGAGGCGGGATCGGACCACCCGCTGATCACCGCGAGCCGGGAGCTCTACGAAGAAGCCGAGGCCGCCGGACACGGCAGGCTCGACATGATCGGGGTGATCGCGGCTCTCGCCGCGCGGGCCGAGCGCACGGACGATCGGTCCCCGAAGGTCCGTGCGATCTGAGGGTCGACGAGCCCGTCGTCCGCGACGCCGCCACGGTCATCATCCCGCGACCGCAGCCCGGGTCTCGGCGACGGCGTTCGCCGCGCGGATGACGGCGTCGAGGGTGGCGGCGAGGCTGGATCGGTCGCGTCCCGCGGTCCAGGCCGGGCCGTCGGTCGTGCGGTGTTCGAGAAGAGTGAGTGCCTCGGCATCCGCGCCGGAGCGCATCGAGCTCTGGTGGAGCGAGAGGATCTCCACCGGCACCCCCTGCGCCCGTAGCGCATCCGTCAGCGCCTCCACGGGGCCTGCATCATCGTGCGTTGAGTGATGCGTGGAGTCGTCGATCTGGAGCGCGACTTCGGTGCGCCCCGCGCCTTCATCGCGATGCAGCGCGGTCAGTCGCACCGCTCGATCATCGGTTTCGGGCAGATAGGCGGCCGAGAAGATCCGCCAGATGTCCTTCGCGGTGACCTCATCGCCCGTGGCATCGGTGTGCTGCTGCACGCGGCGGGAGAGGTCGATCTGCAGTCGGCGGGGGAGGTCGACACCGTACTCGGCCTCGAGCAGGTAGGCGATGCCGCCCTTGCCGGACTGCGAGTTCACGCGGATGACGGCGTCGTAGGTGCGCCCGATGTCGGCGGGGTCGATCGGCAGGTAGGGCACGCGCCACGCGATCTCCCGTTCGCTGCGGCCTTCCGAGATCGCGCGGGCGCGGTGTTCCGCCATGCCCTTCTTGATCGCGTCCTGGTGCGTGCCGCTGAAGGCCGTGTGCACGAGGTCGCCGACGTAGGGGTGTCGCGGGTGCAGCTCCATACGGGTGCAGTACTCGACCGTGCGACGGATCTCGTCGATGTCGGAGAAGTCGATCATCGGATCCACGCCCTGTGTGTAGAGGTTGAGCGCGAGTGTGGCGATGTCGACGTTGCCCGTACGCTCTCCGGTGCCGAAGATGCAGCCTTCGACGCGCTGAGCTCCGGCGAGGACGGCGAGCTCGGCGCACGCGATTCCCGTGCCGCGGTCATTGTGGGGATGCACCGAGAGGATCACCCCGTCGCGGCGGGCGAGGGTGCGGTCCATGTACTCGATCTGGTCGGCGTAGACGTTGGGGGTCGCGACCTCGACGGTGGCCGGAAGGTTGAGGATCACGGGGCGTGCCGGGGTGGCCTCCCACAGCTCGGTGATCGCGTCGCAGATCTCGACGACGTAATCCGGCTCAGTCAGGGTGAACACCTCTGGGCTGAACTCGAACCGGACGTTCGGAAGGCGCCCCGCGAGCTCCCACACATCGTGGCCGCCCGCGAGGATCATCTCCCGCAACTCGCTGCGGTCCTTGCCCAGCACCGTGTCGCGCCAGATCGGCGCGGTGGCGGCGTACATGTGGATGACGACGGGGTTGCGGATGTCTCGGATCGACTCGACGGTGCGCTCGATGAGATCGCGACGGGCGGGGGTGAACACGACGATCGTGACGTCGTCGGGCGCGACGTCGGTCTCGGCGAGGAGCCGCACGAAGTCGTAGTCGGTCTGCGACGCCGACGGATACCCGACCTCGATCTCGGTGTAGCCCATTCGCACCATCAGCTCGAAGAGCCGGCGCTTCCGCTCGGGATCCATCGGTTCCGCCAGCGCCTGATTGCCGTCACGGAGGTCGACCGGCACCCACAGGGGAGCGGCGGTGATCCGGCGGGTCGGCCAACGGCGATCGTGATCGGCGAGGGGCACATCGACCCGGGAGTACACGTCGGTGTAGCGGTGAGCGGGCATGCCGGAGGGGCGCTGGCGGTTCCAGCTGATGACGGTGGTAGTGGGCACGGCGGGTTCCTTCGAGGTCTGGAGAAGCAGACCGGCGCAGGGTTCGGCTCCACGACGGGGAGCCGGTCTGGCTATGCCCCGCCGTGGCGGCGAAGGAGAAGGAAAGTGCGCGGAATCACGGCTAGACTGTATCACAAGTCCTCAGACAAGTAGAGGAGATCATGTGGCACAGTTGAAACGGGTACCGCTTGCGGACCAGGCCGCCGACGCCCTGCTCGCGCGGATTCGATCGGGGGAGTGGGCGCTGGGGGCAAAGCTCCCCGGAGAGACGACGCTCGCTCCGCAGCTGGGTGTCGGACGCTCCACGGTGAGAGAGGCCATCCGCCAGCTCGCCGGCCGCGGCGTGCTCGATTCCCGCCACGGCTCGGGCGTGTACGTGACGTCGCTCGACGCGCAGGAGGACTGGGAGCAGGTGGTGCGCCGCGCTGACATCGTCACCGTGATCGAGGCGCGCACGGCGATCGAGGTCGAGGGGGCTGCTCTCGCTGCGGGTCGCCGTACCCCGGCAGACCTGCGCGCGATCCGGCGGGCTCTCGACGCGCGGATGGTGCCCGGACAGAGCGTCGAGGAGCACGTGGATGCTGACATGGCACTGCATCGCGCAATCGTGGTCGCTGCCCACAATGAGGTGCTGACCGAGCTCTTCGACGGTTTCGTCCCGCGCAGTCGCCGCGCCATGGTCGACATGCTGCGTCTGCGTCCGGTCGCCGATGCGGCGGGTGACCATGACGCGCACGCGGCGGTCGTCGCCGCGGTGGCCGATCGCCTGCCCCACGTGGCCGCCCGGGAGAGTCGGGCCCACCTCGACGCGCTGAAAGCGAGTCTCGCGTGAGCCGCGAGCCGCTCGTCGTTCTCGATCGGGTGAGCTTCCGTCGGAACGGGAGAGAGATCGTGCGCGACGTGTCACTGCGCATTCTGCCGGGGGAGCATTGGGTGCTCCTCGGGCCCAATGGTGCCGGCAAGAGCACCATCCTCGGATTCTGCGGAGCTCGCACCTTCCCGACGGCGGGGACGGTCGATCTGCTCGGGCACCGGGTGGGGCGTGTCGAACTGCTCGCGCTGCGTCGGCGCATCGGGCATGTCGATCCCCGCCACGCCGTCGAGTCGCCGCTCACCGTCGCCGAGGTCGTGCTCACCGGCATCACCGGTACGACGGAGATGATGATGCGGTGGAGGCCGGAGCCCGCCGAGCGCCGTCGCGCGGACGAGCTGATCGACGTTCTGGGACTGGGAGGAAAGGCAGACGATCTGTGGCCGAACCTCTCACAGGGGGAACGTGGCCGGGCGCTGATCGCCCGCGCGCTCATGAATGAACCCGCACTGCTGTTGCTCGACGAGCCCTCTACGGGTCTCGACGTCGCCGCACGGGAGCAGTTGCTGGAGACCCTCGATCGCCTGGCATCGACTCATCCCGATCTGGCATCGGTGCTGGTCACTCACCACCTCGAGGAGATCCCCGAAGCCGCCAGTCACGCGCTGCTCCTGGGCCGGGGGAGAGTGGTTGCTGCGGGAGAGATCCGAGCGGAGTTGACGACGGATGCCGTCAGTCGCGCGTTCGACCACGCGATTGAGGTGGAGCACCGCGGCGGACGGTGGCACGCACGGAGCCTCCGTTCCGAGCCGCAGCCCTGACGGCCCGTCGCTGACTATCGGGTCAGCGCCGCACCTAGCACCGTCTCGAGCGCGGCGCGCTGCCTCTCCGCGCTCCAGAGCTCCGGGTCGCCTGCCGCGAGAACCGTGATCCCCTCGACGCTGGCCGCAAGAGCCGCGGCGCGTGCTTCGAGGTCGGGAGCGGGCGCGCCAGTGATCTCGCGGAGCAACCGGGTCAGTCGCTCGATGAAGGCGCGACTGTTCGTGACGTGTCTGTCCCGCAGCACGGGGTCGCCGAGCGCGGCGCCGAGGAAGCCGACCCACGCTCGGGCCTCCGCCAAACGTTCCTCGTCGAGGGCCAGCGCTCCGGTCGTGACCGCTCGGAGCGCGGTCGCTGCGTCGGCAGAGCCGGCCTCAAGTGCCTCCGCTCGCGCCCGCGTGCGGTCGTGCAGCACGTCGCGCGCGTGGAGGAGGAGCGCCCGCTTGTCGGGAAAGGTATGCAACACCAGGCCCGTCGTGCAGCCCGCGCGGGCCGCCACGGCCCGCAGCGTCAGACCCGCCGGGCCCGACTCGGCGAGTGTCAGGAACACCGCCTCCGACAGTCGAGTGCGGTGAGCGCTGTCGGCACGGGGTCGTGGCATGCCGGTAGCGTAACAGGTGTTACGGTGGCGAATGCTACGGAAAGGACGTCCATGCCCTGGACCATCACGACGACCCCGTTCGACGACCCGGAGGCCGACCGCCTGCGCCGAGCGCAGCGGGAGGAGCTCGACGCGCGCTACGGCAGGAGCGACCATGAACCGGGCGTGCCTCCGTCGGCAGCGGACGTGCCCGTGTTCCTCGTTGCGAAGGACGGAGAGGGTGTCGCGATCGCCTGCGGCGGACTGCGCCCTCTTCCCGAACACGTGCTCGGCGCGGGCGTCGTGGAGATCAAGCGCATGTACACCGCACCGTCGGCACGAGGGACCGGAGTCGCCACCGCCGTGCTCCGTGCGCTGGAGCGTGAAGCGCGCGATCTGGGTGCCCACCGTCTCGTCTTGGAGACCGGTACTGCGCAGCCCGACGCGATCCGCTTCTACCAGCGCGAGGGGTATCGACCCATCCCCCTCTTCGGGTCGTATATCGGTTCGGACAATTCGGTGTGCTTCGAGCGAGAGTTGACGGATAGCTCCCCAGAATCCTTCGACTGACGTCGCCGTCGATTCCATGACGGTCATGGATCTCTCGGCAGAATTACGCACTCGTGCACCTCTGCGCGGCTGATACGGACAATTGTCATTCAAAGTACGCGGAGATTGCGTCTTGTGGAGGAGATTCCAGAACCCGCACGGCGTGCATCAGCGTCGTGCGCTCGACCACGTGACCCTTCCGCTCCTGGCCGCAGGCGCGACCCGCTCCGCGGCAGAGGTGGAGGCGAGGGGGCTGCTCGAGCGCCTCGGGCTGGCGGATCGCGCCGACTCCCGCTTCTCGGCGCTGTCAGGAGGCGAAGCGCAGCGGCTTCTGCTCGCGCGAGCCCTGGCCGCGCGGCCGGCGCTGCTGCTGGTCGATGAACCGACGGCACAGCTCGACGCCATCACCTCCGCCGCCGTGAACGAGGCTCTCCACGCCTTGGCCGGGAACGACAGCATCGTGGTGATCGCCACTCACGATCCCGGCACGCGGGACGCCTGCACCGACCACATCGACCTGGGCCTCGCCTCGTGAACGCTCGCAAGGGATCCATGACGTTGGCCTCCGTCTGGGGGGAGGCATACCGGAACCTGACCGCCGGAGTCGGGGGAAGCAGAGTCCTGCTGATCGTCGTCATCGTCCTCACGGCATGCGGTGTCCTCGCTCCCCAACTGGCGCTCCTGCAGGCCGATTCTCGGGCAGTCGCCTACCAGCGATCGGGAGCGGCGACCCTCATCGTCAAGGCCGAAGGCCGCATCGACGGAGTGCGCTGCGAGGCCTTCCGGCAGCTCGAGAACGTGACCGCTGCCGGTGCCGTCCGGGAGCGCGAGGGCCTGACGCTCGCCCTCCTGCCGAGCACGACGGTCCGCTACTTCGAGAGCACCCCGCAGTTCGCCGGTGTGCTCGGGGCACGCGGCGACGGCGCTGGCCTGCTCCTCTCCGACGAGGTGGCTGACGCCGTCGGCTGGCGTGACGGCGATGAGCTCTCGCTCGCGGAGCGCGGCCGGGTGCCGGTGGCGGGGCGCTTCGCCTACCCCGACGACGGTCGTGTCGCCGGGCTCGGGTATGCGATCCTCGGCGACGCTCCTGCATCGTCGGGCCTGTTCGACGAATGCTGGGTGACGGTGTGGCCCCAGACGCCGATCGTCGAGTCGCTGGCCGGTCTCGTCGTGGTCCCCGGCGGCGCCGGTGCCGCCGCAGGGCCGACGCTGGTCCAGGCCAACGCGACCCTGGGAGCGCGCTTCAGCGCCGATGCCGAGCGCGTCATATGGAGTGCGGCCGGCCTCGCTGCCGCCCTTCTTGTCGCCGTCGCCGTCGCCTTCCACGTGCGGGGGAGACGACTCGAGCTGGCCTCGGCGCGTCACGTCGGCGTGCGTCCCGCAGACCAGTACGCCATCACCGTGATCGAGGTCGCGGTCATCGCCGGGATCGCCATGATCGTCGTCCTCCCGGTCGCTGCGTACGTGATGTTCAGCGTGCCGTCGATGGCGGTCCCGCTGATGTGGCATGCCGTCCAGAGCGCGGCCCTCGCGATCGCGGGAGCGATCGGCGGGGCACTGGCCGGGCTGGCCGGCGTGCGCGAACGCCACCTCTTCCGCTACTTCCGCGAGCGCTGACGCCTCCCGCTCGCCAGCCCGGCCTACTCATGGTGCGGCGTGCATCTCGAGCTGAGCGACGGCGTAGTCGGCGATCGTGTCGGCGCCGGCGTGGTCGTGGGCGGTGATGGTGATCACGGCGTCGCCGAGGAGGATCAGCAACTGTGCGTGGGCGCCGTGCAGTCGCCACGCCCGTCCGGGGCCGCCCCAGCCGCTGAGTCCGTAGCAGTCGTAGGCGGGCACCGAACCCGTGGCCACCATGTCGGTGTGCATCGCGTCGACCCACTCGCCGGAGACCAGCCGCTGCCCCTGCCACATTCCGCGGTCGCGGAGGAGGCGTCCGATGCGCGCCATCTCCTCGGTGCGCAGGTGGAGGCCGCCTCCGGCGACGACGAAACCGTTCGGGCACCGGTCCCAGGACACGTCGGCGAGGCCGAGCGGTGCGAACAGGCGTGGTTCGAGGAAGGAGGCGACGTCTCCCACCGAGGCGGCGAGCACCCGCATCGCCGTGTAGGTGCTCGCGTTCGAGTACTGGAACACGCGGCCTCGGGCCGGGCGGCGGAGGAACTCCCGCGCGAGATCGGGCCAGTCGGTCATCATCGTCTCCGACCACGGCAGATCGATGCCGCTCGTCATCGTGAGGAGGTGGCGGAGCGTGACCTGCTCCACGCCCGGACCCATCGGCACATCCGGGAGCGCGGCCGAGACCGGCTCGTCGAACGAGATGACTCCCTCGTCGGCGGCCATTCCGGCCGCGAGGACGCACACGCCTTTCGCGACGGAGTGGATGTCCTCCCGGAGATCCGGCCCCCACCGGCGTTCGGACACCTCGTCGCCGACGAGCACGTGCAATCCGTGTGCGCCGAAACCGGTCTCCTCGATACGCGTCGCGATGGCCGCGCACACCACGTCTGCCGTCACGTGCGCCTCCCTCGCGACCGGGCGCGGAGCTGCGCCACGGGCCATCCCATTATCGATGTCGCGGCGCGTCCGGCTCGCTCGTGTCGCTGACTCTTCGCTCGTACACGCGGCGCCCTCCGACCAATGGCGACGCTGGCCCAGAGGTGGACACTCCGCCCGGGCCCCGATGACGTGTCCCTATGCTCTCGTCATGACAAACTCCGTGGTGGTCGATGTAGGAATCTACGACGTGGATCCGGGCGGGGTGGAGCTCGGCGGAGTCGACGACCAGAAGCGCATCGACGAAGCCGGGTGCGCGAACCTGCTCTTTTCCGTTCCCGGTGTCGTGCCGGGGCCTCAGGACCTCGGCCCCTCGATCGACCTCGGCGAGCTGTGGTGGGTGGAGCCGGTGCTGTCGGCGACGGGGGAGCTCGCCTCGCTGGCCCTTCTGGGGACGTCCTTCCACATCGGGAGCGGAGCGTTGGCGGGAACCCTGGAGCGCGTCGGCAGTGCGGAAGCAGGCCGCGTGCACTGGCGGGTCACGATCGACTCCGGCTCGATCACGGCACGGCCGATCCGCTTCGCGGATGAGGGTGACCCGCCGACCCGGGCGTCCTGGAAGGACGATGCAGTCGTTGTCGCTCTCCAGCGGCGGGGCGACGGAGCGGTCCTAGCGATCGACCTGTGGCTGTCCACGGGGCCCGCTGTGTGACCACGCCGCGGCCATCTCGCTCACGAGGATGAGCGGGCGGGCGCGGCCGCCCCGAGCGTATCCGCGCCCCGGGTGGAGCCGCCCCTGCTCGACCGGCGAGAATGGCCCCATGCCCCGCCCTCCCGCCGATGCTGTCCTGCTCGACTCCGATCCCGACCTGATGCGGGCGGTAGTGGGTGGCGACGGCCTGGATGCGCGAGCCGCGATGCAGGCGATCGTCACGTGGGCGTCGTCGGGGTCGCGTCGCGAAGACGCGAGCGTCGCGGCGCGCGCCGGCCTCAGCGGTCAGTACCTGTCAGAGATCGAGCGCGGTCGGAAGGAGGCCTCGAGCGAAGTCCTCGCCGCTGTCGGACGGGCGTACGGGATGTCGCTCTCGGCGGTCCTTCGAGCCGTCGCGACGCGGCTGGATGCGGCGGAGCTCACTCCAGGGCATCGACCACGGCAGCCCGGCGCTGTGGCACCGTCTCGGGCGTCACGTCCCAGATCCGCGTGAGCCGAGCGTCGTCGAACGCCGGCCAGCCCGGATCTCCCGTGGTGATGAAGGAGACCCAGGCGGCGTGCATGTCGCGCGCGAGAGACTGTGGAGCGTCGTCTCCGATCAGCCGCACGGCGTCTTCGTCGTCGAGTCGACCGAAGGCGAACGCGATCTCGATGGCGTGGGCCGCGCGCAGGTCGCGCACCGGGCTCGGCCAGGCGAACTCGTAGAGGTACGTCGGCGCTGTCCGGGCGCGGGCGAGCCGCGTCGCCGGCGCCCGCAGCACCCGATCCGTGATCAGCTGACCGAGCACCTCCCCGGCGGATGCGTGCGGCATCGCCTCCCGCACCGCGCGCGCGGCACTCTCGCGGATCCGCATGACACGCCGGGCCAGCCACGTCTTCGTCCGGCCGAGCGCGGCGAGATCGTCGGGCCCGAGCCAGAGCCGGTACTCGTCGGTGTTGGTGCCGATGAGGATCGGAACGTCCGCATCCGCGAGCGCGACGTGCGGCGAGCGGGGGAGTGACTCCGGGTCGACCGCGAGAACGAATCCGGGCGCGCCCTTGAGAGGAGAGGAACCGGCGGCGATCTCGGCGCGTGCGCGCACGAGGTCGGAGGGGGACACCGCGGCGAACGCCTCGCGCGTCGCGGCGATGCCGAGCCGCTTCGCGATCGCGTCGGATGCGTGGCGCGCGCGGGCGGGGTCGGAGGCCTCGAGCGGGCCGGACTGGATGATGGCGCCGGCGACGAGAGCCCGGGAGGCGGGGCGCGCGAGGAGGGCGGCGACGAGCGCGCCCCCCGCTGATTCGCCCATGATCGTGATGCGTGCGGGATCTCCGCCGAAGGCCGCGATCTCGCGGTGCGCCCATTCGAGTGCGAGCGCGACGTCGCGCAGGCCCAGATTGAGTGGCGCACCGTCGAGCACGCTGAAGCCTTCGGCGCCGAGCCGGTAGTTCGCCGACACGAACACCACACCGTCGCGCGCGAAGGGCGTCCCGTCGTAGGCCGGCTGCGCGGCCGTGCCGTGCTCCAGGGAGCCGCCGTGCAACCAGAGCACGACCGGGGCGTTGGCTGCGCGGGTGGCCGGAGCCCAGACGTTGACGGTGAGGACCTCTTCGCCGTCGAGGATCACCGCGTGGAGGAGCTCGCCGAGGGCGCCACGATAGGGCGACTGCGGGGAGGTCGGGCCGAAGCGCTGCGCGTCACGGACCTCGCTCCAGGGTGCCGCCGGCACCGGCGCCGCGAACCGGCGATCCCCGACCGGCGGCTCGGCATAGGGGATGCCGAGGAACCGAGTGACGCCGTCTTCCGCAATCCCGCGCACCGAACCGGTGGAGAGCGGGACGACGGGGGCGGACGAGGACTCCTCCGATTCGAGCATGCCCTCAGCGTATGACGAGGCGAACCGCACGGGTGCCGGCCGCCGCTGACGGCAGCGGAGTCAGTGGCTGGCGGAGCGCATCTCTCGCTCGACGGCCGAGACGCGCGGAGCCGTCGCGAGCCCGACCCGATCGCTAGGCTGGCGGAGCGGGCGGTCTCTCGCGTCGCCCACATCGGACGGAGAACCATGACGTACGTCGACGGAGAGCGGATCGGGCGACGAAGCCTTGGCTGGGACGCCGCATACTGCGCCGTGCTGGGGGTAGCCGTGCTGGTCGCGGCGCCGTGGGTGGGCTCGGGCATCACGCTTCCGCTCCCGGTGATCGCCGGCGTCGGAGCCGCCGTGATCGTCTGGGCCGCGATCGTCGTCTGGCTTCTCCGGCGGCTCCCGCTACGGACGGCGCTGCGCCTGGTGATGGTGGCGAACGTCGTCGCCGCGGTGGGCGTCGCCTCGGTGTCGGTCGCCGCTGCGACCGGCGTCGCGATCGTCGTGGTCCTCGCGGTCGCGGTCGAGGTGGCGCTGTTCGCTGCGAGTCAGGCGGCGGCGCTGCGCCTCCTGCGGCCGGCATCCGGGGATCGATAGCCGCGGCGCCGCGACGGCTCGATAGCCTGACGGTGTGGAGATCCGCCTGACACACCCGACAGACCTCCCTTTCGCAGCCGATGTCCTCGCCGATGCGTTCCGCGACTACGCGTGGACGCGCCACGTCATTCCCGACGAGGCATATGAGCATCGACTGCGCTCACTCCAACTGCTGTATCTGCAGTACGCGCACGAGCACGGCCTGGTCGCCGTTGTCGAGGGCGACGACGACGCGATCGATGGAGTGATCGCTCTCGTGGCCCCGGAGCGCCGGATCCCTCGCCCGACACGACGCGACGCGTGGTCGAGCTCCATGGCGACCGCATCGACCGACTCTCCCACGCCTCCGAGTTCGATGCTGCGGCGTGGCGCCTAGAGACCCTCGGGGTTCGCAGCTCTCGGCAGGGAGCCGGCCTCGCCTCGGCGCTGCTGGGCTTCGCGCGCTCCGCCGTCGCCCAGCGTGGAGGCGGCTTCGTGACGCTCGAGACGTCCGACCCCCGCAACGTGCGGCTGTACGAGCGTCACGAGTTCGACGTGGTCTCGCACGACCACGCATCGGGGCAGCCGCCGGTGTGGCGGATGCGAACGGTCATCGGCGCGGACTGACCCCGCCGACGTCGTCCCGCGCGCCGTCAGGACGCGCGGCCGTCGTGGGGGACGAGCCTGGCGGAGGGCGACGACGAGCAGGACGGTCGCGATGAGTGCCGTCGCCACGGTCGTGCCGCCCGCGAGCAGGAGCACGATGGCGACGATGCCCGACAGTGCGGCTCGCGCCGCCCGCTGCGGCGATGCCGTCACGCGCGGCAGTCGTCGGCGTTCGACCGCCGAGACGGCGACGGCGATCACAGTCGTGACGACCACGACGCCCGCCCACCAGAGTGGACGGGTCAGCCACCATTCCGAGGTCGAGGGGGCGGGAAGCGCCACGCCGAAGTGCATCCCCGCCAACGCGAGCCCACCCGCGAGGCCCAGGACGACGGGCATGTGCCACAGGTAGATCGTCATGGAGCGGGCGTTGACGAAGTCGCTGAACGCGGCGACGCGCGGGCGTGCGCTCAGCCGCGTGAGCGCGCCGCGTGCGAGCGAGAGGATCGCCGTCTGCGCGGCGCCGAGGAGGAGGAGAGCGGCGGTGGGCGGATTGAGGTTCTCGAACAGGTCGGGGGAGTAGACGGTCGTCGAGATGAGGGCCGCGAGCACTCCCGCGGTGCCCACCGCGACCGCCCATCGCGCCCGTCGAGAGAGGGCGTCGATGCGGCCGTCGGCGAAGAAGAAACCGATCTGCTGCAGAGCCAGCCAGATGAACGCGAGGTTGAGGAATCCGATCGCGTCGATCCCCGTAGTCGCGCGCGACACGTCCACGAGCACCGCGGCAGCGACCAGCGAGCCGAGCGTGGTCAGCGGGGCAGCGCGGTGCGCGCGGTGCAGCGCCGGCAGCAGCGCCTGACACAGGAGGAATGCCCCCAGGAACCAGAGCGGCTGGGCGAAGCGGAAGCCGGCGACCGAGACGATCTCGGGGTCCACACCCGCGAGGGACAACACGGCCAGAGCCGCACCGACTACCGCGATGACCAACGCCGCTGGGAGCAGGAGGCGTTGCACTCGCCCCGCCACGAACGCCGTCGCGTCCCCGCCCCGCCCGCGGAGCGCGCCGAGACCGAGCGAGCCGGCGAACCCGCCGATGACGAAGAACACCGGCATGATCTGGACTGCCCAGGTGAGCGGCGCGAACCACGGGGCCCCATCGGCCGCGTTGAGAAAGACCGGACCGGTCTCGTCCAGGACGACGCCCGCCATGAGCGCGTGCAGCAGCACGACGACGACGATGCAGGCGGCGCGCACGAGATCGACTCCGCGATCACGACCGGCCGGGACGGGCGCGGGAGTGTGTCGCGGCGCGGTCGTGGCCACGACGGTGCAGGCGATGGGATGAGCGACGGTCATGGTGTCCTCCTCGGTGGCTCCCGAGGAGGTTATGGATCCGGTCGCAACCAGGGCATCACCCCGAGGTCTTGCACTGCCCCCTACCGGGGAGGGAGATCACCCGGCGGCGGGTTCGGCGAGTCCGCTGTCGTAGGCGAAGATCACGGCCTGCACCCGGTCTCGCGCTCCGATCTTGCCCAGCACTTTGCCGACGTGGGTCTTGACGGTCTGCTCGGCGATGAAGAGGGTGCCGGCGATCTCGCTGTTGGACATGCCCTTCCCGAGGAGGATGAGCACCTCACGCTCCCGCTCGGTGAGGGTCGACAGGGTCTGTGTCGCCCGGCTGACGCGGGGTTTCTGGGCGGCGAACTGGGCGATCATCCGGCGCGTCACCCGCGGCGAGAGCAGAGCCTCGCCCGCGGCGATCACCCGCACCGCCTGAACGAGTTCCTCCGGAAGAGCGTCTTTGAGGAGGAACCCGCTGGCGCCGGCCTGGAGCGCGTCGTATACGTAGTCGTCGATGTCGAACGTCGTGAGCATCAGGATGCGCGGCACGCGGGCGGCGGGGTACCCGGGTCCGAGGATGTGGCGCGTCGCGGCGATGCCGTCCGTCTCGGGCATCCGCACGTCCATCAGGATCACGTCGGGGTCGAGCCGGGCCGACAGGGCGACGGCCTCGGATCCGTCGGAGGCCTGCCCGACGACGCGGATTCCCTCATGGGCGTCCAAGAGCGCCGCGAACCCCGCGCGGACCATCGCCTGGTCGTCGGCGATCAACACCTCGATCGTCATGACCCCTCCTCTATGGCGCGCGTCACGGGGAGGACGGCGGCCACCGTCCATCCTCCTGCAGGATCGACCGCGGCGCTCAGCGTGCCGTCGAGGAGGGTCACCCGCTCGCGCATGCCGCGCAGGCCATGCCCCGCGGCGCGGCGTGGTTCGGGCGCGCCCTCGGCGGAGGAGGGGGAGCCGCGGTGAGGTTCCGCCGACCCGGAGTCGTGGATGCGCACGACCAGCGCGTCATCACCCCCGCGGAAGGACACGTCGATCGCCGACCCGGGGGCGTGACGGACCGCGTTGCTCAGCGCCTCCTGCACGATCCGGAATCCGGTCACCTGGACGCTGGAGGGAACGGCCTCCGAAATGCCCTCCATCGTGAGACTCACACGGATCCCCGTGCGGCGGACCCCGTCGACGAGGGCGGGGATGTCCGACAGGCGCTGGACGGGTGAGAGCGCCGCGGTGTCCTCGTCGGTCCGCAAGACACCCAGCAGGTGCCGCATCTCCGCGAGCGAGGTGCGTGCGGTGGCGGCCACGTCGTCGAACTCCGCGGCCACCGCCTCCGGCAGGTCGGGAATGCGGTAGCGCGCGGTCGATGCCTGCACCTGGATGACCGACAGACTGTGGGCGACCACATCGTGGAGCTCGCGCGCGATCCGGCTGCGCTCCTCCACGAGCTCGCGGCGCGACTGCTCGTGCGCCGTGAGCTCACGGGAGCGGACGAGCTCGGCGCCGACGCGGATGCGCGCCGCGATCAGCACCCCGACCAGGAGCGCCGCCGCCGTCACCGACGCCGTGACGATGAGGTTGGCGGTGGCTGCCCCCACGCTGACGGCATCGGGGAAGATCCACACGAGCACGAGGGCTCCCGCGTTGCTGACGGTCCACGTGAGCACGCCCCAGCGCCAGTCGTGCCGGATCGTCAGCACCAGCAGGACCAGGACGAAAGCGACCATGGCCGCCACCGACCATGGCCATGGCCACGATGGATCTCGGTCGGGAGAGGCCGACAAGGGCAACGCGAACGCGGCCGCGCAGAACGCCACCACCGCCGTGCGGGGCCGGCTGACTGCCACGAGGGGAGCGGCGCACAGAGCCGCGCCCAGGATCATCGCGGCAGGCAGCACCGTGCCGGAGAAGACGGCCTGCAGCGGCACCAGCACGCTGAACAGAGCGACGGCGGCGAGGGCGAGAAGGCTCAGCCACACCGTCCGGCGATCGGCGCGGCGTCGTCGAGGAGTCATCGCCGGCATGCTCCCTAGTGTGTCTCACCCGGCGACCAGCCGTGCGCGGTCGCGAACGCCGTGTGCCCGGTCGCGACGGCGAGAGGTGTGTCGACGGGGGCGACATCCGCCGCGATGACGCCGGAGTCTCCCGCGCCCGCCGTGCGGTCGGCGGCAATAGCTCGTCGCCGGCGGCGGAGGGCGACCGTCCGATCGATGGCGACCCCGACAGTGAGGGCGACGACGATTGCCAGCCCCGCGCTCAGCACCGGCTGATCACGAAGCCAAGAGGCAGCCAGCACCCCGATCGCCGCGCTCGAAGCCGCCCACCCGATCGCGGCGATGCCGCTCAGCGGAACGAACCGGCGTCGCGGATATCGCACGGCGCCCGCCGACATGTTGACCGCGACGCGACCGACCGGGATGTACCGCGCGCCGAGGATCAGGACGGCGCCGCGTTCGTCGAGGGCTCGGCGCGCGTGAGCGAACACCGCCGCCACCTTCGGTGCCCGCATCCACCGGAAGCGCGTCGTTCCCATCGCCCGGCCCAGGGCATACGCGACGTTGTCGCCGATCGTCGCGCCGATGGCTGCCACGACGCACAGCAGCACGAGCGAGGGGAGCGAACCGGTCGAGACGGCCACCGCCGCCGCCGCGACCAGCACGGTCTCGCTGGGGACCGGCGGGAAGAACCCGTCGATCACCGAAGCGGCGAACATGACGAGCAAGAGCCACGGCGATGCGACGGCGGCGGTGATGAATGCGTTGATGACCTCCACCCCTCGACGTTAGGAATCGGGGATCGACCTCCGCATCACTCGCAGGTATCGACCGTGTCGATCTCGCGGGTGATCTCGTTCCGGGGAGCGGGCTCAGGCTCGCTCGACAGGTACCTGGAGCTCGGTCAGCCAGTCGGGTCCCGGCTCATGGCCATCGGCCTCCAGATACACCTCGCGGCACGCGCCCACGACGCGGTAACCGTCGGCGACAAGGGTCTCCATGAGGGTGGACCACGACTCGCCGATACCGGTCATATCTCCGTGGTGGCGCAGGGTTGCGGCGATGGGGATCGCGGGGAGCTCCACCACGTCGTACCCGTCGCCGGGCACCGGCTCGGGCTCCGCGGTGTAGGAGACGTGGACGGCAAGGTCGTTGCCGGATGTGGCGTCGTACCAGAAGATCCCGGGTTCGATGAGTCGGCGCCCCGCCGCCTCCAGCGCCCGGTCGAGACCCTCGATGAGCGGACCGATGACGGGTGACACGTTCTCCGGCCCACCGTCCGGCGCGACCCCGTGCACCGCGTACACGGTGACGGCAGGGACGTGCGTGTAGACGACATCAGACATGGTGATTCCTTCCAGACGACGGAGGCGCCGCTCGACGCGCGCGATGTCCTGCTGGGCGGCGGCGACGGACGATGTCAGCTCGCGCCGGCGTTCGTCGAGGACCGCATGCAGGACGCGGTCCTGCTCGTCGGCGTCGATGACCGTCGCGATCGCATCCAGGCCCACCCCCAGGTCACGCAACTCCGCGATGCGCAGCAGGACGGGCAACTGCGTGATCGCGTAGAGGCGATAGCCGCTTCGCGGATCGACGCGCGCGGGGGCGAGCAGGCCGATGCTGTCGTAGTGACGCAGCATCCGTACGCTGACGCGCCCGAGGGCGGCGAACTCTCCGATGGTGTACATGATGTCCTCACTGTCGACCCTGACACAGTGTGAGGCTCAAGGCATTCGCCGCGGCGGGAGGAATCGAATTAGGTTAGGGTGGCCTTACCTGACTGTTGCGCGGTCCCCCGAGATGCGCCGGTCTCTTCACCCCCGAGAGAGGTTCTTTTCGCATGCGATCTTCCCTGTCCCGCCGAGCCCTCGCCTGGGCGTCCACCGCAGCGGTCTCCGTCCTCCTGCTGGCCGGGTGCGCCGCTCCGGGCGCCGACCCGGCGGTCAGCACGCCCGCGGCGGCGACCCGCACGGTCGAG
>NZ_JASGDO010000003.1:0-9713 GCF_047607225.1 Microbacterium sp. | reverse complement strand
CGGGGCCGGGCGGGCTCGGGCGGGGCGGGGCCGAAGAGGAAGGCGGGGCGGGGGTGGGGGCCGGGCGCGGGATCAGGCGGGGGCGCGGGATCAGGCGGTCGCGGCGATGACGGCGAGAACCGCCTCGCCGTAGGCCTCTCGCTTCTTCGCGCCGATGCCGGTGATGCCGCTCAGGTCGTCGATCGTGCGCGGGCGTTTGTCGGCGAGGGCGCGCAAGGTCGCGTCGCCGAAGACGATGTACGCGGGCACACCCTGCTCCCGCGCCTGCTCGGCCCTCCACGCGCGCAACGCCTCGAAGAGGTCGCGGTCTCCCGCAGCCACATTCTCCGGCGCGCTGGACTTGCGGACCCGGGTCGTGTTCGCCCGCCCCAGAACGTCACGTCGGAGCGGGACCGACTGCTCCCCGCGCAGCACCGCACCGCCTTCGGGTCCGACCGCCAGCGTGCCGTACTCGCCTTGCGCGGCCAAGATGCCCCGGGCAAGGAGCTGGCGGATGACCGAGCGCCAGTCCTGATCGCTCAGGTCGGCGCCGATCCCGTACGTCGCCAGCCGGTCATGCCCCTGCTGCACGATACGTTCCGTCGAGGCACCGCGAAGGATGTCGACGAGGTGCCCCGCGCCGAAGGCCTGCCCTCGTTCGCGCTGGAGGCGGACGATCGTCGAGAGCAGCTTCTGCGACGGCACCAGGCCGTCCCAGGTCTCGGGCGCTTCGAGACACGTGTCGCAGTTGCCGCAGGGCGAGGACTCCTGCCCGAAGTAGGCGAGGAGGTTCTGCCGACGACAGGCGACGGTCTCGCACAGGGCCAGCATGGCGTCGAGGTGCTGCCCGAGGCGCATCTTGAACGCCCGGTCGCCGGGCGACTGGTCGATGAGGCGTCGCTGCTGAACGACGTCGCCCAGGCCGTAGGCCATCCACGCCACGGCCGGCTCTCCGTCTCGACCTGCTCGACCGGTCTCCTGGTAGTAGCCCTCGACCGATTTGGGCAGATCGATGTGGGCGACGAACCGCACGTCGGGCTTATCGATCCCCATGCCGAAGGCGATCGTCGCGACGATGACGACGCCCTCGTCGCGGAGGAAGCGCGACTGGTGCGCCGCCCGCATCTCGGCCGGGAGTCCGGCGTGATACGGCAACGCGTCGATGCCGGCGGTGCGCAGGTACTCCGCGGTCTGCTCGACGGACTTTCGGCTGAGCGCGTAGACGATCCCCGCCGCACCCGACTGGGCTCGGACGAAGGCGGCGAGCTGACGGCGCGGGTCGACCTTCGGCTCGATGCGGTACTGGATGTTGGGGCGGTCGAAGCTCGCGACGAAATGCCGCGCCCGGGGCAGCCGCAGCCTCTCGGTGAGCTCCTTGTGCGTGGCACGGGTGGCCGTGGCGGTGAGGGCCATCCGCGGAACCCCGGGGAATCGTTCCCCGAGGTCGCCCAGCGCGAGGTAGTCGGGACGGAAGTCGTGGCCCCACTGGCTGACACAGTGCGCTTCGTCGATCGCGATGACACTCAGCCTGCCGCGCTGGAGGAGCGCCGTGGTAGCCGGCACGCTCAGCCGTTCGGGTGCGACGTAGAGAAGGTCGAGCTCACCGTCGAGGAAGGCGCGCTCGACACCCGCACGCTCCCCCGCCGTCTGGGTGGAGTTGAGGTAGGCGGCGCGCACGCCGTTCGCGACGAGGGCGTCGACCTGATCGTGCATCAGCGCGATGAGCGGGCTGACCACCAGTCCCGTGCCCGGCCGCACGAGCGCCGGGACCTGATACGTGATGGACTTGCCGCCGCCGGTGGGCATGAGCACGACGGCGTCTCCCCCTCCCACCACGTGCGCGACGATGTCGGCCTGGTCACCGCGGAAGTCGTCGTACCCGAACACGTCTTTGAGCACGGCGCGGGGATCGTGACCGGTGCGGTCGAGACGCGGGAGCTCCAGGACCGCAGCCGAGACGGGGGAAGCGTCGCCCCGGGTCGCCCGCGCGAGGGCGGCGGCGTAGCCGTCGAACGCCGGATCGGGAGGAAGCGGTGCGTCGGGATCGGGGGGCGGCGGCGCGTCGTCGGGATCCCACACGAGGTCGGCGTAGGGGTCGTTGCTCCAGTCGCCGTCACTCACCCGCACCACCCTAGCCGCGCCCTCCGACACACGGGCGCGCCGTCGCGCGGGGCTCGGGGTGCCGCTACGGCTCGTGGGTCGCGACGATGACGAGGTTGTCGGTCGACGGCTTCTGATCGGGAGTCTGCAGGCAGGTGATCACCACGAGTCGGCCCGGCTGATCACCCCAGACGTCGGCGCGCGAGGCGAGCTCCGATTTGGCGATCACCTCGCTCCCCGCGACCCGGAACGATACCCCGTCGACATCGATGCGCGCACCAGGCGGCAGCGTGCTCGTGCCGCGCGCGACGTCGACCAGCGCGTTGCCCGGCGCCCGGCCGAACCGCATCGAGTGCGTCGCGACGAAGACCGTGCCGCGGTCGACATCGGCGGGGGCGACACCGAAGTCGCGGATGCGATACACCGCGGTGAAGGTGGGGGGTTCGATCAGCCCGTCGACCGAGCTCATGATCCCGAGCGGAACGTCGAGATCCACCGACGGCACGACGAACCGCGCACCCGTGCTCTCCACGACATCCATGTGCGCGAGATCGTCGGAGTCGGGGATGACGCCCGACTCGGGAACGACCGTGCGGCCGTCCAGGTCGACCAGGCCCTCGGTCGATCTCGGCGCGGACAGGCTCCACGCGATCCCGATCACACCGACGAGGATGAGAACGGCCGCCGCGACGCCGACTCCCCGGAGGGAGCGGCGCCGCGGCGGATCGGAGCGGTGATTGCTCGCCATCACTCCCGCAGCCGGCGACGGCGTACGACAACGAAACCGGCCAGCAGCAGTCCGAGCAGCAGGATGGCGACGGAGACCGGGAGGCCGATGCCGCCACCAGCGACGGCGTAGCCACCGGTCTCCACACCGGCTCCGCTGTCGGCCACGTCGACCTCGGCGCTGGACGGGTCGGACACGACCGGATCGCCCGTAGGCGGGGTTCCGGATGCGGTGGCGGTGTTGCGGATCGTGTCGCCGCGATCCAGGTCGGCCTCGACCACCGTGTAGGAGGCCGTGCATGTCACCTGCTCGCCCGGGAGCAGTGCGGCCGCCTCGGACGGGCACGTCACCACCGGGGCCTCGCCGGCACCGGTGAACTCCGTCTCATCGACCGTCACCTCGGTGAGCGTCACGTTGCCGGTGTTGGTGACCAGGAACCGGTACGCGATGACCGTTCCGGCGGCGTCGACGCGCGTGTGGTCGGCCGTCTTGACGATGCTGAGCGACGGCGCGGGATCTGCCGGAAGCTCCACCGTGGAGGGCGGAGACTCGATGTCCGGGCCATCGGGCGGCGTGCCGACTGCCGTCGCGGTGTTGCGCAGGAGCGACGCGTCGACATCGGCTTGGGTCAGCACGTAGGTCGCGGTGAACACCGCCTGCTCACCCGGGGCCAACGAGGCCACCGAGGCGGGGGTCAGCGGCGACAGCTCGCCGCTGCCGGTGAACTCACCTTCGTCGATCGTCACGTCGTCGAGGGTGAGGGTGCCGGTGTTGGTGACGACGAACGAGTACGTGATCTCCTGTCCGACGACGAACGACTCCTCGTCGCTGGGGCTCGCCGACTTCACGACGGTGAGCGCCGCCTCACCCTCGGCGGTCAGCTCTACCGTCGACGGCGGCGACTCCACCACCGGGCCCGTGGGCGGCGTGCCCGTGCCGACCGCGGTGTTGCGCACCGCGCCGGCATCCACGTCGGCCTGAGTCACCACGTAGGTCGCCGTGAAGATCTGCTCGCCTCCCGGCGCGAGCGTCGCGACGCTGGCGGGAGTGAGAGCGGACAGGGTGCCCGATCCGGTGAAGTCGGTCTCCTCGACCGTCACACCGGTGAGGGTCACGTTGCCGGTGTTGACCACGAGGAACGAGTACGTCACCTCCTGCCCGACCACGATCGGGCCGTCCGCGTCGGCGGACTTCGTGAGCGCGAGCGCCGGGCTCTGCGTGGGCGGCACGACCACGGTCGACGGTGGCGAATCGACCGGCGGCCCGTCGGGCGGCGTGCCCGTCGCCACGGCGGTGTTGGACACACCGGCACCGTCGAGGTCGGCCTGAGTCACCGTATAGGTCGCGGTGAACGTGGCCTGCTGCCCCGGGATCAGCGTTTCCACCGAGTCGGGTGTGATGACCGGCGCCGTTCCCGTGCCGGTGAACGCGGTCTCGGCGACCGAGACGTCGGTCAGGGTCACATTTCCGGTGTTGGTCACCAGGAACGAGTAGGTGAGCTCTTGCCCCGCCTCGGTGAGGAAGGGAGCGCTCGCCGTCTTGACCACCGTCAGCGCCGGGTCGGGATCCACCGGCACCTCCACGGTGGACGGCGGTGACTCGACAGGCGGACCGTCGGGCGGCGTGCCCTCGGCGATCGCGGTGTTGGTGAGCTGCCCGGCGTCCACATCGTCCTGGGTGAGGGTGTAACTGGCCGAGAAGATCGCCTGCGCACCGGGAGCAAGCGTCGCCACTGAGGCCGGCGTGATCGCCGACATCGCCCCGGTGCCGCTGAACGCGGTCTCTGCCACCGACACATCGGTCAGAGTGACGTTGCCCGTGTTGGTGACGACGAAGCGGTAGTCGATCACCTGCCCGACGACGAAGCTGTCGGCGTCGGACGGCGTCGCCGACTTCACGACGGTGAGCGCGGGCTGCGGGTCGGTGGGGATCTCCACGGTCGACGGGGGCGAGTCGACCGGAGGCCCGGACGGGGGCACACCGGTCGCCGTGGCGGAGTTGGAGATGCCATCGCCGTCCATGTCGGCCTGCGTGGTCGTGTAGGTCGCCGTGAACACGGCCTGCTCGCCCGGCAGCAGCGGACCGGCGGAGGCCGGAGCGATCGCCGACAGCACGCCGGTTCCGGTGAAGTCCTCGTCGGTGACCGACACGGTCGAGAGCGTGACGTTGCCGGTGTTGGTGACCAGGAACCGGTACAGGATCGCCTGACCCGCGGAGGTGATCTCCTCGATGTCGGCGGACTTGACCACCGACACGGCCGGTGCCGGGTCGGCGGGAATCTCCACCGTCGACGGCGGCGACTCCACGGGCGGGCCATCGGGCGGCGTGCCCGCTGCGACCGCACTGTTGGTGAGCTCGCCGGCATCCAGATCCGCCTGCTGGATCTCGTAGCTCGCGGTGAACACCGCTTGATCACCGGGAGCGAGCGTGGCCACGGACGCGGGGGAGATGGGCGAGAGGGCGCCGGCGCCGCTGAAGGCGGTCTCGTCGACGGTGATGTCGGTGAGCGTCAGGTTGCCGGTGTTGGTGACGACGAAGGAGTAGTCGATCACCTGGCCCACCACGAAGCTGTCGGCGTCGGACGGTGTTGCCGACTTCACGAGAGTCAGCGCCGGGTCAGGTACGGGCGGCAGGTCCACCGTGGACGGCGGAGACTCGACCGGGGGACCTTCCGGCGGCGTGCCGGTGGCCGTGGCGGTGTTCGATACGCCGTCGCCGTCGAGATCGGCCTGGGTCACTGTGTAGGTCGCGGTGAACGTCGTCTCGGCCCCCGGGGCGAGGGTGGCGACGCTGGAAGGGGTGATGGCACCGAGCGTTCCCGACCCGGTGAAGTCGGTGTCGTTCACCGAGACGTCGGTGAGGGTGACGTTGCCGGTGTTGGTGACCAGGAACGAGTAAAGGACCTGCTGACCCGCCGCGGTGATCTCCTCCACGTCGGCGGACTTCACGACCGTCAGCGACGGGGCGGGATCGACGGGGATGCGCACCGAGGAGGGAGGCGAGTCGACGGGAGGGCCTCCCGGCGGCGTGCCCTGAGCGACGGCGGTGTTCAGCAGGCCTTCGGCGTCGACGTCGGCTTGAGTGAGCGTGTAGGTGGCGGTGAACGTCGCCTCCGCGCCCGGGGCGAGGGAGGCCACCGACGCCGGGGTGATCGCCGAGATCGATCCCGAGCCGGTGAACTCCGTCTCGCCGACGGTGACGCCGGTCATCGTGACGTTGCCGGCGTTGCGGACGAGGAAGGTGTAGGTGATCTCCTGTCCGACCACGTAGCTGTCGACATCGTCCGGCGAGGCCGACTTCTGCAGCTCGAGCAGGGGCGACTGCACCGCCGGCACCTCGACGGTGGACGGAGGGGAATCCACGTCGGGCCCCGAGGGCGGGGTCGCGCGCGCCACCGCCGTGTTGGTCACCCCGCCCGCGTCGAGGTCGGCCTGTGTCGTGGTGTAGGTGGCGGTGAAGGTCGCCTGCTGCCCGGGCAGGAGGGGACCGGCTGTGGCGGGCGAGATCGTCGGCGAGGGGGCCCCGGTGAACGCCGTCTCGTCCACGGACACGTCGGTGAGGGTGACGTTGCCCGTGTTGGTGACCAGGAACGAGTAGCCGACCTGTTGTCCCGGCTCGCTGAAGCTCTGGACGTCTGCGGTCTTGACCACCGACAGCGACGGGTCGGGGAGGCCGGGAAGCTCCACCTGCGAGGGCGGGGAGGTGATGGGCGGACCGCTCGGGGGCGTGCCCTCGGCGGTGGCTTCGTTGAGCAGCTCGCCGTCGTCGATGTCGCCCTGCTGGAGCGTGTAGCTCGCCGTGAAGGTGGCCTGCGCGCCCGGCGCCAGGGTCGCGACCGAGGCCGGGGTGATGGCCGACATCGCCCCCGCCCCCGAGAACGAGGTCTCATCGACGGAGACGTCGGTGAGCGTGGTGGTGCCGGTGTTGGTCACCACGAACGAGTACTGGATCTCCTGGCCGAGCACGAACGTGTCGGTTCCGATGGGCGTGGCCGACTTGGCCAGCGAGATCCCGGGAATCGGGTTGACGGTGCACGTTCCCGACGCGGGATCGCAGGATGCCGGCGGCGTGGTTCCGGTGGGGAGCAGGAAGTTCGCGAGGCTGTGGTCGCCCGTCACCGGGTCGTCGACGGTCACGGTGTAGGTGATCGTGGACTCTGCTCCCGCGGCCAGCGATCCGGAGATGGAGAACGTGCCCTCGGGGGTGATGGCGCCGATCGCCAGCGACGCTCCGGAGGTCACCGCGGGCGGGGTCGTGACCGTGGCGTCGTCGATCACACCGGACAGGTCGTCGGTGAGGAGGATGTCGGCGGCGGCAAGGCCTTCGGCGTTGGACAGCTCGAGCGTGTAGGTGAGGGTGTCACCGGGGCTGACCATCGTTCCCGAGGCCGGCGAGACCGACTTCGTGTACTCCAGGGCGGGGCACAGTCCGCTGTCCTGACGCGAGGTGGCGCCCCAGATCGAACGGCCGGTGTCGGTGACGGGGGTGACGGCGAGGGGCGCTGTGGACGCCGCCGTCGGCACGGTGTTGAGCAGGGAGATCACGCCGTTGGATCCGCCGAGATAGATCCTCCCGCCCGTCTGGGCCGCGCCCCACGAAATGGGGATCGATCCGACGACCGTCCGGGACATGTCGGGGTGGATGCGGATGACGAAGTTCCGCGAGCTGTCGGCGGTCGAGGTGGCCGTGGCCAGGATGTCGCCGTCGGCGAGGCTCAGGAAGTCGCCCGCCGAGGCGTAGCCGGCCGGGAAGGACGCGCCGTACGGCGTCACGACTCCCGTCGTGGGGTTGATCTCGTAGATCACGGTGGTGGACGGTCCGCCCGCGAGAAGGTTGCCGTTGGGGAGGGCGCTGAGGGAGTTGAGGCTCGTGGCGGGCGCTCCGATGAGGGGGATCTCGCTGGTCTCGGCCCCCGTTGTCTCGTCGATCACGAACAACCGCGGCGGGTTGGTGAAGCTGATGCCGTACAGCGTGGCGCCGTCGCCCGAGAACCCGATATCGCCGTAGGCGCGCGCCAGGGGAGCCTCCTCGATGAGGGTGCCGTCGGCCGAGTAGTGCCCCAGGCCGTAGGGCAGCGCTCCGTGGTTGACGTAGATACTGCCCGGCTCACAGACCGCCGCCCAGGCGCGCTGGCTCGGCGAAAGGATGAGCGTGGACACCAGCGCAGACACGAAGACCGCAACGATCACGATCATTGCGGTCAGTCGTCGGCGCGGGGATGCCGAGGCGGGAAGAGAGACGGGGGGCGTGGATTTCATGTCCTGCTCCTTTGGGCAACGCCGGTGCATTGCAGAGGCGCGAGCGCAGTCCGGGCACCGCTCCCTCGGAGCATAACGACCCACGCGCGGGGTCTACAACCATCATCGGACGGCAGCACGGCCGCACGGCGCCGGGGCGAGGAGGCGCGAGCGGAATGCCGTCAGCACCACTTCTGGGCGATGGCCTGCACGACGGTGCGCGTGCGGTTGGTCGCGACACCGAGCCGCTTGACGACACCCAACGGATCGACCTGGCCGTCCTGGTATCCCGGCTTCAGCAGGGCATGGACGGCGCGGCCGGTCACCACGATGTCGCCCTTCGCGCCCGAGAACGACTCGATCTGCGCGATCTCATCGGCCGTGGGCTCGTCTTTGAGGAGGTACACGTAGTGCCGCGCGAGACCGGGATGGGCACCGTTCAGACGCTCTGCCTCCCTCGCCACCTCGGCGAACTCCGCCGTCGAGAACACGATCGTCGGCACCTCGAAACCCCGGTCGGCCGCGAACGCCCGCTCCAGCACGCTCTCGATCCGCGCCCTCGATCGCATGCGGGTGTCGAAGCGCACGTTCCCGGTGTTGATGTGGGTCTCGACGGCTTCGAAGCCCGTCTCCGCGACCACCCGCTGGATGTCCGTCTTCGGGAAGACCCGCGTCGCGCCGAGGTTGATCGCGCGCAAGAACGCGAGGTGGGTGGCCATCGCCCCATTGTGGACGGCACCTCCGCGCGATGCCACCCCTCGCCATCCTCCGAGGGGCGTTTCGGCCGGGTGTGGGAGACTCGACGGATGTCCGATGTGCCCAAGTACCAGCTCCTCGTGGAGGAGTTGCGGCACCTCGTCGACACCCAGCCGGTGGGCGCTCCCGTCCCCAGCGAACGGGTGCTCGCGGAGCGCGCAGGAGTCTCGCGCATGACGGCACGCCGCGCGCTCGACATGCTGGAACGGGACGGGTACCTGCAGCGGATCGTGGGCAAGGGATCGTTCGTGTCGCGGCCTGCCGTCACGCTGCCCCTGCGGCTGACGAGCTTCACGGAGGACATGCGTGCGCGCGGACTGAAGCCCTCGTCGCGCGTGTGCGAGCACGGGGTCGTCCGCGCCGACGAGCAGTTGGCGGCGCACTTCGGCCTCGACCGACACGCGGCCCTGTTCCGCCTCGTTCGAGTGAGGCTGGCCGACGACATGCCGTTCGCGATCGAGCGGACGCATCTGCGTGCGTCGGCCGTTCCCGGTATCGACCGGCTGGACCTCGCGAACGAGTCGCTCTATACGGCGTTGGAGCGCGAGTACGGCCTGCGGTTCGACGGCGGCACCCAGACGATCCGCGCCGGCAGTGCCACCGCCGACGACGCCGGTCTCCTCGGCATCGAACCGGGAGCCGCCGTGCTCGAGCTCGTCCGTACGTCGATGTCGCACGGCGAGGTCATCGAGCGCACGACCAGCATCTACCCCGGCGACAGGTTCGAACTGTCGGCGGCGATCGCGCCGGCGAGCGCCGGCGAGCAGGTGCCCGCCAGCGCTCTGCGCACGCGGCACACCGAGCGCACCCGGAGCGCAGGGTCGCCGCGCGGCGCCGAACAGTCGCGCAGCGCCGCGCGGCGCGGCGTTACAGCTCGGGGATGCGGGAGGCGAAGGCGGAGAGCACGGTCGCGT
>NZ_JASGDO010000002.1:0-69532 GCF_047607225.1 Microbacterium sp. | reverse complement strand
TCAGGCCTGGTCGAGGCGGGCGCGCCAGTCGAGGGGCACGCGGCCCCGCGGGCCCGGCGCGGGCTGGGCGTCGGGGTGGCTCCTGGGCGGCGCGAGAGGAGGGCCGTCGACCAGTTCCTCGGCGACATAGTCCCAGAACCAGTCCTCGCCGGGCTCGAAGCTCTGGATGTAGCGGTGGCCGGTCGCGTGGAAATGCGCCGTCGCGTGCTTGGCGAGGGAACTGTCGCAGCAGCCCACGTGGCCGCACGTCGCGCAGCGGCGCAAGTGCACCCACCACCCTCCGGCTTCGTCGCATTCGACGCACCCGTTGCCCGAGGGGGGAACGGTGGTGTCGATCTCTGCGTCGGTCATCGTGCTGTCCTCTCCATCGTGGAACGACCCCGGTGGTGGGTCATCCGGCCAGGGCCCGGTGTACCGAGGCGACGGCGCTGGATCCTTCGCCGACGGCCGCGGCGACCCGCTTCATCGAGCCGCGACGCACGTCGCCCGCGGCGAAGACGCGTGGAGTAGATGTCTCGAACGGCAGCGGTTCCCGGCCGAGGTGCTGCCACCGCTGCAGAGACTGCACGGCCACGTCCGTTCCGGTGCGGATGAAGCCGTCGTGGTCGCGGTCGAGTCCTGGCACCCACGACGTCGCGGGATCAGCCCCGATGAAGCAGAACAGGCCGCGTGCGTCGAGCCGCCCTGCCGTGTCGATCGTCACGGACTGGAGCGACGTGTCGCCGTCGAGGGCGACGACGTGCGACTCCCGGTGGATCTGGATCCGCGGCTCTTCGACGAGGCGGTCGACCAGATACGACGACATCCGAGCGCCCAGGTCGGTGCCGCGGACGACGAGATGCACGGGCGAGCCGTGCGCGGCCAGGTACAGGGCCGCTTGTCCCGCGGAGTTGGCGCCACCGACGACCACGGCCGGCGCTCCGGTCACCTGGCGCACCTCCAGGGGCGTCGCCGCGTAGTAGATGCCCGCGCGCTCGAAGTCGCTCCATCGGTCGATCGACAGGCGTCGGTAGGCGGCACCGGAGGTCACCACGACGGAGCGTGTGCGGACGACGCGTCCATCGGCGAGTGTCACCTCCAGGGCGTCGTCGACGGCGCCGAGGTCGACCGCCTCGCAGGGGGCGTACACGCGCACACCGAACTTGAGGGCCTGCAGAGTCGCCTGCCCGATCAAGTCGCCGCCGCTGACACCGAACGGGAAGCCGAGGAAGTTCTCGATCCGCGAGGTGGCCGCCGCCTGCCCGCCAGGAGCCACCGCATCCAGGAGCACCGTATCGAGGCCCTCGGACGCGCCATAGATGGCGGCCGCGAGCCCGGCGGGCCCTCCGCCGACCACGACGAGGTCGACCACCTCGTCGGCCGTCGACTGATAGCTCAGCCCGAGGCGCTCGGCGACAACGCCCGGAGTCGCGTGCGGCACGGGCTCGCCCTGGATGAACGCGAGCGGCAGGTCGGCCTCGGAGAAATCGTGGCCCATCAAGTAGTCGTCGCCGGGAGTGAGGGCGACGGCGGCATGCACCAGGTCCACACGTTCGGCGAATCGGCGCAGGGCGAGGAAGTCGCTGGAGGAGCTGTAACCGACGAACTTGAGCGTCATGGCCGCTGGTCCGTTGCGCAGCGACTCGCGCCGAGCCCACAGCGCGTGGAGGATCACGTCGCTGAGCTCGTCGTCCTCGTTCATGAGCCGGCGCAGCTCCGTCCGGCTGATCCGCCGCACCCGGCCGGGGCCGGTCGCCCGCGCGGAGAGGAAGGCGCCCTGCCCGTTGAGCAGCCCCAGCTCTCCGGCGAAGGTGCGGGGGCCCATCCGCGTGATGACCGCTTCCGTCACCCAGCGGAGGGCATCGCGGACGATCTCGATCTCGCCCTCCTCGATGACGATGAGGTCGTAATCGCGCTCGCCGGAGCGGAAGACGTACTCGCCCTCGGCCACCTCGTGAGGGGTGCCCGCCGCGGTCAGCCGAGCCCACTGCGCGTCGGTGAGGGTCGGCGAGAGCGTGGGATCGATGGGGGCGTCTGTCATGGGGACCTCCGGGTGTCCAGGTGTGTGACCGGCCGACCTTACGCGCCGGCGGCCTGCGTCGTGCTCGCCGCGCCCGCTGCCGAGGTCTCCTGCAGGGCACGGATAAGGGACTGGGCGTCGTACGGGCCGACGTGGCGCCGCCCGTTGAGGAAGAACGTGGGGACGGAAGTGACTCCCATGGCCTCGGCGTCGAGCATGTCGTCGCGGACGCGGGCGGTGACCTCCGCCGATTCCAGATCGCGCTCGAAGCGTTCGACGTCGAGTTCGAGGCGGCGTGCGAGTCGCACGATGTCGGAGGGGAGCTGGTTCTCCTGGTCGGCGAACAGTCCGCGCTCGAACTCGAAGAACTTCCCCTGCAAGGCCGCTGCCTCTGCGGCCTCGGCGTCGGCGAGGGCGTTGGGGTGCTGGGTGGTCAACGGAGCGTGGCGCCACACGTACCGCAACTGATCGCGAAGCTCGGCGTGCACTTCCTGGATCGAGCCGGAGGCCTTCAAGCAGAACTCGCACTGGAAGTCGCCGTACTCCACGATCGTGAAGGGCGCGTCGGGAGCACCCCAGATGTGGTCGCGGCGGGGGTCCACGGGGCGGACGAGGGTCTGGCCCGTGTCGATGTCGCCGCGGACCGCATCGGAGATCCGGAACACCACGGTGGCGAGCAGGAACGCGATCACGGAGGCCGCGAGCACGCCCACGCGCGCCTCGTTCTGCGCGGAAGGATCGGAGATCGCGAGATCGATGATGAAGAGCGAGATCGTGAAGCCGATGCCGCTGAGGGCTGCGCCGCCCGCGATCCGGTCGAGGGTGAGGCCGGGGCCGAACTCACCCAGCCGGAAGACGCGCAGGAGCGCCGTGGATCCGAAGATGCCGAGGAACTTGCCGACGACGAGTCCGGCGACGATGCCCCACGTCAGCGGGGAGCGAAGCGCGCCGGCGAGGATGTCTCCCGTGATGACGACGCCCGCGTTGGCGAGGGCGAACAGCGGCAGGATGACGTACGCGACGTACGGCGCGTAGGCGGACTGCAGTCGTTCGTTGATGGAGATCGACTCGCGCAGGCTGTTCGCGGCGGCGCGAGCGTACTGCGTGTTCGGCGACTGGCGGAAGGTGCGGGCCAGCTCCAGCGCGTGCTCCACGTCGCGGCGGTTCGGGCGGTAGACGGGCACGAGAAGCGCGATGGCGACGCCGGCCAGCGTCGGGTGCACGCCGGAGGCGAGGAACGCCAGCCACACGATGATCGCGAGGGTCGCGTAGACCGGGCCCCGGCCGCTACGCAGGTACCGTGTCGCGAAGACGCCGGCGAGCCCCACGGCGGCCACGGCGAGCCACATCGGTTCGAAGGAGTCGGTGTAGACGAGCGCGATGATGCTGAGGGCCCCGATGTCGTCGACGACGGCGAGGGCCAGGAGGAAGATGCGCAGCCGCCCCGGCACGCGCGGTCCGATGAGGGCGAGGGCGCCGACGAGGAAGGCGGTGTCGGTCGAGATCACGACACCCCACGCGGCGGCGTGCCCCGACGGTGCGGCGATCAGCACGAACAGGAGAGCCGGGAGGGCGAGCCCGGCGATCGCGGCGATGACGGGCACCATGGCCCGGGACCAGCTGGTGAGCTCGCCGATCGCGAACTCCCTGCGCACTTCGAGCCCCACCGTGAAGAAGAAGATCGCCATCAGCGCGTCGTTCACGAGCGCATGGAGCGTGAACTCCAGGTGGAGGTCGCCGAGTCCTATGCTGAGGTGGGTCTCCCAGAAGGTCGCGTAGCTTCCCGACGCGTTCGCCCAGACGATCGCGACCACTGTGGCGACCAGCAGCAGGAGGGCCCCGACGCGTGCCTGCCCCATGGCGCGGATCGTGGCGGCGATCGAGGTGCGTTTCCGCGGCGGCGTGCGACGGCCCGCTTCTGCACGCGGTCGACGCCCCGCGCTCTGCGGGGCGGGGCGTTCTGCGGGAGTGCCGCTGGTGGTGGTCGACGAAATGGTCATGCGTGTGCGCCGTCCTTCGCAGGTCTTCGCTGTCGTCTGCGTCTGAGAATAGGGGCTCGCAGACGTGCAGGGGTCGTGTTCGCTCTGCGCTGCGCCTCCGGGAGCACCCTAGGCTGTCCCCAACCCGATCAGATCCGTACCCGATCAGATCCGCGCCCGATGGCCTTCGCCGAGGAGAGACCCCATGACGTCGTCGCCGCTTCCCGCCCGCAGCCGTCTCGTCCAGGAGGCCCTGATCGCGGCAGGGCTCGCCGGCGAGATCGTCGTGCTGCCCGGCGCCGCATCCACCGCCGCGCTCGCCGCCGAGGCGCTCGGTGTAGAGGTGGGCGCGATCGCGAACAGCCTCGTCTTCTGGTCCGACGGGGAGCCACTCCTGGTGATGACCAGTGGCGCGCACCGGGTCGACACGAAGGCCCTCGCGGAACGCCTCGGTCGCAGCCGTATCGAGCGAGCGAGCGTCGATCAGGTGCGGGAGGCGACGGGGCAAGCGATCGGGGGTGTCGCCCCGACGGGCCACCCGACGGCGCTGACGACCGTCGTCGACGAGGCGCTCGCCGAGTACTCCGAGATCTGGGCCGCCGGAGGCACCCCGCACACGGTGTTCCCGTTGACCTTCGACGAGCTCGTGCGCGTGACCGGCGGCGTCGTCAGCAAAGTGGACTGACGACGCCGCGTCTCAGCGTCCTGCGATCTCCCACGCCGTGACGGCTGCGGCGGCTGACCATGCTTGTGGCCGGCACGCGGCCGGGTAGGGAGCCGGAGCCTGCACCTCGCGCGCATCGTCGCCGGCGTGCAGCTCCGGCACGCGATAGTCGAAGGCCTCAGCCGCCGCGAGGAGACCGGCCACGACGCTCCGAGCGTCGTCGGTCAGGCCCGCGCGGGCCATCCCGCGCGCGACGATCGCGGTGTCGTGCGTCCAGACGCTCCCACCGTGGTAGCTGAGCGGCCAGTATCCCGCCGCCTGAGTGGAGAGCGTCCGCAGCCCGAAGCCCGAAGACACGGTCGGCCCGCACAGGAGAGCTGAGACTGCGGCCTCGTCCTCCGGGTCGAGGATCCCGGTGCCGAGCAGGTGACCGGCGTTCGTCGTCAGTGTGTCGACGGGGGCTCCATGGCGGTCGAGCGCGATCGCCGGGTACCGGCCCTCGGCCGTGGTGACCCAGAAGCGCTCCGCGAAGCGTCCCTTGAGCTGCGCCGCCCACTCTCGCAGCTCCGAGGAACCCGGTCGGTCGAAGCGGTCGAGCAGGCTTGCCGCCCCCTGAGCGGCCTCGTAGGCGTAGCCCTGCACCTCGCTCAGCGCGATCGGGCCCTCCGCGAGCGAGCCGTTTCGCCACTGGATCGAGTCGCCCGAGTCCTTCCAGCCTTGGTTGGACAGCCCGTGCCCGGTCTCGTCGACGTAATCGAGGAACCCGTGTGCACCGACGCTGGTCGTGATCCACTCCAGCGCCGCTTCCAGGTGGGGGAGGAGCGTGCGCACCTCCGCCTCGGGCATTCCCGCCTCGGCGGCTTCGACGAGGAGGCACACCCACAGGGCCGTCGCGTCGACGGTGCCGTAGTAGAGCGGCGGGAGCACGATTCCCTCGCCGGGCATGGCGAGCTCACCGGAGCGGAGCTCGTGCATGATCTTGCCCGGCTGCTCGGCCGTCTCGGGATCGTTCTTCGAGCCTTGCAACCGCGCAAGCACGCGCAAGGTGGAGGCCGCCGTCGTGACATCGAGCGGCAGGAGCAGTCGCGCCGCCCAGAGCGAGTCACGGCCGAACAGCGTGAAGAACCACGGCGCCCCCGCGGCGAAGAAGACGTCGTCGGGGTGGTCGGGGAGCGCCAGTCGGAGAGCATCGAGGTCTCCCAGGGCGCGATCGAGCCAGCGCGAGAGGCGCGGGTCGGCGGTCGGGGCGACCTCCGGCGCCGACCACGGAGCCGGTGCGGCGACACCGCGGACGACGAGCGACGGATCGTCCATCGTCACGCTCCACTCCACGGTCGCCGAACCGAACGGTTCCACCTCTCGTGCCCAGGTCAGTGCGATGTCGGCGCCGACCACGACCTCGGCCCCGTCGGTGCGCACGTCGAGGGCGGCTGCACCCGACGACACACGCAGACCGTCGGAGACCGACTCCGCTCCCCACGACGACCGCTCCGCCGCGCCGGCCTTGACCTGCTGGAGGGCCGTGAAGTCGGGCTCCCACGTGCTGCGCACCCGGAGTGAGACAGGCTCGGCGAGATGCGATCGGACGGTGAGGGTCTCGGTGACACGGCCGTCGGTCACGCGACGGACGCGCTCCAGGCGCACCTTGGGATCGGGAAATCGGTCGTCGACCCCCCGCAGGACGGCGTCGAAACGCACCTCGCTGGCCGCCGGGGAGGTGTGACGGATCCACTCCGGTGCGGCGAACGCCGTATCCGCGCCCGCGTACTCCAAACGGAGCGTCCGGACGAATCGCGTGTCGCCGTGGTAGAAGCCGTCGATCGTGGCCGCGCCCAGGTCACCGTCCGATCCCGACCACGCCTGGGTGGGGGCCGAGAGCGCCACCACCCGATCCGACAGCAACGGCTGCAATCCGTCCGTCATCCCTTCACTGCTCCTTCGCTGGTGTTCATGATGCGTTTCTGGAAGATGAAGAACAGCACCGCGACCGGGATGGTCATGAGCGCTGCGGCTGCGAGGCGCAGCGGATATTGCGTTCCCTGGCTGAGCGCCCCGGACGACAGCGAGGCGACGCCCTTGGTGAGGGTCGTCAGTCCCGGCGACTGCGTCGACACGATGAAGTGGCTGAGCTCGTTCCACGACCCCTGGAACGACAGGATCACGATCGTGATGAGGGCGGGCCGGGCCATCGGCAGGACGACAGACCAGAACACGCGGAAGGTTCCCGCGCCGTCGATGCGGGCCTGTTCCTCCACCGACACGGGGATCGACTCGAAGAAGCCCTTCATGATGAACACGCCCGCTGCGTCCACGAGGAGCGGCAGGATCATGCCGGCATACGAGTCGTACAGGCCGAGCTGGTTCAGCACGAGGAACTTCGGGATCAGGAGCACCACCGTGGGCACGGCCATGACGGCCACGACCATGCCGAACACCACACTCCGCCCGCGGAACTGCAGGCGAGCCAGCGCGTAGCCGGCCAGCGAGACGAAGAACACGCGGCCGAGCGTGACGGCGATCGTCACGATCGCGGAGTTGGCGAACCACAGCGGGAAGTCGCTGTTGAGGAAGAGCCGCTCGTAGGCCGCGGTCGTGAACGTCTGCGGCAGGAGGGAGATCGGGTCGGACGCCGCCTCGGCCTCCGACTTGAACGAGGTGGCGACCTGGACGAGGAACGGATAGATGTAGACGACCGCGAGCAGCACGATGAGCGCGTACAGGGCGATCTGTCCGCTGGTGCTCCGCAGGGTGAGGCGGCGCCTGCGTCGCGTGGGCGCGGTGACGGTGGTGGCGGTCACGACGACATCCCCTCTCTGGTCGCCCGGGACTGGTAGGCGCGGATCCGGCGCCGCGAGACGGGCCGGTCGCGCAGCACCCAGCGCTGGAAGATCGTGAACACGATGATGATCACGAACAGGATGAACGCGATGGCGGCGCCGATACCCCAGTCCTGGCTGCCGAAGGCGGCCGTGTACGAGAGGTAGGCAGGGGTCATCGTGGTCTTGGCGGGGTCGCCCTGCGTGCCGGTGTAGATCTGGTCGAACACCTGCCAGCAGCCGATGAGTCCGAGGGTGATGACGGTGAACAGGGTCGGCCGGAGCTGCGGCAGGGTGATCCGCCAGAACCGCTGCCACGCGTTCGCGCCGTCCATCATCGAGGCCTCGGTCAGTTCGTAGCCGACGTTCTGGAGGGCGGCGATGAACAGGAGCATGAAGGTGCCGCTCGTAGTGAACACGGCCATGAGGATGAGGGCGAACATCGCGACGGAGGGCCCGGCGAGCCAGTCCCACCACGACAGACCCAATGCGGTGTTCTGGGTGAGGGCGTCGGGGCCCGAGGTGATCCCGAACGCGCTGAGGACGACGTGGACGAGGCCGCGCGGATCGCGGAACCAGTTGGGTCCTTCGCCGCCGAACCACGCGATGATCGCGTTGACCGGCCCGGTGAAGGAGAACAGGAACAACCACAGCACCGTGATCGCCACCGAGCTCGTCACCGAGGGGAAGTAGAAGGCGGTGCGGAAGAAGCCGCGTGCGCGCAGCATGCGCCGGCTCACGAGCACCGCGAGGAAGAGCGACAGCGCGGTCTGCAGGGGGACGACCAGCAGCACGTACCACGCGTTGTTGCGCAGCGCCGTGCCGAAGTCACGCGTCGCGAGCCCACCGGTCGTGATCGCGGCGTAGTTGTCCGCCCCGACGAAGTTGACGCCGGAGGAGAAGGGGCTCCCGCGCCCGGACCAGTCCGAGAAGCTGACCCAGAGCGCCATGAGCACGGGCACGAAGAGGAACAGGCCCAGGATGAGGATCACCGGCGAGACGAACAGCCAGCCCGCTCGGGCCTCCCCGCGCCGCGTCCCGCGGGAGCGGGACGGGCGCGAGGAGGCCGGGCGGGAGGGTGTCGCGGCCGGGGTGACGGTCGCGGTCATGGTCGTCAGCCGACGATGGCCTCGAGGTTCGACTGCACCGAGTCGAGGATCGCCTTCGGGTCGCCCGTCGCGAGCGATCCCAGCTGCGCGTTGAAGTCGGTCACGACGTCGGCGGCACCCTTGTTGGTGGGCACGCCCTGCGCGTACGCCGATCCGTCGAGGAACGCGACGAGGTCGGGGTTGTCCGTCTTCCACTGCTCGGCAGCCGACTGCACCGACGGCATCGGCCCGAACGCCTTCGAGAAGGCGAGCTGCTGCTCGGCGCTGGTCAGGTACTCCACGAGCTTGAGCGCACCCTGCTGGTTGGGGCTGTCGGCGGCCATGCCCCAGCAGTTCGTGAACTGCAGAGTGCCCTTGCCGGCGGGGCCGGCGGGAAGCTCCACGACCTTGGCCTTCACATCGGGGAAGTCCCCGAGCGCACCGGTGATCCAGTTGCCCTCGATGGTCATGGCGCCCAGCTCCTTCCCGAACGCCTCACCACCCCAGCCGGCTCCGACATCGGCCGCGTAGGCGAACGTGCCGTCCTTGAGGTGCTGCTGCACGTAGGTGAGCGCCTCGACGTTGGCGTCGCTGTTGGCCTCGGCCTTCGTGCCGTCCTCGGACACGAGTCGGCCGCCCGCCTGCGCCATGAAGGCGCCCACGCGGGCGTACTCGCCGCCGAAGACCAGGCCGGTGGTGTTGTCGGTGGTGAGCTTCTTCGCGACGGTGGCCAGCTGATCCCACGTGGTGGGGATGTCGGCGTCGGTCAGCCCCGCGTCCTCCCACAGGCCCTCGTTGATGATGAGCTGCAGCGTGGAGAAGTCCTTCGGTGCGCAGTAGAAGGTGCCGTCGTAGGTGAAGTTGCTCACGAGCGACTCGTAGAAGTCGCTCTTGTTCGCCAGCATGTCGCCGTAGGCCTGGAGCGACCCGTTGTCGGCGTAGCCGGCCAGCTGGTCGGTGGAGAGGTAGAAGAGGTCCGGCGGCGAGCCCGCCGCGAAGCCCTGCGACAGCTGCTGGGCGAGGTCGGTGGCCACGACGACCTCCGCCTTCGTGCCCGATTCGGCCGACCAGGCCGCGACCGCGTCCTTGACCGCCTTCGTCTCGGCGTCGCCGCTCGATCCGATCAGGATCGTCAGCCCGTCGTCCGACGAGGTGAGCCCGCCGGGTGCGGCGCTCCCGCTCTGGCTCGGCGTGGTGTCCGTGAACCCCTGGCCGCAGCCGGTCAGGGCGAGGGTCGTGACGACCGCCAGCCCCCCTGCCGCGAACAGCGTCCGTGCTGTGTGTCGCTTCATCGCATCTCCTTCGATTGCCGGTCATCCCGTGGGTGTGGTTCTTGAACGATCAAGAATCTCTGCAATCTCGAGATTTGATCGTTCAAATTATGGGATGGTTGAAAAGATAAGGCGAACGCGGCGTGAGTGTCAAGGGCAGGTGAGCGGATGGGTCCGCAGAGGTCGGCCACGATCGACGACGTCGCGCGCTCAGCCGGCGTGTCCCGCCAAACGGTCAGCAACGTCCTGAACACCCCGTCGATCGTCCGCGAGACGACGCGGCAGCGAGTGCAGGACGCGATCGATCGTCTCGGTTACGCGCCGCACGCCTCGGCGCGCCGCCTCCGCACGCGTCGCAGCTCCACGATCGGCATCCATCTCGACCCGTACGCCGGCGGGATCTCGGGCGTCGTCCTCGACCGGTTCGTCCACGCCCTCACCGAGCGCGCGGGGGAACGCGGCCTGCGCGTCATGCTCTACGCCGCGCGCTCGCCCGAGGAGGAGATCCGGCGGATGACCGACCTCCGCGACGGCGGGGAGATCGATGGTGTCGTCATCACCGGCACCTTCCACGGCGACCCCCGCACGGGGTGGCTGGTGGAGCGCGGGATCCCGTTCGTCTCGTTCGGCCGGCCGTGGGGACTCGACGACGTCGCTGACCCCGCCCATCCCTGGGTCGACGTCGACGGCGCGGCGGGAACGGCCGCGGCCACGCGGCACGCGATGGCGTCGGCCGGCCCTCGCGTGGCCTTCCTCGGGTGGCCGCCCGGCTCGGGGACCGGCGACGATCGGGAGCGGGGCTGGCGCGACACGATCGCCGATCCCGCCTCGCGCGAGGCCCTTCGCCTCGTGAGCGAAGAAAGCGTGGCGCTCGCGCGCGACACCGTGGGCGACGCGCTGGCTCGTCACGATCTGGACGCCCTCGTGTGCGCCAGCGATTCTCTCGCGATCGGCGCACATCTGGCCGCCGTTGCGGCCGGGTGTCCTCGGCTGCCGATCATCGGCTTCGACAACACACCCGCCGCCGAGGCGCTGGGCCTGTCGAGTGTCGAGCAGCTGCCCGAACGCGTCGCGACCGGAGTGCTCGATCTACTCGTCGACGCTGCCGGGGCCATCGCGGTGCGCGAGGTGACTCCGGGAACCGCGCACGTGCTCGTGGAGCCGAAGCTCGTCGTGCGCTGAGCGGACGCTCGGGCAGGTCTGTGGGGGCCCGACCCGCGGTGGCTCGGACGCTCGGGGGTAGGAGGCCGGAAGTCCTGCGTCAGGGCGCCGACGGGCCCGAACCCCCGCGGCCGCCGATGCGACGCGAGAGCTCAGTGGCGGCCGCCCGGGCCGCCTCCACGAGCGCGTCACGATCACCGGCGACGTCTTCCGGCCAGGTGATCGCGACCGCTGCCGCGGGCCACCCGGCGTGGTCGCGAACGGCCACGCCGATCGAGCGGAATCCCAGCGTCACCTCCCCATCCTCCTCGGCGTAGCCGCGCACGCGGGTCTCCCGCAGCACCTCGGCGAGCTCTCGCGGCCGTGTGGGCCCCCGACCGGTGCGATCCGCAAAGGCCCGTGCGTCCGGGAAGAGGGCACGCACCTGCGCGCGGGGGAGGAGGGCCAACATCGCGCGTCCGGTCGCGGTGAGGGGTGCCGGAAGGCGCACACCCACATCGGTGATGAGCGCCGGGCGCCGGTGCGCGCGCTCTTCGACGATGTAGAGCACATCGCGCCCGGTCATGACGGCGAGGTGGGTGCTCTCGCCGGTCCGATCGGAGAGTGCCGCGAGGAGCGGTCTGCCGAGCCGCGCCAGCGGTTCCTGCCGGGCGTACCCGCCGGCCAGCTCGAAGGCGGCCGTGCCCAATCCCCAGCGGCGATCGTTCGCGAGGTGGACGACGAATCCGTGCCGCGCCATCTCCGACAGCAAGTGGTAGACGGTGGAGCGTGGGATCGCGAGCGCGTCGGCGATCGTGCGCGCCGCTACGGGCCCCCGCTGGCGGGCGAGATGGCTGAGGATGCGCAGCGTCTGGTCTGCCGCGGGCACCTGCGGCGTCCCCGCCGGACTGTCTGGGATCACAGACACAGAATGCCAGAGGTCCCTGTTCCCCGCGCCGCTCGCACGATGGAATCACGGCATGGACGTTCAGACCTCGCTCGCGCGCGTCACCGTCGGCGCTCGCCCGTTGCGCACGGAGGAGGTCGTCGCGGTCGCGCGCCACGACGCACGCGTCGTCGTTCACGACGACGCGTTGCGGCGCGTCGCGGACACCCGTGCCCTGGTCGAGCGCCTCGCCGACGACCCGGAACCCCACTACGGAATCTCGACCGGCTTCGGGGCCCTGGCGACGACCTTCATCGCCCCGGAACGACGTCGGCAGCTGCAGGCGAGCCTCATCCGCTCGCACGCCGCCGGAACGGGCGCCGAAGTCGAGCGCGAAGTCGTTCGCGCCCTGATGCTCCTGCGCCTGCAGACGCTCGCCTCGGGTCACACGGGGGTGCGCCCGGTCGTCGTGGAGACCTACGCCGCTCTTCTGAACGCGGGGATCACGCCCGTCGTCCGGGAGTACGGCTCCCTCGGCTGCTCGGGCGACCTCGCGCCCTTGGCTCACGTGGCGCTCGCCGCACTGGGCGAGGGGCAGGTGCGTGTGGGAGGCTCGGGCGTCGCGGGATACCCGGTCGCGGCGAGCGATGCACTGGCCGCCGCGGGGATCGTGCCCCTCGTGCTGGAGGAGAAGGAGGGTCTCGCGCTCATCAACGGCACCGACGGCATGCTCGGCATGCTCGCCCTCGCGCTCCACGATCTCGACGACCTCCTGATCACGGCCGACCTCGCCGCGTCGCTGTCGATCGAATCGCAATTGGGCACCGACGCCGTCTTCGCCGAGGACCTCATGGACTTGCGTCCCCAGCGCGGGCAGGCGGGATCCGCGGCGCGGCTGCGCCTGTTCCTCCACGACTCACCGATCGTGGCGAGTCACCGCGACCCCTCGGTGTGCACCCGGGTGCAGGATGCCTATTCGCTCCGCTGCACACCGCAGGTGCACGGGGCGGCCGGCGACACGGTGGATCACGCCCGGTCGATCGCGGAGCGCGAGCTCGCTGCGGTCGTCGACAATCCGGTCGTCACCGCCGACGGCCGTGTGGAGTCCAACGGCAACTTCCACGGTGCTCCCGTGGCGTACGTACTGGACTTCCTGGCGATCGCGGTGGCCGACGTCGCCTCGATCTCCGAGCGTCGCACCGACCGCGCCCTCGACCGTGCCCGCAGCAACGGGCTCCCGCCGTTCCTCGCCGACGAAGTGGGCGTGGACTCGGGGCTGATGATCGCGCAGTACGCCGCCGCCGGCATCGTGTCGGAGCTGAAGCGGCTCGCCGTGCCGGCCTCCGTCGACTCGATCCCCTCGTCGGCGATGCAGGAGGATCACGTGTCGATGGGATGGGCGGCCGCGCGCAAGCTGCGTCGAGCGATCGACGGGCTGGGCCGAGTGCTCGCGATCGAGATCCTCACGGGCTGCCGGGCCCTGGATCTGCGCGCGCCGCTGGAGCCGGGGCCGGTCACCACGCGCGTGCGCGACCTCGTCCGCCGCGAGGTCGCCGGTCCCGGACCCGACCGGTCGCTCTCGCCGGAGATCGAGGCCGTGGTCGCCCTCGTCGCCGACGGATCCATCGCCCGTATCGGTCGCGAAGCGGTGGGCGATCGTCCCGTGCGCCCCGCCGTTCCCGCCGCTACCGAGCCCTCCAGGAGCACCCCATGAGCACATCCCGCATCGTGCGCGCGCCGCGCGGCGCCGAGCGCACCGCCCAGAGCTGGGGCGCCGAGGCGGCCAAGCGCATGCTGATGAACAACCTCGATCCCGACGTGGCCGAGCATCCGGAAGACCTCGTCGTCTACGGCGGCACCGGCCGCGCGGCCCGCTCGTGGGAGGCGTTCGACGCGATCGTGCGCACGCTCGACGAGCTGGCACCCGACGAGACGCTCCTCGTGCAGTCCGGCAAGCCGGTGGGCGTCTTCCGCACGCATGAATGGGCCCCGCGCGTCCTCATCGCCAACTCGAACCTCGTGGGCGACTGGGCCACGTGGCCCGAGTTTCGCCGTCTCGAGCAGCTGGGCCTGACGATGTACGGGCAGATGACCGCGGGATCGTGGATCTACATCGGTACGCAGGGCATCCTCCAGGGCACCTACGAGACGTTCGCCGCCGTCGCGCGGAGCCTCGGCGAGGGCGTCCAGGATCTCGCCGGGACCCTCACCCTCACCGGTGGCGCCGGGGGAATGGGCGGTGCGCAGCCGCTGGCCGTGACGCTCAACGAGGGCGTCGTGATCGTCGTCGACGTGGATGCGTCGCGCCTCGCGCGGCGCGTCGAGCACCGCTATCTCGACGAGTACACCGACGATCTCGAGACCGCACTCACGCAGGCCATGGCGGCCAAGCGCGCCCGGACCGCCCGGAGCATCGGACTGGTCGGCAACGCGGCCGACGTCTTCCCCGAAGTGCTGCGGCGGCACCGCGCGGGAGAGGTGGAGATCGACATCGTGACCGATCAGACGAGCGCGCACGACCCCCTCGCCTATCTGCCGTCGGGCGTCACGGTCGAACGGTGGCGCGCCGAGGCGCAGCGCGACCCCGAGGCGTTCACGCGGCGCGCGCGAGAGTCCATGGCGCGCCAGGTCGAGGCCATGGTCGGATTCCACGATGCCGGGGTTGCTGTGTTCGACTATGGCAACTCGATCCGGCGTGAGGCCGAGCTCGGCGGGTACGAGCGCGCCTTCGCCTTCCCGGGGTTCGTCCCCGCCTACATCCGCCCGCTGTTCGCCGAGGGGCGCGGCCCCTTCCGGTGGGTCGCTCTCTCCGGCGACCCCGAGGACATCGCGAAGACGGATCGCGCCGTGGCGGAGCTGTTCCCCGACGACGTGGCCCTGCGGCGGTGGCTTCAGAAGGCCGGCGAGACGGTGCAGTTCGAAGGGCTCCCGGCCCGCATCTGCTGGCTCGGATATCAGGAACGGCATCTGGCCGGCCTGAAGTTCAACGAGATGGTCGCTTCGGGCGAGCTCGCCGGGCCGATCGTCATCGGCCGCGATCACCTCGACGCCGGGTCGGTCGCATCGCCGTACCGCGAGACCGAGGCGATGGCCGACGGATCCGACGCGATCGCGGACTGGCCGCTCCTCAACGCCCTCCTGAACACGGCGTCCGGGGCCTCCTGGGTCTCAATCCATCACGGCGGCGGTGTGGGGATCGGTCGCTCCATCCATGCCGGGCAGGTGACCGTTGCCGACGGCACGCCCCTGGCCGCCGAGAAGCTGGCGCGGGTGCTGACGAATGATCCAGGGACCGGTGTGATGCGTCATGTTGATGCGGGGTATGAGCGCGCCGCCGAGGTGGCGCGGGAGCGCGGACTGAAAGTGCCGATGCCATGACGACGACCGTCTTGACGGGGATCTCCGAACTCACGACCAATGTCGCGCACGGCGACGACCCGTGCGGCACGATCGCTGATGCCGCGATCGTGATCCGTGATGGGCGGGTGGCGTGGACGGGTCGCCGCCTCGACCTGACGGACCACGATGCGACGCAGGGTGCGCGCCACGACCTGGACGGCCGGGCCGTGGTTCCCGGGTTCGTGGACAGCCACACCCATCTGGTGTTCGCGGGCGATCGCGCCGACGAGTTCGAGGCGAGGACGAGGGGAGTGCCGTATGCCGCCGGCGGCATACGGCGCACCGTCGCGGCGACGCGCGCCGCGACGGACGAGGAGCTTCGCGAGCGACTTCAGGCTCTGGTCGCCGAGCTCCATCGCCAGGGGACGACGACGTTCGAGATCAAGACGGGCTACGACCTCACCGTCGAGGGCGAGGAGCGACTCGCGCGACTGGCCCGGGAAGTGACGAAAGAGGTCACCTTCCTGGGTGCGCACATCGTGCCGCCCGAGTGGGACGACGACCGGGAGGGCTACATCGAGATCGTCTGCACCGCGATGCTCGACGCCGTTCGCCCGCACGCGCGGTGGATCGACGTGTTCTGCGAGACGGGCGCGTTCACCGCGGAGGAAGGGGAGCGCATCCTCCGGGCGGGGATCGCCGCCGGCCTCCTCCCGCGGGTTCACGGCAACCAGCTGTCGGCGGGGCCCGGGGTCGCGCTCGCGGTGGGGATGGGGGCGGCCTCGGTCGACCACTGCACCTACCTGTCGGATGATGACGTCGCCCTCCTGGCCGGATCATCGACGGTGGCCACCCTGCTCCCCGGTGTCGAGTTCTCCACGCGGCATCCGTATCCCGACGCCCGGCGCCTGATCGACGCGGGGGCGACGGTGGCGCTGGCCAGCGACTGCAATCCGGGCTCCAGCTTCACGAGCTCCCTGCCCCTCATGATCGCTCTCGCCGTGCGGGAGATGGGCATGACGCCGGCCGAAGCGGTGTGGGCGGCGACGGCCGGTGGGGCTCGGGCACTGCGGCGCGACGATGTGGGTCACCTCGGTGCGGGAGCACGCGCCGATCTCGTGGTGCTCGATGCGCCCACCCGCGTGCACCTGGCTTACCGGCCAGGTGTGCCCCTCGTCCAGGCGGTGTACGTCGAGGGTGTGCGGCGGGTCTGAGTCGGCTATCGCGGACTGTCGAACTCCCAGTCGTCGGGGTCGAGGGCGCTGGCGACGTCCCAGTCGTCGGCGCGCCACCGGAACGTTGCGACCGCGCAGGTCGGCATGTGCCCGATGCCGCCGCGGGAGAGCGACTCGGCCAGCACGGTCATCCCCGGGTCGTGAGCGACGATGAGCACGCTCTCGTGTCCGCTCGTCGTCGCCGTCGCCAGGAGGGTGCGCGCGGAGGCGCCGTAGAGGTCGTCGCGCTCCTCCACCGCGACACCGAGTGCGTCGGCGAAGGCCGCCGCGGTGGTGCGGGCCCGCAGGGCGGTCGAGGACAGGAGCACGCCGGGGCGGAATCCGGTCTTGGCCAGCCGGGCTGCGACCACCGGTGCATCGCGGCGACCACGGTCGTTGAGGGGGCGTTCGTGATCGTCGAGGCCGGGCTCGCCCCAATCGCTCTTCGCGTGCCGGACGAGGACGAGCGTGGTCATCGATCGTCCTCCTGCGTCGCGGTCGTCTCCTCATCCGCGTCGGGATCGTGGTCTTCCGCGGCGTCCTCCTCCGCGTCGTCGTCCTGCTCGGCCTTCACGGGCGTCGGTGCGCTCACGGGCGCCGTGTGTGCGGCGCGTCCGGCGACACCGGCCAGGAGCTCCAGCACGCAGAGGGCCGCGAGACGCACGGTACGCCCGTCGGGGGCATCGGCGGTCGCATCGACCTCGACGATGTCGGCCGACCGCACCCGCGGATCGACGGCGAGGCCACGCACGAGTGCCCGCAACTCCCACGCGGCCAGGCCGCCCGGCAACGAGGCGGGGCAGCCGGGGGCCACCGTCCGGTCGCAGACGTCCACATCGATGTCGAGGTGGATCGTCCCGTCGTGACCGGCGATCTCGATCGCCTGGGCGATCACGTCGTCCATTCCGCGGCGGCTGAGCTCGTCGAGCGTGATCACTGTGATGCCCCAGTCCGCGGCGCGCCGGGCGTAGGCGGCGGAGTTCGCGAAGTCGGCGATCCCGATCTGGACGATCCGCCTCGGGTCCAGGCCGCCCTCCACGAGGCGGCGGACGGGCGAGCCGTTCGAGACCCCGTCGCGGAGGTCGAGGTGCGCGTCGAGGGTGATGAGCCCGGTCGCTCGCGCTCCCTGCGCGGTCGCGTAGGTCACCGAGTTGTCCCCGCCGAGCGCGATCACGAGCGCTGCGCGCGAGAGCTCGGCCACGCGGGCGCGCAGCCGCTCTTCGCCGTCGTCCCCATCGGGGTCGTCCACGTCGCCGGCATCGGCGATCCGGAGCACATCGGTGAGATCGAGCGCGGGCGGACCGAGAAGAGTCGGACTGAACCGCTGCAACGCCTCCCGGATCGCCGCGGGGGTGGCATGGGCGCCCGTCGGCGACAGCGACGTGCGCCAGGCGGGAGCGCCGAGGAGCACGGCGTCGGCGCGTCCGGTCCATTCGGGCCAGGCGCCCGCGCGGGGCCAGAGCGGGTCGATCGGCAGCGCGCTCATCCGACGTACACCCAGGCCGTGCGTCCGCTGGCCAGGGTCACGGCGGTGCGGCGATAGAGCGACACCTCGTACTCGTCGGCGGCGTCCAGTTCTTCAGCGGTCACGTACAGCACCTTTCCCACGACCTTGTCGACCGGGTTCCCGGTCTCGCGCAGCACCGGATGCACCGACAACCCCGAGAGGTCCACGACGCGGGCGTCTTCGATCTCCACGTAGTCGATCGTGTACCCCGGAAGGACGTCCGATTCGCCGGCCACGAGCCGGCCGAACGTATCGAGCTGCACCTCGGCGAACTGAAGAGTCCCGTAGGTGAACAGGAGGTGCTCGGCATCTGCCACGTCGTTCAGGCTACCCGCCGCTCAGGCGGGCGCGAAGGGGGTTGCGCCGCATGGTCGTCACGGTGTCGTCACAGCACCGCGTGAGCGATCGCGTAGATCGCCAGCCCCGCCAGCGCGCCGACGACCGTGCCGTTGAGGCGGATGTACTGGAGGTCGCGTCCCACCATGAGCTCGATCTTCTCGGTCGTCTCGGCCGGGTCCCACTTCTCCACCGTGTCGGTGATGATCGAGGCGATGTCATGGCGGTAGCGGCCCACGAGGAACACCGCGGCATCGGTGATGCGATCGTCCACCCGGCGTTGCAGCGCCGGGTCGGCGTGCAGCCGACTGCCGATCTCGATGAGTGCTTCCGTGAGGCGTCGGCGCAGCCCGCTCTCCGGGTCGTCGAGCGAGCGGAGCAGTCCGCTCTTCGCCGTGTTCCACGCGTCGGTGGCGAGCTCACGCACACGCGGACTGTCGAACACGGCGCTCTTGGCCTCCTCGAGACGCCCGATCGTGGCCGGGTCGTGCTGGAGGTTGTCCGCCAGTCGCCGGAGGTAGGCGTCGACCGCCCGCCGAGCGGGGTGGTCGGCGTCTTTCTGCACGGCTTCGATGAACGTGATGGCCTCGTGGTACACCGTGTCGTCGACCAGGCGCATCGCGACCGAGGGCACCCACGAGGGCAGGCGCCGCGACACGAGTCCCGAGAAGGCCTCCCTGTTGCCGTGGAGCCACGTGGCGATGCTGTCCACGCCGAGATCCACGGCATCTCGATGCGCGTCGGCGGTCACGACCCGATCGAGCCAGCCGCCCACCGTGGGTCCCCATTCCGGGTCGAGGAGGTGCTCGCGGGCGAGGTCGCTGATGAGGTCTTGCACCTCATCGTCGCTCAGGGCGCGGAGGACCCCTGTGGCCATCGTCGCGGCCTCGGCGGCGACGCTCTCGGCGTGTTCGGAGACGCGCAGCCACTCGCCCGCCTTCTCCGCGATCCGCGTCGACAGGAGCTTCTCGCGCACGACCGCGCTGTCGAGGAAGTTGGTCTCGACGAACTCGCCCAGTGTCCGGCCGATCTCGTCCTTGCGGCGCGGGATGATCGCGGTGTGGGGGATCGGGATCCCGAGAGGGTGGCGGAACAGTGCGGTGACAGCGAACCAGTCCGCCAGAGCGCCGACCATTCCACCTTCTGCGGCGGCGCGCACGTACCCCAGCCACGGGTAGCGGTCTTCGAGCGCGAAGGCCACGACGAAGATCACCGCCATGACGAGCAGCGCGCCCAGCGCGACCGCTTTCATGAGCCTCAATCCGCGCAGGCGCGCCTGATCGGCGGGGCTCAGCAGCGACATCGGTGTGCGAGGCATGCCGCAATGATCGCATGGCGCCTGCGGTGGTACCGCGGTGGCGATGCCGGAGCGGCGTATCCTGACGGGCGTGATCGACGACATCAAGAAGCGTGCCCGCCACCGTACGAGCATCCTCGAGGGACAGCTGCGGGGTCTCGCCAAGATGATCGAGAACGAGGACTACTGCATGGACATCATCGGTCAGTCCCGAGCGATCCAGAAGGCCCTCGCCTCGCTCGACAAGCTCCTGATCGAGAACCACCTCCGCACGCACGTGGCGCACATGTTCGACAGCGGCGGCGAGGAGCGTGAGCGCGCCATCGCCGAGATGCTCAAGGCGTACGACTTCGAAGGCCGCTGACCGGGGCCGCCGCGACGATTCGTCGGCGGATGCACAACGGCGGATTCGATGGGAGACACGCCGGCCTGAGCGCGCCGGACCGCGGCGTGTCGGGTGCGTGGTCCGCCGTTGTGCCTGCGCCGCAGGCGTCCTGAGCCGCCGCGCGCGACAGGAAGGCGGCGGCTAGGAGCCGAGCGGACCGAGCCAGGCGGCGGCCACGGTGCTGTGCGCCGATTCCGGGTCGGAAGGATGGAACTGGCCGGCGAGCACGTCGCGATACAGACGACTGAGCTCGTTCCTCGTGAAGTACGACGAACCGCCCGCCACGAGCATCGCCTCGTCGACGATGTGCTTGGCCGCGGTGACCGCGCGGTGCTTCATCCCGCTGAGCTTGGCGAACCACATCGCGCCGTGGTCGGCCGCAGTGTCGACGTCGCGGCTGAGGGCGTCGAGCTGGGGGAGGAGGGCGTCGTAGGCGAGCGCCATCTCCGCGATGCGCCACCGGATGTCGGGATCCTGGCTGTAGGCGAGGCCGGTCTTCTTCGACGTGCGTGACCGTGCGGTCTCGACGGCGAGATCGAGGGCCCTCCGTGCGATCCCGGTGTACACCGAGGCGAGGAGCAGCTCGAACACGCTGAAGATGCCGAAGACGAGAGGGTCCGGCTGCGGACCGGGAGCGAGCCTGCGCACCACCCGGTCGGCCGGCGCGTAGGCGCCGTGGAGCTCTGTCGTGCGCGACTGCGTGCCGCGCATCCCGAGCGTGTCCCAATCATCGCGCGTCACCACCTGGTCGGAGCGAGGCACGAAGGCGTAGACCAGGTGCGGGCCGTCGGGGCTCGACGTGTCGAGCCCGTGGAGGCCCAGGTGGGTCCACACCGGCGCCAACGACGTGAAGATCTTGGTGCCGGTGAAGGTGTAGCCGCCGTCTCCCTGCGGGGCGGCGACCGTATCGCTGCCGAACAGGACGAGATCGTTGCCGGCCTCGCTGATCCCGAAGGCGAACACCTCTCCGGCCACCGCCCCCTCCTGGACGAAGCGCAGACTGTCGATCCCGCGGTCGGCGAGCACCTTGGCCACGCCCGTCCACACCAGGTGCATGTTGACTGCCAGGGCAGTCGCAGGCGCCGCCCCCGCCAGACGCTGCTGCAGCAGCGACACCTCCGCGAGTCCGAGGCCCGCACCGCCGAGCTCCGTCGGGACGAACGCGGCGAGGTACCCGGCATCGCGCAGGTCGGAGAGGTCGTCCTCGGGGAAGACGTTCTCGGCGTCGACGGTGGCCGCGCGGCGGCGGATGCGGTCGAGCAGATCGTCGGGGAGGAGCACGGAAGGATCGAACGCGGTCACCGCTCCATTGTCCCTCCGCCGCGCCGTGGTGGGCTCGTTCGGGGGAGGATGGGCGCATGATCTCGACAGACCTCGCTCTCGCGCTCCGGGACGCCGGCCTCGTGTGGCACCCCCGGTCGGGCGATCGGTTCCAGCTCGACGAGCCGGAGTTCGAGGCGGACGTCTTCACCGTCAGCGAGATGACGATCGAGCCTCGCTCTTACCCCACCGGCACGATCCTCGCCTTCAACGGCACCACCGAGTGGGCGCTGGACTCCGTCGCCCTCGACGATGCACTGTGGCTGCCGCGCGAGGACCAGCTCCGCGAGCTGCTGCGCGGCGCATTCCGCTCGCTGAGGCGGGAGAGCGACACGCACGTCGTGGACATCGAGTTCGCCGGCCGAGCCGAGTCGTTCGAGCATCCGCAGCCCGAAGACGCGTACGCGCTCGCGGTGCTGTCGGTGCTGCGCCGGATCGAGTGAGTCCTCGCGGCTGATGCTGGCGGGTGGGCGCTCGGGTGCTCGAGTGCACAACGGCGGAGTTCGGCGGCCCGAGGCGGCGTGTTGCGGAAGAAAGTACGGCGTGTCGGGCTGTGGCTCCGCCGTTGTGCGCCGTGGATCCGCCGTCGCCCCCACGCGGGCCGCGGATCAGGTGATCGTGGGCACCGGCTCGGTGTCGGGGATGGGGCTGGCGTCCCGGCCGCGGAGGTCGGGGAATCCGCGGACGCACGCGATCGCGACGACCGCGCCGGCGATCGCGAAGGCCGCGGCGGCCCAGTACGCACCGACCGGGCCGACGCCGTCGATGAGGAAGCCCGCGGCGGCCGACCCTGCGGCCGCGCCGATCAGCTGGCCCGTGCCGATCCAGCCGTAGGCCTCGGCCGTCTCGCTGAACTTGACGCTCGCGCTCGTCATGGCGAACATCACGGCCAGCGCCGGGGCGATGCCGATCCCGGCGAGGAAGAGCGACGCGCTCACACCCCAGAACGACGCGAGCAGGAACACCGTGGCGGTCAGGCCCACCGCCACGACGGTCAGCCGCCGCGCCATCGCCCACCGCCCGATCGGGATGTGCCCGAACGACAGGCCTCCGGCGAGGCTACCGAGCGAGAAGATCGCGAGGACGATGCCCGCATCGAGTCCGCCGTGCCCGAAGGTGGCCACGACACCGGCCTCCACGGCCGAGCACGCGCCGATCAGGAGGAAGCCGGTGACCGTGGCCAGGAGCACGACGGGCTTGGCGAGCACCTTGCCGAACGCGCGGCGGCTGCGCGGGATGCGCACGCGGCCGACCTCGGGGGAGAGGATGAACCACGCGCCGCCGCCGACGAGGAACGCCACGATCAGGAGCAGCCCCACGACGGTGCCGGCCTGCGTCGCGACGATCGTGATCAGCACGGGCGCGAGGATCCAGATGATCTCCTGCAGGCTCGCGTCGAGGGAGAACAGCGGCGTCAGCTGTCGAGAGTTGACGATCTTCGGGTAGATCGTGCGGACGGCCGACTGCACCGGCGGTGTCGACAGGCCCGCGACCAGGCCGAAGAACATGTAGCCGAACAGCGGCATCGGCGCGAGCGCCAGCACGAGGATCGCGGTGGCGCAGACGGCCGTCGTCAGGGTGAGCACGCGCCGCATGCCCCACACGCCCATCCACCGGCTGGTCACCGGCCCCGCCACCGCCTGGCCGATGGAGGCTGCGGCCAGCACGAGCCCCGCCGCTCCGTACGATCCGGTGGTCTGCTCCACGTGCAGGAGGATCGCCAGGCTCGTCATGCCGTTGGGGAAGCGGGCGGTCAGCTGCGCCGCGATGATGCGCGCGACCCCCGGAGTGCGAAGGAGATCCCGGTAGGCGGCCACCCCTCCACGCTAGCGACCCGCGGGGACACGCCGCGACACGCCGGGGCGTGCATTCCACAGGCGGATCCGATGTCGGCGGCCCGTCGTAGCGTCCGGGCTGTGGACAGATCCGACGGAGTCGGTGAAAAGGCCGGTGATTCAGGCGTTTTCCAGGTTCGACGACACGCCGCAGCCTGTGGATGAATCGGTGGACAACCTGTGTTGAACCAGGGGAGAGCGGTGGAAAACTACACGGATGTAACTACTATCCCTTGTGGTTGCCTCCGATGTCCGTCCCCATATGTAGTATTGGACTCCCGGCGGGCTCCCGCCGACGAAACCATGATTTTTGAGAGGAAGAACGGGTCACCATGGCGATCACGGTCTACACCAAGCCGTCCTGCGTGCAGTGCAACGCGACCTACCGCGCGCTCGACTCCAAGGGCATCGATTACGAGATCCTCGACCTGTCCGAGGACCCGGCGGCACTCGAGCACGTCAAGTCGCTCGGCTACCTCCAGGCGCCGGTCGTCGTGACCGACGAAGACCACTGGTCGGGCTTCCGTCCCGACAAGATCGACGAGCTGGCTTCGCGGCTGGCATGAGGCGGGGGCGGCGCTGAGATGCTGACAGCAACCCACGCGCCGCTGCTCGTCTACTTCTCGAGTGTGTCGGGCAACACGGCGCGTTTCATCGAGAAGCTCGGGATGCCGGCGCTGCGCATCCCCCTCTACCCTTCCGACCCGGCCCTCGTGGTCGACCAGCCGTTCGTGCTGGTCACCCCCACCTATGGCGGAGGACAGGGAAGGGGCGAGGAGAAGGGCGCCGTCCCCAAACAGGTGATCCGTTTCCTCAACGACGAGGACAACAGGAACCTGCTCCGAGGAGTGATCTCCGCAGGCAACACCAACTTCGGCGACGACTTCTGTCGCGCCGGAGACATCATCAGCCGCAAGTGCCGCGTGCCGCACCTGTACAAGCTGGAACTGTTCGGCACGCAGGACGACGTCGATCGGGTGACCGACGGATTGGAACGATGGTGGAAGCTGCAGTGACCGAGACGACCTTCAAGACCGACGAGCGGTTCGAAGGGCTGGACTACCACGCGCTCAACGCGATGCTCAACCTCTATGGCGCCGACGGCAAGATCCAGTTCGACGCCGACAAGCGCGCTGCGCGGGAGTACTTCCTGCAGCACGTGAACCAGAACACCGTGTTCTTCCACTCCCTCAAGGAGCGCCTCGACTACCTCGTCGAGAAGGAGTACTACGAGGGCGCCGTGCTCGAGAAGTACTCGTTCGACTTCATCCAGCGCCTCAACGACCGCGCCTATGCGGCCAAGTTCCGCTTCGAGACGTTCCTCGGAGCCTTCAAGTACTACACGAGCTACACGCTGAAGACGTTCGACGGCAAGCGCTACCTGGAGCGCTTCGAAGACCGCGTCGTCATGACGGCCCTCGGCCTCGCCGACGGTGACGAGAAGCTCGCCGAGAAGCTCGTCGACGAGATCATCTCCGGCCGCTTCCAGCCGGCCACCCCGACGTTCCTCAACACCGGCAAGGCCCAGCGCGGCGAGCTCGTCTCGTGCTTCCTGCTGCGCATCGAGGACAACATGGAGTCGATCGCCCGCGGCATCAACTCCGCTCTCCAGCTCTCCAAGCGCGGCGGCGGCGTGGCGCTCCTGCTCTCCAACATCCGCGAGTCCGGCGCGCCGATCAAGCAGATCGAGAACCAGTCCAGCGGCATCATCCCCGTCATGAAGCTTCTCGAAGACAGCTTCAGCTACGCCAACCAGCTCGGTGCTCGTCAGGGCGCCGGCGCGGTGTACCTGAACGCGCACCACCCGGACATCATGAAGTTCCTCGACACCAAGCGCGAGAACGCCGACGAGAAGATCCGCATCAAGACGCTGTCGCTCGGTGTCGTGGTGCCTGACATCACGTTCGAGCTCGCCAAGAACGACGAAGACATGTACCTCTTCTCGCCGTACGACGTGGAGAAGGTCTACGGCGTGCCCTTCGGGGACATCTCGGTCTCCGAGAAGTACCGCGAGATGGTCGACGACGCCCGCATCAAGAAGACCAAGATCAAGGCGCGCGACTTCTTCCAGACGATCGCCGAGATCCAGTTCGAGTCGGGCTACCCGTACATCATGTTCGAGGACACGGTGAACCGCGCCAACCCCATCAAGGGGCGCATCAACATGTCCAACCTGTGCTCGGAGATCCTGCAGGTCAACACCCCGACGACCTACAACGAAGACCTCTCCTACGCCCAGATCGGCAAGGACATCTCCTGCAACCTCGGCTCCATGAACATCGCCCTGGCGATGGACGGGAAGGACCTCGCGGGCACGGTCGAGACCAGCATCCGGGCGCTCACCGCCGTCAGCGACCAGAGCCACATCCGCTCGGTCCGCTCGATCGAGGACGGCAACGACCGTTCGCACGCGATCGGCCTCGGACAGATGAACCTGCACGGCTATCTCGCTCGCGAGCACGTGCGTTACGGGTCGGAAGAGGGCCTGGACTTCACGAACATCTACTTCTACACGGTACTCTTCCACGCGCTGCGCGCCTCGAACAACATCGCGATCGAGCGGAAGACGACCTTCGACGGCTTCGCCGACTCGACCTACGCGTCGGGGGAGTTCTTCGACAAGTACATCGAGCAGGAGTGGGCTCCCCAGACCGAGAAGGTCACCGAGCTGTTCGCCGGCATCCACATCCCCACGCAGGACGACTGGCGTGCCCTCAAGGCCTCCATCCAGGAGCACGGCATCTACAACCAGAACCTGCAGGCGGTGCCTCCCACCGGGTCCATCTCGTACATCAACAACTCGACGAGCTCGATCCACCCGATCGCGTCGAAGATCGAGATCCGCAAGGAAGGCAAGATCGGCCGCGTCTACTACCCGGCGCCGTTCATGACGAACGACAACCTCGAGTACTACGAAGACGCCTACGAGATCGGCTACGAGAAGGTCATCGACACGTACGCCGCGGCCACGCAGCACGTCGACCAGGGGCTGTCGCTGACGCTGTTCTTCAAGGACACCGCCACCACTCGCGACATCAACCGGGCGCAGATCTACGCGTGGCGCAAGGGCATCAAGACGATCTACTACATCCGTCTGCGGCAGCTGGCGCTGGAGGGCACGGACATGTCCGAGTGCGTCTCCTGCATGCTCTGAGCCCCGCGCTTCGCTCACTCCACGACCGGAAAACGAGGACCACGATCATGACCCCCGAACCGCTCAAGCTTGTCGACCACGTGCAGGCGATCAACTGGAACCGCATCCAGGACGACAAGGATCTCGAGGTGTGGAACCGCCTCGTGAACAACTTCTGGCTACCCGAGAAGGTGCCGCTGTCCAACGACATCCAGTCGTGGAACACGCTGACGCCCGAGGAGCAGACCCTCACGATGCGGGTGTTCACGGGGCTTACGCTCCTCGACACGATCCAGGGGACCGTGGGCGCGGTGTCGCTCATCCCCGACGCGATCACTCCGCACGAAGAGGCCGTCTACACGAACATCGCGTTCATGGAGTCGGTGCACGCCAAGAGCTACTCGTCGATCTTCTCGACGCTGTGCTCGACGCCGGAGATCGACGACGCGTTCCGCTGGTCGGTGGAGAACCCGAACTTGCAGCGCAAGGCGCAGATCGTCATGGACTACTACCGCGGCGACGAGCCCCTCAAGCGCAAGGTGGCCTCGACTCTTCTGGAGTCGTTCCTCTTCTACTCGGGCTTCTACCTGCCGCTGTACTGGTCGAGCAAGGCGAAGCTGACCAACACGGCCGACATCATCCGCCTCATCATCCGCGACGAGGCCGTGCACGGCTACTACATCGGTTATAAGTTCCAGAAGGGACTCGAGAAGCTCAGCCAGGCCGAGCGCGACGAGATCAAGGACTACACCTTCTCACTCCTCTACGAGCTCTACGACAACGAGGTGCAGTACACGCAGGATCTGTACGATGGGGTGGGCTTGACCGAGGAGGTCAAGAAGTTCCTCCACTACAACGCGAACAAGGCCCTCATGAACCTCGGCTACGAGGCGATGTTCCCGTCGACGGTCACCAACGTGAACCCGGCGATCTTGTCGGCGCTCTCGCCGAACGCCGACGAGAACCACGACTTCTTCAGCGGCTCGGGGTCGTCGTACGTCATCGGCAAGGCCGTCGCCACGGAAGACGAGGACTGGGACTTCTAGGTGACCTGTGCGGCATCACAGATCATGGCAATCCACCACCCTGAAGTTGGCGCGCACCAGACGGTGTGGCGCAGATTGCGCAGTTGGCACAAGGGATCAGTGAAAGCTGTCTCGCTGCACCAAGAAGTTGTGAGTCTCGTCGGAGTGGGGGATTGCTGTGACTAAGCACGGCCGTTCCACTCCAGCGGAGCTTACCGAGTCCTGGCCAGCTGAGCCTCGGCGGACCCTGCGGCCGAAGTCGCACGCCAGCTTGCGGTGAACGTTCGTCGCGCCATCGGCACTTCGAGCGTCCGAAACGTGGCTGCTTCAGCTGGGCTCGACGAGGGAACGGTGCGAAAACTGCTGTCCGGTTCCGGATGGCCTGATCTGCGCACGATCGCGAAGCTAGAGGTAGCTCTAGCGGAAAGGCTCTATCCGAGGTCGTGACGTGTCAATGAGTGCTCCGATGGTTGCAAGCCCGCATCGAGCGCGCGGGTGTCCAGATAGGCTTCGTTTTGATGATCTGGGAACCCTGGGATGCGACCGAGGGTGAGCTAGCGGACCTAAGGACCGTGCGTGAGGTGCTCCCTGACGTGTTGCGCCCCGCGATCCGCCTATGGCTCGAAGAACGGCTGAGTGACTTGCGCGGCGGTTACGTCACCGCGTGGCGAGTCAACTGGATTCAGTCAGCGCTGCGGCTCGAACTGAACGTCCTTCCGGGACCTGCGCTCGCTGAGCACATCATTGGAGCTGTCGAGGATGAGCATGGCGACACAATGCTCATGCGACTCGTCGACCTAGTCGTGAGTACGTCTGAACCAACGCTTCCGTTCCATGAACCTCCCGGGGAGATCCGGCAATTGCAATGCCGTCTCGATGCGAATGCGTCGGCCGTGATCATCCACTCCGTCGACGGCGAGTATCGCCTCACTCGCCGAGTACCCGAGGGAGCCTCGAACGTGCCGCAGCGGCGGGCCGACTCCAGACCCTCGGACGCGAGGAGTTGCAACTCGATGTTCACCCTTGCACGACTGATCCGCGGCCGAAGCCAGTCAAGGCGTGGGTGCGGTTCGGGGACAACGCGTTTCAGGTCTCGGCCGAGGCATGTATATGGACGACGAAGGCGGTGGCCATCCGGTTCACGGTCGCGGAACGGGAGTACCGATGTTGGGCGTGGCAGGGTGCGGTGGAGGAGGTGACGCGGTCGCCCTCTACGAGCGTCATGCGTTGAGGGGCGCGACGGATGCTCGGGGGTAGGACGCCGCGGGTCGCCTACGAGGAATTCAGCTCGTTCGTGCGAGTTTGGCCTCGAGGCCGGCGATGACGACTTCCAAGCTGAGTGCGAGCGCGCGAGTGCGGTCGTAGCCGGCGCGGTCCAGGGTGTGTGCCAGTGAGGGAAGCGCTTCCGTCTCCTCTTCGCTCAGCACCGGCTGCTGGAGGCCGGTCGCCAAGCCCAGGGCGAGTCCGTCGACGAGCATGACGATCGACATGAGCGAATCGTCGGAGAAGCCGGCGCGGATCAGGCCGGCGATGAAGTCGTCGTAGATGCGGAGCACCTCGACACTCTCGATGCGGTTGCGAAACAGCAGCGGCAGGGCGTTCGGGTGCGCGGAGTACAGGCCCGTCAGCGCGGTGAGGAGCGATCGGACCGACTCGCGCCAGTCATCGCGCGCGACGGGGGAGGGCACCTTGTGCGACATGCCCCGACGGATCAGTTCGATGACGCCGTTCAATCCCGCGACGTGGTTGTACAGCGACGACGGGGCGACTTTCAGCCGCTCCGCCAGGGCGACCATCTGCAGGTCGCCGGTCTCGTCGATGAGCTCCAGGGCGGTGCGCTCGATCTGATCCAGGGTCAGACGGGGCTTGCTGGGACGGCCGAGCTTGGATGCCACATCTGCTCCTTCAACGTGCATCGGTTTCCGCGGTGTCGCGGTTTGTTAAGTCTACGTTAAAACGATTGCGAATCGGATTCGTTTTCGATTACTACTGGTCTACCGGACCCGAAGCACCGGTCGATCACAGAGAGGCACCACATTGGCACGTCAGAAACTGGGGCTCATCATCGCGGCGGCAGCCGTCACGTCCCTCGCACTCACCGCCTGCACCGCGCAGACCACACCCGCCGCCGACGATGACGGCACATCGCCCACGGCATCCCTCGGCGCCGTCGCCCTCAGCTTCCCGGCGCCCTCGCAGGTGCCGATCTGGAGCGAGGTGCTCGAGCTGATGCCCGACCTCGTCGGCGAGGCGGGGTACGAGTTCCTCTCCGACGACCCGAACCTCGACACCCAGGTGCAGGTCAGCGACTGGCAGGCGTGGATCCAGCGCGGCGACGTCAAGGCGATCATGGGCTACCCCGCCTCGGCCGACGCGCTCGTGCCGGTCACCGCCGAAGCCGCCGCCGCCGGCATCCCGGTGCTCGGCTACACCCTGCCGTGGGAGGGCACCGAAGGCGTGCTCATCTCCGACGGATATGCCGACGGCTTCCAGGTCGGCGCGGATGCCGGGGAGTGGGCGGCCGAGCAGTTCGGCGCCGACACCGACATCGCCGTCACCGTGCTCGGCTACTGGGACAACGACTTCGGTCGCGAGCGTTCGACCGGACTCGAAGAGGGCTTCTCTTCGGTGGTCCCGAACGCCGTGATCAACGAGGTCGTCGCCACCAACCTCGACGAGGGCTACTCCGGCGTGCAGAACGCGCTCGCCGCCGCGCCCGACACGAAGGTCTGGCTCGCCTTCGACGCGGCCAGCGGCCTCGGCGCCTACCAGGCGCTTTTGGACTCCGGCGTGGCCGAGGATGCCGCCGACACCCTCCTCGGCAGCCTCGACGTCGACACGCAGGTCGCCCAGGTGCTGATGGATGAGAGCACCTTCTGGCGCGTCGCGTACGGAGCCACCGCCGCCGACATCGCCGCCGTCTGCGCCGAGCTGCTGATCGCCGCCGCCGAAGGCGACCCGCAGGACGGCGAGCTCGTCCAGCGTCGCGTCACCGCCGACAACGCGGTCGAGTTCGCCGGCTGAGATCCGACTCCATGACGACGGACACCCCCGCATCCCCACTCCTCTCCCTCCGGGGAGTGGGGATGTCGTTCGGCGCGACCCGCGCGCTCGATGACATCCACGCCGACTTCGCGCCGGGCGAGATCGTGGGCCTTCTCGGCCACAACGGCGCCGGCAAGAGCACCCTGCTGAATCTCATCAGCGGCATCGCCCAGGCCACCGAAGGGTCGGTGCGCTTCGGCGGGGAGGAGATCGGGCGTGGTCTCACTCCCGCCGCCGCCCTCCTCGCCGGGATCACCGTGATCCACCAGGACCCTGCTCTGATCCCCGGACTCAGCGTGCTCGACAACCTCACCCTCGGTCTTCCGGGCCGCGCCGCCGGAAAGGAGCTGCGGGAGCGGGCATCGGCCGCGTTGGCACGGGTCGGACTCGACGTTCCGCTGGATCTGACCGTCGGCGCGCTGGCGATCGGCGAGCGCCAGATGCTCGAGCTCGCGCGAGGTCTCATGAACTCCCGCACCCGGCTGCTGCTGCTCGACGAGCCCACCGCAGCCCTCGGCCATGCCGAGACCGTCGCTCTGCACGCGCTCGTGCGCGATCTGGCCGCGCAGGGCGCCACGGTGGTCTACGTCTCGCACCGGCTGCCTGACGTCGTCGAGATCTGCAGCCGCATCCTCGTGCTCCGAGGGGGCGCCCTCGTCATGGACGAGCCGCTGGCCGGTCTCACTGCCGAGGCGATCGCCCGGGCTCTCGCGCCCGACAGCGACGACGTCGACCACACCCCGGCCACACCCGGCGAGGTCGCCCTGGCCACCGAGCGGTTCACCGTGCGACGCGGCGAAGTCGTCGGCCTGTACGGGATGGCCGCCGGAGAGCAGTTCGCGGCGTTGGATGCCATCACCGCCGGCGGCCCGTCGGCGGCGACCGTCGAGCTGGACGGAAAGCCGGTGCGGTTGAAAGGACCCGCCGACGCGATCGGCCACCGCGTGTACGCCGTGCCGGCCGATCGGGAGGTCGACGGACTGCTCGCCGACATGTCCGCGAAGGACAACGTCATCGTGCCCTGGCTGTCCAAGCTGGGAGCGCGCGGCTGGTGGACCTCACGGTCGACCGGCGCGCGGGAGTACGCGCATGCGCGCGAGCAGTTCGCCGTGCACGGACCCGATGGCGTCACGCCGATCTCGAGCTTCAGCGGCGGCAACCGCCAGAAGCACCTGCTCGCGCGCTGGCTGTCGGTCGAGACCCCGCGGGTGCTCCTCCTACAGCAACCCACGCAGGGCGTCGACGTCGGGGCCAAACGTGACATCACCCGGGTGGTCCGCCAGCTCGCCGCCGACGGTACCGCGGTGGTCGTGGCATCCGCCGAGGGCGATGAGATCGCCCTGACCTGCGATCGCGCCTATGTGCTGCACGACGGGCGTTCCGTCGCCGTCGCGCGCTCGGCCTCGTTCGGGGCCGACCTGCTCGAGACCCTCCTCGACATGGCCGACGCGCCTTCCGCGCCCGACCCGGCCACCCTTGTTCCCTCTGACTCGGAGATCCACCCGCTGTGAACCTTCCTCGCCTGAAACTCCTGCTCGCGCAGAACGGCATCTTCCTCGCCCTGCTCGCCCTGTTCGCCGCGTTCGCGCTGACCAATCCGAACTTCGCCGGACTCCCGAACGTCTCGAACATCCTCGGCCAATCCGTCGAGCTGGCGCTGGTCGCCCTGCCGCTGGCGCTCCTGGTGATCTCCGGTTCGATCGACTTCTCCGTGGGCTCCATCGCGTCGCTGGCGACCGTCTCCGCCGCCATCGCCATGCGCGAGACCGGCTCGTTCTGGCTCGGCGTGGCGGTCGGGCTCCTCGTCGGGGCCGCCGCCGGGGTCGTCAACGGCATCCTCGTCGCGTACTGGGGTCTGAACTCCTTCGTCGTCACCCTCGGGTTCCTGAGTGTCTGGGGCGGTCTGGCACTGCTGCTGACCAACGGCCGCGGCATCAGCGGCCGAGACCTCCCGGGGGAGTTCGCGGCGCTGGCCTCGCTCAAGATCGGGCCGTTCCCGATCACCCTCGCCATCCTGGCCGTGGCGATCGTCGTGGCCTGGTGGGTGCTGGGTCACACCGCGTTCGGCAAGCAGATCTTCGCCACGGGCGGAAGTCGCCGCGCGGCGGTGCTCATGGGCGTGCCGGTGCGCCGGGTGCAGTTCCTTCTCTTCGTGGCGACCGGGGTGGGCGCGGCTCTTGCCGGCATGCTGCTGGCGGCGAAGGTGCAGAGCGCGAGCCCCACGGTCGGCGCCGGGCTCGAACTGGATGCCCTCACCGTCGTGCTCCTGGGAGGCGTCGCGATCACCGGCGGCATCGGAAAGATCGGCGCGGTGATCGGAGGCGTGCTCTTCCTCCGGGTGCTGCGCAACGGGCTCGCCTTCCTGCAGGCGCCCCCGTTCCTGCAGACGATCCTCATCGGGGCCACGCTCGTGGTCGCCGTCGCACTCGACTCGACCGTGCAGAAGGTGGTGCGTTCGTCGTGGAGTCGCATGCGAACGCGCACTCCCGAGGCGACCACGGCGGGGGCGGCGGCATGAGCGGTGCGGACCTGATTCTTCAGGCGGATGTCGTGCACACTCTCGATGGTCACGTGGGCGCAACGCACATCGCGGTCGCCGGCGGGCGGGTTCTCGCCGTGGGCACCGCGGACGACATGGCCGTCCACGTCACCGAACACACGCGGCACGAGTCGTTCCCATGCGGCACCATCATGCCTGGGTGGAGCGACAACCACTCCCACCCGGTGTGGGGGCTGGAGATGACCGCGGGCGCCCGTCTCCTCGAAGCGGCGACGCTGGATGCCGTGCGCGACGCGCTCCGTCAAGACACCGCCCGAAGCGGTGACTGGATCATCGGCTGGGGGCTCGACTCGAACGTCTTCGCCGGGCAGGCGCGCATCGACGGATCGGTCTTCGACGACATCGCGGGCGGCCGGCCGCTCTTCCTCCGCTTCCGTGACGGGCATTCCGCCCTCGCGAATAGCGTCGCCCTGGAGCGCGCAGGGGTGACCGGGGAGGAGCAGTTCCCGGGCGCCTCGCGCATCGTCGTCGACCCGGACGGCGTGCCCACCGGGCACCTGCTCGAGATGCACGCCATGGCGCGGGTCAGCGCCTTCGTCGCGCAGCCGTCGATCGCCGACCGGGCGAAGCGGCTCCGGGGACTTCTCGAGGCGATGGCCGCGAGGGGGATCACGTCGGTGCACGCCCTCGATGCGATGGGCGACCCGCGGGAGCTGTGCGCCGAAATCGAACGCACCGGTGAGCTGCCCCTGCGCCTGCGCATCTCTCCGCTGCTGCAGCCCGGGATCACCCCCGAGGAGATCGCGCGCTGGGAACAGCTGCAGGGCAGCGGCGGTCGGCGCTGGAACGTCGGCGGCGTGAAGCTCATGCTCGACGGGACGGTCGAGGGCGGCACCGCGTGGCTCCATCACCCCGACACGCTGGGCGAAGGCACCGAGCCGCTGTGGCTGCCGCCGGAGACCTATCGCGAGGTGGTCCTGCACTACGTGACGCGCGGCATCCCGACCGCCACGCACGCCATCGGCGATCGCGCGGTGGAGTACGCGCTCGACACGCTCGCCTCCGTGCCGCCCGAGATCCGGGCGCGGGTCACGCACCGCATCGAGCACATCGAGACGCTCGAAGACGACACGATCGCGCGGATGGCATCCCTCGGGGTCATTGCGAGCGTGCAGCCGATCCACGCGCTGCACCTTCACCCCGACGGCGGCGACAACTGGACGCGGCGCTTGGGCGCGGAGCGGGCGGCGCGGGCGATCCCCACTCGGGCCCTCGCAGAGGCGGGCGTGCCCATCGTGCTCGGGTCGGACTGGCCGGTCGCCGACTTCGATCCCTTCCGCGGGTTCGCCGCGGCGGTCTCGCGGGGCGAGCGCCGTCTCGCGGGAGCCACCACGCCGGTGCCCGATCAATCTCTCGATCGGCTCACCGCCCTGCGGGGGTACACCTCGACTGCCGCCCTCGCCCGCGGCGACGCCGACCGGGCCGGGCGGATCGCGCCGGGGTATGACGCCGACCTCACCATCGTGCACGGCGATCCGATGACCGCGGACGCCGAGGATCTGCACGACCTGATCGTGCTCGCCACGATGGTCGGTGGCGACCTGCGGCGCGTCGCCCAGGCCGCTCTTGCCCCTGCTGCGGCCGGCGGTGCCGACGCGTGAGCGAGAGCCAGCTCTTCCTGTTCGAGCGGGTCGACGGGCACCCCGATGCGACGGCGATCCTCACGAGCGGAGGGCGGATCACCGCAATGCTGACGACCGCCGAGGCGGCGCAGGTCGATCGGCGGACGGCATCCGTGCACGACATCGGCGGCTGGGCGTACCCGGGATTCGTCGACAGCCACAGCCATCCGGTGCTCGCCTCGGGCCTGCTGCGCGGCGTCGACCTCTCGGCAGTGGCGAGCATCGCCGAGTTGCGTGACACGCTCGCCGGCGCGGCGCGCGACCTGCCGCCTCGCGCGTGGGTGCTCGGGTGGGGGCTCGCCTACAGCCTTTGGGGTGACGCTTCACCCGACGCCGCCTCGATCGACGGCGTGACCGGGGGGAGGCCGGTGTCGCTCCAGTTCTTCGACTGTCATGCGCTGCTGCTGGACCGCGTCGCGCTCGGGCTCGCCGATGCCGAACGCATGCCGGTGTTCGACAGCGGCTCGCGGGCGGTCACCGATGACGACGGCCGGGCGACCGGCCTCGTGCTCGAAGAAGAAGCCATGGACTACGTGCGCCGGGCGATCCCGACCGAGCCCGAAGGTACGCGGCGGGCGCGGCTGTCGGCGATCCTGCGCGACATGGCGGCATCCGGACTGACCGGCCTGCACGTGATGGATGCCCTGGGTGACGGGGTCGTCTCCTACGCCGACCTGGAGGCGCGGAGCGAGCTTCCCCTGCGCGTGAAGCTGCACCGATGGTTCACCCCGGCGATGGCCGAGGCGGGCATCGACCCGAGCGTGGCGCCGGCCGGACGGGGACGGCGGTGGCATCACCACGGGGTGAAGCTGTTCCTCGACGGCACCGTCGACAACGGCACCGCGTGGCTCAGCGACCCCGACGTGCACGGCGGGTCGCGGGCGAGCATCTGGACCGACCCAGAGGAGTACCGGCGGGTGGTGTTGGCGCTCGCGTCGGCGGGCATCCCCACCGCGACCCACGCCATCGGCGACGCCGCGATCCGGTGGGCCGCCCGCACCGCCGGCGACGCGCACGAGCGGTTCGCCGGCATCCGCCATCGCATCGAGCACCTGGAGGTGTCGGATGCCGAGGTGATCGCGGAGGTGCGCCGCAGCGGCGCGGTCGCCTCGATGCAGCCCACCCACTGCACACACTTCGTGCGGGCCGACGGCACCGACACCTGGTCGCGCCGGCTCGGTGACCGACGGCGCCACGGGTGGCCGCTGCGGTCGTTCCGCGACGCCGGGGTGCCGCTCGCCTTCGGGTCGGACTTTCCGATCGCGCCGTTCGAGCCGTTGCCGATCCTCGCCGATGCGGTGCTGCGCCGGAGGTCCGGAACGGGGGCGGAGCCGATCCGCCCCGAGGAGGGCGTCGGTATCGCCGACGGTATCGCCGGATACACCCGTGGCGCGGCGTACGCGGCTGGCGTCGAGGCGGAGGAAGGCGCGCTCGCCCCGGGGTTCCTGGCCGACATTTCGGTATTCGACGCGGATCTGTCGAAAGCAGACCCTGAAACCCTTGCTGCTGTTCACGTACGCGCGACGGTGGTCGACGGAGTGGTCTCGCGGTACGCGAGGTGAGGACGCCGCCTTGTCGGAGTCGGCCGACCATCGCCACGGCAGAGACACGACGTGGCGCGCTGATCTCTCGACATAGAGATGTCATAGGAGGGTGAGAGCGATCACCTGTGATCGCTCTTAACGTCATCCATATGACGCTTCGCAAACCAATCATCGCCGAACTCACCCACCGGAGAACCACTGCTGTCGCTAGCGTCGGCCCCGTTGTAGGCGATCAATGACTTCATCGTCGGTGACTCTCTTCCTCTTGTGGTTCCGGTGAGGGAGGGACCGGATGTGGCGGTGGCCGGAAGGCCCGGTGGCGAAAGGCCCGGCGGTGAGACGGACCCACCGCCGAACCGCCCATGGGTGCCGGCGCCCGAATCTCCCCCAGGGGGCGCCAGCACCCGGCTCAGGGGTGCTCGAGTGCGAGCAGGTGGTCCACTTCATCGCGCACGGCGTCGTGCGGCCGAGAACTGGACATGGCGGCGGCGATGATCGATGCGGCTGTGCGATAGCGGGGCTCGCCGAGCACCGCGACGACGGCCTGACGGAGATCGCCGGCGGAAGGCCGATCGGTCCGCAGGTCGACGCCGACGCCGAAGAACCGTACGCGCGCCGCCACCTCCGGCTTGTCTTCCGCGCCCGGGGCGATCACGAGGGGAACGCCCTCCGAGAGGGCGGCGAGGACCGTGCCGTATCCGCCGTTGCTGACGACGGCCGCGGTGCGGGGAAGGAGGAGGTCGTAGGGGAGGAACTCCGCCGCTCTCGCATTCGCGGGAAGAGGTCCGAGCTCGGCGATCGGCGTGCCGCCGGTGCTGAGGACGACGTGGATGTCGAGGCCCGCGAGAGCGTCGAGTGCGGGGCGGAGGAGCGTCGAGGTGTCGGCGTTCGCGAGCGTTCCCTGGGTCACATGCACGATCGGTTTGCCGTCGGACAGGTCATCCCACCAGTCGGGCACCGGGATCGAGGGGAGGGCGTGGGTCGGACGCCCCACGAAGCGCACCGCCGGGGACAGATCGGTCAGGGGGTACTCGAACTCGCGGGGGCCCAGCTGGAGCAGCCGGTCGAATCTCGAGGTCAGGTCGAGGATGAAGGGGAAATCCCGCGGGAGCGGACGGCCGGTGGCCCCCTCGAAGAGCCGGCGAGCCAGGCGCTGCGTGTCGCGGAACGCGATCTTCGTCGCCACCGTGTTGAGGAGGCGATTGCGGATGCGGCCCAGTGGCGTCCACGACGGCTGGACGGCCATTCCCGGTGGAGCGGTGTCGACGCTCAACTGGGCCAGCGGCCCGATTCCCAGGCCCACCACGGGCACGCGCTCCGTGCGGGGCAGCGCGAGGAGCGGGGTCACGCCGGCAAAGAGGTGATCGGTCATCACGAGATCGGGCTGCAGCGTGGTCAGCAGCGCTTCCAGCGTCGCCCACTGGTCGGGGAGCGGGTGGATGAAGGTGTGCTGCAGCTGGTACTGCGACAGGGCGAGGCCGCGATACCGGTGCCGGTCGGGGAGATAGGTGTCCAGGTCGCGTTCGTCGTAGTCCGCGCGCCCGTGCAGGGGAGCGAACTCGCAGCCGGCGGCATCGATCCGCGATGCAAATCGCGACCCGGTGGCGACCACGACGCGATGACCGTCGTCGACGAGCCCGCGCGCCACGGCGAGCACGGGGTCCACGTGGCCGCGCAGGGGAGCGCAGGCGAGCAGAACAGTGGACATCGGAGTGTCTCAATTCAGGTTGGAATCGGGTTCAAGTTAGAATTAGACCATGCCGACCGCAGATTCGGAACCCCGTCGTCCCTACGACGCGCGGGCACGACGGGAACGTGCCCGCGACGACCGCGCCCGCACGCGGGCTCGCGTCATCGAGGTGGCGCGCGAGGCGTTTCTCGCCGACGGGTACGGGGCGACCTCGCTCAGCGCCGTCGCGGCCGGCGCGGGGGTATCGGTGCAGACGATCTATCTGGCCGTGGGATCCAAGGCCGAGCTCCTTCGCCACGTCGTGCGTGACACGGTCCTCGCCGGCGAAGCCGTCGCGGCAGTCAGCGAGGCGTCGTGGGTCGCGGAGCTGGCGGTCGAGACGGATCCGGCGGCGCAGATCGAGATCCTCGTCCGTGAATCGGTGTCACTCGCCGCGCGTGCCTATCCGATCTGGCGCGTGATGGCGGAGGCGGCGACTCTCGACGCCGCGCTCCTGCCCGACCTGAAGGAACTCGATGACGGTCGTCATCGTGATCAGCGCGCGCTGGTGGGTCTGCTGCGCGGGGTGGTGCTGCCGCTCGATCGAGCGGCCGACATCGTGCACGGGATCCTCAGCCCCGAGCTCTGGCGGCTCTGGGGGATCGAGCGGGGGTGGCCGCGCGAGGAGGTCGAGGCCTTCGCGAGAGACGTGTTGACTCACGCCCTGCATCGCCCCCGCCCGCGCTGAGTCGCCCAGGCCCGGCTTGACGCAAACTAGTTTGCAATGCAAAGTGGTTTGCATGAGCGATGACGAACGACCCCTCGATCCGGCACAGATGTTCGACGTCATGCAGTCGACGCGTCGGCGGACGCACAGCCGCCTGACCCGCATGTACTCGACGCTCCTGTTCGTCTGGGCGGCGGCATGGTTGTTCGGGTTCGGCGCCCTCATGCTGGGGGACGGCATCGGCGGGGCGCCGGTGCTTCCCGCCCCCGTCGCCTGGGCCGTGTTCGGCACACTCATCGCTGCGGCGATCGTGTGGTCCATCGTCGCGGGAGCCCGCAGCGCCGCCTCGGGCATCTCGGGCAGGTCTCAACTGCAAGGCGCCCTGTACGGCTACTCCTGGATGATCGCGATGATCGGTGGATGGTTGATCCTCATGGGCCTGCAGAAGTCGGGGCTGTCGCCCGAGACCACCAACCTGCTGTACCCGGCGCTGTTCGTGCTCCTGGTCGGCGTGCTCTACCTGGCGGGCGGCGCGCTCTGGCGCTCGCCGGCGCAATACGTGCTGGGGATCGCCCTGATCGCCATCGTGGTCGTCGCCACCTTCGTCGGCAGTCCCTGGCACTACCTGATCTACGCGACGGCCGGGCCCCTTGCGATGGCCGTCGTGGCCGTGATGCTCCTGGGTGGCATCATCCCCGCGGAGCCGCGGTCGGGTGGAGGCGCGGCGTGACCGAGCTCGATCCCGTCATCCACACCCCGGCGCGCCTGCGGATCATGACGGCCCTCAACGAAGCGCTCGAAGACGGCGACGAGATCGCGTTCCCCGCCCTGCAGAAGCTGCTGGACATGACCGCGGGAAACCTCACCAGCCATCTCGCGAAGCTCGAAGACGCCGGCTACATCACGGTCGCCAAGACCTTCGCGGGGCGAAAGCCGGTGACCCGCGTCGCAATGACCCCCGCCGGCCGGGGCGCGTTCCGCGCCTACCGCACCGCGTTACTCGACATCCTCGGAGGATCCCGATGAGCCCCCTCATCTACACCGCATCGGTCACCAAACGGTACGGCGACAGAGTCGCCCTCGACGGAGTAACGCTGGAGGTCGGCGCGGGGGAGAGCGTGGGACTGCTCGGGCCGAACGGCGCCGGGAAGACCACGCTGCTCAGCCTGATCGAGGGCTTACGCCTGCCGACGTCCGGCGAGGTGCGCCTGTTCGGCGGAGATCCACGCGATCCGGCCTCGCGCACTCGCCTCGGGTCCACTCCGCAGGCGACCGCGCTGCCCGACGCTCTTCGCGTGGGCGAAGTAATCGACCTCGTGGCCGCGCACTATCCGTCGCCGTCGTCGCGGGATCGGATCGTGGCGGAGTTCGGGCTCGAGGATCTCGTCCGCCGCCCCTGTGGCGCGCTGTCGGGCGGCCAGCAGCGGCGGGTGGCCGTTGCCCTCGCCTTCGTCGGCGACCCCGCGCTGGTGCTGCTGGATGAGCCGACCACCGGGCTCGATGTCGATGGCCGCCGCGCCCTCTGGGAGGCGGTGCGGGCGCGCCACGCCGCCGGGTGCACGATCGTCGTGACCAGTCACCACCTCGAGGAGATCGAGCAGCTCGCTCAGCGCGTGGTCGTGGTCGACCAGGGGGTCGTGCGTGCCGACGACACGTTGTCCGCGATCGTCGCGGGGGTCTCCCGGCGGCGCGTCACGGTGTCGAACGTCGACTCCGCCACGGCCCAGTCGCTGGATCCCGAGGCCGTCATCACCCAGGAGGGTGAGAAGGTGATGGCGCTCGTCGCCGACGCGGATGCGTTCGTGCGCGCGCTGGTCCAGACGGGCGTGCCGTTCCGCGACCTCGCCGTCCGAGGGGCCAGCCTCGAAGAGGCGTTCCTCGCGCTCACCGCGACCCCGAAAGGAACCCGCTGATGTCCACGCTCGCCCTTTCGGCCGTGTACACGAAGTACAACCTCATCGAGACCGCCCGCGTGCCGATCGCCGTGATCGGCTCGGTGGTCTTCCCCACGCTCGCCTTCTGCATGTTCGTGCTGCCCCAGGGCGTCGTGACGGCCGATCCGACGTTCGCGACGGCCGCGGTCGCCTCGATGGTGGTGTTCGCCTTCATGGCGTCGGGCCTTTTCTCGATCGGTCTGGAGCTCTCCGAGCAGCGCTCAAAGCCCTGGGCACCCTACCTGCGCACGTTGCCCGGCTCCGCGGTCGCGCGACCGATCGGGCTGATTGCGGCGACCCTCGTCATCTCGCTCGCCGCCATGATCCCGCTCCTCGTGGTGGGGGGTCTGTTCACAGCGGCCCGTCCGGGACTGATGCCGATGCTCGCCGCGATCGGCCTCGTCGTGCTGACCGCCGTGCCGTCCATGCTCATCGGCGTCGTGATCGGCACTGCCTGCGGACCGAAGGCAGCCATCGCGGTGACGCAGGTCGCCATGTTCCTGCTGGCCTTCGGTGGTGGCCTCTTCCTGCCGCCGATGCTCTTCCCGGAGTGGCTCGATGCGGCATCCCGCGTGCTGCCGGTGCGGCAGGCACGTGAGATCGTGCTGGCCGCGGCACTGGGCGAGGCCGTGCCGGTGTGGGCCGCGCTCGGGATCATCGCGTGGACGGCGGCGCTGGGTGTCATAGCCGTATGGCTGTCGCGCCGCGATGAGGGCCGGCGCTTCCGCTGAACTCGCCCGGCGGCGGAGGTGGCGACGCGGTGAAGCTCCTCGAGAGCGTCTCCGCGGGTGTCAGGGAGTCGCCGGACGGTACGCGACCGCGTCCAGTTGGAACCTCAGGCCGCGGTGCGCGAACGCGGTCTGGATCGACTTGCGGGCGGGGTAGCCGCCGTGGAACCGCTCGCGGAACGCCGCCTCCATGACCGGGATGTCCCAGATGTCTGCGAAGAGCGCGTCGACCTTCACGACGTCGGAGAGAGTAAGGCCGATGGCGAGCAGGCGCGCTTCGAGCGCGTCGAGTGCGCCGTGGACCTGTTGACTCGTCGACCCGTCGGTGTCGCCGACGCAGTACGACACGAAGACCATGCCGCCCGCTTCCACGGCCCCGGCGTGTGCCCAGTGCTCGTCGATGTCCGATCGATGGATGGCTGTCACGTCGCACACTGTACGGCGTCGACGGAGCGGTGAGAGTGGGGCTCCGCCGTGTCAATCGGGTGGCGCCGCGGTGGTCACCGGTTCGCAGGATCCTCGCGTGGGTCGCAGCGTGCGGCGAGCGTGGTCAGTGGGCGAACACGATGTACAGCGCGAACACCGCCCACACGACCGTGATGCTGACGGGGATGAACAGATCGAGCTTGAGCCGGGTCTGCCTCATCGTCCGAAAACGCTGACCCGCCGGCATCGGGATCTGCGACGCCACTCGAGCGCGCAGCGGCCGGCCCCGCCAGAGATTGGCGTAGGCACGCTCTGACAGGCGGCTGTCGTCGGACGCGCCACGGAGATCACCCGCTCCGGTGAAGCGCGATCCGAGATCGAACTTGTGGAAGTCGACGATCGCGCACCGCGCGAAGATCACGGGGAAGAAGACGTACCAGGTGGTGACCATCGCGAGGACGAGGACGGTGAAGAAGGGCAGTTTGTCGCCCGCGCCGAGCAGGATCGCGCCGACCGCCAGATAGAGCGACTGCGCGGACATCGACAGCCCGCGATACGACTGTACGTTGGCCTCGTAGGTCGACCACTGGCTGTCGGGGCTGATGTGTCCCTGGTTCTGCTCGAGCATGCCTCCGAGCCTATGCAGTCACGCCCGCACGGGCGGGGAGGCGCTCGCTTCGTGTGCGGCGTCAGTTCCAGGAGGGGAGTTGCTGCAGCGTCCACGTGTTGCCGTCGGGATCGGAGAAGCGGACGAAGCGGCCCCACTCCTGCTCGTCTACCCCGTCGGCATCGACGCCGGCATCGCGCAACTGTGCGAGCGCCGCGTCGGCATCGGGAACAACCACCTGGATGCTGTCTTGCGTGCCAGGAGCCATCGACAGACCGAGCCCTTCGCCGATCGCGATCGAGCAGGCCGATCCGGGCGGCGTGAGCTGCACGAACCGCAGGTCAGGCGAGGGGCGATGGTCGTGGTCGGCGTGGAAGCCGATGCGCACGTAGAAGTCCTTCGCGCGGTCCACGTCGGTCACCGGAACGAAAATGAGCTCGATCTTCCAGTCCATGGGGTCTTCCTCTCTGACAATGTCACGGTACGCCGGGCCTCGGACATCCGAGCCGGATCGTTAGCATGGTGCCTATGACCGACGACTCCCCGCGCTTCAGTCCCGTCATCGCGCTTCTCGCGGTGTCGGCGATGTGGGAAGGGCAGCTGTCCGCCGTGCTGAAGGACCTCGGGATCACCACGCGCAAGTTCGGCCTGCTGGGGCACATCTACGCCGAGCCCGGGATCTCGTTCTCGGAGCTCGCGCGCCGCTCGCACATCACGGTGCAGTCGGCTCACACGGCCGTTCGCTCTCTCGTCGACGAGGGCCTGGTGCAGGACGCCACCGCCCACGCGGGAGCAGCCAGCGACCTGAACGTCACCCCCAAGGGTGCTCGTGTGCTGCGAGAGGCGCGCGAGCGGTTGGCCGAGCTCGACGGCGCCCTGTCGCAGCGCCTGCCGAAGGTGGCCGAGTCGCTCGACGGAATCCGCGCCGGAATCGTCTAGCCTTCAGGTAAGCTGAAGGCGTGTTCCGAACGCCTCTCTCCGCCTTTCGCCTGCTCGCGTTCGCCGAAGCGGTCACGTGGACCCTCCTCATCGCGGCGCTCATCCTGCGCGCCGCCGCGGGCTGGGCGCCGGCCGTCACGATCGCAGGCGGGATCCACGGGTTCGTCTTCCTCTCCTATGGGGCGACCGCGATCCTCGTGGCGCTCAACAACCGCTGGCCCGTCGGCAGCGCCGCGCTCGCGGTCGTCTCGGCGGTGATTCCGTATGCGACGATCCCGGTCGAGCGGTGGCTCGTGCGACGCGGCCGGCTCGATGGTCGCTGGCGCACGGGGAAGGGGGACGGTGACGGCCGCTGGTACGACGGGCCGCTGCGCTGGTTCCTCCGACGGCCCTGGGTCCTGGTGCTGCTGATCGTCGCCGCGGTCACGGCGCTGTTCGTCGTGCTGCTGGTGGTGGGTCCGCCCGGAGGTAAATGAGCCCGGGTAAATGAGCCCGGGCAAATGAGCCCGGGCAAACGAGCGCAAAGCCACGCGATCGGGGGAAGACGTGATCCCGCGCGGTAGCGTGTCGGGATGATCCGCTCCGGTGCCCGCATCCTCCTCGCCATCGTGCTGCTGGTCGCGGGCGCGGCTCATCTCTCGGCCCTTCGGAGAGGATTCCGGATCGTGGTCCCCGACTGGGCCGCTCGCCTCCTGCACACCGATAAGGACACGATCGTCGTGGTCTCGGGCGTGGTCGAGATCATGCTCGGGGCCGGCCTCGTGCTGCTGCCCCGTGAGCGTCGCCGCGTGGGCGCGGCGGTGGCGGCCTTCCTCGTCGCCGTCTTCCCCGGGAACCTCCATCAGTGGCGGCGCGGGACCTCCGCCCCCGGACTCGACACCGACGCCCGGCGACTGGCCCGGCTCTTCCTGCAGCCGGTGCTGGTGGCGTGGGCCCTGTGGTCCACGCGGTCCGCGCGCTGATCCCGCTCGACCATGGGCCCGCGCACGTCGCCGCCCGACAGATCCATTCAGGTGAAACAGACAGCAACGGAATTTCTCACGCGTGCGCGCGTTTGATTGCCTGTCATGGTGAGTGTGAATGCAACCGGGTCCGATGATCTCCGAACGGCCGAAGCCGAGTACCGTGCGTGGTCGGAGGCGCGTCGCGCGGCGGTGACCGGACCCCACGGGGCGCTCGCCCTCGTGCTCACGCACTGGTCGGAGCCCGGTGCCGCGCCGGTGCCGGAGGACGTCGCCCGCGAGGGCCACCCCGACACCGCCCTCTTCTCGCGACTCGAGCGCGCCGACATCGACACCGGTCTGCCGCAGCAGGGTTATCGCATCTGGCGACAGGACTCGCCCGCCGCGACCGCGTTCGAGGACATCGAGCGATACGCCTACGATCCCGCCTGGGTCATCGACGGGCGGTTCGAGCTGGTCGACGAAGACCGCGTCGTCCCCTTCGAGCACATCCGCGACGCCGGAGCCACCCGTAGCCTTCCGGTGTCGGGAGACCTCGTGTTCGAGCTGGAGGGCACGGAGTACCGTCTCGCCGCCTTCGATACGGTCTCGGGCGGCACCGCGAAGCTACAGCTCGTCTTCGGCGACCGGACCAACGGCTCGGAGACATACGGCGCCGGCCGCTTCCTGTTCCTCGACCGCCCGGCGGTCGGCCGCGAGGCGGGAGAGCGGACCACACCGGTCACGGTCGACTTCAACCGTGCGACGGTGCCGCCCTGCGGCTTCTCGTCGCAGATGAACTGCCCGCTCCCGCCCGCGCAGAACCGGCTGCCGTTCCCGGTGCGTGCGGGCGAGAAGCGCGTCCGATTCGCCGACGGCTTCTCCCTCTGACCCCTCCGCGTCCGGCGGACCGCACCCCGCCTGGTCGACCCTCACCCACAGCAAAGGACCTGACGTGACCTCACGCCGCCTCGCCCGATTCCTCACGGCCGCCGCCGCGGCCACCGCCGGGCTGCTCGTGCTCGCCGGCTGCGCCGCGGGCACGCCGAGCCCGAGCTCTAGTGCCGCGGCCGACCCGACGGCCGAGATCGTCGTCGGATCGCAGAACGAGCCCACGAACCTCGACCAGATCTTCGGCGGATCCTCGGGGGTGACGGAGGTCTTCACCGGAAACGTCTACGAGGGGCTCTTCCGCATCACCGACGACGCGACGGTCGAACCGCTCCTGGCCGCCGAGACGACCGTGTCGGATGACGGCCTGGTGTACACCTTCACGCTGCAGGACGCGACCTTCCATTCCGGAAAAACGCTGACAGCCGACGACGTCAAGTACAGCCTCGACCGATTCGTCGGCGACGACTCGATCGCCGCGCGCAAGCGCCAGCTCAGCGTCATCGATCACGTGGACGTCGTCGACCCGAAGACCGTCGCGGTCACCCTGTCGCAGCCGTCGATCAGCTTCACCTACAACCTCGGCTACGTGTGGATCGTCAACTCCGAGGCGGGCGATCTGACCACCTCGGCCGACGGCACCGGCCCGTACGCGCTCGCGGACTACCGCAAGGGCGACTCGATCACCCTCGACGTGAACGCCGACTACTGGGGAGGGGCGCCGGCCAACGGGGGTGTCGTCTACCAGTACTACGCCGACCCCACCGCGCTCGACAACGCGCTGCGCACCGGCGCCGTCGACCTCGTCACGAGCCAGTCGAACCCCGACAGCCTCGCGGAGTTCGAGGCCTCCGGCTTCCAGATCATCGAGGGAACCTCGACGACGAAGGAGCTGCTCGCCTTCAACGACCGCAACGCGCCGTTCGACGAGGTCGCCGTGCGCAAGGCGGTCTACTCCGCGATCGATCGCGCGAAGCTCCTGGATGCGATCTGGGACGGCCGCGGGGAGCTCATCGGGTCGATGGTCCCGCCGTCCGAGCCGTGGTACCTCGACCTCGCCGACAACAACCCCTACGATCCCGCGCTGTCGAAGAAGCTCCTCGCCGAGGCCGGGTACGCCGACGGGTTCACGTTCACGATCGACACCCCCGACTCCGGTGTCCACTCCACCGTCGCCGAGTTCGTGAAGTCGGAGCTCGCGAAGGTCGGCATCACGGTGGAGATCAACATCATCACCGACGACGAGTGGTACCAGAAGGTGTACACCGACACCGACTTCGAGGCGACCCTGCAGGGCCACGTCAACGACCGCGACATCAACTTCTACGGCAACCCCGATTTCTACTGGGGCTACGACAACGCCGATGTGCAGAAGTGGTTGAGCGAGTCGGAGGCCGCCGGCAGCGTCGAGGAGCAGACGGAGCTCATCAAGAAGGCCAACCAGCAGATCTCCGACGATGCGGCGAGCGTGTGGCTCTACCTCAACCCGCAGCTGCGCATCGCCGCCGAGGGCATCTCGGGTGTGCCGCAGAATGGACTGAACTCGCTGTTCTACGTGTACGACATCACCAAGGCGTAGCAATCACTCGGTACCTCCTTCGACGAACAGGATTGTTGCTGCTGGCCTTCGCGCTGGCGGTGACGATCCTGTTCGTCGTCCTCCGCGTGCTGGGCAATCCCGTGTTCGCCCTCATCTCGGTGGGAGCCACCGACGCGGAGGTCGCCGCGGCGGCCGCGCGCCTGGGGGTCGACCGCCCCCTCCCGGAGCAGTTCGTCTCCTACCTCGCCCAGCTCGCCTCGTTCGACCTCGGCCAGTCCTTCACCAACCATCTGTCGGTGGGGGACGAGATCGTCCGCCGCCTCAACGTCACCCTCCCGCTCACGCTCCTCTCCTTCGCACTGTCGGCGCTGATCGCGATCCCGGTGGGGTTCTTCGCCGCGTGGAAGTCCCGCACCTGGTACGGCACCGCCTTCTCGGCGATGACGCAGCTCGGGGGAGCGATTCCGGTCTTCTGGGTCGGGATCCTGCTCGTCTCGGTGCTCTCTCTCGGCTGGCGGCTGTTCCCCGCGGGAGGGTTCCCGCGCACCGATTGGGAGGATCCGGGAGCGGCGCTGTATGCCCTCGCTCTGCCCGTGCTCACGATCGCCCTGGTGGCCGGCAGCGACCTGGCCCGCTACGTCCGCAGCGCGACGCTCGACGTGTTGGGGCAGCAGTACCTCCGGGCGGCGCGGGCCACCGGTCAGAGCTTCGGCACCGCGATGTGGCGTCACGGGGTGCGTAACGGTGTCGTCCCGCTCATCTCGATCCTCGCGATCCAGCTGTCGACCACGTTCGTGGGCGCCGTCATCATCGAGCGCGTCTTCGCGCTCCCGGGGCTCGGCGACATGCTCCTGGTCGGGATCAAAGAGCAGGACTTCCCCAGCATCCAGGGGGTCCTCCTGTTCTCGACCGCGCTCGTCCTCCTCCTCGGGTTCGCGGCCGACATCACGCAGCGCCTCATCGATCCGCGGCTGCGCGACTCCCTCTCCGGCAACCGGCGAACGCGGGCCCGCGCATGACCACCGCCCTGCTCCCCGCTCCCGCCGCCGTACGCTCCCGTCCGCGGCGTCGGCGCTCGGTCAACCTGATCGTCGGCGGCGCGCTGTTCGGCGTCATCGCCGTCGTCGGTCTGCTGTCTTTCTTCTGGACGCCCTACGCTCCCGACGACACCGCGGGCGGGCGGTTGCAGCCGCCCTCGGCCGAGCACTGGATCGGAACCGATCGCCTCGGTCGGGACCTGTTCACTCAGCTCATGATCGGCGCCCGTCTCGCCCTGGCCGTGGGCTTCGGTTCGGTCGTCATCGCGGCCGTCGTCGGCATCGCGCTGGGACTGCTCGCCGCTGTCGCTCGCCGTTGGGTCGACGACGCCCTGTCCAGCCTGCTGGACATCGCGATCGCCTTCCCGACGCTGTTGCTGGCGATGCTGATCGTCGCGTGGCGCGGAGCCTCGCTGGAGTCGGCGATCCTCGCGATCGGACTCGCGGGGGCCGCAGTGATCGCGCGCCTCACCCGCGTGACGGCCACCCGCGTCCTTGCGCAGGACTATGTGACCGCCGCGCGCACTTCCGGCACGGGGACGCTCGGGATCCTTCGCGACCACGTGCTCCGCAACGTCTGGCCGACGCTCATCGTGCCCTTGGCGCTGCAGTTCGGCGGAGCCGTGGGTGCCGAGGCATCGCTCTCCTACTTGGGGCTCGGCTCGCCGCCTCCCAACGCCTCCTGGGGGCGCATGCTGCAGGAGGCGCAGAGTACCGTCCTCATCGCCCCGACCGCCGCGATCGTCCCCGGCGTGCTCCTGGTCGCCCTCATCGTCGGCATGAACCTGCTTGCCGACGGCATCCGGGACATCGCCGACCCCACGACGAGGAGCATCGGATGACCGCGGCGCTGGAGATCACCGGGCTGTCGGTGCGATCGACTCTCGACACCGACACTCCGCTCGTGCACCGTATCGATCTCGCCGTCGCACCCGGGGAGCGGATCGGCATCGTCGGCGAGTCGGGATCGGGCAAGTCCCTCACCGCGCTCGCGGTGTTGGGTCTCCTGCCCTATCCGCTCACGGCGGAAGGATCGGTGCGACTGGCGCCGGACGACGAGGTCGTCGAGGTGATCGGTGCCCGCTCCCGGCGGCTCGATCGCGTGCGCGGCGCGGTCGTCGGCGCGGTCTTCCAAGAGCCCCTGGCCTCGCTGGATCCGCTCATGCGAGTCGGAGCCCAGCTCGCCTGGCCGCTGCGCCGCCACCGCGGGCTGCGCGGCGAGGCCCTTCGGCGCGCCGTGCTCGACGCGCTCGCCGATGTGCAGCTGACCGATCCGGAGCGGATCGCGCGCTCGCTCATCCACGAGATCTCGGGTGGCCAGCGCCAGCGCGCGGCCATCGCCTTGGCGCTGGCGGCGGGGCCGCAGATCCTCATCGCCGACGAGCCCACCACCGCCCTCGACGTCACGGTGCAGGCGGGGATCCTCGAACTGCTCGAGCGCGAAGTGCGTGAGCGCGGGATGACGCTCCTGTTCATCAGCCACGACCTTCCCGTCATCGCGGGGATCGCCGATCGCGTGCTGGTGCTCCGGCACGGGCGGCAGGTCGAGCTCGACACGACGGCGCGCATCCTGCACGCGCCGGGCGATCCGTACACGGCACGACTCGTCGAGGCCTCCCGCCGCCTCGACGACCTCCTTCCGGCCCTCGATACAGACCTCGGTGCAGAGGAGCCTGCCTCATGACCGGCGTCGCACCACCCCCGCTCCTGAGCGCCGAGGGGATCTCCGTCGCCTACGGCGCCCGGACCGTGCTCTCCGACGTGTCGGTCTCGGTCTCTCCGGGAGACAGCCTGGGGCTCGTGGGGGAGTCCGGCGCGGGAAAGACGACAGTGCTCCGTGCCCTCCTCGGCCTTCTCGCTCCCACGACGGGGACGGTGAGGTTCGCGGGGGAGACGCTCAGCGCCGACGGACGCCGTGTCGCACCCCGCCATACCCGACGCGCGTTCCGTCGTGCCGTGCAGCCCGTCTTCCAAGACCCGTACTCCTCGCTGGACCCGCGGATGCCGGTCGGACGCTCGATCGCCGAGCCGCTCCGCTCGCTGGGCATCGGCGGCGACCATCGCGCTCGCGTGGCCGAGCTGCTCGCGGCGGTCGAGCTTCCCACCGACGCCGCCGACCGATACCCGGACGCCTTCTCCGGTGGTCAGCGCCAGCGCATCGCGATCGCGAGGGCGCTGGCGCCGCGGCCGCAGATCCTGCTGGCCGACGAGCCGGTGAGCGCCCTCGACACGTCGGTGCGGATGCAGGTGATCGAGCTCCTGCAGCGTCTCGCGCACGACCAGGGAATCGGGTTCCTGCTCGTCTCACACGACCTCACGATCGTCGCCGCCCTCTGCGACCGCATGGCCGTGCTGGAGTCGGGACGCATCGTCGAGCAAGGTCCCACGGAACGTGTCCTCACCGCTCCCACACATCCCTATACGCGACGGCTGCGCTCCTCCGTCCCCCGCCTTCCGCCGCGCTCGGCAGACGGGTGAACGTCAGCGGCGCGTGGAGACCGTGACGGTGAACTTCGCGTTGCGGGCGACCTGCCGGGTGGGGCCCACCAGCCGCTCCAGCGCGCTCCGGTAGCGCAGCGGCGAGTTCCACACGCACCACAGCTGGCCGCCGGTCCGGAGGACGCGCGCGGCGTCGGCGAACAGCCGCGGGGCCAGACGATCGGTCACGGCGGCACCGGAATGGAACGGCGGGTTGAGGGCGATGAACGACGCCGAGGCGTCGGGACGGGCGTCCAGGCCGTCGGCGCGCTCCACACGGACGCGGTCGTCGACGCCGTTGGCCGCCGCCGTCGCACGTGCCGAGGCGACCGCGGCCGCGGACTGATCGCAGGCGTAGACGCGGGCGGACGGGTGACGCAGTGCCAGCGCCGTGGCCACCACGCCGTTCCCGCAGGCCAAGTCGATGAGCGGGTCGTCGTCCGATCCGCCGTCGACCGCGCCGGGAAGGTGATCCAGCAGCAGCCGCGTCCCGATGTCGATCCGGGCGCCGGCGAAGACACCGCCGAAGGCGCACAGCGTCAGTCCGTCGGCCTGCGCCGTCGCGGGAAGGGGATCCCGGCCGCCGATCGGTGTTCGTGCGACCAGCACGCGCGCCTTCTGCCGCGCGTGGGTCACATCGACCCGGCCGAACGACTCGCGCAGCACGTCGTTCATCGCGGGGGACATGTGCTTCACTCGGCCCCCGGCGAACACCGTGACCTCTGGCGAGGCGTGCGCGGCAACGAGGCCGGCGATGTCGCGAAGGGCGTCGAGGGTGCGGGGAAGGCGCACCAGCACGACGCGCGCGTCGCGCACGAGATCGGCGGCCAGCGCGTGGAAGGTGAAGCCGCCGGAACCGCCGAGCCGGGACGCGTTCGCCTCCAGCGCCCGCTCGCCCGTCAGCGGGTCCTGGTGGGTGCGGACCTCCGTCGCTCCTTCGTGCACGGCGGCGAGGGTGAGCGCGCCGTACGCGTCCCCGATCACGGTGAGCTCACCGCGACCGAGAGCGGCGCGGGCGTCGCGCGACTCATCGATCAGGAGCCGGTCGGCGGCGTCGGCAGCCAGGAGATCGGGGGCCTCGACGTCGGGCCACCGGCGGAGAGAGGGGAAGGGGAAGCTCACTCCGCCTCTTCCGCGCCCGGAGCCGCCGGCGACGCGGGGGCGGCCGGCTCGCTGTAGCGCAGCCGTGCGTCGTCGGCCGTGCATTCCTCGCCGATCCGGAGGTCGGGGGCGATCGAGCCGTCGAGACGCAGCGGGATCAGAGCCTCCACCGCCCGTCGGCGCAGCTCCCACGGGTCGATGGTGTTGACGTACACCTTGGTGCCGCCCTCGAAGCCGGCGGGGTTGGAGATGCGCCACTTCAGCACGACCCGCCACGGCATCGGCCAGGGGGCCTCGGGCGGGCGGTAGTGCCACTCCTCGTTCGTCGGCACGTGCACGCCGGTCGCGGCGTGGAGGGCGTGGACGAGGTCGGACATCCCGCGGACCTCCGCCGCGGAGTGCTCCTGCGGCAGATTGGCCGAGGAGCGCGAGTACACCTCGAACGCGGGGTAACGGTGCCCGACGCCCGCGAAGGCGACCGCGTGGTCGTTGGCGGCCACGATGAGTCCCTCCTCGACGGCGAGATCTGCGATCCGGTGCTGGTAGAGGTCTCGATCGGCCGCGAGCATGCTGAGCTCGCGATCGACCTGCGGTCCGTGCTCGTCGATGGCGACCAGTTGCTTGTGCAGGTGGTCGAAGGAGGCGCCGGCCGGGCGGAGCCAGTTCTGGAAGACGGCGACGTAGGCGGCGTGAGGTTGTGACGCCTGGATCTCGGCGAGGGAGCGGACGGTGAAGGCGAAGTAGGCCGCGTGCTCTTCCGGAGTCAGCCGCCCCGACGAGACGAGGTCGTCGTCGGTCTCGGCGCCGTCGGCGACGTGGCGCCGGGCGACGATCACGTCGTGCGAGCCGCCGAGCAGATCGAGGGTCGCCTCTTCCAGCGACTGGGGGATGCCCGAGGCCGCCGCGCGGATGGCGGCGAGCTTCTCGAGGTGGGCGCGCCCGATCGGGCTCGACAGATACTCCTGCGCCCACTCGATGACCGCCGCCGGCTGCCGGAAGCCGTGATTCTCGCGCCAGTACTCCGCCGAGACGATCTCGAAGAGGTTCCCGAACCGGCGGAACTCCGCCACCGAGTCGTCCACCTCATCCGCCGGCACGTGACGGTGCTCGACGAAGTCGGATCCGACCAGGCGGGCCTTCTCGGGCGTGGTCTCGAGGTAGCGGTCGACGCAGAACGCGCACAGGCGTCGCTCCTCGCCCGGGGCGAGGCGTCGCGGATCGTCGCGTGGCGGCGAAAGGGGCCGGTGAGCACGTCCGGGCACGGTCCACACCCGGGTTCCGGTGAGGGGACCGACCTGTTTGACGGTGCCGTCCGGCATCCGCACGATCGCTGTCCGCGCCCCATCGCTCACCCCTTCAGCCTACCCAGCGACCGCGGCGACGGGAGCGCTCCCGCTCGGGATGGCCCGTTCCCGTGGCTCGTGCCGCGAGGCATACTCGGGAGATGAAGACACTCGCCCGCACGGTTCTTGCCGGAGGCATGGTGTTCGCGGGGCTCAGTCATCTGTTCTGGGCGCGGCGCGAGTTCCAGGCTCAGGTTCCCGATCTCGTCACCGAGGTCCTTCCCATCGACAAGGACGGTGTGGTCGTGGCCTCGGGGGCGGTGGAGATCATGCTCGGAGCAGCCCTCGTCGCGCTCCCGCGCGAGCGACGCCGCGTGGGCGCTGTGCTGGCGGCGTTCTTCGTGGCGATCTTTCCCGGCAACATCGCGCAGGCGCTCGGAAAGCGACGTGGCTTCGGTCTGGACAGCGACCGCGCTCGCCTCGTGCGCCTCCTCTTCCAGCCGGTGCTCGTGGCCTGGGCGCTCTGGTCCACGCGCGACTGACGTCGCGTGCTGCCGGTCAGCGCCGCGCACCGCCGCGAGTGACGCCGGGTTCGGCGACGGAATATCGGTGCTCAGGGCGGCCGGTCGCCCCATAGCGCAGCCGCACGTCGACCACACCGCGCATCGCCAGCGCCGACAGATGACGCTGGGCCGTGGCCCGGGACACCCCGGCGCGTTCCGCGATCTCCGACGCCGAGGACTCCCCGTCGCCGAGCGCTTCCAATACGACGTTCTCCGTGGCCGACCGCGACACCGTGGCGGATTCCGCACCGCCGTGGAGGATCCCGAGCGCGCGCTGGATGTCGTCCTGCGTCAGGGCCCGCTCCGCGTTCAGGACGTTGCGGAAACGGAGGTAGCGCTCCAGCAGGTCGCTCAGGGCGCGGGCCTCGAAGGGCTTCGGGAGGAAGGTGAGCGCACCGGCGCGCAATGCTCGCCGCACGGTCGGGGCATCGGTCGCCGCCGACAGCACGATCGTGTCGATGTCGACGCCGCGGGCGAACGTGATGCCATCGCCGTCGGGAAGGAAGACGTCGACCAGGAGCAGGTCGAATCGCTCGGCCCGGAGGGCATCCGCCGCGTCGGCCAGGGTGTGTGCGGGCTCGGCGACGACGAAGCCGGGTCGTGCGGCGACGAGGTCGCGATGGAGCCCCGCGACGCGGAAGTCGTCGTCGACGATGAGCACGCGAACGGGGGAGGTCATTCGTGGTCGTCCTTTCCTGATGGCGCGGCGGGGAGTCCCGAGTCGTCTCCCGGACCAGAGGCCGAGGTGAAGGCGGTGTCGAGCACGTCCACGAGCCGGGCGCCGAACACCGCGCCGGATCCGTCGCCCCCGGCCTCGATCAGCCACACGTCACCGCCGCCGCGGCGGGCGAGCTCGCGGGAGAGGGGAAGCCCGACGCCGAGGCCGTGGACGCGGTCGGTCTCTGCCGCGTCCAGCCGGGGACGCCGCGCAAACGGGTCGACGTCGTGCGGGACCCCGCTTCCGGAGTCGGCGACCGTCAGGACGAGATCGGCGCCGTCGCCGTAGCAACCGATCTCCACTCGGCGCGGCTCCGGACCCTCGACGGCGGCGCGCACCGCGTTGTGCAGCAGGTTCCCGAGGACGGCGGCGACATCCTCGGGGTCTCGCACCGGCGACAGCAGCAGAGAGTCGGCGGTGACGGCGATGCGCACTCCGCGTTCGCCGGCCTCGAGCGCATGGGCACCGATGAGGGCGTGCAGGAGAGCGTCTCCGATCTCGTCGAGGTTCTCCACGGCGTAGTCCACGGGCCCGCGCTGCACCTGCTCGGAGAGGAAGTCGCGCGCCTCCTCCACGCGGCCCGCGTCGAGCAGTCCGGCCGCCACGTGCATCCGGTTGGCGAACTCGTGCCGTTGCACGCGGAGCGCCCCGGTCATCGCGCGCACCGTCTCCAGCCGCTCCGTCAGCGCCACGAGATCGGTGCGGTCGCGCACGATCAACACGGTTCCGAGGTCCCGGCCGGCGTGGCGCACGGGCTGCGCATCCACGTAGAGCACCCTGTCCCCGGCGACGACGCCGTCTCCCGCGGTGCCTTCGCGGACGGCCGCCAGCACGACGGGACCCACGCCGAGCTCGGAGAGGGACCGGCCCTCGGGCACGGGCAGCTCGAGGAGTCGGCGGGCGGTCTCGTTCGACACGCGCACGGTGCCCGACTCGTCGAGCGCGATGACACCGTCTCCGACGCCGTCCAGCACGGCGGCCTGATTCTGGACGAGGGCCACGAGCTCCTCCGGTTGGAGGCCCAGGGTCAGCCGCTCCCACCGGCGGCGCAGGACCACCGCGGCGAGGACTCCCAGGACGAGGGCGGCGGCCGCGGCTGCGGCGATACCGCCGATGAGGGCCGGGAGGTCGTCGAAGACGCTGGCGGGCTCGAAGCCGACGCTCACCTCGCCCACCGGACGACCGCCGCCCGGCGGCAGGAGCGGCACCTTGGCCCGCGCCGAGACGCCGAGCGTGCCCTGCTCCCAGGTGACCACCTCGTTGCCGGCCAGGACATCGCGGAAGTCGGTGCTCACGCGCTGGCCGAGCAGCGACGGGTCGGGATGGGCGAGGCGGATCCCGGCGTCGTCGGCGATGACGACGAACAGCGTCCCGGTGCGGTCCGTCACCGCCTGAGCGAGACGTTGCAACTCACCGCTGCGCAGTCGCTCGGGGGACGGGGTCTCGGCCTGGGCGCTGATCCGCGCCACCTCCGCGCGCACCTGAGGGTCGACGGCGACGGTCCGAGCGATGTTCAGCGCAGACTTCTCGGCCTCCTCGCGCAACTGCTGGATGCCGAGGAGGGCGAACACCGCCGTGCACACGGCGACCACGGCGACGACGGTCACCCCTAGGAGCAGCACTGCACGCGTCGCGAACCTCATGGCCACCTCCCTGGTGAGCATTATGCGCGTAACCCGCGGATCGCGCAGAAGTCTCGCAATGAGAGTTAGCGCGCGGCGGGGCGGGGAAGTCCCTAGATTTCACGGGACCCGATCCACGACGCCGGTGGGTCGCAGACGAAGGAGTCGAGATGTCCCTCATCCCCGCCGTAGTGACGGCAGCCGCCGAAGACGGCTACGACCTCGCGTTCACGCCGTCCGACGGCGTCCTGGTGCTGCTCGGGTTCACGATGGTCCTCACCTTCATGGCGCTCATCATGACGAGGCGGCTGACGCCCATGGTCGCCCTCATCATCGTTCCGACGATCTTCGGCCTCTTCGCGGGGGCGGGTCTCGGAATCGGCGACATGGTGATCGACGCCATCAAGTCGATGGCGCCGACGGCGGCCCTGCTCATGTTCGCGATCATGTACTTCGGCATCATGATCGACGTCGGCCTGTTCGATCCGCTCATCCGCGTCATCACCCGGGTCCTGGGCGACGACCCGGCGAAGGTCGTCCTCGGCACGGCGATCCTCGCCGGAGCCGTCTCGCTCGATGGCGACGGATCGACGACGTTCATCATCACCACCTCCGCGATGCTGCCGATCTACCTGCGCCTGGGGATGAGCCCCGTCGTGCTCACTTGCGTCGCGGGACTCATGAACGGCACCCTCAACATCGTCCCGTGGGGCGGCCCGACGGTGCGCGCCGCTTCTGCCCTGGGGCTGCAGCCGACCGACATCTTCGTGCCGATGCTCCCGTCGCTGGCCACGGGCCTCGTGATCGCGCTGGCGTTCGCCTGGTTCCTGGGGCTCGGGGAGCGCCGTCGCCTGGGAGGCTCGATCGACAGCAGCCGGCTGGACGGGCAGCGGCGCGAAGGACTGTTCGCCGCACCGCGCATCGTCCGCGGCGCGGAGCCCAAGCCCGGCGCCGCCGCGACGCTGCGGACCGGCAACGTCGTCACGGTGCGGGGAGCTCGCTCCGCCGTCGCGGCGGCGGATCTGGTCTCGGCGACCGACACCGCGATGGCCGACACGATGCTCGACCCGCACCGTCCCACCCTGCGGCCGAAGCTGATCTGGTTCAACCTGGTCCTCACCGTCGCCGTGATGGTGCTGCTCGTGCTCGACCTCTTCCCGCTCGCCATCGTCTTCATGGTGGGTGCCGCCATCGCGCTGATCGTGAACTTCCCGAAGCTCAAAGGGCAAGCCGACGAGATCGTGGCCCATGCACCCTCCATCGTCGGCGTCGTCTCGATGGTGCTCGCGGCCGGGGTCCTGGTGGGGGTCCTGAACGGCACCGGCATGGTCACGGCGATGGCCTCGTGGATCACCTCGGTGATCCCGGCCTCTCTCGGACCGTTCCTCGCGGTGATCACCGGGGTGCTCTCGATCCCGTTCACGTTCTTCATGTCCAACGACGCGTTCTACTTCGGGATCCTGCCGGTGCTCGCCGAGAGCGCCTCTCACTTCGGCATCGAACCGGTGGAGATGGCCCGCGCCTCGATCACCGGACAGCCGGTGCACCTGCAGAGCCCGCTCGTGCCGGCCATCCTGCTACTGGTGTCGCTCGCCAACGTCAACCTGGGCGACCATCACAAGAAGGTGCTGTGGCGCGCGACGGTCGTCTCCATCGCGATGCTCGCGGTCGGTGTGCTGGTGGGAGTCATCCCCTTCGCGGCCTGAGGAGACTCAGGAGGGAGCCGGGGCGGTCATCCGCTCCGGCGGCCTGTCGTGGGTCGTGGGTCGTGGTGTCAGCGGGTCAGCGGTCGGCGACGAGCCGGACGCGCACGATGTTGGTCGACTCGTCGAGCTCGGCCACCTTCGGGTGCGCCCCGACGAAGTCGGAGAACGACCGGTGCCCGAGGGCCTTCTCGCTGAAGGAGGGGTCCATGCGCTTGATGAGGTTCTTCACGGCAGACAGGTGCACCCACTCGTCGTCCGTGCGCTCCTGCTCCAGTCGCAGGGCGCGGGCCAGCAGGTCGCCGGCCGCGTCGACGGTCGCGCGCTTGCGGCGCACGGGAGCGGCGTCGGCCTTCTTCTCGGGCTCCTCCGGGAGCTGGACGCCGGGAAGGGTGTCATACGCGTCGAACTGGTCGCACGCGGCCGCGAGCGACTTGGCCGTCGAGCCCGCCACGCCGACGCCCACGACGATCCGCCCGAGCCGCTTGCAGCGCTGGGCGAGCGGGACGTAGTCGCTGTCGCCCGCGACGATCACGACGTGCGTCAGATCGGGGAGCCGGAACATGTCCTCCACGGTGTCGACGGCGAGGCGGATGTCGGCGCCGTTCTTGGCATAGGCGGCCGCCGGGAACAACTGGACGAGGTCGACGGCGCGGGCCACGAGCTGCGACCGGTAGACGGCGTTGACGGGAGAGGACCAGTCGGCGTACGCGCGGGTGAGCACGAGCGTGCCGAACGAGGCGGCGTAGTCGATGATGGCTCCCACGTCGATCGTCGCGTCCTTGAGCCGGGCGGCGACCTCAGGCTCCGAGGGATCGTCGGCGATCCGCTGCCGGTCGCGGGCGTAGGCGTTCCGGCCGTGCAGACGGTCGTACCAGCTCATCACGATGTTGTCGAAGTCCAGGTACACGGCCACACGCGGGTTCTGCGGATCAGGCATGTCACCAGTGTGTCAGGGTGGTCGGGGAGATGCGCGCCGTCACCGCACTCTCATAGACTCGCGCCCATGCCCTACGTCTTCTCCCTGCTCGTGCTGGTGGGAATGGTCTTCGCCGTGGTCGACATCATCCTGCGCGACGAGAGCCAGGTGCGTCACCTTCCCAAGATGGTGTGGCTCTTCCTCGTGATCCTCCTGCCGCTGCTCGGAACGATCCTGTGGTTCGCGATCGGGCGGGAGTATCCCGAGCGGCAGGCGCCGCGGCCCCCGCAGTTCGCGCCCTGGGCGAGCGAACCGGCGCCCCCCGCGGCAGCGCCCCGCGACACGCGAACGACCGAGCAGCAGCTCGCCGATCTCGAACGGGAGATCGAAGAGGATCGGCTGCGTGCCGAGATCGCGCGTCGCAGGGCGCAGCAGCAGGGAACCGCGGACGACTAACTCCGGACGTTTCCTCCCCGCAGGCGCGAGATCGCGTCCACCGTGGCGGCGAGGATCAGCACGCCGCCGGTGACCAGCAGGTTGATCCCGGCGTCCAGTCGCAAGAGCCCCAGTCCGTTGATGATCATCGCGATCACGAGGGCGCCGATGGCCGCATGCACGAGACGTCCCCGTCCGCCGAAGAGGCTGACCCCACCGACGACGGCAGCCGCGACGCCCGACAGGACGATGTCACGTCCGGCGGCACCGTCGACCGATCCGATCCGGGCCTGCGCGAACAGGCCGGCCATGACGGCAAGGCCCGAGCAGATCACGAAGCACCACCACTTGATGAGGCGCACCTTGATGCCGGCGCGGCGAGCGGCCTCGGCGTTGCCGCCGATCGCGTAGACGTAGCGTCCGAACCGGGTGCGGTCGAGCAGGAACGTGCCCGCCCACAGGATCACCAGGACCACCGGGACGATGATCGGCACCCCCTCGATCGGAATCACCGACTGCGAACGGTTGAGGTTCAGGACCGCCACGGCGGCGCCTCCGACGAGCGCGATCACGAAGAGCTTGATCCACACGAGCGACACCGGCCGGTTCGGAACGCCGGCACGCGCGCGGCGACGGCGATCCCACACGGAGGTCGCCCCCGAGACGAGGAGCATGATGGCGAGCATCACCCAGCCTCCCCACACCGGAAGCCGTCCGTTCTGGAGCGCGATCACCTCGGGCGCGTTGATGGGATAGAGTCCGCCGGCGCCGATGATGAGCAGCGCCAGTCCCTGGTAGCCGAGGAACAGGCCCAGGGTCACCACGAACGACGGGATCCCCACCCGTGCGACGAGGAACCCGATGAGCGCCCCGGTGGCCAGGCCCACGGCGAAGCCCGTCGCGAGCGCGAGCGGCCACGGGACGCCGCCCTTGACGTTGAGGACGACGAAGGTGGCCATCGCGACACCGCCGGTGACGCCGGCGGACAGATCGATCTCCCCGAGGAGCAGCACGAACACGAGCGCCATGCCGAGCACCACGAGGGCGGCCGACTGGTTCATCAAGTTCGCGAAGTTGACCGGGGTGAGGAAGTACGGGTTGAGGATCCCGAACAGGACGGTGAGGAACAGGAGCCCCGCGATCGCCGGAAGGGCGCCCATCTCGCCTCCGCGGACGCGCTGCCACCATGCGCTGACCTGGTCGCCGAGGCCGCCTTCGACCCCGCTCCCGATGAGGTCGCTGGCCACGGGGTCGGGCGCCGCTGCGGTGCGCTGGCTGGTGGTCATGCGTCTCCTCCGATCTTGATGGTGCTGGTGCCGATCAGCTCGACCCCCGCGGGCACCTTCGTGCCGGTGATGTAGCCGACGATGTCGTCGCGTGTGGTCTCGGCGGTCGGCACCTGCGCGACCATCTGGCCGAGGTAGAGCACCGCGATGTCGTCGGCGACGGCGAAGACGTCGGCGAGGTTGTGGCTGATGAGCACGACGGCGACGCCCTGCTCGCTGAGGCGGCTGACGAGGTTCAGGACCTGCTCGGTCTGGGCCACGCCGAGCGCCGCGGTGGGCTCGTCGAGGATCACCACGCGTGCCTTCTTGAGTACGGCGCGGGCGATGGCGACCGTCTGTCGCTGCCCACCCGAGAGCGAGGACACCTTCTGCCGTACCGACTTGACGGTGCGGACCGAGAGCGAGCGGAGCGTGTCGGAGGCCTCACGCTCCATCCGGCCCTCGTCGAAGGTGCCCGCGGAGAGCTCCTCGCGGCCGAGGAACATGTTCTGGACGATGTCGAGGTTGTCGCACAGGGCGAGGTCCTGATACACGACCTCGATGCCGAGCGCCGCCGCGTCGCGGGGGGTGTGGAGCGTGGCGGGGGAGCCGTCGAAGAGCACCTCGCCGTCATCGTAGGGCTGGACACCCGCCAGGCCCTTGATGAGGGTGGACTTCCCGGCGCCGTTGTCTCCCACGAGGGCGGTCACCTTGCCGGGCATGACGACGAGGTCGACGCCCTTCAAGACGCTCACGGGGCCGAAGGACTTCTTCACCCCGCGCAGTCTGATGATCGGTTCTGTCATGTCTCGCTTCCTTGCGATGTGGTCGGTGTGCATGAGGGGAGGCGTCGCACCGCGGGACGATGCGACGCCTCCCGGAGGAGGGCGTTTACTTGACGCCGAACTCCTCGCACTTGTCGGCCAGGCTCACGCCTTCGATGTCACCGGTGCAGATCTCGGAGGCGGAGGCGTCACCGGCGGCGACGACGTCCTTGACCTGCTCGGGACCGACCAGCTGCGGGGTGACGGCGATGTACGGCGTGCCGTCCTCGAGCTTCTGGTCGGCGCTGACGCTCTCGCCCTTCAGCAGCGCGGTGGCCACCTCGACGGCCTTGTCGGCCTCGAGCTTGACCGGCTTGTAGACCGTCGCCGTCTGCCATCCGGTGAGGATGTTGCGCAGGCCCTCGAGGTTCGCGTCCTGACCGGAGACCGCGACACCGGTGAGGCCCTTGTCCTGGAGGACCTTGATGACGCCGTCGGCGTTCGTGTCGTTGGCCGCCCAGACGCCGTCGACCTTGCCGTCGTTGGCCGTCAGGGCCTGCTCGAAGTTGGTCTGCGACTTCGCGCCGTCCCAGACGCCGGTCGGCTCGGCGACGGGCTTGATGCCGGCCGCCTCCATGACCTCGACCGCGCCGCTGCGGAACATGGCAGCGTTGCCGTCGGTCGGGTCACCGCCCATGTAGAACACCTGGGCCGTCTTGGGGTCCTTGCCGGCCTTCTTGAGTCCGTCGAGCACCGTCTGGCCCTCCAGACGGCCGACCTCCACGTTGTCGAACGACACGTAGTAGTCGGCGCCCTTGAACGGACGGTCATAGGCGACGACCGGGATGCCCTGGCCCTTGGCCTTGGTGGCCACGCCTTCGGCCGCGCCGTTGTAGTCGACGAGCAGCATGACGCCGCAGCCCTGCGTGAGCTGCTGGTCGGCGATGGTCGTGTACTTCGAGACGTCGCCCTGCGCGTTCTGGATGTCGACCTCGAAGCCGGCGCCCTCGAGACCCTCCTGCAGGTACTTCCGGTCGAAGTTCTCCCAGCGGGGGGAGGAGGCGGCGTCGGGCAGGATCACGCAGGCGCGGCCGGCGGCGGCCGGCGGTTCGCTGCCGTTGCCGCTGGATCCCGGGGACGGGGTGGTGCTGGAACAGCCGGCCAGCAGGAGTGCAGCGGTGCCGAGAGCGGCAGCCGCCAGGAGAGACTTCTTCATCATTCGCCTTCCACATCGAATTGCGAGTCGAGGATGCGTCTTCGCATCTGGACCGATCTTTATGTGTTCAAGTCTTGGAGTCAAGATGTGAACATAAAGAACTGGTATCGGTCTCAGCGCGTTCGCCAGATGAACGCAGCGGCGATGCTCCGTGCGGTCAGGCGCGGCCGACGGCGGCGCGCGTGCGGCGGGAGAGCGAGTCCACGATCACGGCGAGCACGAGGACCACGCCGGTCACCACGAAACGCACCGAGGAGTCCAGATTCAGCAGCGTCAGGCCGGAGCTGATCGATTGGATGACGATCACCCCCAGGAGCGCGGCGAAGGCGGTGCCGCGCCCGCCGAAGAGGGAGACCCCGCCGATGACGGCGGCGGCGATCGCGTTGAGGTTGATGTCGCCCGTGCCCGAGCTCTGATTGGCCGCGGCCAGGCGTGCGGCGGCGAGGATGCCACCGACGGCGGCGAGGGTCGTGCAGAGGGTGAAGACGGAGAGATAGATCCGCTCGACGCGGATGCCCGCGCGTCGCGCGGCCTCGACCGAGCCGCCGACGGCGTACACGGCACGTCCCCACCGGGTGCGCGAGAGCACGAGGTGGGTCGCCACGACCAGCGCCAGAAAGAACACGAACATCACGCCCACCCCGCGCGACAGGTTGAGGTACCAGGTGGCGCCCGAGAGCACGACGAGGAGGAGACCCGTGCGGATCGAGATCTCCACGCCGCTCTGACTGACGAGGTCGGCGGCGGCGCGGCGACGCGCGCGACGTCGGAGCGAGAGCGCGTAGGCGGCCACCGTGAGAGCGACCAGGAGGTACGACAGCCACGTTGGCAGGAACATCTGCTGCGCGAACTGCACGATCCACGAGTCGAAGGGGAGGTTGATGGATCCGGTCTCGCCCAGCACCCACAACTGTGCGCCCAGCACCCCCAGCAGACCCGCGAGGGTGATCACGAAGCTCGGCAGGCCGAAGCGGGTGAAGAGCAGGCCGTAGAGGGCGCCGACGGCGGCTCCCGCGGCGAGGGCTGCCAGCAGCGCGAACACGAGCGGCCACCCCGCCTGCACGAAGGTGACCGCGAGGACCGCTCCGGCCAGTCCCGAGACGGAACCGACCGAGAGGTCGATCTCGCCGAGGAGGAGGACGAGCACGATGCCGAGGGCGATCGTGCCGATCGACGCGCACTGCATCGTGAGGTTGACGAGGTTCGTCGAGGAGAGGAAGACGGGGTTCAGTGCCTGGAAGACGCCCCAGATGACGATGAGGCCCGAGATCACGGGGAGCGCGCCGAGGTCGCCGCCGCGGATACGGGCGCCGAGTGCCTGCATCCGGCTTCGGAAGCTCGGCCGCTCGAGGGCGTCGACGCTCACGGCGCGGCTCCCGGCCGGCGACGGGCGGACAGCGGGATGATCTCGCCCTCACCCGCCGGGGGACGCGAGGGCGGGGGAGCCCGCCGGGTGAGATCGAGAGCGCCGGTGATCGCAGCGATCAGGGTCTCGCTCGTGACGTCGGCGGCGGTGAACTCGCCGTTGTTGCGCCCGAGGCGCAGCACCACGATCCGGTCGGCGACAGCGAGCACGTCGGCCATGTTGTGGCTGATCAGCACGACGCCGTGACCGCGTTCGCGCAATCGCTCGATGAGGTTGAGCACTTCGGCCGTCTGGGCGACCCCCAGCGCCGCGGTCGGCTCGTCGAGGATCACGACGCGCGGCTCGCCGATCAGCGATCGGGCGATCGCCACCGTCTGTCGCTGCCCGCCCGACAGCGCCGCGACGGGCGTGCGGACGGAGGGGATCTTCGCGGCGATCTCGCGGAGCAGCGTCCAGGTGCGCTGCTCCATGTCCACTTCGTCGAGGGAGCCGTCGGTGACCAGTTCCCGGCCGAGCCACAGGTTCGCCACGACATCGAGGTTGTCGCAGAGCGCGAGATCCTGGAACACCGTCGCGATTCCGAGGTCCTGCGCATCGGCGGGGCTTCCGATGTGCACGGGCTCCCCGTCGAACTCGATCGTGCCGCTGTCGGGTGGGTGGACGCCGGCGAGCACCTTGACGAGGGTGGACTTGCCGGCCCCGTTGTCGCCGATGAGGGCTACCACTTCACCCTCGTTGACCCAGAAGTCGACGTCGGTGAGCGCCTTGACCGCCCCGAAGTGCTTGCCGATGCCGCGCATCGTCAGCACACGCTCTCGGTGTCGACCGGTGCGGGTCGGGGAGGGGGTGGTCACGGGGTGTCGTCCTCACGGATGCCGGCGGCGGTGCACGCGGCCTCGTACTCGCGGGTGCAGATGTCTGCGACGGACCAGAAGCCGTCCGCCACGATAGTCGACATGATGTCGTCCGCGGTCACCGCGACCGGAACCAGCAGCGTCGCCGGGATGCCGTCGACCTCGGTGTCGCCGACGACCTCGCGTCCCTCGACGAGGTCGACCGCGACATCGGCGGCGCGCTGGGCCTGCGGACGCAGGGCCTTGTACACCGTCATGTACTGATCTCCCGTGAGGATGCGCTGCACCGCGGTGAGCTCGGCATCCTGGCCGGTGACGATCGGCAGCGGCGTCACGTCCGCGGCGCGCAGAGCAGCGATCGCTCCGCTGGCGGTGCCGTCGTTGGCGGCGTAGACCGCGGCGATCCGGTCGCCGTACTGGCTGATCTGACCGGCCACCCAGTCCTGCGCCTTGTCGGGGCTCCAGTCCGGTGTCGCGTACTCGGCGAGCACGCGCACATCGTTCTCGGCGAGCACTCGGAGCGCACCCTCGCGGAAGAGAGCGGCATTGCTGTCGGTGGGCGATCCGTTGACCATCAGCACGCCGCCGTCGGGATCTCCTTGGTCTTCCAGCGCCTGCGTCAGGGCCTGGGCCTGTAGCTCGCCGACGCGGACGTTGTCGAAGGAGACGTAGTAGGCCAAGCCGCCACCGTCCACGAGTCGGTCGTACGAGACCACCGGCACACCCTGTGCCCGGGCGGCGTTGACGATCGTGGTGGCCGCTTTCGCGTCGACCGGGTCGAGCACGAGCACCTTGACCCCCGCAGCGAGTGCCGACTCCGCTTGCTGCTGTTGCTTGGCCGCGTCCTGGTCGGCGTTGGCATAGAGCACGTCGTAGTCGCCCCGCTCGGCGACCCGCTCCTCGAACACCGGACGGTCGAAGGTCTCGTACCGCGCGGTCTTCTTGTCGGGCAGCAGCAGCGCGATCTCCGGACCGCCTCCGGGTGCGCCGCAGGCGACGAGGGATGTCGAGGTCAGCGCCGCGATCAGGAGGACGGCGAGGGTGCGACGGTGCACGTGGCGTGATCTCCTCGGGTGTCGGTGGGGCTCACGCGAGGCGGGTGACGACATCGGCGTCGACACTCACGTGGTCCAGGGCCAACGCGATGGCTCCTCGCGTCTCTCCCCATTCGCCGAAGGACGCGGCGACGATCTCGGGCAGGCCCCCCGCCGCCACGAGAGCCGACCGTTCCAGCGCGTGCCGCATCGGGGCCATGAGGATCTCGCCGGCCTGGGCCAGCTCGCCGCCGACGATGATCCGCTCGGGATCGAACAGGTTGCACAGGCTCGCCACCGCGATGCCGATGTGGCGGCCGGCGTCGGCGATGACGCGTTGCGCACTGCTGACGCCGGCGTCGGAAGCGGCGAGGAGGTCGGTGAGACGCTGCATTCCCTCGCTCTCGGGGAACAAAGCGAGCAGGGCCGGGGCGGCAGCGTACATCTCGAGGCAGCCCCGGTTGCTGCATCGGCAGACCGGGCCGTTCTCGTCGATCGTGACGTGGCCGATCTGCCCCGTTTTGCCGCTCACGCCGCGGAACAAGTCGCCATCGACGATGAGGCCGGCGCTGATCGTGTGGCCGACGCGGACGAACACCGATGAGCTGACGCCGCGGTTGGCGGTCTCGCGGGCTTCGGCGAGACCGCCGAGGTTGGCTTCGCTGTCGACGAAGACGGGACGACCGACGCGGGCGGACAGGCTCGCCGCGACATCGACGCCCTCCCATCCGGGCAGGAGGCCCGGAGTGGAGACCATGCCGGTGCGCGGGTCGATGGGGGCGGGGAGGGCGACCCCGATGGCCAGCAGATCGGTGAGCTGGCCCCCGAGAGACTCGATCATGTCGCCGAGAAGGAGCGTCAGCCGGTCCAGCTCCGCGTCGTGGCGGTGACCGGGGGCGAGGGGCACCACGGTCTCGGCGACGGTGGCCCGCGTGGCGTCGGCGATCGCGAGGTGCAGTTGCCGCGTGCTGAAGTGCGCCCCGGCCACGAGGCCCACACGCCGGGCGAGCGAGACGAGGGTGGCCCGTCGTCCGCTGCGCGAGGTGAAAGAGGTGTGGAGGACCCCGGCGGAGGTCAGCTCCTTGACGATGTTGGAGACGGTCGCGGGCGACAGTCCCGTGCTCCCGGCCAGCTCGATCTGCGTCAGGCGGCCATGCCTCTTGAGGGACTCGACGACACGAGTCCTGTTCGCTTCCCGGAGCGACGACTGCGAACCGGGCGGAGGGTTCCGGCCTACCACGAACGACACTGTACCGGCCCGGCGGCCGGATCCGCCCCTGATCGGCTCTTCTCGACCCGCGCCGGCCGACGTCCCGTCCGCCCGCGGGTCACCGCTTCTCTGGGTAGACGACGCCGATCTGCGAGCGGACCTCGTCGAGGCTCGCCATGATCGCGACGCTCTCGGAGAAGGGGAGGACGTCGCTGTCGGTGCGTCCCTCGGCGAGCAGCTTCTCGGCGTAGAGAGCCTGGAACTGCATGCCGCGGCCCTCGACCTCGGACCGGTACTCCTCGCGGACGGTGCCGTCATGGCCGATGACCCGGAACGAGGTCGGGGTGTACCAGACCCGGTCGATCTCGATCCGCGCCTCGGTGCCCACGATGTGTGCGGTGTTGGGTCCCGCCGCGCGGGAGGAGGTGACGAACGACGAGACGGCGCCCGACGCGTGGGTGAGGGAGACGGCGACCTCGGTGTCCGCGCCGGTCTCGCCCAGTCGTCCGCTCGCGCGGAGAGAGGTGGGAGCCCCCAGCACGTCCCAGATGAACGACATCGGGTAGATCCCGAGGTCCAGGAGCGCGCCGCCGCCCAGCTCGAGTGCGTTCAGACGGTGGGACGGGTCGGAGCTGATGCGCTGGGTGTGATCAGCGAAAACGGTGCGCACCTCGCCCAGCGTGCCTTCGGCAAGGATCTTCCGCAGTCGCACCATGTGCGGGAGGTAGCGGGTCCACATCGCCTCCATCGCGAGGAGCCCGGCACCGGCGGCGATGTCACGGAGCGCGGTGGCCTCGTCGGCATCGAGGGTGACGGCCTTCTCGATCAGCACGTGCTTGCCCGCCTGAAGAGCCAGGGCCGCGTCTTCGAGATGACGGCCGTGCGGCGTCGCGACGTAGACGATGTCCACGTCGGGGTCTGCCACCAGGTCTTCGTACGAACCGTGAGCGTGCGGGATCGCGAACTCCTCCGCGAACGCGCTCGCCGCCTCCGGGCGACGCGAGCCCACCGCCGTGACCGTCAGGCCCGCGGTGCGAAGGTCGGAGGTGAAGGCGTGGGCGATGCCGCCCGTGGCGAGGATGCCCCATCGAAGTCCGGTCATGATCCGAGCCTAGTGACCCGCTCGGCTCCGCCGCTCGGAGACGCGAGGGCGACGTAGGCTCGAGGAATGGAAGCCCCCCGTCCCGATGCCGCCGTCGACCGCTTCCGCGAGCTGCTGCGGATCCCGACGATCTCCCATGCCGACGAGGACGTGATCGATTGGGCGGCCTTCGACGTGTTCTCGACGACCGTGGAACGCCTCTATCCCCTCCTCCACGCGCACCTGGAACGCGAGGTGGTCGCGGGGCACTCGCTCTTGTACCGCTGGGGCGGCCGGAGCGAGGCCGACCCGTTGGTGCTGATGGCTCACATCGACGTCGTGCCCGTGGTCGAGAAGGACTGGCAGCACGCACCGTTCGAGGCCGTCATCGTCGGAGAGGGGGATGCGGCGGAGATCCATGCCCGAGGGGCGATCGACGACAAGGGGTCGCTCGTGGCCATCCTCGAGGCGGTCGAGGGCCTCGTCGCGTCCGGCTTCACCCCCGCGCATGACGTGTACCTGGCGTTCGGGCACAACGAGGAGACGGCGGGAGGCGGCGCGCAGGCGATTGTCGCGCTGCTCGGCTCCCGGGGCGTCCGCCCGGGCCTGGTGCTGGACGAGGGCGGAGCCGTCGTCGAGGGCGCCGTCCCCGGCGTCACGGTGCCCACGGCGATGGTGGGCGTCGCGGAGCGGGGAGTGATGACGCTGCTCCTCACGGTGTACGAGGCCGGGGGACACGCCTCGACCCCGCCCGCTCTGCCGGCGACGGCTCGACTCGCCCGGGCGATCCACCGCCTCCACCGCCGGCCGTTCCCCCCGCGCATCACCGCGCCCATCCGCGCCATGTTCGCAACCCTCGCGCCTCACACCCGGCCACCCCTGCGCACGGTGTTCGCCCGCATGGGCGTGCTCGGCCCGGTGATGGCGCGGATCTTCCCCCGGCTCGGGCCGGAGCTGAACGCGATGGTGCGCACGACGGCCGTCGTCACCGAGCTCTCCGGTGCCCCGGGGGAGAACGTGCTGGCGGCGACGGCGCGTGCGGCCGTCAACATCCGCCTCCTGACGGGCGACACGGTCGCCGGTGTCACCGAACGCGTGCGGCGGGTGATCGCCGACGACGCGGTCGAGATCGAGGTGCGGCACGCCTCCGACCCCTCCCCGGTCTCCCCGTGGCGCGGGGAGCCGTGGCGACGGATCGCGACCGCTGTCTCCGTCGCGGTGGGGGCGGAGGTCGTCACGACGCCGTACATCCAGCTGGGCGCGAGCGACAGCCGCTGGTTCACCGCCCTCAGTGAGCACGTCTACCGCTTCACGCCGTTCCACCTGACGCGCTCCGAACGCGATGCCCTCCATTCCCACGACGAGCGCATCCGCATCGCATCGTGGCTGACGGGCATCGACTTCTACCGGGCGCTCCTCGCCGCCAGCTGACGGCGCGGTGCGCTTCGCCGCGGCGGGTCAGTCGCGCCCCGACAGGGCCTTCGCGATGCGCTGGGCCGAGACGGGCTCGGCCGTGCCGCGCTGCTGCGCGTAGAGGCTCACGCGGAACTCCTCGAGGAGCCAGCGGGTACGTGCCAGGGCGGCGGGCGCGTCGGGCGCGAGGGGGAAGGTGCCCCCGGCGTCGAGGTACCCCGCGGCGGCGCGTTCGTACTCCGTCATCCGCTGGCGGTCGCGCCCCGGATTGTCCGCCAGCGTCGCCAGGCGGTCCTGTGCGCCCTGGAGGTAACGGGGGAGGTGTGCAAGGCGCGACAGGCCGGTGCGCGCGACGAAACCGGGATACACGAGCCCCGCGAGCTGCGCCTTGATGTCGCCGAGCGCAGTGAGGAGCGTGAGGGAGTTCTGAGCCTTGATCCCTCGTTCGACCTCACGCGCGAGGGTGAGGATCCGCGCGGCCAGCGACACCGCCTGGAAGAGCTCGTCGACGATCGCCTGGGACAGCGCGTCGCGGACCCGGTCGAACTGCGCCCCGCTGCGCACGACCGGCGCCGTGCGGGCCATCACGGCATCCGCGACCGCGACCCGGGCATCCTCGATCAGGGCTTTCGCCGACGGGTAGGGCGAGGTCGCCAGGGCGAGCTTCTCCGCCGACGTGAGATGGTCCAGGACGTAGGCCGTCGGGGACGGCACGGCAAGGAGCAGGAGGCGCCGGACGCCGCCGTGCGTGAGCCTTGCCGCCCGCTCTGCAGTCGCCTCGATCCGCAGCGACACCGAGTCCTTGTCATCGACCAGGGCGGGATACCCGCGGACCACTCCACCGGCCACCTTCGTGTCCACGACCTCGGGGAGCGTGCCGAGATCCCACGTCGTGATGCCCGACCTCTCCGTCACCACGGGGGCTCCGCCGGCGTTCTGTGCGGGCGTCGCCGGGCCGACGGTCGTGGCGCCCGGCCCCGAGGCTCACGAAGGCGTGCCGCCGGTCACGTTGCGCGCCGCGTTGGCGACTCGGATCCAGCGTGTCGCGAATCAACCCGTGACC
>NZ_JASGDO010000001.1:0-40097 GCF_047607225.1 Microbacterium sp. | reverse complement strand
GCCGCGGCGAGCGCCGGCAGGGTCGCCCACGCCACCGCGAGAGCGCGAGCGAAGCCCTGCAGTGGTCCACGCTGCGCGCCGCGGGCGAGCAGGCGGGGCACGTCGACCAGCGCGTTGAGCACGCCGAACGCGAGGATCACTCCGGCGATCGGCAGCGCGGAGAGAGCGGCAGCAGCCAGCCCGCCGCTCGTGACCGGACCGAGGATCTCGACGTGGCCGAACGGCGGGGCGAGCCTCACGGCGGGCAGATCGAGGAGGACCGTCCCGTCTCCGTCGACGCCGTGGAAGAGGACGCGGTAGACGACCCGCACCACCACGAACCCGGCGGCGAGGAACGCCGCGGCACGCAGGGGAGCGGGTCGGAGGGTCACGTCGCGGGCGAGGCGGGGGCGCCGTCGAGGGTGAACAGCAGCGCGAGGCTCTCACCCGGACTCACGGTGAGTTCCGAGAGGCCCGTCGTGGCGTAGCCCCACTCGCCGCCCGCCGGCTGCACCCACAGCGACCAGTAGGCGAACGCGGCCGGCATGGTCGCGCACGACTCCGCATACGCCGGGTCCTCCGTGGAACCCACGGGAGCGTCGGCGGTCGGCAGTCCGTTCACGCGACAGATCACCTGGTCGCCGTACTCGTCGGTGCCCTCTGTCGTCACCCCGGCGTCGGAGACGATGTCGGTCGCCGCGGCGTCGCCGTCGGTCGGCACGCACCACTCCTCGCGCTGGCCGTCGGCGAGCGCAGAGGAGTCGACGATCAGCGTGACACCGGCGTCGTCCGCGCACGCTCCCTCGACGGGTCCGGCGTCGGCCGACGCGGTCGCTGCGGGGGTGGGGCCCACGCCGGAGGGCGCGGGTGACGACGGGGCGGCACACGCGGAGAGGGAGAGGGCGAGAACGCTCGCGGAGGCAAGGGCGAGGATGCGGGAGGAGAGGGTCACCGATCCAGGGTAGGGGGCGGTGTGCGGCCGGTGTCGCCGTGTGACGGCCGCGTAGGCTGGAGGAGTGGACGAGTCCGAGGTTTCCCGCGTTTCCGACCTGTTCGATCCGGCCGAGTGGGTGCTCGCGCCCGGTGCCGACGCCTACACCGACATCACGGCCCACGTCTCGCGCGACGGGCGGATGGCCCGCATCGCCTTCGACCGCCCGGAGGTGCGCAACGCCTTCCGGCCCCACACGGTCGACGAGCTGTACCGCGCTCTCGATCTTGCGCGGCAGGACCCCGCGATCGGCGTCGTCCTGCTCACCGGCAACGGCCCGAGCCCGAAGGACGGCGGCTGGGCCTTCTGCTCGGGCGGTGACCAGCGCATCCGTGGTCGTGACGGCTACAAGTACTCCGACTCCGACACGTCGGTCGCCGATCCGGCACGGGCGGGCCGGCTGCACATCCTCGAGGTGCAGCGCCTGATCCGCTTCATGCCGAAGGTCGTCATCGCCGTGGTCCCCGGATGGGCAGCCGGGGGCGGGCACTCGCTCCATGTCGTCTGCGACCTCACGATCGCCTCGTCCGAGCACGGGCGCTTCAAGCAGACCGATGCCGACGTGGGCTCGTTCGACGCCGGATACGGTTCGGCCTACATGGCGCGCCAGGTGGGCCAGAAGTTCGCGCGGGAGGTGTTCTTCCTCGCCGAGGAGTACTCCGCCCAGCGCGCGTACGAGGCAGGTGCCGTCAACCGGGTAGTGCCGCACGCCGACCTCGAGCGCGAGGCGATCGCGATGGCGCGGACGATCCTCGGGAAGTCCCCGACCGCCATCCGGATGCTGAAGTTCGCCTTCAACGCGGTCGATGACGGACTGGTGGGCCAGCAGGTGTTCGCGGGTGAGGCGACGCGACTCGCCTACGGCACCGATGAGGCCGTGGAAGGGCGCGATGCCTTCCTCGAGAAGCGCGACCCCGACTGGTCCGCCTTCCCGTACCACTACTGACCGGCGACCGCCGCCGCCGACGGGATCGCGCCACTTCCGCCGGGAGCACGTGAGGGAGCCTGCGCCGCATGAGGATCGAGTCCATCGACACCACGGACCCGCGCAACGTCGTGCGGGGGCTGAGGGGTGCCGTGCTCGGCGCCGGCCCGGCGATCGCGCTGGGGGCAGCGGCGGACCTGCGTGCGGACTCGGTCGTAGCGCCGGGGACGGCGGTGGTGCTCACGACGTCGGGATCGACGGGGGTTCCGAAGTCCGTCGTCCTCAGCCGGTCGGCGCTCACCTCCAGTGCCCTCGCCACGATCGATCACCTCGGCGCGGGGAGCTGGCTGCTTGCCCTCCCCGCGGGATATGTCGCGGGCGTGCAGGTGGTCGTGCGCTCCCTCCTCGCGGGACGGGAACCGGCGATCCTCGCGGGTTCGTTCACGCCGCAGACCTTCGCAGCGGCCGCGGGGTCGATGGCGGCGAGCGTCGGGGGTCAGCGGCTTGCGACCTTCACCTCTCTCGTGCCCGCGCAGCTGCAGACGCTCGTGGCGGCGGAGGAAGCCGGACAGGACACTCGGATCGGCTCGTTCGAGGCGATCCTCGTGGGCGGACAGGCGCTCTCCGCGGCGCTCGCCGAGCGGGCGGCCGCGGTCGGTGCCCGCATCGTCCGCACGTACGGATCGACCGAGACGAGCGGCGGCTGCGTCTACGACGGTCGTCCCCTGCGCGATGTGGCGGTGCGCGTGCGAGACGGCGAGGTGCAGCTGAGCGGGCCGATGCTCGCCGACGGCTACCTCGGGGACTCGGCATTGACCGATTCCGCCTTCATCCGCGACGCCGACGGCGTCCGGTGGTACCGCACGGGCGACGCCGGTGCGTTCGACGGTCTCCTGCGGATCACCGGGCGCCTCGACAACGTCATCGTCTCGGGCGGCATCAACGTGTCCCTCGACCGAGTGGAACAGGTGGTGCGCACCGTGCCCGGGCTCGACGCGGCGATCGTCGTGGCCGTGCCCGATCCGCGCTGGGGTGAGGCCTCGGCGATCGTCGTCGATCGCGGCGACCTCCGCACCCACGTGCTGGACGAGGCGCGGCAGGCCGTGGCCGCGGCCCTCGGTGCCCCGGCGCGTCCGCGCGACCTCGTCTTCGTCGACGCGATGCCCCTCCTGCCGTCCGGCAAGCCCGACCGTCGTGCCGCGCGAGCCCACGCCGTCGACCGCGGCGGTTCGACCGGCGACGGTGGCGCGGCCTAGGATTTCGGTCGTGGCAGCCAGCAGCTCGAGCAAGAAGTCCCGTCGCGCGAAGACCTCCTCCGCGAGGTCTTCCGGGCAGCCCGCCCGTCGATCGGGCAACCCGCAGAAGCCGCTCGTGTCGGGTGATCCTCGACAAGTGGAGCCGGCCACCCTGAGCGACTGGATCGGCGCCGCCCGGCTGCGCACGCTGCCCCTGGCCGTCGCCCCGGTCGTGATCGGCACCGGTGCCGCCCTCGTGGTCGAGCGTCGCCTCCATTGGGTGCTCGCCCTGGCGTGTCTCGTGATCGCGTTGGCGCTCCAGATCGGAGTCAACTTCGCGAACGACTACAGCGACGGCATCCGCGGCACCGACGACCACCGTGTCGGGCCGGTGCGGCTCACGGCATCGCGCAAGGTGGCCGCCAAGACGGTGCTCGTCGTGGCCCTCGTCTTCTTCGCGATCGCCGCGATCGTCGGCGTCGCGGTCGTCATCCGCACGCAGCACTGGTGGCTGCTGGCCGTCGGTGCGGTGTGCATCGCCGCGGCCTGGTTCTACACGGGGGGCAAGCGCCCCTACGGCTACTACGGGCTCGGCGAGGTCGTCGTCTTCGTCTTCTTCGGTCTCGTCGCCACCGTCGGCACGACCTTCGTGCAGATCGGTGTCGTGCCCGACGAGGCCTGGCTCGGTGGCGTCGCCGCCGGCTTCCTTGCCTGCGCCGTGCTGCTCGCCAACAACCTGCGCGACATCGAGCAGGATCGCCGCGCCGGAAAGCGCACGCTCACGGTGCTCATCGGCAAGCGCGCGACGCAAGTGCTCTTCACCGTTTTCCTGCTGATCCCGTTCGCGATCGCCGTCGTGCTGGCGACCGTCTACCCGATCGCGTGGCTGTCGCTCCTGGCTCTGCTTCCCGCGCTGGCGGCGATCCTCATCGTCTGGACCTATGGCCACCCGAGAGAGCTCGTCGTCGCGCTCGGAGTCACCTCTCTCACGTCGCTCGCCTATGCGGGCTTCCTGTTCTGGGCCTACGCGCCCAGCTTCTGAATCAGCCTGTTGTGGGCCTGCGCGCCCTGCTTCTGAATCAGGGAGCGTCGTCGAGGGCCGCGTCCTCCGCGTCCTCGTCGGTCGTCTCGCGCTGCCGGGAGCGGCGCGCAGCGAGGTCGGTGGTGAGGTCGTCGAGGGGTCGGCGCAGGAACAGCATCGACAGGCTCAGGCCGATGAGCGCGGCGAAGATCGCCGTCAACCAGTAGTACTCGCGCATCACCGGGATGAGCATCAGGATCCCGAAGGGGACGAGGAACGCCGCGAGTCGCAGCACCGTGAACACCAGAGCCGACCGCGCACGCATACTCCCAGCGTACTCGGGGGTGGCCGGGCTACCGGCCGGGACCGGGCAGCCGGCGACGCGCCTAGGATGGAGGGGTGGCGCGCGTCTATCTCGTCCTTGCGCTGTTGGCCGTCACGTTCTGGGTCTACAGCATCGTCGATTGCGCCCTCCAGCCGCCCACGCGGCACCGCGGCGTGAGCAAGCCGGTCTGGATCCTCATCGTCGTGTTCCTGCCTGTCGTCGGGGGTGTCTTGTGGTTCGCGATCGGTCGCAGCCGTGGGCGTCAGGGTGCCGCGATGTTCCGAGCGCCCGACGACGACCCCGAGTTCCTCGGCAGCATCGGCGTCATGACCGACCAGGAGGACCGCATCCGCCGCCTGGAGCAGGAGCTCGCGGCCCTCGACTCCGAGGGCGACGACACGACGGGCGGCCCGGCGGCCGAACCCGATGCCGACGCCGACGGCACACCCGGACCGCGCGGCACGCACAGCTGAGATGACCCCCGACGCGGCGCTGCGACGCGCTCCCGCGACCGACGCGGCGGCAGCCCTTCTCGGACGGCTCGTCGAGCGCGGCGTCGCGCATGTCGTCGTCAGTCCCGGGTCGCGCTCGCAGGCACTCGCCCTGGTGGCCGCCGAGCTCGAGGAGCGGGGCCTGGTGCGCCTCCACGTGCGGATCGACGAGCGCGTCGCGGGCTTCACCGCGCTCGGCATCGGGCGGGAGACGGCTCTGCCCGCCGTCGTGATCTGTACCTCGGGCACCGCGGCGGCGGAGTTCGCGCCCGCGGCTCTCGAGGCACACCATTCGGGTGTTCCCCTCATTCTCGTCACCGCTGACCGTCCCCCCGAGCTGCGTGGAGTGGGGGCGAACCAGACCACGCGTCAACCCGGCATGTACAGCCCGAACGCGCGGTGGGAAGCAGACCTCCCCGTGCCTGAAGCAGTGGATCCCGATGGTGAGGACGCCCAGACACGGGTCCTGCGCTCGGTCGCCGACGAGGCCTTCGCCGCCGCTGTCGGCGTGGGCGCGCGCCCGGCAGGCCCCGTGCACCTCAACGTTCCACTCCGGGAGCCGCTCTCGGGGGCGATCCCCCCGTGGTTCGATCCCGCAGCCACCGATCCCGCTCGCGCCGAGCCGCAGGACGTCGAGGGCGATCGGAGCCACAGGCCGGAAGACGTCTTCGAGGCCGCCGACGGCGCCTCGGAAGACGACACGGCCGCCATCGGCGGCGCCCTGTATCAGGGCGGCGGCGGTATCGGCGAGTCGGACCTTCCGGCGGGCGCAGACGAGGATCCGCTCGTCCTGGAACGCGGACCGCGGACGATCGTCGTCGCGGGCGCCGATGCCGGCGCCGGCGCGGAAGACCTCGCCCATCGGGGCGCGTGGCCCCTCGTCGCCGAGATCGTCAGCGGCGCCCGGTTCGGGCGTCACGTCGTCCACGGCTATCGGCAGCTCATCGCCGACCCCGAGCTGGGAGGCAGGGTGGAGCGCGCGGTCGTGTTCGGACACCCCACGCTCAGTCGCGAGGTCGTGGCGCTGCTGTCGCGCGACGACGTCGACGTGATCGCCGTGCGAGGGCCGGGGGAGCCGCTCAACCTCAACGGCGCCACCCGGGCCGCCGACGCCGTGACGGTCGCGACCGGTCCGTCCGATCGCGACTGGCTCGGCGCCTGGATGCGGGCCTCTCGTGCTCACGCAGTCGACCTCAGTCCCGCCGCTCCGGACGCCGATGGCCTTGCCTCGGCCGAGCCCCGCCGCCGGCTGGGGGCGATCTCCGCCGAGCTCGACGCGATGCGCGCCCCCGTCGACCGCGCGACGCTCGTCGACGCGGTCTGGCGTGCGAGCTGGCCGCACGACCGGCTCCTGTTCGCCTCCTCGCGCCTCGTGCGGGTGGCAGACCAGGTCTTGCCGGGAAAGAAGGTGCCCGTCCATTCCAACCGCGGCCTCGCGGGCATCGACGGCACGATCGCCACCGGAATCGGGATCGCCGTTGCGAGCCAGTCCGCGGGCGCACCCGGTGTCACTCGGGTGCTGATGGGTGACCTCGCCTTTCTCCATGACGTCGGCGCGCTCCTTCTCCCTGTCGGTGAGCGGGCGCCCCGCATCCAGGTGATCGTGGGCAACGACGGCGGCGGCACCATCTTCGACGGGCTGGAAGTGGCGGGCGTCGCCTCGGCCGCCGCGATGGACCGCGTGCTCTACACGCCGCAAGAGGTCGACCTCCGTGGGCTCGCTGCGGCCTACGGGTGGGAGTATGTCCGCGTCGAGACGCGGGCCGCGCTGGATCAGGCCCTCACCTCGGCCGTCTCCGGCTGCCAGGTGATCGAGGTCCTCCTCCCTCGCTGACTTGCCGTCGAGGATCCATGGTGTGGGGCCCGCGGCTCGGTCATGATGGGTCCATGACGGCGAAGAGTCAGCAGAACTGGTCCGACGACCCCGCGACGACGCTCCGGGTGGGAGAGGGGTTCCGTCTCGACGACGTCGACCCCGACGCCACCCCGGGATACGACGGAGACAAGCGCGACGCGGCGTCTGATCTCGAGGCCGGCGCCGCTCAGTTCGACGAGCTGCAGGAGCGTCTGTACGCGCAGAGCCGCTCCGACGACTCGGCTCCCGCGCTGCTCCTGGTCCTGCAGGCCATGGACTCCGCGGGCAAGGGCGGGATCGTCCGTCACGTCATCGGCGCCACCGACCCGCAAGGCGTCCACTTGAAGGCGTTCAAGAAGCCGACCGACGAGGAGCTCGCCCACGACTTCCTCTGGCGTATCGAGAAGGAGGTGCCCTCGGCGGGCTACATCGGCGTGTTCGACCGCTCGCATTACGAGGACGTCCTCATCGGGCGCGTGCGCGAACTGGCTCCGCCCGACGAGATCGAACGCCGCTACGGGGCCATCAACGACTTCGAGGCCCGGCTGACGCAAGCCGGCGTGCGGATCGTGAAGGTGATGCTGCACATCTCGGCCGACGAGCAGAAGGCGCGGCTCGGCGAACGACTGGAGCGGCCCGACAAGCACTGGAAGTACAACCCCGGAGACGTCGACGAGCGCGTGCTCTGGCCGGCGTACATGGAGGCCTACCAGATCGCGCTGGAACGCACCTCGACCGAAGCGGCGCCGTGGTACGTCGTTCCCGCGAACGCCAAGTGGTACGCGCGGCTGGCGGTCCAGGCGCTCCTCCTCGACGCGCTCGAGGGGATCGACCCGCAGTGGCCCGCCGCGACGTTCGACGTCGAGGCCGAGAAGGCCCGCCTCGCCGCCACCTGACACCCGTTCCGCCGTGCCCCTCCTCCGCGTCCTATGCCGCGTCCCTCGCCCGCGTCCTCTGCCAAGAGCACATGCTGTCATCCAGCGCATACCGAAAATGCGTGAGTAAGGGGTGTGCTCGGTGGGAGCATGTGCTCTCGGCGGAGCGGGGGAGGGATCGAGCGAGGCGAGCGGGCGATCAGGCGAGGGCGTCGACGATGGGGCGGAACTTGACGCGGGTCTCGAGCATCTCGGACTCGGGGTCGCTGCCGGCGACGATGCCCGCGCCGGCATGCGCCGTGAAGGGGATGCCGCCGGCCGCATCGACCGTTGCTGTCTCGCGCTCGAACTGGGCGCACCGCAACGCGATCGCCCACTCTCCGTTGCCGTTCGCGTCGGTCCAGCCGACCGGACCGGCGTAACGTCCGCGGTCGAACGGCTCCAACCCGCGGATGACCTCCAGCGCGCGAGCGGTCGGGGTTCCCGCTACCGCGGCCGTCGGGTGGACCGCGTCGATGAGGTCGAGAGCGGACGCTCCTGCGCTCAGACGCCCCTCCACGTCGGTCGCGAGGTGCCACACGTTGGGGAGCTTGAGCATGAACGGCTGCTCCTGCGCGACGAGCGCCGTCGTGTGGGGGCGCAAGGCCGACAGTACGCTCTGGACGGCGTAATGGTGCTCGTCGAGGTCTTTCGTGCTCGTGGACAGTGCTACAGCGGCCAGCGTGTCGGCGTCGGGATCGGCTCCGCGGGCGGCGGTGCCGGCGAGCACGCGGGCCGTGACGTCGCCGCCCGAGACGGTGAGTAGGGTCTCGGGGCTTGCCCCGATGAGACCGTCGACGGCGAAGGTCCACGTGTCCGGGTAGGACGAGGCCAGCGCGCGGACGAGCCGGCGCAGGTCGGAACCGGGAGGCACCGTCCCGGCGAGGTCGCGCGCGAGCACCACCTTGCTGACGGTCCCCGCCGCGATCTCCTCCAGCCCGGCGGCGACGATCGACTGGTAGTCCTCGGGGGTGAGGGTTCCCGGCCCCACGCGCGCCGACCAGTGCGGTCCATAACCGGTGCGTGCGGGAAGGTCCGTCGCTCCGGCGTCCGCAGCCGGTTCCGGGTCCGCGTCGTCGGCCGAGGAGACTCGCGTCAGCCAGGTCCGGCCGGCACGGCGACCGATGATCGTCTCCGGCACCACCAGGAGGGCACCTCGACTCGACTCGGCGTCGAAGGGCAGGGTCGCGAAGGCGACGAGGCCCGTGCCGGGCAGGGACAGGGGATCGTCGATCTCCGCACGGGACGCGACGTCGCTCCACGCGCGTGCCACGTGGCGCGGCTGGACCCCAGGCGATCCGACGTACACGAACGCCGATCCGACACCGATGAGCACATCGCCGCGGCGCGACCACACCAGCGGACTGCGGGGGTCGGCGTACTCGAGGAGATCGGCGTCCGCATCCAGGCCGGAACCGGCGGGGATCTCGCGGGTCACCGCGCGCAGCCGGGGGAGGCGGGAGGGGACGGCGCTCACCGTTCCAGCCTATCCGCGCGCCACCGGTCCCGGACGCGGGGCGAGGCCTGCAGCGCAGCCTCAGAACGTAGGATCGTGGGGTGACAGACGAGCGCCCCGCAGACCTCCACCGAGCCGATCTCGAGAAGGACCCCGCGCGCGTCAGCGGCATGTTCGACGAGGTCGCCCCCGCCTACGACCGCAGCAACACGATCCTGAGCCTCGGCAACGATCGGCTCTGGCGCGTGGCGACGACGCGGGCGATCGCTCCGCGCGCGGGACAGCGCATCCTCGACCTCGCCGCGGGCACGGGTGCCAGCGCCGTCGCGCTCGCGCGCAGCGGTGCCGATGTGGTCGCGGCCGACTTCTCGCCGGGCATGCTCGCCGAGGGTCGCCGGCGCTACGGCCACCTCCCCAACCTCTCCTTCGTCGAGGCCGACGCCATGGCGCTTCCCTTCGACGACGACAGCTTCGACACGGTCACGATCTCGTTCGGCCTCCGCAACGTCCACCAGCCGCGGGTCGCCCTCGCCGAGATGCTGCGGGTCACCGCGCCGGGTGGCCGACTGGTCGTCTGCGAGTTCTCCCACCCGCGCTCCGCGGCCTTCGCGGGCCTGTACCGCTTCTACAACGACCGGGTGCTGCCCACTGTGGCCCGAGTGGTGAGCAGCAATGCCGAGGCGTACGACTACCTCAACGAGTCGATCCGTGACTGGCCCGATCAGGCGGAGCTGTCGGCGTGGATCCGCGAAGCCGGATGGGGCCGCGTCGCCCACCGTGATCTGTCGTTCGGCATCGTTGCGCTGCACCGGGCGACCAAGCCGCTCGGCGGCGAGCCCCGGTAGGCTAGACGGGTGACCCCGCGCCCCTCGACGCCCGGCTCGCAGCTGACGAGCCACCTCGGCCTGACCGAGCGCATCTTCGTCGGCGGCAAGATGCGGCGGCTCGCGGCGACGGTGGAGGAAGGTCTCACCCGCGTCGAGCAGCGGCTGGCGGAGGAACTCCACGTCGGCGACGCGCTGGCCGACGTGACGAGCCGCTACCTCTACGAGGCGGGGGGCAAGAGGCTTCGCCCCATGCTGTCGATCCTCACGGCACAGCTAGGAGACGGGGCGACCGACGAGGTGATCGCCGGCGCGACCGCCCTCGAGATGACCCACCTGGGCTCGCTCTACCACGACGACGTCATGGACGGTGCCGACGTGCGCCGCGGCGTGCCGAGTGCCCACGCGGTGTGGGGCAACAACGTCGCGATCCTCACCGGTGACCTGTTGTTCTCCCGCGCCAGCCAGCTCATGGCCCAGATCGGCGAGCGCGCCATCCGCATGCAGGCCGACACCTTCGAGCGTCTCGTCCTCGGGCAGATGCACGAGACGGTGGGAGCGCAGGCCGGCGATGATCCGGTGGAGTTCTATCTGCAGGTCCTCGCCGACAAGACCGGTTCGCTGATCGCGGCCGCGGGCCAAGTGGGCATCCTCTTCTCGGGGGCTCCGACGGCGTACGAGCAGGCGGTGCTCGACTTCGGCGAGCGCGTCGGCATCGCCTTCCAGCTCCTCGACGACGTGATCGACCTGTCGGCCGATCCCGACGAGACCGGAAAGGTCCCGGGCACTGATCTGCGTGCCGGGGTGCCGACGATGCCGTACCTGCTCCTCGGGCGCGCCGCCGATCCGGGCTCTGCGGCGCTGAAGTCGTCGATCGACGACGGTGTCGCCCGCATCGCCGACGGGGCCGACCCGGCCATCCTCGACGACGAGCTCGCGCGCCTGCGGGAGCATCCGGCCACGGAGGCGACCCGACGCCTGGCGGCGGAGTGGTCCGGCGACGCGGTGGCGGCGCTGGCTCCGCTTCCCGACGGAACCGTGCGAGAGGCGCTCACGAGGTTCGCGCACGTCGTCGTCGATCGGTCCCGCTGAACTCTCACCCGCGGACGGCCGGGGAACGGCCGTCGCCCATCCGGGACGTCCCGAAAGGAACAGGAATGACCAAGCTCAGGCTGGCCATCGTCGGAGCCGGTCCGGCAGGCATCTACGCCGCCGACATCCTCTTGAAGGCCGAGCGCAAGTTCGATGTATCGATCGATCTCTTCGACCAGCTGCCTGCACCGTACGGGCTCGTGCGATACGGCGTCGCGCCGGATCACCCCCGCATCAAGGGCATCATCACGGCGCTGCGCGACGTGCTCGACCGCGGCGACATCCGGATCTTCGGCAATGTCCGGTTCGGCGAGGATCTCGTGCTCGAGGATCTCCAGCGGCACTATCACGCCGTGATCTTCGCGACGGGCGCGATCCGCGATGCGGCGCTCGAGATCCCGGGCATCGACGCGGAGGGCTCGTTCGGGGCCGCCGACTTCGTGAGCTGGTACGACGGTCATCCGGACTTTCCGAGGGAGTGGCCCCTGGACGCCTCGTCGGTCGCTGTGCTGGGGAACGGGAACGTCGCGCTCGACGTGGCCCGCGTGCTCGCGAAGCACGCCGAAGACCTCCTCGTCACCGAGATCCCGGCGAACGTTCAGGCGGGGCTCGAGGCCTCCCGGGTCACCGATGTGCACGTGTTCGGCCGGCGCGGCCCCGCGCAGGTGAAGTTCACGCCGCTCGAGTTGCGGGAACTCGGTGAGCTCCGCGACGTCGACATGGTCGTCTACGACGAGGACTTCGACTACGACGACGCGAGCCGCGCCGCGATAGCCAGCAACAAGCAGGTGATGGTGATCGATCGCGTGCTCCAGTCGTGGCGCACCCGCCCGAGCGCGAACAACGCGGGCGGCGAGGCGAGCCGCCGGCTCCACCTCCACTTCTACGCGAAGCCCATCGAGATCCGGAAGGACGAGGCGGGTCGCGTGGCGGCGATCGTCTACGAGCGCACTCGTCCGGACGGACAGGGTGGCGTGGTCGGGACGGGCGAGCTGCGCGAGATCGCAGTCCAGCAGGTCTATCGCGCGGTCGGGTACTTCGGCTCGCCGCTTCCCGGTGTCCCGTTCGACAAGCGACACGGCGTGATCCCCAATCACGAGGGGCAGGTGCTCCAGAAGGACTCCAACGAGCGCGTGCCGGGGGTGTACGCGACCGGGTGGATCAAGCGCGGGCCCGTGGGCCTGATCGGTCACACCAAGTCGGACGCGATGGAGACGATCCGTCACCTCATCAACGACCAGGGCTCCTGGTGGACTCCGGATGACCCGTCGGACGAGGCGATCCCGGCCCTGCTCGCCGAGCGCGGGGTGCGCTGGACGGATCTGGACGGCTGGCACCGACTCGACGAGCACGAGCAGGCCTTGGGGGCCGCGCAGGAGCGCGTGCGGATCAAGGTCGTCGAGCGCGACGAGATGGTACGCGTCTCCCGAGGCGAGTGACCCTCAGGGGAGCGCCGGTGCGGGAGCCGGACTCGGCTGTGCGTTCGTTCGCGCCGTCGGGGCGGCGAGACCCAGGAGCAGGGCGGTGACGAAGGCGACCTGCCCGACGATCCCCAACAGGGGTCCGGTCCAGGCGGCGTCGCCGCCCGAGGTGGCGAACGTGTCGGCGAGCGCCATGCCGATCCCGAACGCGGCGAACCACTGGGTGAACACGATGCCGCCCACGAGCAGACAGCCGAGCACGATCAGTCGCCGCAGCGGCACGGTTCCGGTTGCGCGGGGGAGGAACGCGACGACCGCGAACACGACGATGGCGCCGATGCACAGCGCCGCCCACACGCCGACCCCGATGCCGAAATCCGGCATGAGCTGACGCTGCGCGATCATCTCGGCGTAGATCTGCTCCAGCGGCAGGCCCGGAACGCGGGCGGAGGGGTTCCACACGGTGGTGTGGATGATCGCGACCGTCAGGACGAGCAGGGCGAGTCCCGCGAACGCGAGACCGCTGACCGCGCGGATCTTTCGGGTGCCGGCGCGACCTCTGCCGGCGGCGACCGCGAACGCGAGGAGCACGCCGACGAGGGGGACGGCCAGGAGCGCCAGCCCGCGCTGTGCGATCGCCGCCGCCACGACAGCGCCGAATCCGAGGACGACGGCGGCGAAGAGGAGCGCGCCGCGCGCGGTCCGACCCGCCAGAGCGGAGACCGCGCTGAGGCTCAGGACGAGGGCCAACGCCCCGAACGCCACTCCGAGGAGACCGAGCCCTGCTCCCAGCACCGCGAACACCGCCCCGCCCGGCAGCCCCTCCGCCCACAGCGAGCTCTGCCCGCCGGTGAACGACCACCCGGCGGCGAGGACGGCGGCCGACCCGCCCGTCGCGACGGCTCGGCGGGCGTTGCGGGCAGCGAGCGCCGTGCGTGGCATCCCGGTGTGAGCAGGGTCGCCGCGGTCGATCGTGAGGGCGGTGACTGCGGCGCCGCGGACGATCGCCCCGCGCGCCATCCCGAGCTCCGCCGCGCCGTCGAGGTCGGCCGTCCACTCTTCGCGGTAGCGGTCGCGCGCGTGGCGGGGGAGGGTCGCCGCGAAGATGCGGACGAGGCGCTCGGCCGCGTTCACGCGATGACCCCTCGCGGTCGTGCCGGCAACGCCGCGCCCCGCCGGGCTCGGGCGATCGCCGCCCCTGCGGCCGTGCGGGCTTCGCCGCTCAGCACATAGAGGCGCCGGCGGGCACCCCGTCGCTCCGACGGCTCCTCCCACTCCGACGTGATCCATCCGAGGCGCTCCAGTCGCTCGAGGATCGGATACACCGATCCGGCCGGGCGACCGGTGAGTCCCACGACGTGGAGCCCCCAGACGGGGTCTTCGGCCTGCAGGAGGACGTCGAGCACGTCGGCGGTGGCCGCGGTGACGCGGGTGAGCGGGTCCATGGCGTAATCCTACATATATAGAGATAGCGGTGGCTAGGCTGACTCCATGACCACCGACTGGGTTCCGGACGTCCTCGGCGCCCCGTTCGAGCAGCGCACTCTGCCGCTCGGCAGCGACGCCGGGGGGCCGGTCGTCGCGACGGTCGTGCGGAGACTCCCCGGCGTCCTACCGCGGCTGTTCGCGCCGCTCCGCGACGCCGACGTGCTCTACGTCCATGGATGGTCGGACTACTTCTTCCAGACCGAGGTGGCACGATTCTGGAACGAGCTCGGCGCGCGCTTCTTCGCCCTCGACCTCCGCCGATACGGGCGCAGCCTGCGCGAGGGGCAAATCCCCGGGTACACGAGTTCGCTCTCCGAGTACGACGCCGATATCGCCGCCGCGATCGAGGCGATGGGGCCGCGTCGGGGGCGCCGGCTCGTGCTCGTCGGGCATTCGACCGGAGGACTCATCCTCACCCTGTGGGCGGCCCGGAACCCGGGGGCGGCCGCGGCCATCGTCCTCAACAGCCCCTGGCTGGAGCTGCAGATCGGGTCGCTGGGCCGTCAGGCCCTCGCGCCTCTCGTCCGAGCAGCCGCGTGGGTCGACCCGCTCGGGCGGCATCCCGAGGTCGACCTCGGCTTCTACACGCGGGCGCAGCGCGAGGTCGGCTCGCTACCCGAAGGGCCTGAGGACTGGCGCCCGGCCCGCGGCTTCCCGACGCACCCGGGATGGCTCGCCGCGATCCTCGCCGGCCACGCGACCGTCGCCGCGGGCGTCGACGTCGGGTGCCCGGCTCTCGTCCTGCTCTCGAGCGCGTGGACGGCGCCCCTGCAATGGTCGCCCGCGATGACCTCGTCCGACTCCGTGCTCGATGTCGACGACATCGCCCGCGCGGCCACGCGTATCGGGCGGCTCGTGACGGTGGCGCGGATTCCCGATGCACTCCACGACGTGTTCCTCTCCGCACCCGAACCGCGCGCCCGCGCGTTCGACGACCTTCGACACTGGCTCATAGGAGGCGCTCTTGCGCGATGACGAACCGATCGCCGACGCCGAGGTCAGCGAGCTCGAACAGGCGGCGGCGTGGTTGGAGCGCCTCACCCGCGACCCTCTGGCCGACGCGGTGCCGGCGCGGCTCACCATCGTGCGCGCCAGCGATCCCGCACCCCGCGGGCGATATCAGGAGTGCGAGCTGGAGCTCGAGGTGACGCTGCCGGGGCGACCGGCGGTGCGGGTCACCCACGCAGCCGTCTTTCCCCGCTCCCTCTGGCCGCGGGCCGGTGACGCGGTGCCGGCGCGCGTGTCGGTGTCACGCCCGGAGGTGTTCGAGGCGCAGTGGGAGCGTCTTCGCGACCAGCGGGACCCGGACGGGATCACCCGCTGACGGCACGCGGGTGCGTCGCCACTCGCCACGACCCCGACGGGGCGCCCCATCCGAAGTCTTGTGACCAGTGCGTCGCCGCACCGAACCGGGAGCCGTCGCTCAGCGCGACGTGCACGCCGTCCCGGGCGAAGCCGACGATGTCTGCGCGCCCGTCCCCATCGACGTCGACGACCGAGCGCGGCATCCATCCCGCCGTCCATTCGCGGGAGCCGAAGTCCGCCGTCCACCGCGAACTGCCGCCGAAAGAGGTACTGCGGTTGAGTGCGACGAAGGTGCCCGTGGCGCTGAACCCGACGATGTCGGGGCGGCCGTCGCCGTTGACGTCGGCGAGTGTCCTGCCGTCGCGGCCACCGCGCCAGGAACCGGCGGAGGAGTCATAACCGAAGGACCCCGACCACCGCTTCGCCGTCGCGAACGACGAGCCCGTGTTCCGCGATACGTAGACGCCGGCGCTGCCGAACCCAACGATGTCGGGACGGCCATCGCCGTCGACATCGGTGACCATGCGGGGGTGGGAGGCGACGGTCCAGCCGCGCTCGTTGCCGAAGCTCGACACCCACAGCTGCGGCTTCGCGAATCCCGACCCGGTGTTACGGGACACGTACACGCCCTTGTTGGCAAAGCCGACGAGGTCTGCCTTCCCGTCGCCGGTGACATCGACGACGAACCGGGGGTTCCGGGACGAGAGCCATCCGCCGACGGATGACGCCGAGCCCATCACTCGTCCCCACAGGGCAGGCGCCGTGAACGAGGTTCCGGTGTTGCGGGACACGTACACCCCCGCCTCGCCGAAGCCGACGATGTCGGGCAGTCCGTCCCCGGTCACGTCGGCGAGCACGCGCTCGTGACGACCGACCTTCCACCCCTTGGCGGCTCCGTATCCCGCCACCCATTGGCGCGCGGAGCTGAACGAGCTCCCCGCGCTCGTGGAGACGTAGACGCCGCCGTTCGCGAAGCCGACGACGTCGGCGCGCCCGTCGCCATTGACGTCGACCACCATGCGCGGGTTGGTGGATCGCTCCCACCCCTTCGCTGTGCCGAACGTCGCGACGGCACGGCGCTGGGCGCTGAATCCGTCGCCGGTGTTCCGCGCCGTGTAGACCCCTCCGGGGCCGAACCCGACGAGATCGGGGCGCCCGTCGCGATCGATGTCGGTGTTCCATTCGGTCGCCTGGGAGTAGTCGTCGATCCCGTCGGCGCCTGCATCGGGAAGCGACGAGGAGACGTTCACGGGACCGACGCGGTCATCCGCGCGGAGGCAGCACGTGACGTGCCGCGAGGTGAGCACCGTGTTCCCGGCGAGGTTCCGCCAGACTCCGTTGTACGCGCCGCTGGAGTCGTGGAGCGTGTAGTTGTCGAACTGAATGCCGTTGAGCGAGATGTAGTGGCGCTTGCCGCTGGGCACATCGGTCGCGAGGTTCAGGATCGACAGGTGCACGTGAGCGCTGTTGCCCGGCGTCCCTCCGCAGGGGAGGGTCTGACCGGCGTTGCCGAGGTAGGTTCCCGCCTGCACCCAGTCGCCGATCAGCGACGACTGGGCGTTGGTGAGGTGGTAGTACTCGCTCATCCAGCCGCCACCGTGGTCGACGCCGAGGAACCAGCCCTTGCTGCAGGTCACGCGGTAGACGCGGCCCGCCGCGACGGCCCGCACCTTCTTGTCGGCCGAACTGAGAGGGGCGAAGTCGACGGCTCCGCGGTGGATCCCGTCGCTGTCGGCGTGAGAACCGCTCGCGCCCCAGCGCTGATTCGGGGCGAACGGGAAACGGAAGACCGGCTGCGGACCGTACTTCGTCACCAGACGAGCCGACGGTCCGCCCGGCAGCTCCCGCGTCAGGGGGAGAGTCGGGCCGTCGTGGCCGAGATCGTCGACGGGAACCGAGGGTGTCGGCGACGGCTCTTCGGAGGGCGAGGGATCCGGTTCCGGCGAAGCGGGCGTCTCGGAGACGGTCGGCGTGGGCGAGGAAGGACTGTCGGCCGTCGGCTCTGGGGTCGGTGACGCGGCCTCACTCGGTGTCGGCGCGGGAGGTGCCGGCGACGCCGATTCGTCCGACTCGGGAGACGAGGTCAGGCTCGCAGACGGTGAGGAGGGGGGAGGAGTCGCCGCGAGCGATCCTTCCGCGGAGACCAGCGTGACGGCGAGAAGCCCCGCGACGCACCAACTGATGGACTTCACTCGCCTCTTGTGCATCCGCCTTCTCCGGAATCTCCCCGAACGGGATCTCCCCAGGTCACCCACCCTAGGCGCGGGAACGGCGCAGCGCAGGGGCTTGACCCGTGTGGTGCCGAGACGCTAGCGATGGTCGGCGAACGGCTGAGCCCGGTTGAGAGCGGTCGACCCGGCGGCGACGCCCGCTAGCTGTACCCGGTCATGAGGTTGGTGTCGCGCGGGTGATGGGGGGTTGGCCGCCGCAGGCGGTGTGGGGTCGAGCGTAGTTGTAGTGCTCGAGCCAGGGCGAGAGGGCGTTGAGTCGGGCTTGGTTCGAGGTGAACGGCTGCCGGTAGGCCCAGCCCTCTTGGAGGGTGCGGTTGAAGCGTTCCGCTTTGCCGTTCTGCCAGGGCGAGTAGGCGCGGGTAAGCACGTGGCGCGCCCCGAGCGCAGCGAGAACGTTCTGGAAGTCTCGGGAGAGCCGGTAGTTCATCGCGTTGTCGGTCATGACCTCGCGGATGCGGATGCCGTGGGTGGCGAAGAACGCGGCGGCGTCGGCGAGGAAGCCGGCGCAGGTCGCGCCCTTCTCGTCGGGCAGCACCCGCGCGAACGCGAGCCGGGAGTGGTCGTCGACGGCGACGTGGACGTAGTCGAACCCGATCCGCTGTTTGCGTTTGTCGGCGGTGCGGTGGTGATTCAGCGTCGCCGGGCCTTCCATGCGCCATCCGCCGGTGTCGGGGATGCGGCCGAGCTTCTTCACGTCGATATGGATCAGATCGCCCGGCGCTGCACGCTCGTATCGGTGCTGGGTGCGGCGGGACGCGCGGATGCGGATGCCGGTGACCGGGTCCAGCTCGTGCAACGCGGGCAGTCCGGCCCGGGCGATCAGCCGCGACGCGGTCGCCGGGCTGATCCCGAACCGCCGGGCCAGCTCGTCACGGCCCAGCCGCTCCGCCTGCCGTGCGGCCAGCAGCGCCGCCGTGACCTGCGGATCCGTCGCAGTCGGCATCGAGCGCGGACGGGAGCTGCGATCACGCAGCCCCGCCAGACCCTGCAACCGAAACCGCGACACCCAGCGATGCGCGCAGGTCCGCGAGACCCCGAGCTCCTTCGCGACATGCGATACGGGACGGCCCGAGAGCACCCGACGGACAAGGATCAGACGACCGGCCTCAGCCAATCGCGCGTTACGGTGAACCAAGAGGAGGCCTCCCTTCGAGAGCGACTTAGACACCACTCAGAATGGAGGCCTTCTCCCTATCGGACGATCACCAACGTGCTGACCCGGTACAGCTAGCCTCGCAGGATGGCGGGAGACGCGTGAACGACGACACAGCACGCATTGCGGCCCAGGTGGTGGACTGGCGTCGCCGCGTCTTCGCTCTCTACGCGGCGGTGCGTGCGACGGATGATCCGGAACGGGCGCACGAGACATGGCGGCGGGGGCGAGACGACCTGTTCGCGCAGCATCCCGCGAGTCCGCTGCTGCCTGCCGATCGGCTGTCGTTTCGCGGCCTGACGGTCGCGCCCTACGACGCGGCCTGGCGTTTCGAGCTGCCCCTGCTGCCTTCGGAGCCCGAGCGATTCGAGTTCGCGACGGGGACCGACGGTGTCGTCGCGTTCGAGCGCGTCGCACATGTCGAGGTGCCCGATGCCGGTCGCCTCGACGTGTGGAGGCTCACCAGCTACGGCGGGGGACTGTTCATCCCGATGCGCGACGCGCTCGCCGGCAGACCCGGCGGCACCTACGGCGGCGGTCGCTACGTGATCGACACCGTCAAGGGCGCCGACCTCGGATCGGATGCCGACGGCGGCACGATCGTGCTGGATCTCAACTTCGCGTACAACCCCTCCTGCGCATACGACCCGGCCTGGGCATGCCCCCTCGCGCCGCCGGGCAACGTCCTCGACGCGCCGGTTCCCGTCGGAGAACTCGCCCCCGGAGCGTGAACGCGCGGTGCCTAGGATGGGGCCGTGAACCGACCATTGACCAACTGGCACACACACGCCAAGGAGAGCCTCACACCCGGCCAACGTGCGGCGGACCGCCTCCGCAACTGGATGGGTTCGTGGGCGTTCATCGGCGGATTCGTCGGAGTGATGATCGCGTGGGCGGTCATCAACACAACATCCCTCAGGTGGGATCCGTACCCCTACATCCTGCTCAACCTGTTCCTCAGCATGCTCGCCGGACTACAGGGCGCGATCCTCCTCATCGCCGCCAAGCGTCAGGATGCGATCGCCGCGGCACTCGCCCAGCACGACTTCGAGACCAACCGCGCGGCCAAGATCGAGATCGAAGAGCTCATGGCCGTCAATCGGCGACAGCTCGAGTACATCCAGCTCCTCTGCGTCCAGCACGGCATCAGGCCCGAGCAGGATGCGGGAACGCCGTGACGGTTCAGCGGTAGTTGACGAACTGCAGATCCACGTCGAGGTCGGCGGCCTTCAGCATGCGCTGGACCTCCTGAAGGTCGTCGCGCGACTTGGACTGCACGCGCAGCTCGTCGCCCTGGATCTGCGCCTTGACCGACTTGGGGCCCTCGTCGCGGATGAGCTTGCTGATCTTCTTGGCGTCTTCGGAGGAGATGCCCTCCTTCAGCGTGGAGGTGATGCGGTACTCCTTGCCGCTGGCCACCGGGTCGCCCGAGTCCAGCGACTTCAGCGAGATGCCTCGCTTGATCAGCTTGGACTGGAACACGTCGAGCACCGCCTTGGCGCGCTCCTCGCTGTTGGCCTTGATGAGGATCGCCTCGCCGCTCCACTCGATCGAGGCGTCGGTGCCCTTGAAGTCGTACCGCTGCTCGACCTCCTTGCGGGCCTGGTTGAGCGCGTTGTCCGCCTCCTGGCGGTCGATCTTGGAAACGATGTCGAACGAAGAGTCGCTAGCCATGCATCCACCGTACTGCGCCCGCCCGGAGCGCGCGGGACGGCCTCGGGTAGTCTGCCCGGAACGGGCCGGTCTGCCCGCTGCGAGCACCGAGGAGGACGGTCCGTGAGAATGTCGCACCTCGTTCCCTCCCCGCCGCGCCCCGAGGGGATGCCCGGACGGAGGTCCGGAGTCCGCCGCTCGTGGGCGCTGGCCGGCCTCGCCGTGGGCGCCGCGCTTCTCGCCGGCTGCGCAGGCTCGAGCACGCCGTCGTCCGTCCCCTCGCTGTCGCCGTCGCCGTGCATCGTCGCGGAGAACCCGCATGCGGAACCGCCGGAAGGGTGCGACACCTACGACCCCGAGGCGAACATGGCCCTCAACGAGTCCTACCGCGACCGTTACCCCGTCGACGACGACGTCGTCGCGGCGGGCGAGCCCTATGCCGAGGCGGTGAAGGCGGGGCTCGCTGATCTCCAGGACTCCTCCTCTCTCACGGCCGAGGCTGTTCGGGAGGTGCTCGCCGGTGCCGGGTTGACTCCGGAGGGCATCCAGACGCTCGGTGACGCCGGATCCGTCGCGTTCGGCGCGATCCTTCCGGCCGAGGTGACCTCGTCGTCGATGGCGGTGTGCCTCTTCGGAGAGGTCGCCACCGACCGACTCACGGTCGAGGTCGGCGGCCTGGTCCAGGACGGCGGCTGCCTCGCCGGGCCCGGAGGTCACTGAGCCGACGGCGTCGACGCCGTCCCGGGGCTGATTTGTAGTGTCGAAGAGTGGACACCGACTTCGCTTCCCCGCCCGAAGACGTGATCGACGAGCTGGTGGCTACAGCAATGTCGGCGGCGGGAGAACGTGTCGGACGCACGGGCTGGCGGCGGGTGACCCACGGCTCCGCGCATCTGGTCGTGCTGGCGGGCACCGTGGCGGTGCGCGTCACCCGCACCCCGGCCGCGGCGGTCGAGACCGTTCGCACGCAGCGACTGATCGACCTGCTGCCGCCCCTTCCCTTCGCGGTGCCCCGGTCGCTCGCCAAGCCAGTAGAGGCCGACGGCCTTATCGCTGTCGCGCAGCAGCGACTCGACGGCGAGCCGCACCCGAGCGGCCGTGGCGACGGCTCCTCGCTGAGGTCATTGCGGGATGCGCTGCGGGGCGTGGATCTCGCCCCGCTCCGCGACAACCTGGCCCACCCCCACGCTTTTTTCGGCGGCCGGGAGGGCTTCCGGGTGCTGGTTCGGGACGCGATTGCGCTCCTTGACATCAATGTCCGCGACCGCGCACTCCGGGCCGCCGAGGAGATGATGGCCATCGAGCCGGGGATCCAGGTGCTGACCCACGGTGACCTCGCCGGCTCCAATGTGCTGTGGGCGGCAGGTTCGGTCTCCGGTGTGATCGATGGGGACCTTGCTGCTGCCGCCGACGAGGCGAAGGACGTCGCGGCACTCGCGACCTGGCATGGGTGGGAGACGCTGTCGCCGGTCGTGCCGTCGGCCGTGCTCCGCCGGGCGCGGACGATCGCCGCGACCTATCCTCTGCAGCTCGTGGCCTTCGCTCTTCAGCATGGCCGCACCGGGATCGAGCTGGAGCGTGCCGTCGAGCGCGCCACTCAGGCCTACAGTCGGTGAGCGCCGCGCGAGCCCGCCTCGTCAGGTAGCGGGTTGGATGGGAACCGCGATCTCCATCACCGTGCCCGGCGCGCCGCTTCCGAACGTGGGGAGGTAGATCTCGCGGTTGGGGCCCCGTCGCCGCGCGCCGACGTCGCGGGAGAGGTGATCGTGCACAGCGACCACGAGCGGCTGGTCGTCCGCCTGATCCTGTGCCAGGCCCACGATGACCTCGGTGTGCGCCTCGTCGAGCGCGATGTGCATGCCGGGCGGGGGTGGGATCAGGCCATCGAAGGGGACGTTGAGGGTGAGCGTCGCCGCCGACACCTCCGTGGCGCGGGTGCGGATCTCGAGAAAGGGTGGCGCCGCGAGCGGCACCTCGGCGGCGGTCAGCGCAGCGAAGGCGTGCTGCGTGAGGGCGGCGATCGTCGAGCCCATCTCGGACAGCGTGGCATCGCCGTCCACGCGCAGGACGACTCGGTCGGGTACGTGCCGCCGGTCCACACTCAGGCCGGCGGGAAGCGCGGAGATGCCGGAGAGCACGGAGCGGGCGTACTCGCCTGCGGCGTCGATGCCCGCGGCATGGGTTCTCCGGCTCTCCCAGACGGCGTCGAACGCGCGGAGAGGAGCGGGCGCGTCGATCACCTCGCCGACGTCGGCCAGCGAGAGATCGAGGGAACGCAGAAGCGCGATCGTACGGACCCGCTCGGCCTGGACGTCGTCGAAGAGTCGGCGCCCCGATGCGTCGCGCTGCGCCGTGAGGAGGCCACGATCTGCATAGAGCCGAACGGCCTTCTCGGAGATCGCGGCATGCGCGGCGAGCTGTCCGGTGGTGAGCATGCTCTCACCGTAGAAGCTGCCCCAGGGGAAGGTGCAAACCGTGGGCTCGCCCCGGTGGGCGGAGTGCGTCATACTGCGGGAGACCCCGGAGGTGTCCATGACCGACCGCACGTCCACATCCGATTCCGTCAACGAGGATCTGTCCTCACCGGAGCCGGTACGCACCGTGAGGAATCCCTATCTCCTCGTGATCATGGCGGTGTGGATCACCGCGGCCGCACTGGGTCTCATGCTTCTCGCGGGCTCCATGAGCAACGACGTGGCGGATCCGACCACGTTGTCCGCCGTCGGCACCCGCCTCCTCATCGCCGCCGCAGCCGTCGCGCTCCTCCACCTCGCCGTCAACGCGGTGCGGTGGCGCGCACCGCAGTAGACCTCGCGCGCGCCCTGCGAGGCGCTCGCCGTCAATCGCTGCGCGATGAGGCGCGATGTTGACGGAGGCGCGTGATCTGCCCTACCATCTCGGTACAGCGATAAAACGTTTTATCAGCACAAGGATGTGAGGTGGAGCATGGGACGGGCGAGGATCTTCGACGTCGCCGCCGCTGCGGGCGTCTCCGTCACCACCGTGTCGCTGGTCCTGAACAACGCCGAATCCCGCATCTCCGAAGAGACCCGGCAGCGCGTGCGCGACGCGGCAGAGGCCGTCGGCTACTCGGCGAGCGCCGTCGCGCGCGGCTTGCGAACGCAGCGCACCCGCATCGTGGGGCTCATCTCCGATCAGATCGCCACCACGCCGTTCGCCGGACGGATGCTCGCCGGCGCGCAAGACGCGGCCCGCGAGAGCGGCCACATGGTCATGCTCGTCGACACCGGTGGCGAGACGAGCATCGAGACCGAGGCCGTGCGAGCGATGACCGCTCAGCAGGTCGACGGACTGCTCTATGCGGCCATGTGGCACCGCGGAGCGACGCCGCCCGCAGGTCTGCCGAAGGGCACGGTGTTCCTCGACTGCTACCCGATCGGCGGCGGGTTCCCGAGCGTCGTTCCGGATGACTGGGCGGGGGGACAGGCGGCGGTTCGTGAACTGCTCGCCGCCGGCCACCGCCGGATCGCCTACCTCGACACGAGCGACCGAGAGCCGATCGCTTCTCGGCTCCGCCATGACGGCTACCTCCACGCGCTGGGTGAGGCGGGGATCGAGCCCGACCCGGCCCTGCACGTGCACGGCGAGACGTCGGCGCAGGGTGGGCGCGCAGCCGCCGATGAGCTCCTCGACCTGCCGGAGGATCGCCGTCCCACGGCGATCTTCTGCTTCAACGACCGCATGGCGATCGGCGTCTACACCGCCGCTCACCACCGCGGCCTCGAGATTCCGCGCGACCTCTCGGTCGTCGGCTACGACGACCAGCAGCTGGTCGCCGCGGAACTGGATCCTCCCCTCACCACCATCGCTCTTCCCCATTACGAGATGGGTCGTTGGGCGATGGAGGTCGCGCTCGGCGTCCGCGCGGAGGGGGATGAGGACGCCTCGCACCGCATGGAGTGTCCCGTCATCAGACGGAGCTCCGTGGGCCCGCCGCCGGCGCATGTCGGCAAACAGAACCGGCGACGGGCTTCACATGTAACCGAAGGGCCGCGCGGAGCGGCCCCCGATCGGGTGACCGACGTGGGCGTCGGCCACCAGGAATAGGAAACCACAATGATGCGCAGAACGGTGCCGGTCTTCGTGGCCGCGGGGCTGGCGACAGCCCTCGCTCTCACGGGGTGTGGCCAGGCGGGCCAAGGTGGGACGACCACCAAGGACGGCCGCACGCAGCTGACGATGTGGACGCACTCGGCGGGCAACGCGGCCGAGCTCGCGGTCTACGAGAAGATCATCGACGACTTCAACTCCTCGCAGGACACCTATGAGGTCGTGCACGAGTCGTTCCCGCAGGGTGCGTACAACGACGCGATCGTCGCGGCCGCGGCCTCGGGCGACCTGCCGTGCCTCCTCGACCTCGACGGGCCGATCATGCCCAACTGGGCATGGGCGGAGTACCTCCAGCCGCTGGGGATCTCGACCGACATCACCGACAAGCTCCTGCCGACGGCGGTCGGCAAGTGGAACGGGGAGATCTACTCCGCCGGCTACTGGGACGCGGCACTGTCGATCTTCGCGCGCAAGTCGGTGCTCGAGGCCAACGACATCCGCATTCCCACCACCGAGCAGCCGTGGACCAAGGACGAGTTCGACTCCGCGCTGGACACCCTCAAGAAGGCCGGCTACGACACCCCGATCGACATCGGCGCCGAGGACACCGGCGAGTGGTGGCCCTACGCCTACTCCCCGTTCCTGCAGAGCTTCGGCGGCGACCTCATCAACCGAGACACGATGCTCACCGCCGACGGTGCGCTCAACGGTGACGACGCCGTGGCGTGGGGAACCTGGTTCCAGAGCTTGTTCGATAAGGGCTATGCGAGCAACGCCGGCACGATCGGCAACCAGGAGTTCGTCGACGACAAGGTGGCCCTCAGCTATACCGGCGTCTGGAACGCGCTCGCCTCGGTCGAGGCAATCGGCGACGACCTGCTGATCCTGCCCCCGCCGGACCTCGGCAACGGCCCGAAGATCGGTGGCGGCTCGTGGCAGTGGGCCATCTCCTCGAGCTGCAACGACGCCGACGGTGCGCGCGAGTACCTCGAGTTCAGCTTCAACGACACCTACATCACCGAGTTCGCCGACAACCAGATCGTCATCCCGGCCACCGAGGCGGCGGCACAGGCGTCGAAGTACTTCGGTGACGAGGGCGTCCTCCGTCCGTTCGTCGAGTTCTCGCAGAAGTACGCGGTGCTTCGCCCCGAGACTCCCGCCTACGCGGTGATCTCGACGACGTTCGAGACCGCGGCGAAGAACATCATGAGCGGTGCCGACGTCAAGGGCACGCTCGACCAGGCCGTCAAGGACATCGACGCGAACATCGCGTCGAACGACGGGTACGGCTTCTAACCGATCCCGATCGCACGGGGTGCCGACGCGTCGGCGCCGGTGCCCCGTGCGCCCGGAAGGACCTCTGTCATGACTGTCACGCCTCCCACGGTGGCCGCCGAGACGCCTCGGCGATCGCTCCGCCGTTTCCGTTCGATCCGCGGACGAGAGACCTGGGCGGGGATGGGCATGGTCGCCCCCGCGGCGATCCTGCTGCTCCTGTTCCTCGTCATCCCCGTGATCCTCGCCTTCACGCTCTCCTTCACCAATGCGCGTCTGATCTCGCCGAACCCGCCGCGCTTCGTCGGGTTCGACAACTTCATCCGCGCGTTCACGGCTGACCCCGTGTTCGTCCAGTCGATCGGCAACACGGCGCTGTTCGCCCTCGTCGTGGTCCCGGTCCAGGCGGGCCTCGGCCTTGCCCTCGCCGTGCTGGTGAACCGGAAGCTGCGGGGGACGACGTTCTTCCGCGTCGTCTTCTTCGTCCCCGTCGTCACCTCGATCGTGGTCGTCTCCATCCTGTGGAAGTTCCTCTACCAGGACGACGGACTGATCAACTCGATGATCGACGCGGTCACCTTCGGCCTGTGGAGCGGCACCGACTGGCTCAATGATCCGCAGACCGCGCTCGGCGCGATCATCGTGATGTCGATCTGGCAGGCCGTCGGGTTCCACATGATCATCTGGCTCTCGGGACTGCAGACGATCCCCGAGGAGCTGTACGAGGCCGCGCGCATGGACGGCGCGAGCCCCTGGCGTCAGTTCACCAACGTCACGTGGCCGGGGCTTCGGCCCACCATGGTGTTCGTGCTCGTGACGATCACGATCGCGGCGCTGGGCCTGTTCGTCCAGATCGACGTCATGACCCAGGGTGGCCCGCAGGGAGCCACCTCGACCGTCGTCTACCACGCCGTCCGCAAGGGCTACGGCCAGCAGGAGATCGGCTACGCGGCGGCGATCTCGCTCATCTTCTTCGTCGCCGTGCTCCTCATCGCGCTGATCCAGCGCCGCCTCACCCGGGAGAAGGACTGATGACCGCCACCGTTCCCGCCCCGCCGGCCTCGCGCCGCTCCGATTCGCGGAACGCATCGCGTCGGCCCGTCCGCTCCGCCTCCGCGGGGCGCCGCTGGGGGACCGCGGCGACCTACATCGCCATGTCGGTGCTCGCCGTCATCTTCCTGTTCCCGCTCGTGTTCATGTTCGTGTCGAGCCTCAAGCCCGACAGCCAGATCCTGCAGGACCTCGATTCGCCGATGGCGTTCCTGCCGGTGGGAGACATCAGCCTCGACAACTACTTCGGGGTGTTCGACCGGGTGCCGGTCGCGCAGTTCATGTTCAACTCGGTGCTCGTGACGGTGCTCACCGTCGGGCTCGGCCTGGTCGTGAACTCGATGGCGGGCTTTGCGCTGTCGCGACTGGCGTGGAAGGGGCGCCTCGTCGTCCTCGGCCTCATCATCGCCACGCTCATCGTGCCCTTCGAGACGATCGCCGTGCCGATGGTGTACTGGGTGTCGCAGCTGCCGACCCTCGTGTTCGAGGGTGGCGTGCTCAAGTACGACTTCGGGTGGCTGAACACCTACGAGGTGCAGATCGTGCCGTTCATCGCGAACGCGTTCTCGATCTTCCTGTTCACGCAGTACTTCTCGACCATTCCGAAGTCGCTCGACGAGGCGGCCCGCATCGACGGCGCGAGCTGGTTCACGATCTACCGGCGCATCATCGTGCCGCTGTCGGGCCCGGCGTTCGCGACGGTCGCGATCCTCACCTTCCTCCCCGCGTGGAACCAGTACCTCTGGCCCCTCATGGTCGTGCAGCGGGAGAACCTCCGCCCGGTCATGGTCGGCATGCAGTACTTCTTCCAGCTCAACACGGCCTGGGGAGAAGTCATGGCCTACACGTCGATGATCACCATCCCCGTGCTCATCGTCTTCCTCATCTTCCAGCGTGCGTTCGTCAGCTCGATCGCCGCGAGCGGCGTAAAGGGCTGAGCGGCACTGCGCCGTCGCCTCACGCCGTATCTCTCCCGCGGGCCTGCCCGCAGTAAGGACGTTCCCCGTGTTCGATCTTCCCGATTCCTGGGTCTGGGACTACTGGTTCGCCGATGACGGCGACCGCTACCACCTCTTCTTCCTGTACGCCTCTCGGGCACTCCACGATCCCGAGGCGCGCCACTACCGCGCCTCGATCGGGCATGCCGTCTCCACCGATCTCGTGGAGTGGGAGCGGGTGGCCGACGCCCTCGTGCGCGGGGAAGCGGGGGAGTTCGACGACCTCGCCACGTGGACCGGTTCGACCGTCCGCCACCCCGACGGCACCTGGTTCCTCTTCTACACCGGCTCCACTCGGGCAGAGGGTGGCAAGAACGTCCAGCGGATCGGTTACGCCACCTCCACCGACCTCGTGACGTGGCAGAAAGCGCCGGGTCCGGTGCTGGAAGCGGCAGCGCCCTGGTACGAGACGCTCGACAGCGGTGACTGGCACGACGAGGCGTTCCGCGACCCGTGGGTCTTCGCCGACCCCGACGGCGACGGCTGGCACATGTACGTGACCGCTCGGGCGCCGGAAGGACCCGTGGAGGGGCGCGGTGTGGTCGCGCACGCGTGGTCGGCGGACCTCCGCGACTGGGAGCTGCGCGAGCCGGTGAGTACCCCGTCGGAGAACGGCTTCGGACAGCTCGAGGTGACACAGGTCGAGGTCGTGGACGGTCGCCCCGTGCTGCTGTTCTCCTGCCTCGCCGACCACTCGATGCCGGCCCGCCGCGGGGCGCGGGCCGGCACCTGGGCGATCCCCGCCGAGAGTGTGCTCGGGCCCTTCGACGTCGACCGCGCGGAGCCCCTGACGGGGGAGGACCTCTATGTCGGGCGGCTGCTGCGCCGCCGCGAAGACGGGCAGTGGCTCCTGTTCGCCTTCCGCAACGTCGGACCGGACGGGGCGTTCGTGGGCGGGGTGACCGATCCCATGCCGGTCTCGTGGGTCGATGGACGGCTCGTCGCCGAGACCCCCGTGGCGGCGACCGCTTCCTAGACTGGAGGGATGCAGCCGCTCACGGAAGACCAGGTGCGCGCCGCGCTCGTCAACGCGACGACCGACGAGATCGAGCGTGTGGCCCTGCCCGTCGACTTCCTGCTCGTGGACTGGGACCACCTCGACTTCCTCGCCTGGCGCGATCCCCGCACCCGCGGTCGCGGGTACGTCATCGCCGAGCTCGACGGCGCCCCCACGGGCGTCGTCCTCCGGGCGACCGACGGATCGAGCCGGGGGAGGCCCGCCCTCTGCAACCTGTGTCACACGATGCAGCCGGGCGACCAGGTGGCCCTGTTCACCGCCCGCCGAGCCGGTGACGCAGGGGAGCGGGGAGACAGCGTGGGCACGTATGTGTGCGCCGACCTCTCCTGCCACGAGAATGTGCGACTGGCGGCGCCCCTCGCGCCCAGCGAGGTGCGCGCCAGCGTCGACCGCCGGATCGACGGCACTCGTCACCGCGTCGAGTCGTTCGTGGAACGGGTGGCCGTCGCCGCGTAGCGACGGTGGTTTTTCGTGGGGCGTTCGACCCGGTAAGATGGTGGATCGCGCCTCCGGTCGACTGTACAAGCCGGTCGGGTGCGCACCTGGCGAGTTACCCAAGCGGCCAAAGGGATCTGACTGTAAATCAGCCGGCATAGCCTTCGGGGGTTCGAATCCCTCACTCGCCACCGCAAGACACGGAGGGGCCCTCGCCAGAAGCTGGTGAGGGCCCCTCCGGCGTTGGCCCGAGGATCGCGGGGAGCGGAGGCTCGCGCTACTGCCGCAAGCGTGAGGAACGTGGCGCTACTCGGTGATCGTGAACGGAAGCTCGACCGGCTCGTTCGTCGAACTGGACACCCGGATCACGGCGGCGCCGGGGCCTACATCGGGAACCGTCAGCGACATCGTGAATCCGCCCGCGGCATCGACTTCGGCACGGGCAATCGGTCGGTCGAACCCGATCCACTCCATCGTCACGGGCGAGGGTGTCGGATCGAGCTCACAGGGAAGCCATGCCGTGCCCGTCACCGTCACGATCTCTCCAGGAGCCGCCTCCCGGGCAGAAACATGTGCCGTCGCCGGCTCGCACAGGATCGCTGGTGTGGCCTCAGGCTCCGGCGATGCAGCAGTGCAGCCCGTCGCTGCGGTCACCAGCGTGGAGAGCCCGATGAGAGTTGTGAGGCGCATCGCCGCGTTGTGTGTTCTGCGCAGAGAAATCACCCGCCTTCCTTTTCTCGCCGAGAAGATGCACGTGTTTGTCGGTGAGTGCGGCGCGCTTTTCCCGTGGTGTGATCGATGGCGAGCATATGCCCCAGTTCGTGGACTGCCAACCATCGGAGGTCGAATCCGCGGCGGAGGGATGTGACGCGGGCGCGGTACCGTGAACGCACGCCGGACGGGAGTCGAGCGAGGTGAGCATGGTCGTCAATGTCCACGAGCGCGCGTACCCGGTGGTGGCCGCCGAGGTGGCGCCAGTACTTGCGACCCTGGCGAGCGACGGCGACCGCGTCTGGCCCCGGGAAGCCTGGCCCCGTATGCGATTCGGCGAGGGGGTCGTTCCCGGGGCGCGGGGCGGGCACGGGCCGGTCCGTTACGTGGTCGAGGCCGTCGACGCTCGCCGTGAGGTCTCCTTCCGATTCACGGGCCCGTCGGGATTCATCGGTCGACACTCCTTCTCCCTTCATCCCTCGGGTGACTCGACGGTGGTGAGACACGAAGTCGTTCTGCGGCCTCGGGGAGGGGCCGACTGTCGTGGCCGCTCTTCTTCCGCCCGCTCCACGATGCGCTCGTCGAAGAGGCGCTCGACAAGGTCGGGCGCGAACTCGGCTTCTCGCCCGGGGCTGCGTATCGCCAAAGTAGTTGGGTGCGATTCCTGAGGTGGTTGGTCCTTCCTCACCCGGCGCGGCAGCCCATAAGCCTGAATGACTAATCACCCTCATCGCGCTTATTCCACGGCGCTTCTTGCCCGCACCTCCGGCTGACCATCGGTAGAGCACCTGTGCGGCGGTGACTGGCGCGCCGTCCGTGAAGCAGTGAGGACGTCACCGTCCAGACGGCCGGCGGCACGAACACTCTCCACCCGAGCAGCCCCGCGACTTTCGCGTGTGATAGGCACCTGGCATGACCGAGCTTCCCGCCCCCGATTCGACCGAACTTGCCGATCGCATCCGGGTTCGGGGACTCCCGGAGGCGATGGTGACGATCGCCACGAAGGGCGGTGCTGTGATTCACCCCGCACTGCGTGGCCAGGCCGACGCGGTCAACGCCCGGGGATGGTCCGTTGCACGGCGTCACCCGCACTGGGTGCCGCTGTGGAGCAGCGGTGCGATGGTGACGATGGTCGGTCCCGATGGGTCGTTGGCTCGTTGGAGCGTCGAGCTCTCCGACGAGTCGCTACGCACCTATACCGACCTCGCCGACGCCGTGCGGAATCTCCTCACTGACCTCTGGGAACTCGACGAGGACGACACCGGCGCCGACGACCGGCGATCGATCGCCGAAGCACTCTTGCCGCGGGACGCCGTGCCGGGCGCACTGACGCCCATCGAACGCTGAACCGGTGCGCGCGGCGCGGGCGAGCGTGGACCTCTCAACAGTCAGTAGCCTTTTGCCATTAAACGGCAATAGCCGTACACTTGGCGGCATAACTCATCACGTCTCGATGCCGAGGAGCACTCCATGACCACTGACCGACCGGCCACCCCCTCGCTCGACGACGATGTCATCCGCTATGCACGTGTGCTTCCCCTCGACGTCGTGCAGGCGAAGGGATCGGGGCACGCCGGCACCGCGGTCGGTCTCACGCCGTTCCTGACGACGCTGTTTCAGGAGTACCTCCGCCACGACCCGAGCGACCCGCAGTGGCTGGGACGCGACCGGTTCGTCCTCTCGGCCGGGCACACCAGCCTCTCGCTCTACCTCCAGCTGTACCTTCACGGCTACGGACTCGAGATGGAGGATCTCCGCGCGGCTCGCACGCTCGATTCGCAGACCCCCGGGCACCCCGAGTGGGGCCACACGCCGGGCGTCGAGACGACCACCGGCCCGCTCGGGCAGGGCATCGGCAACGCTGTCGGCATGGCGCTGGCCGCCCGTCGGGTGCGGGGCATGCTCGATCCCGATGCCACCCCGGGCCGAAGCCCGTTCGACCACCGCGTCTTCTGCCTGGCCTCCGACGGAGATCTCCAGGAGGGCATCAGTCACGAGGCCGCCGCGCTCGCTGGCGCGTGGGGTCTCGAGAATCTCATCCTCATCTGGGACGACAACGAGATCTCGATCGAAGGCGACACTGCGATCGCCACCGTCGAGCACACGGTCGACCGCATGGCTGCCTCCGGCTGGCACACCCTCACGATCTGCGATGCCGAGTCGCGCGACGAGGTGCGCGCCGTGCTCGACGCAGCGATCGCGCACCGCGGCGCCCCCGTCTTCATCCGGCTGCGCTCGCGCATCGGCCACCCCATGCCGACGCTCGGCGGAACGGCCAAGGCGCACTCCGGTGCCCCCGGTGCCGACGAGGTCGCAGCCACGAAGACCGCCCTGGGCCTCGATCCCGAATCCTCGTTCGTCATGCCTGACGAGTTGCTCCGCCACTCGCGGTCTTGGGCCGCCGCGCGGGCCGAGGAGCTGCAGGCGGCGTGGTCGCAGGGCTTCGCGTCGTGGCAGCGCGGCAATCCCGACGGTGCCGCGCTTCTCGAGCGGCTGCAGCGACGCGAGCTCCCCGACGGATGGGACGCCGAACTGCCGGTGTTCGCCCCGGGCGACAGTCTCGCCACGCGTATCGCGAGCGCGAAGACCCTCGCGGCCGCCGGTCGCGCCGTCGAGGAACTGTGGGGCGGTTCCGCCGACCTCGCCGAGACGAACGGCACGTGGTCGGCCGAGTTCCCCTCGATGCTCCGCCCTGGCCTGGTGAGCGAGGAATGGCCCGGCGACGCGTACGGACGCGTGCTCCACTTCGGCATCCGCGAGCATGCGATGGGTGCGGTGCTCAACGGCATCGCCTTGCACGGTCTCACCCGCGCCTTCGGAGCGACGTTCTTCGTCTTCTCCGACTACATGCGTCCCGCCGTCCGCCTCGCCGCGCTCATGGGGCTCCCGACCCTGTACGTCTGGACGCACGACTCGGTCGCGGTGGGGGAGGACGGTCCCACGCACGAGCCGGTCGAGCAGCTGTGGGCGTCGCGCGCGATCCCGGGTCTGTCGGTCGTCCGACCGGGCGATGCCAATGAGACCGTAGCCGCCTACCGCCACATCTTCGCGTCCGATGCCGGACCCACCGCGCTCGTCCTGAGCCGGCAGAACCTGCCGACCCTTCCCGGCACCGCCGAGGGCGCGGTCGCGCGCGGCGGATACGTCCTCGTCGACACCGCCGAGCAGCCCGACGTGATCCTCATCGCCACCGGCTCGGAACTGCACCTCGCCGTCGAGGCCGCCGACGAACTGGCCGCCGAGGGTATCGCGGCACGCGTCGTGTCCATGCCGTGCGTCGAGTGGTTCGAGGCCCAGGACGCGGACTATCGTGAAAGTGTCCTCCCCTCTCCGGTCGCTGCGCGGGTCAGTGTCGAAGCGGGCATCGCGCAGGGGTGGTATCGCTATCTCGGAACGCACGGCGAAGCCGTCTCGGTGGAGGAGTTCGGCCTCTCGGGCAACGGCGCTGAAGTGCTCCGTCGCCGGGGCATCACCCGCGAAGCGGTCGTCGCCGCGGCCCGCCGCTCCCTCCTCTCCACCCGCTGAACCTCCACGAAAGGCACCTGAAATGAACGCGCACGACATCGCCGGAATGATCGATCACACTCTCCTCAAGCCCGAGGCCACCCACGCCGACGTGGCAGCCCTCGTGGAAGAGGCGGTGGCCCTCGGCACCTACTCGGTGTGCGTGTCGCCGAACATGCTGCCGGTGACCGTTCCCGAGGGGAGCGGCCTCAAGGTCGCCGTCGTCTGCGGATTCCCCAGTGGCGCCCACGACTCCCGCGTCAAGGCCGCCGAAGCGGCGCTCGCCGCGGAGAACGGGGCCGACGAGATCGACATGGTCATCAGCGTCGGCGCGGCGATCGAGGGTGACTTCGAGCGCGTCGAAGCCGACATCGCCGCCGTGCGTGAGGCCGCCCCACACCCCGTGCTGCTCAAGGTGATCATCGAGTCGGCGGCGCTGGATGACACCCAGATCGTCGAGGTGTGCCGTGCGGCGGAGCGCGCCGGCGCCGACTTCGTCAAGACGTCTACCGGGTTCCACCCCGCCGGCGGTGCGAGCGTCCACGCCGTGGCGCTCATGGCGCAGACGGTCGGCGGCCGACTCGGCGTCAAGGCCTCGGGCGGCGTTCGCACGCTCGCCGACGCGCAGGCCATGATCGACGCGGGCGCGACCCGGCTCGGGGTCTCCGGCACGCGGGCTCTCCTGGCGGGCGAGCAGCGCGCGGGCGGCGCGTACTGAGTCGCCACGGCGGCTCGCTAGGCTGACGCCGCGAGGAGAAAGATGCCCGAGAACACCGAGCCCCCGAGATCGTCGGCCGAGCGGGCCCAGCGAGGCTCGTTCGGGCCGGGAGCGCTCCTGCAGATGATCCGCAGCGCCCCGGTGTGGACGCGGGCCGAGCTCGTGCGTCAGTCCAGCCTCGGGCGGACGGCGGTGGCCGAGCGCATCGATCTCCTCGTCGACGCAGGGTTGGTGAGCATCAACCCGCAGTCGACCTCCACGGGAGGGCGACCGGCGGAGACCTACTCGTTCCACGCCGACGAGGGGCGTCTCCTCGTCGCCGACATCGGAGGACGCCACACCCGCCTGGGGATCACCGATCTCGCCGGGCGGCTCATCGCCTCGGCCGAGGCCGACCTCGACAGCGATCAGGGCGCCGCCGTCGTGATGACCGAGGTGGTGGAACGGCTCGACCGGCTCACCCACGACGTCGGTCTCGATCGCACCCGGCTCCGCGGTATCGGAGTCGGCGTCCCCGGGCCCGTCGACGAGGGCATCATGCAGCGCGCCTATCTTCCCGGTTGGGAGGGGGAGTCGATCCCGACCTACTTCGCCAAGCCCTTCCCCGGTCTTCCCGTGCTCGTGGACAAAGACGCCAACATCCTGGCGCGGGGTGAGCAGGCCCGGGATCCCGAGGGGTTTCGCAACACCATCGTCCTGAAGGTGGGGATGGGCGTCAGCTGTGGCGTGATCGTCGACGGCCGGGTGCTCCACGGTGCTCAGGGGGCTGCGGCCGACATCGGTCACCTTCCCGCGCCCGAGCGCGGCGTCCCCTGCCGCTGCGGGATGATCGGCTGCCCCGACGCGGTCGCGAGCGGCCGCGCCATCGAGACGGCGTTGCGCGGGTCGGGTCGCGGCGTCCGCACGAGCCGGGAAATCGTCGACCTCGTGCGCGCGAACGACCCGGAGGTGCTCGCGCTCGTCCGGCAGGCGGGGCGCGACCTCGGGTCGTCGCTGGGTGTGCTGTGCGCCGTGGTCAATCCGTCGGTGATCGTCGTGGGGGGAAACCTCGCCGAATCGCCGGAACCACTCTTGGCAGGTATCCGTGAGACCATCTACCGCGACTTCCCGCCCAGCCTCACCCGGGGCATCACGATCGTGCCCAGCGCCATCGGCAGCGAGGCGGGTCTTGCGGGTGCGGCGCAGTTGGCGGCAGACGAGATCCTGCGCCCCGACAACGTCGACGCGTTGATCGTTCGGCGGCGTTGAGGCCGCCCACGCCGCCCCTCTTTAGTTGCCGCAGACCGCCGATTCCTTACACACGGCTTTTCCGGGTCTTCCGGCCGGTTACAGTTAGCGGAGTACCCACCCCCAGTTTTCCCCCTGGACCGCACGGAGCCGCAACGTGAAAGACGCACGTTTTCAGACGGTTGCGTCGAGGGAGGAAGCGTTCCGCGTCATGTTCGAAGCGCATTACGCACGCGTCGTGCGCTACGCCGAATCGGTGTTGGCGGATGCCGCTGCGGCCGAGGACGTGGCGTCGGAGGTGTTCAAGATCGCGTGGCAGAAGTTCGACCCGCAGGATCCCTTCGGTCTGCCGTGGCTCATCCGCACGGCGATGAACCGGTCGCATGATGTCGTGCGCTCCCGCTATCGCCGGAGCGCGGCCGTCGCCGTCCTTTCGCACACCCGCGAAGACGATGCCGAAAGCGCCCTGGGCGACCTCGAACGGCTCGCCGTGCATGAGGCGATGCAAAAGCTCGCCCCCAAAGACCGTCAGGTGCTGGAACTGACGTATTGGACACAACTCAGCGCGGGGGAGATCGCGCAGGTGCTGAAGATGCGGGAAGCCGCCGTGTGGACGCGTTTGCACCGCGCGCGCAGCCGCATGCGTGAACTCCTGATCGACGAAGGGGCGGAGGTGCGATGAACGACGACGAACTCGAACGGCGCCTTCGCGACGCCGACCCGTCCCGCGCCTTCGCGCCCATCCCTCCCGAGCGCCAGAAGGCGACCCTGGAGCGCATCATGGCGGAGACGCCGCCGCCCGCCCGACGCTCACGAGCAGCGCGGGTGCGGGCATCCTGGATCGCGGTGCCGGCTGCCCTGGCAGCTCTCGCGGTCGCGGTGGTGGCGTTCCTCAATCCGTTCACCGCGCCAGTCGCCGCCGCCTACGGGCCGGCGCCACTGACGTACACCGCGATCGACAAGAGCCTCGCCGAGGTCGTCGCTGAGGCCGAGGCGCGGCTGGCCGACTCGCCCGGACCCGCGACCACGGAGCGCCGCTCCGAGACGGTGTCATGGTCGCTGACGCTCACCTCTGACGGCGAAGCGGAGCCGACCGTGTACATCGAGCCGCTCGAGCGCGAGTTCGTGTGGTCGGAGGATCTCTCTGCGACGCAGATCGTCCGAACCGGTGCACCCTTCCTCAGCTCTTCGGGTCTTCCGGCGACGCCGCCGAACGCGAAGCCGCCGGGCACCCTCATCGATGAGCAGACGTGGGAGCCGGGAACGTACTCACAGGCGACCCCCGGTGCGGAAGACTTGGACGCGCAGTTCGCCGACGACCTGCTCCAGCTCTACATCGAGTACGGGTCGGGATTCTCGGGACAGGCGCTTACCGCTGTTCCCGATCTCTTCTCGGAGCTGACGATGACCAATGCGCAGCACGCAGACATCCTGCAGGCGCTCCTCTCCGTGCCAGATATCGACGTCCTCGGTGTAACGACCGATCGCGAAGGGCGAGAGGTGATCGGCGTGAGAGCCGAGGCAATGGGAGATCAGTCGGCGACTCTTCTGATCAGTACCCGCACCGGACGTGTCGTCGGCTACGAGATGTCGGTGACGGGTCCGGGATCTCCTCTCCCTGTGCCCGTGGGCACCGTCGCCTCTTACTCTCTCTGGCCGGATACGGAATGAACACTCTCGCCCGAAATCTCACCAAGCTCGCGACCTCGCTCGGCGTCGCGGCCTTACTCACGCTGTCGGCCGCTCCCGCTCCGGCCGCCCACGCTGATATCGTGCTCGTCCATCCCGAGGTCGCCTACGCGCTGCTGGCGGAGCCCGGGGGCGTCGCGACCTCGTGGAGCACGGCCGAGTGGCCGGCGCTCGACATGACGCTGACCGTCTCCGACATCGGCGCCCGTTCGGTGGGCAGCTGCGCCACGGGCGCGGTCTGCGCCTACTCCCAGGCGTCGCAGGGTGGCACCAAGCTGGAGTGGACCAGCTGTGGCTCGAAGTCGACAGCGGCCCTCGCCACGGTCGGCTCCATCGCGAACGCGCGATCGAGCGGCACGCTGCAGGCGCGTCAGGGAACGACCGTGCGGGCCTCCGCGACGGCAGGAAACGCGGCTAACGTGCCGATCGCCTACCGGTCGTTGATCACGAACGTGTACTGCTGACGCGACTCAGCCGCCCTGCGGGCGCCAGGAGGCCGGTGGTGCGGGAGGGGCGCCGTAGCCGGGCCGGGGTGTGATCTGCGCGCCGGTCTCGCGCATCGCCAGGATCACACCGTTCTTCACGGCCGTGCGCATGATCAGATAGCCGATCCAGAGCATCAGTCCGATGAGGCCGAGGTAGATCACGAGCGCGAGGATCATGAAGCCGAATCCGATCCCCGCGAACACTCCAGGGTCGATCGGGTTGGAGGTGAGGATGTGCATGTTCGTATCCCTTCCTGCACAGCGGTGGCCCCATGCTAGTGGCGCACTCCCGCGGACAGAGGGCGCACGCGATGAGGGTCAGAGTGTAAGGAAGTGGTCCGCTGCGGCGACTTATAAGTAGGAGCTTCATGGCGGAGCGTCCGTCGAAGGAGCGGCAGTGGATTTCATCGAGCGTTTGTATGCCCTTGCGGCCAAGGTCCAGAACCAGTCGGAATCTGTCGACACGGAAGAGGCGACGAAGAACGCGTTCGTGATGCCGTTCATCGCCACGATCCTCGGCTACGACGTGTTCGATCCGCTCGAGGTGGTGCCGGAGTTCACGGCGGACGTCGGGATCAAGCGTGGGGAGAAGATCGACTATGCGATCGTGCGCGACGGTGAGGTTCAGATCCTCATCGAGTGCAAGGTTCACCGCGGTGAGCTGACTCTTGAGCATGCATCGCAGCTGTATCGATACTTCGGAGTGACCAACGCGCGGGTCGCGGTTCTCACTAACGGAGTCGTGTGGCAGTTCTACTCGGACATCGACTCCCCGAACCGCATGGACCAGAAGCCGTTCCTGGTGCTGGATCTCCGGGAGATCGACGACACCCTGGTGCCGGAGATCCAGAAGCTCAGCAAGGACGCGTTCGACTTGGACTCGATCGTCAACGCCGCAGAGGAGCTCAAGTACGTCGGTGCCCTCAAGCGCGAGATCGCTGCGCAGTTCCGCGAACCGACCGACGACTTCGTCCGATTCTTCACGACCCGGGTATATGACGGGTCCTTCACCGCTCGCGTGCGAGAGCAGTTTTCCATCTTGGTGAAGAAGGCCACGAAGCAGTACCTGAACGATCAAGTGAACGATCGGCTCAAGACCGCGCTCGGTGCATCGGCGCCGATGGCGCCGGTGGGTGTCGCCACGGCGCCGGCTTCGTCCGCCGAAGTGGCCGAAGCGGACCTCGATCGGGACACCGAGATCACCACGACCCTCGAAGAGCTCGAGGGGTACCAGATCGTCAAAGCCATCGCGTGCAGCGAGGTCAAGCCCCAGAGGGTCTTCCATCGTGACTCGAAGAGCTACTTCGCTGTTCTCCTCGACGACAACAACCGGAAGCCCATCGCACGGCTTCATTTCAACAGCGCAAACAAGAAGTACCTCGGTCTGCTCGACGAACAGAAGAACGAGACGCGTCATGCCATCGAATCGCTCGACGAGATCTACCTGCACGCGGAGGAGATTCGCGCCGCCGTCCGTCGATACGCGTGACGCCGGTGGGGTGGGGTGCCCCGCGGAGTGGCGCACCCCCGCGGGGGAGAGGCGCACGCGATGAGGGCTCGCGTGCGAGGATGAGAACGTCCGCGTGTCCGCGACCGGAGGAACAGAGATGAGCGAACCCCTCACCCATCCGAACTCGAGCAAGATCCTGCGAGCATCCATCTGGGTGGCGATCGGTGCCCTCATCGCCGCCGCCATCGTGTGCGTCGTCTGGGTGCTGGTCGGTGATGCCAACGGGATGATCGGCAAGGCTTTCCTGACCATCGTGCTGCTCGCGTCGTTCGCCGGGATCGCGATCCTCGAGGCCAGCCTCGCGTCGCGTCGACCTGCGTGGTTCGCGCTATCGAGCATGGTGACGTGGGTGTTGATCCTGCTCATCGGGGCCCTTCTCATCTGGCTGCCTGATTCCCGCGACTCCTTCGGCACGGGTCCGGAGCGCTTCTTCAAGTTCCTGCTGATCGTGCTGATCCTGCAGGCGGCGCTCCTCCACATCCGTCTCTTCTCCAAGGCGCACCAGCGCCACCACACGACATTCACGTCCGTGGTGACCTACGTCACGATCGGTCTGGTCGTGATCCTCGCCGTCATGCTCGTGCTCCCGATCATGATCGAGGAGTACGTCGTCTTCCGAGACTTCTACTGGCGCGTGGTGGTGGCCCTCGCGATCCTTGCCGCGGTGGGCACGGCCCTCGTTCCGCTCGTCAACGCTCTGTTCGCCCCCAAGAAAGACCGCGCACCCGTTCCGACGCAGGGCTACTACTATCCGCAGCAGCCTGCGGCCCCCGTCGCTCAATGGCCGACGTACGCCGACGGTCGCACGCCCCTGCCGGTCATGCCCGACGGCTCGCCCGACTGGAACGCGTACTACACCGGCCAGCCCACCTACCCGGCGCAGCCCGCGCAGGGGCAGGCCTACGGTGCCGCCCCGAGCAACGTCGCGCCGGCGTACGATGCTCCGCCGCCGACTCCCGCGGCCGCTCCGGGGCCGGCGGCACCCGCCGCTCCGCCTGCTCCCGCGCCCACCGCCGAAGGTGAAGCGACCCCGCCGACGGCGCCCGG